>NZ_JAJERH010000076.1 GCF_016919725.2 Virgibacillus sp. AGTR
CATTGATTGTTGTTTTTGTATCATTGTATCCACCCGCTCTATCTTAGTACTTTTATTGTAACTAAAAAAAGATATGAATCCCATAATAAAATGGAAATCATATCTTTTTTGGACTTTTTCAGTGGCCTCCTTAACTGAGTCGGTTTTTTTCGTTACGCTTATTAATAATGGTCAACCGATCCCCGAGTTTTCCCTTTGATCGCGAATAAGATCGACTGATATCCTGTTAGATGCTCCGTATCACCCAAATCGGCAGCCATAACGTTTTCATAATTCGTTTTCGCCTTCCCATCTATAGGAACGAGCGGGGTTGCAAAAAAGCAAGCGATAATAATGGCAAGCGACATCACACCACCAACCAGCATCATACTCCGAAATGTATTCGATTCCAGCATTAGCTTTCACCTGTCCTTTCACGTACCTTATACATCGGGCTCACCTCTCACACGGCTGGCGCTCATTCCGGTCACCGACGGCTTAAAAAACGATGTTCCACCGATGCTTCCGATCTGTCGGGTGAGAACGTAATGAATTGTCGTTCCATAACGGGCCTGGTCATCACCTCTATCATAATAGACGGTCGAACCGTCCTCTTGCGCCTTGTATTCCCTGATAAAAAGTCCGCTTGATTTCACGCTTTCATCAGCGCGATCAGAAGCAAACAAGCATGGAGCATTATCCTTCGAACTCTCGACAATGCATCCACCGTAGGAGGCTTTCGCCTTTTGATTCAGCGCGATTTTCGCTTCTTGTGTTAGTCCACCGTGGCGCTCAATTTGATAGTTCACATCCTGCTGAAAACTGTTAATTTCGTTGAGTTTAAACATAAAGACGACCGCCACGGTGATAAACATGACACTGACCATCCCAATGAACCACTTGGCGTATTCCATCACAGCACCTTCAAGCATACGTACGCACTCCTTTCTGTTTTTTGGTAGATATTACCATTATAACCCCCAGTCACCACTTTTACGACAACCTGGGAAGAATCATATATGTTTGTTTGTTACATAAGGTCGGAGCTCACGTATAATCACGTAAACTAGTAGATATTCAATCAGAGTCGTCACTTGCCGCCTCTTTATCATCTTCTTGATTTGATGGCTTTGATTCTTCTAATTGTGACGGAGTATCTCCATCGACCGCGTTTTCCTTAATTTGCTCGGCACTCTGTATTTGTGCTGAGGGGTTCATCACCCCGCCATTGAAATCTAAGTCCTTGAAATTATCAATCATGAGCCCTACACCAAGCCCTGCGACAAGAATAAAACTCGACATAACTACTTTCGTAGGGAACATGACAAACCGACGCAATTTCATCTCGATGATTTCATCGATGGCATTCATCATATCCTCACTTGCCATACGACCAAGCTCGTCGATAACTGAGACGTCAAACGTAGAATGTTGGAAGTCGTAAATCGTGGACATGAACAAATGACTCATATCCGTACCTGATGATCTTTCGGCAAAATCCGTGAATGGATCAAGACTTTCCGGATTATCTCCCATCTCCCCCATTAATTGATACAAACTGCGCTTATCGGCTTCATCATCCGTTCGCTGTAGGATCTTGTTAAAAATTGTATACAGCGCCGTCGTTCGACGCTTTAAATAAGGAATCACCAGACGTGTGAATTTCGAAAAGTTCAATTGGCGCTGGAATTTCCACGCCTTATAGAACCTATCTACCTTTTTTGCCTGCATCTTGTAAAACACAACTCCAAAAATAGGTCCGGTAAGATAGAGCCAAACGTGGACAAATGCACCTGTAACACACCCGATAAGAACGATGAACAGAGAGAACAGTGCTCGTTTTCGCTGGAATTTGTCGATGTTTTTCGTTGTATCCCCCATCTCTCGGAGCTGATGATACAACTTGTCCTCAGCGAACCTTTCCCATATTGACGGCTTGAATTCCGTTCCTGGGTCCGCTTTGATTTTCTTGCCTTTTCTCACTCTTGCTCTATTCTTCTCCTGATTATCCTTTCGGGCTTTTTCCTGTTTTCTTACTCGCTTTGCCTGTTTTAATTCTTTGCGCTTTGTCGGCTTGCGGGGCGAACGCTCGGACACACCGGTTGTACTCGTAGCACCAGTAACTTGACGCATAAACGCAAGACTCCCTTCTGATTAAAATTTCGTACCTTTATTTCTTACGAATTTCCATGACCGAATCGTCGAACAGATACCCAACAAACTGCTTGAAAAACATTGCCAACATGAGAAGATACAGTCCGCTCGAAATATAACCGACCGGATGCCTTGCAAAAGCATTTAAATACGTTTCAAAACCAAAACTTACGGCAAGTGCAATGATGAGGATACCAGTAATGATGATCAACTGTTTCATGTCCCGCAAATGCCCGATTTTGGCTTTTTCATAAGCGTCCTGCTTCTTACGGATGTCGTTATGGTACGTCTTAATGTCCTTGAGTGTATCCATATTTGTCTTTCCTTCGATCATCGCTGTTTCCAACTGCTCCAGATACTGAAGAAAAATCACGTCGTCATCATATTGATCACTAAACCAATTAACCGATTCCCGCATCCGTTCATTGTCGGCGCCAATCAACATCGCATGAAATCGTTTCAGATCTTCTTTGAACTCCCCGTCCGCTCTCGATGTGACCTTTCGTATGGCCATCAAGACCGTCTGATTATCGTCAGTAAGCACCTGCGTGATATTGTTCAGAAATTTGTTGCGCTGGTTAAACGCTTCGTATTCATACTGTTTTTTAATCGATTGAGGAAGCAAAAATGACACCCCGTAGATTACCCCGATAATGACACAGACAATCGATACCCAACCGTTATATAAGAGCAGAAAAGAAAACACTCCAAACAGCCCCGCAGGAAGCCCTACATAATTCGCAAAATCCTTTACGCCAAGCTTACCGCCATAAGCGACACGGTAAGCCCTTAGTTCATCTACATTCAGCGATTTCTTCTTTTTGGTTGCTATCGCCACGACATCTCTCTCCTTTCTTATACGTCTTCCTGACTCAATTGTCGGCGCTTTTCGTTCACAATGTCTGATACGGATAGACTCTGCGCTTTCGTCTTCGGATTAGACGGTGGGCGTTTCGGCGGTTTTTTTGGCTTTTCTTCTTCATTCTGAGCATTAGCACCTACACCAATGTCCTGCAATATACGATCGATATCCGCCCCGAGATCGGTGTTGTCTTCTTTTGGTTTCACCGGACGAGACGTCCGATGCCTATCGTTGTTTTCCACCCGTTGTTTAACTTGATTGATTTTCCTCGACGCTACACTCGATGAAGGAGAGGATGAGTCGACTTCTGGTGCGATGTATCCGTCCCTGTCCGTACGGTAATCCAATCCTTCTCCGTTTTCGTCCGAGTTGTACGTTAATTTCTCCCGACCCATCAAGACGTCAAGCGTCGTCCCCATTGCCTTGATCTTCGCGTGGTCTGGACGTCCTGTTTTATCCAAAGGAATCGATGATTCAAACGTATGTGTATCTTTATCTGGATTATAAGGTCGCTCGGATTTGAAATTTGCTGGGAAATTCATCTCCACCATGGATTCTTCCATTTTGTCTTTAAACTTCTGGGAGACATCGAACGTCTCGAATTGGAAAACCCCGTCTACAAAACGTTGCTTAAATACGGTTTGATCCCCGTCTGGATTGAACTCGATAACCTCAGACAAATAACGAATAACATGACCGTGATATTTTGCCTTCCGTATATGTATCCCGAAATCGAAATACATACGGATGTCCTGCTTGAGCGCCTCTTCAGACAATTCATATCCCATCTTCGCCATGTTGATAAAACGGGAAGGGATAGCTCTCGCTTCTGTTGCGTGCAAACTCGTAATGATTGAGTGCCCGGAAAGTACCGCCTGAATCATCTCGTAGGCTTCTTGACCACGTGTTTCTGTGACCATAATCCAAATTGGGTGGTTACGAAGTCCCGCTTTAATAAGATGGGTAACGCTGACTCCGTCCGAAGTGACCCAGGAAAACACGTCTTTGTCCTTAAACATTTCCTTCATAAACGTTTCTGGCGTATCTTCGATTAGAAGAATCCGATCGTCAAATGGGATGAACCCGGAAATTAATTTGTGAAGCTCTGTTTTCCCCGTCCCTGTCGTCCCTGATATAACCATGTTTGCTTTCACGATGGCAGCCGCCCGAAAAAAGTCGTACATGAACATCGGAGCAAACCCCTCGAAATTGTCTTTCGTAAGGGCAAGCTTTGGCCGCACCACACGGAGCGACATCGTCGTTCCTGACTCTGGCGCTGTGTTCTGCGCATGTACGGCGTTGATACGTACGTTCTGGAAACGTCCGTCGAAAATCGGACTTTTCGCTGTAAATTCCTTGTTGTTGGCGTTAGCAAACTTGTTGACGAGACGCACGATATACGCCTCCGATATTTCAAAATTCGTATCAAACCGCTGTTTGCTGTCATTTGTCTCAACAATCAATTCTTTTCCGTTGTAGCCGATATCCGTGATGGACGGGTCCTGAAGAATTTCCTCGATAACACCCGTTCCAATGGTTTCACGAACAACATAAGCAATCACCTCGGGATTGTCTTTGGTTGCCTGCTTATGATCTCGTTTCACGATACGTTCCAGCCTCGCGCGCACATCCTGGTCGAGCATCCCTTGCACGACCAAATCTGCGTGTGTTTCAATAAGAGATTTCCGTATATTTTCGACCTCAGTCGAGCTAATCAACTCATGAGGCTCCACTTTTTCCTGTACCTGCTGTTCTCTCTTTTTACCTAAAGCCATTTGCATCTGCATCCTTTCTATTCGTCTATTTAAACAGATTCGTATCGATCCATTCCGGTTCTGATATAGATAAACCGGTGTGCACTTATAAATTGAAAAATTTTCCATTTTTATACCTTGACCCTATTATACGACACAAACGACTGTGTGTATAGTGTTTTAGTTATTGATTCAACGACACATCTGTGTCACCTGTACAGGATGTTCAATACTTTTTTGTGTGACATTTACTTATGACAAAATATGTACTACTGTTCTGGAGTCAAATTAAACTAAAAAAGAACCCGACCGATATGTTATCAGTTAGGTTCTGAAAAACTAGTTATTGGGTATAGACAAAACGGAAATTTGTACGTTAAAACTGAAAACCTTGATATAATAAAAGATATTCCATTAACATTCATTTTTGTTACATTGAGTTACCTTAAAGGAACTTCTAAAATAGAGGTATATTTCAGTAAGGCAATCAAGTCCGTAGTATATTAATCTGGTAATAAAAAATTAAATTTGATATCTTAATAATTAAGAGGTGGAATTTATGTCCCGAAAAAATTATTTAATTACATATGCATTTCTATTCGTTGTATTTTACCTTGCTGTTATGCTATTTAAATACGAAACTAATGATAATTTAGATTGGTTAAAAACATTTTTATTTATGTTTTGTATTTCTTTTATATATCTTTTATTAAGACAAACAAAAAAGAAATGAACGTTGCACTCTTTTTGTAAGCTCCAATACATTTGATCTGTATCTATCCAAAAGTTAATACTATTCCATAGGTACCTCCTTTAGCCCTATTTACTGGTGGTATAAATCTTATTAATAGAGGGGTCCCGCCAACCAAATGACATAAAACCCACGCTAAAACATTTTTTGGAAGTTGAATTTCCTACGTTAAGGATTTGTAGATGAAAAAAGCTACCTTTTCAGTTTTGCAAAAAAGGTAGCTAGGGTGTATCACTTCTAATTTATTGTAACTCGTAGCACGTAAAGTTCTTCTTCAACAACATCCATCTGAAGACGCAATGTTTACATGCATCTTCTCCCCCTTTTACACTTGTTGGCTAGTTAATATACTTAAGTTGATGGGCATGTGCGGTGGCCACTACTAATTAGTTTTTACGATCGCTGGCACATTAATTCTAGTTGTTTGATTAGTATCTATATCAGTAATATTTAACTGACTTGAAGAATAATAATTCGCTTTATAAGTACCATCATCAATCTTATAGTTCATTTCATCAGGTGCATTATAAGACCATCCATTATATTCACTCTTTCCTTTAGTTAGGAACCAGTCACCGATTACCATATAATTAAATGGAACCTCACCTTTATTTGGTGAGAAATAGGCCATACAATTAGGAGTCCAGCCTTTAAGTGTACCATAAAACCCTAATTTACCTACTGCCTCACCTTCAGTAATTAGATAAGTAACTTTAATACTCTGTCCAGGTTCGACGGTTATTTTTTGAGATGGTATTTTAATAGTATTACTTTCGGTTGTTGTTTGTGATTTAGATTCTCCGTACTTATATACTGCAGATAATTCTGTTTTTGTACCACCAACTAAAGGGATTTTAAACTCTGAGGTAGCCTTCAATCCGAAATCGGCACTGTTCGTATGAGTTAAAACTGTAGAATATGTTCTTGTAAAAGATCGTTCTGGAGTTAATAATTCTCGTGGTTTATTTGTGTTATTAGTGAGAAGCTCCTCTGTAGCTATAACATTATTAGTACTAGACTGTATTGGATCTCCGATACTTTTTACAAATTGATTTTCCATCCATGCTGCTACATGCCAATCTATTGGATGAGGAGCAAAATAACCTTGTACATACTCTTTGTAGTATTCATTTGAGCTATTAAAATAACGAGACTTTGAAAACTGCTGATTGTATGGATATTCAATAGCTAGATTATTTCCATTGCGCAAATCATACGACAGGTCAGACCATCGGTGTTTTAACTGAGTGTATGCATCACTATCAGCGTAACCAGACTTCATGTTTATCATCTCCTTTACTAAACATTGTACCAAAAACCATTAGAAAAATTTGGATGTAATCGCATTTTCTTCAAAAAAATAATTGGTACAAAAAGAAATCGGCCGGAGTTAAATAGTATGCTAGAATTTCTTCGTCTAGAAGGTACAGTTGTTGTAACAGATTTAACTCGATTATCACTTTCTACAAAAGATTTCATTGAAATTACGGAACAAATTTCTCACAAAGGAGCGTACTTGAAAAGTTTAAATGAATCATGGATACAACAACAGCACATGGAAAAATGTTGTTTACTATTTTCCTGTACATGTCGTTGATGGCCACCTTCACCATGAGACCGATTTAGCGATTGAAGAACATTATACAGATACTGCTGGTTATACTGATCAAGTTTTTGGCTTAGCCCATTTATTGGGTTTTCGTTTTGCACCGCGTTTACGAGTTTTAGCTGACTCAAAGCTTTACACGATAGGAAAATCTAGTGATTTTCCACAACTAGAAAATCATTGCGCGGTCAAATCAATGTAAATGTTATTCAAAAAAAATTACGATGATGTATTACGATTAGCTCATTCTATTCAGAAGGGTACTGTATCTGCTTCTCTTATTATGGGAAAGCTTGGTTCTTACGCTCGGCAGAATAGCTTAGCTACAACACTTCGTGAGATGGGAAGGATTGAAAAAACAATTTTCGTTTTAGATTACATCTCAAGTGAAACATTAAGAAGAAAAATTCATCGTGGATTAAATAAAGGTGAAGCTATAAACTCTTTGGCTAGATCTATTTTTTCGGAAAACGTGGCGAGTTGCGTGAACGTGCGCTTCAGGATCAACTTCAAAGAGCTAGTGCATTAAATATTATTATTAATGCCATTAGTATATGGAATACGCTACATTTAACCAAGGCAATAGAATATGAACAAGAGAACGGTGTCTTGCATGAAGAATTGTTACATCATATTTCACCGCTTGGCTGGGAACATATCAACTTCCTTGGTGAATATAAATTCAAATTTAAGCAATCAACTACATTAGAAACATTACGACCACTCCGAAAGTAAAACACAAAAGCCGAAATTCCTTAACGTGGGAAAATCGACTTTTTATCTTCCAGAAAATGTCTTATCGTGGGTTTTATGTCATTTGGTTGGCGGTACCCCATAAAGAAGAAAGCCAAAATGCTTATAAGCATGCAATTTTTGTGAAAAATAGTGAAGTAGCAAATGTTACAAGCTAATTATTAAATAACCCTCTATTGTTTCATCATTATTTTTTGAAAATCTTCTGCCTTAAGCATCTGCAAATCCTTCTCATCTGGATTATGATGTTGAAAAAGACGGACGGAAAGATTTTGGACTGCAGCATTAAACAAATTCCTTACATACCGTCCATTCCCTGATTTACCACTATTTATTTCTTCTCTAAATAATTCTTTGATAATCGGATTGCATTTCTGGTCAATAACATAGTTTTCCGCCTCAGCCATTCCTATTAAAATTTCAAACATTTCTTCCTCCGTATAATCCTTAAATTCAAATGTATACGGAAACCTTGATTCTAAACCCGGATTAATAGCGAGAAAATCTTCCATTTCCTTGTTATATCCTGCCACGATGACAACTAAATTTTCGCGGTAATCTTCCATTGCCTTCATAATAGTTGATATAGCTTTTGAACCAAAATCTTGCGAATATCCGTCAGCTAGTGTGTAAGCTTCATCAATAAAAAGAACTCCACCAAGTGATTGCTTAATAACCTTCTCCGTATTCTTTTCTGTATGACCTATATAAGCTCCTACAAGTTTACTACGATCCGTTTCCACCAAGTGTCCAGATTTAATAATGCCTATTTCTTTTAAGAGCATTGCTATTATTCTAGCAAAAGTCGTTTTCCCAGTACCCGGGTTCCCTTTGAAAACCATATGTAGTGATTGCCCCTTCGCTGTCCCTAAACCTTTTTCTCTTCTTTGTTTTTGGAGTTTAACTTGGGCTCCCAGCGTTCGAATATGGTTCTTAATTTCCTCGTTTCCAACGATTGTAGAGAGTTCTTTTTCTAAATCAAATTTTTCTGCTTTCTGGACTACAATATCTTCTGGAAGTATCATTTTTAATTCATCTGCATTACGATCAGGCGTTTTGACAAGCCTTTTCGATTGTTGATCAATAATTTGTTGTAGCATCTTGTCTACTGCTCTTCCATTTCCAACATCATTTCGGCCAGAAATTTGTATGGAGGAATACAGCGATGACCTTGTAGTTATTTTAGCTGGGTATACCGATGAAATGGAAACGTTTATGGAATCTAACAGTGGACTCCGATCTCGTATAGCTACGACTATGCTTTTAACAAGTTCGTCAACAGCTTCAATACCAAAATCAGATTCATTTGTACGTGTAAGAGAATAAGCTTCATCAATGAACAAAACACCACCAATGGCTTGTTGAATTACGCCGTTTGTTTTTGGCGCAGTGTGCCCTATATGTTCACCGACTAAATCCTTCCGGGTTACTTCTATCAAATGGCCTTTCGACACCATTCCAAGAGCTTTAAATATATCTGCCATGATTCTAGCAACTGTTGTTTTTCCTGTTCCGGGATTACCAGTAAAGAGCATGTGTTGATTGTGAAAATTTGTATTCTGGCCAATCTCAATACGCTCTAACTGTATGATAATATTATCTTTATATTGAGTAACTTTATCTTTGACTGCGTCTAAACCAACTAAGTTATCCAAATCTTTTTCTGCTTTTTCTAATAAATAAACATCCATTTGATTTTTTTCCTGCTTAATAGAAGCATCTTCATTCTCTTGGGCCATCTCAGCCACTTCAAGCCGTTGCGCTCCTTCAATAGAATTAATAACTTCTTGAAGTTTTTCTTGTTGTTGTTTTTCGGTATTTAGCTTCTTTTCTAGGTAGCGAATTGTGAAGTATATTCCAGAATCCTCCGTAATTTGTTCGTCATGTGTATTTCTATTGAAATAAGCACTATAATAATCCAACATTATACTCGGTTCTATATTCCCTAAATTATAGGGTGGATAAAATATAACTTGAACATATTCATGTTCATACGTTATTTTCCATTTATCTACGTATTCACTACGATTCAGCTCATTAAATCTATTTGTAATGTCTACAACATTACGTTTGAACCGATCCAGATCGCTATTTTTACCTAAAAACCCTAATAATGTCTGCAATCCCATAACCAATAATCCAGCAGATAAAAAATAAATGAAAAATAAAAACACAACACTCGTAAGCACTTCCCCAAAAGCCATGGCAACTGAAATGAATGTGGACAGACATAACAGCGCAGCAAGAATCAAACTAAGCAATAAAACTTTTTTATTTGTAGCAAAGTATCCTACGAAAATTGGCCGGAAATATCTAAGACTCGGATAATCAGTAAATAATTTATCAGACCTATCTTGGGAAGAAAATTTGTTGATTTGAATAGATTTCATTTGTAGCTCTTCATCTGGCTTTTCCCTTAAGTGGTCTATCGCTTTATTTATAATAAAATTATATTGATCTCTCTTTGTCTGTTGCATCTTCTAATTCATCTCTCCTTTTGTATGTTTTATATTCATCATTATATCATCGTATAGTCTATATCAAATAAAAAGGTAATCCAAAGTTTAATTGCATCTAGATCTTAGGCTGTAAACTTTTCTACACATAAAACACCATCCTTACTGTAAGGATGGTGTTTTTTTCATTTTGGTAAAGTCATTCTCCTTAAATTTATAGGCATGTACCGAGCGCCCTATATAAGAGCTGATAGTTACTTATTTTTATCACTTTTTATAATAACAAATCCGTAGATACTCATCAAAATGTAGTAACAAGCAACCCAAGAAAAAGCTTCATTTAAATCATCTCCGCGAATGAATGCAAAAATTTCCCATGATATAAAATAAGTAATTGGTATAATGACATAATATCTTATAAATTGTTTCTTTAATTTATCCAAAAATAAACACCTTCTTATAAGTAATGTTTATATTTTTACTTGCTTTTTCTCCACACTTACCATTAATCAACCCCACAGTAACAAAAATACCTGGTATAGAACCCTTCACACCTAATTTAATTAACTTTTATTTTTGATTGATCTAATCAAGTACTTCTATTAGAGTAAATGTTCTATCTTCAAAACGTTCAACTGGGATAAACTCATAAAAACCATACTCTAAATCAAGATCGCTTAATTTTCTCCCCGATTTCAAGGCTAATTCTCTTGCTTGATCATTGTCGAAAATAATATCATCGTTAGAATTACTATGAATAAGATAAGTTTCTCCTTTTTTAAATACCCCAATATCTCGGTTACATAGCATATTATAGCCTTCTAACTCCATAAATTCGCATTTCATTCCGTTTTCATTTATTTGGTAGAACCCTAAATATGGGTGAATGTCTAAATCAAACGCGATCTCTGAATTTGGCATATTACCATCCTTTCTATAGCAATTCATATTATTTATTTTTTATTCTTTCGTTTTTGGGGTCGATGAAAATGATAGACACATCATTATCTATTAATTTGTTAATTTGATATTGCAATAATGAATAGTATCCCATCTCTGTCCTTCCAGTATTTTTTCTAATATCGTTATTTGCTGTCCGCAATTTGATGTTTTTAGGTCCCATATGTTATAGCCCGCTCCTTTTTATCCCATTTTCTTTATTATACAAAATTTTCCAGTAAAAAAGAAGCCCCAATAGTGGGGCATTCTACTGATTTGACAACGTTTTATACAAATGTTTACCAATCAAACGGATTGTCCTCTTGTGGTATTGGATGAAGCAGTATTTCGTCTTCCTCTGGTGTTTCTGAGTCTGTATGATGAAACATGTACGCATACACATAAACGGAACCGTTCACATCGATTCGCATGCGGTGAGAACCAATTGGTTCGCTACTTTGAAAAGCCATGTTGTATGTTCCAAGTGCATCCACCCATACAGGAATGTAAAGCTTATGACCGGCATTAATTGCCTCACCATTTATGCTGCCATTTGCTTTCTGCTGTTGGGTAAACGTATACCCTGTATGTTGCTCCAAGAATACGCGTGGGAGCTGGTACGTAACCCGTGACGTATCATCGTCGAGAGACTCTTGTTTACGCAACAGATTTATCGCGATGGTATCGCCGTCCTCATACCTCCGATCGCTATCATAATAAGCAAGGCTCCTATCGATCAACGGATAATCCGCGGCTACATTCGCATCTACCGTACTATTAACATTCATGACGCGCGCCACATCCGCTAACTTTTCATTTCCGTAGGCTATCTCCGCTGTCACCTCAATACCATATCCTGATTTCACTCGCGGTGTAGGTTCATATGATACACCCACCGTTTCGGTATATTCCTTCATGTTTTCTCCTAATTTGCGCTCCGTCATCACAACGCCCGTGAACGGTTTCTCGGTCGTGATAACCCCTTCTTTTGCTGTGTGACCGTCAGTATCAATCACACGAACATTATCTTTCACACGAATATGATGTTTATTATATTCAGCAATAACTGCTTCGTAGTTACGCACCGCATCTTTTCGCAGTCCATCATCTGGGATTTTCATATTAATTGTGTCAGCGATATCTTTTAACGCAACCTTTTTTGTCTCCACGCGCGTTTTGGTACCATCATGCTTTTCATATAATTCAATTTTGATGATGTCATCATCGTACATACCAACATCATTCTTAGTTTTTATATCCAACCGCACCGGTAATCCGGCATCTGCTTTATCCGTATAAATCTGTATTTTTTCCATGCCGATATCGGTGCGTGGCAACTTAACCGTCGTTTTAACATCATTTGTAGACTTTTCTTTTCCATCAACCGTCACCGTCGCTGTGTTCTTAATGATGAAATGATCATCACCATCCGCATAATCAAGCAATTTCGGAGAACTATCTACAGTTACATCCATGACAAACCGATAATCCTTACCGTAAAAACCCTTATTGGATAAGGTGCTACCCTTTGCTGTAGCGGTTATCGTTTGTCCATGAGTACGAATTGTAAAACGGCTTGTCACATCCTTATCGTCCGAATTATACACCTTCACATCATCAATCGATAGCGCACCATGAATCACATCTTTCATGACATAAGAATCATAGAAGAACTTTGGATATTCTGATGGAACGGTATGATAAACCTCGTACGTAAAACTATCTGGCGCCGTAATAGTGGTTGAGTCTCTCTGCTTCCCACTTCCATCGATAATTTTTTTGGTTGGGTCCAGCACTTCCGTTCGGACTGGCTTTTCACTGATATAGCCGAAATATTGCCCACTCGCTTCATTTCGCCAATTTAATGTACGATCAAAATTATAATATTGATTGTTTGATGACGGACGAGACCAGTCTTTGTGCCATTCGAAGTCGAACTCATATCCGCTAACCAGCATCGTAATAATCCCGCGCTCATCATCGGGATCCAATGCTTGATTGAATCTCGCTCCGATATTCGTTTTACCGCTTCGCTTCCAGTAACTCACCCAAGAATTACCATAAGCGTAAATCTTATCGATTTTATTTATCATGTTTGAGTCAAACGTCATAAATTGGTTGGCATCCAAGTCATTCACGGTCATATACGAACCTGTCAAATCCGTTGCCGGTTTTCCTGTATCGCTATACTTATACGTTCCTCTAAGTGACACATATTCATATCCACCCTGCTTGAATCCAATATGCGTATCATAAAAGAGGAAAAATTCGCCACCATTAAACCCTGCTTCTTCCCAATCATCGACGATCAATTCAAAATCTAACGATTTGCCCTTATATGTGCCGACATTCGTATAAAGGGCTTTGATCTTTCCTTTCTTATTATTGCTCGGCTCTACGAACAAATCACGACCATTATTGCTTTTTTTCGTGGTGGCTCCGCTTAGAATTAGTTCAGATTTACTACCAAATTGCGCAATTACGGCATATTTGCTACTAGCCACATCATTATCTTTGGGAACATCGGCATGACCATCTAAAATATCTCCAACAGTAACTGCGGCAGACACGTTCGATGTAAAAATCAGTACACCGAGCATCCCCACACTGAACACGAACCATCGAAACCATAATTTACATTGCCTCTGCATTGGTATACAACCTCCTTCAATTAATACGGCATCACTCAGCATTTGATTTACTTGCAGCATCCACGGCTATCGTAGAGGTATATGTCCATTCTCCTACCCTGTCCCCTTTTTCGTGGACCTTCACGCGAATTGCCTGGATCGGTCGACCTGTCATGTACGCCATATGATCTTCGTTTGGAACGTCTGAGCCTGTACCTCCGATGACATATGTCGGAGAAGAAACCGTATGGTTTTCAACATTATCGAAATGTTCATCTTCAGTATCGAACATATAATCAAACTGGACGGTGTCTCCTTTGTTATAAATCATAACGAGACGCTCCCACATTGCCGGTTCAAACGTCTCAGACAGCAGAAGCGACCCTTCATACAACCGCGATCTCTGGTCCACCTCGGAAACAGACGTCGAAAGAATCGCATCATTAAGCTGCAGGGTATCGTCATCCCTTTGGAACATATCCGTGTACCAGATGACAAGCAGGCTCAACAGTGCAAGAAATAGGAACATGAGTAGATAAATCTTCGGCGCATCCCTTAGCATCGTACGTCACCTCTTTTTATTCGTCTGTTCACTTCATAAAAAAAGAAGTCCTTTCGGTAGGACTCCTTTTTGTACAAGCAATGAATTGTTACGGCTTATGAGCCCTAGCTCAAACCGGAATTGTTATCAATATCGGTTATCATCTCATTCGCCTGGCCAAAAATGTTATCAAGTAACGACGGGATGACCGCGTCGTCATTGAAGAACAATACATCTCTAAAAATGAACGTAGCTCCTGCGATTAAGATAGCGGCAACGATAACGGCTCCGATCATGAAATATGATCTGTCTGTGTTTGACTCTAACATTAGACCCTCACCCACCTTTATTCTGGTCTTTGTCTTATGACCTATAATTATCATATAATTCCATATAATGGAAGTCAATAAAAGTTGATAAAAACCGAATTTGAAATGTTAAACAAATCACTTGTAAATTACTGGACATATAGTTGTTTTTATGATTTTTATTTGATGTTTGACTAAAAAATAGACGAAGGACCGAACCCTTCCCAGGTCGGTCGTTCCGCCAATCTTTTTACCATCTGCCTTATCTCCCAATTAAGCTTGCTCACTTTGAATTATAACGCTGCAGGTGCAGCTTTCACTGCGGTCGTTACCGCACCCAACAATTTCGCACGGGTTGCAATAGCCGTAATCACTCCGATGTTCAACGTGTTAATAACAGCCGGTAGTATCGAGTCAATTATATCGTGCAACCATTGATTAACGCCGGAAATGATTTCGTCCATAGACCAATTTGCAGGGTTTATCCATGACAGATCAATCGAACTGAAATCAATCAACGGGATGTTCTCTGCACTACCGCCGAAAATCGAACCAACCACCCGCACAATGTTATCTTCGACAAAACCGCCGGCACAACGCAGAAGGATCACAACAAGAAGGAAAAGTACAGCCGACGCTACCATTGTATTTCTCGATTTTAGTACCATCTCACCCCCACCCCTCTCTGCGTGCTTTATTTTAAAAAGACGCCGTATATTTGTAAAAATTTATCAAATATAACATAAAATACAAGTCTTTTCACAATTATAGCACAAATTAATGCCCCAATAACCTTTTAAACATCAAATTTTACCATATGCTATGACACATTGTTGAACACCTGATGATATGTTAAACAAAACGGGATGTGTGGGTAACACGGTTCGTCTGGACCCTTTTCCTGACAACAAGATCACACCCTATTATCAGGGGGCTTGGAGACTCGAAAATTCAGGAAAGGTGTATCGCCAACAAACCGCGGTTATCTTAACCAGTCATAATGGATGACTTTACAGTATTCAATGTAAAGTCATCCATTTTTTTGTTTCTTTAAAGACTATTCGGACACGGGGGATATGATCCTGGTACTTCAGGGTTTGATTTAGTGGAAAAAGACCTAACGTTAGACATAACCAAAAAAGTTTACGCCGTGTTAAACGAAAGCAGCATGGAAGTCCATATGACTAGAACCACAGATACCTTTATATCCTTAAGCGAACGGGCACGTATGGCCAATGCCTATGGTGCCGATTTGTTTGTCTCTCTCATCATAACGCCGGAGGAGGGGAAGGTTTAGAGAGTTATATTTATCCGGGATTCCGTAACACCAAAACCGGGGAAATTCAGCGTGTGATCCATACATCTGTCATGGAGTTTTATGCACAGTATAATTTGCGGGACAGAGGGAGAAAGGAAGCTAATTTTGCGGTTCTTCGGGAAACCAACATGCCAGCCATATTGCTGGAAAATTTATTTTTGGATTCTGTGGTGGATACGAACTATTTAAAGCAGCCTTCTTTCGTAAAGGGATTAAGTTTAACCATTGCTAAAAGTATATTAATCGCTGTTTAGATAAGTTTTTGGCAAAGTACTGAAAAGTGATAGACGGTTGAATTTCAACATGATCCTCTCTCTTTATAAAAAAGAAGAAGATGGAAATGGGTTTTGGACTACAATCAGAACTCGTTCAGGATATGTTTGTAGCGACGATCATTTCAATAGAACTTTCACCAATATTGCTAAAGAATACACCCATGAGGGTTTTAGTTTATTTCTATTCTGTAGAATTGGGTAAGATAATATTTGGAAAGGAAAGGACTAACTAAAAAATGTCCTTTTTTTACTTGTTGAGTATATCTATATTCCAGATGAAAAAGAGAATTTTAGAACACTCACTGCAGGAAAACAAGCATCCTTTTCCCCTTTTGTTATATCAGTTTTTGCAAAACAGGTTGTTTTATTTTAGTTTCGTTCCTCTTTACTTAATATGGGGCCCATCCAAATAAGATAATGAGAGGGATTGAAATTTATGGACAAAATGGTATTAGAAGTACAAAAGTGGTTGAACAAAACTTACACAGGAAAGACTGGGTATACACCTATACCTGAAGATGGAAGAACAGGAAACACAACTGTGGATGCATTAATTATCGGCCTTCAAATCGAAATTGGAATAGATTCTCCTGTACCTAATTTTGGGCCAAGTACAAGAGAAAAGTTCCCTGGATTATCTAGACAAGATAATAATGAAGAGCCAACAAATCTAAACAGAATTCTCCAAGGCGGATTTTGGTGTAAAGGATATAACCCAGGTGGGTTCACAGGTAATTTCTTTGGGCATACAGAAGATAAAGTTAAGGAATTTGAAACTCACGTTGGATTGAATCCAACTGGATATGTAGATGCTAAATTGATGGAAGCAATATTAAATACTGATGGTTTTAAACAATCAGATGGATATCCATCATATATTAGAACAATGCAGCAATTACTAAACAGAAATTATAGTAAATATTTCGACTACATTCCAACAAATGGGATATATGAAAGAAAAACTAACAAAGCTATTATCTATGCTCTACAACATGAAATTGGTATTGGACATATTGCGAATGGTCATTATGGACCTAGTACACAATCTAACACTCCAACCCTAAGACTGGGGAATGAAAATAGAGAACAAAATAGAATTCTTCAATTCGCATTAGCAGCTAATGGATATTATCAAACAGGTCTATATGACGGTAATTATGGGGAATCTGTAGAATCAGCAGTAAGAGAATTCCAAGAATTTATGACCCTTCCTGCTAATGGGGTTGCTGATATGCCAACCATCAAGCAATTGCTAACGAGCAATGGGTATACCGGACGGGTGGCAATCGCTTGCGATGCATCTACGGTTATTAATCAAACAACTGCTAATACCTTGCTTAATTATAATTACCAGATTATCGGTCGCTATTTAACAGGATATGTAGGAACTGGAGCCGAACGTCGTTCAAAAGCAATGACTCAAGAGGAACTAAACGTTCTTGCAGTAAACGGTATACGTGTCTTCCCTATATATCAAGATGGTGGGTGGTATGCGGAGTACTTCAATTATGAGCGAGGATTCAGTGATGGACTTAGAGCTACTGAGGCGGCTGAACGATTAGGATTTCCTTATGGCACAACTATATATTTTGCAGTTGATTTTGATGCGTATGATTTTGAGGTCACTAACTTAATTCTTCCTTATTTAAGAGGAGTAAAACAAGCTTTAAATTCAACAGCTGGCGAATCCGGTCTTAATAAGTATAAGCTAGGAGTATATGGACCAAGAAATATTTGTATTCGAGCATATGGTGATTCAATTGTGAATGCAGAACATAGTTTTGTTGCAAATATGTCAACAGGATTTAGTGGTAATTTAGGATATCCAATGCCAACAAATTGGTCCTTCAGCCAATTTTACGAGACTACTATTGCGGATGGTATTTCTGGCTCACTTAGAATTGACAAAAATGACTATTCAGGAAGAGATACTGGTGTAAGTAGTGTTAATCCTCCTTCTGAAGAGAATCCAGTAAGAAAGAAATTATACGATGAAATGCTAGACTTAGGCGGCTGTTTATCTGGATTCTTTTCAGATCCAAATGCTTTTGGAGCCAAATTTAACTTTAATGAAAGAATAAAAGTCTTCGATACTCTTCTTTATAAAATTTATATTGAGGCAGAGACTAGCTATGAATTAAATAGTGATGCTAACAAAGTAATTCAAGTAACCGACAGTAACGTTAGCTATAATATAAAAGATTTAATTGGTAGCGATTTATATGGCAATTTAAGTGCAGGTAGAATTAAGGATTATAAGCGTCAACTAGATGATTTGGCTATAACTATAGGGAATGGTTGGATTGAATTTTCCTCCGATATAACTTCAACTGTTCATACAATAAAAATTACTGCTTACAAAGACAAGATAGAAGTAGATGGACAAGCTGTAGAATTAGCAGTATCTGTTATTCATGAATATTATACAAATACAGGTGCTCCAGAGTATACCCCTGTGAGAGAAATTATAGAGAAAGCTGAATGGGTAGCTCTTGGCTTAGCAGCTGCAAGACTTGCAATTAGAATTCCTGCTTATACAAATCCTGTTGTTGGAACTATAGCTCTACTAGTATCCTTCATTATAGGAGCTGCGGATGCTGACGATGTTCTTGAAGAAGATGAATAATAAAAAAGTGTAGGGAGAGCCTACACTTTTTTATTTACTCCTATATTCTCTAAGAAATCTTCAACTAGATCAATTTTACTACCTAATTTTAGTTGATGCACAATATTTTTATTCTCTATGAATATAAAAATATTCTCATTTTCCCTAATATAAAAATCCACATCTTGCCATAGATTCTTTATTTCTTTCTTTTGATCATTAATAAATTTGATTTTAATAGATTCGTTAGTTAAAATAGCTTGCCTTTCTCCTACAAACCCAACTTTGTTGTTAATTATAGCCTTTTTATTATTTTTCTTAATATCGTCTAAGCCAGTTTTATACATAAGAAGAGAACCCAGGATTATAAAAATCATGTATATTCCGGCAGGTGTTCCTGGAGAAAATTTATCGATTAGAACACAAATCAATATAGGAATAGGAATCGCAACTGATATAACCCTAAATTTTTGCTTTTTATCATATTTACTAAATTTGTACAAACTTTCTACAAACTTATCTATATCCTCCTCATTAAGTGAGTAATTTAATTTAATTTCCATAAAAACTCCCTCTATAAGTTATTTTAAATTTTCACTATTCCTCTAAACACTTCATACGGGTTTCACACTATACAAGCTAACTTACCGATGATACGCCTTCCAATACGCACTTCAACTTCTTTTTTAACAGTAATGGCAAAGAATTTGGAAGAGCTAATGAAGGTTATATTCATTAACATTTCCCATGGAATTGAAAGTTTTTATGTCACACATTGAGTTAGAAAGATTATTGGAAATAACTTTGCTTATCATATTCTTTCACTAAATATTCCCTTTCTTGTTCTTTCGTTAATCTATCTGTTGCTCTCCCTATTGTTCCTTCATTCTTACTCCAGATAAAATTACGCTCATCAACTATTTTCGAAAAATCCTCATTTCCCCAGCGCCCTAATACTTCCCTATATTTTATCCTCTCCAAGATCATATTTTGTTTTTTTAATCCTTCCAATAACCAGTGAATTGGTTTTGGGTGCATTTCAAAGTGTTCCCCATTCATCGGAGGTACCACTGACCAATGCAAAGAATGTTTAATCCAAACTCCAAGGAAGTGTGTAAAAAATGCGATGTTTGGTTTGATGGGTCTGTGTATGACTTATGCTGGAAGAAGTAGACCAGAAGAACTTTACAGTGACCCCAAAATATAGAAATTAATTTTAACCTTTCAATCTACTGACCTAAAGGTAAAACTCAACTATTTTAATCCTATCACAAGATTATTTTCTCATGTGATATTTTGCTAGAACATTACATAAAAAGTCTAAAATATATACGTAAAAAAGACAGAGCATAAAAACTCCGCCTTTTAAGATAAGGATGCACTTGTAACCTATTCCCTAGTAATGGCACCTTACATCAATGACCCATGTTACCGTTATCTTCGTTAAGTGGTTCTACTACTTCTCCATTTTTATCCGTTACTATACTGTCGGTTTCTTTATTAGCTTTAGTAGAAAACGAATAATACGTGAAAACACCAAAAATAATAATGCTTATTGTTATTAATACAATAGTACTTCTCTTTTTCATACATAGCTCCTTTCTAACATGTCATAGAATTACTTTATTGCAGTTACCTTATATGTTTGTCCTGCATTTGGATTATCTACAACAAAATAGAAGTAATGATCTGTGATAAGTGTATAGGGTGATCCACTCAAAGGAAGGTTATAAGATTCAAATACGTCACCAGGATACCCAACCCAAGTGTGTATATTGACACCAAAACCTCCTTTCTTAAAAGTGAGTTTGAATTTGCCAGAAGCGTTGTTTGTTGTAAATGAATAACCGCTATACCTACGTCCGGATGCAGAAAACTCACTTGATTGGTAGGATTGTGAGTTGTTAAGATATTTAACTTTTGTTGGTAGGCCTGCACCTAGAAGCGATATTGGTGGCTGAACAATTGGTTCAACTAAATTGCCCTCATTGTCATATATAGTTACTTCTGGTTGAATTTCATCCTCTGAATTAGTTTCTTCAGCAAAAACTGTGGTGCTACCAAGTATGAATGAAATAAACAATAACCCCAAAATACTGCCTAACATTCTCTTTTTCATTACATGTCATCTCCCGAATTTAAAAATATTTTAAGATTTAGTTAATTATAACATGGTCAGGTTCAGATGGAAACCCTCCCTAAAGTAGACATTTTTAAAATACCAT
>NZ_JAJERH010000077.1 GCF_016919725.2 Virgibacillus sp. AGTR
GCAGTCATTGCACTGATTTTATATTTTCTTAACTTATTAAAAAAACAGCCCTTAAAGGACTGTTATGTAAGTGAAGTCGATATATTAGGCTCTAGAAACATACTTTCCATCAGACGTATTAATTATCAGGACATCACCCTGGTTTATGAAAAATGGCACTTGAACAATATGTCCAGTTTCGAGTGTGGCTGGCTTCGATCCGCCACTTGCAGTGTCACCTTTAATTCCTGGTTCTGTTTCCGTAACCTCTAATTCTACGTTGTTAGGAAGTTCTACTCCTAGGATTTCGCCTTCATAGGTAATGACAGATACTTCCATGTTCTCTTTCATAAATTTTAATTCATATTCAATTTGACTTGACGAGAGCTCGATTTGTTCATACGTATTTGTATCCATGAAGGCATGAGAATCTCCAGAAGCATATAAATACTGCATTTTTTTCGTTTCTATGTGTGCTTTCCCTACTTTTTCACCGGCACGAAAAGTCTTCTCTTGAATGCTTCCATTACGTAAATTACGTAGTTTAGAACGAACAAAAGCTGCCCCCTTCCCTGGCTTTACATGTTGGAATTCGATCACCTGCCAAATCCCATTATCCACCTCAATAGTCAAACCTGTCTTAAAATCATTAACTGAAATCATCTAGTATTCCTCCCGTTACAACTGAATTAATTCTTTTGCTGCAAATGTTAATCTTTCATTTCCTGTTTCTGTAACCACAATGTCATCCTCGATTCTACATCCACCAACTGAAGGTACATATATTCCCGGTTCTACTGTTACTACCATTCCAGGCTCCAATTTCTTTTCTGACTTAAAAGAAAGTCCTGGACCTTCATGTACCTCAAGTCCTAATCCATGACCAGTTGAATGTCCAAAGTACTTACCATAACCTTGTTCTGTAATATAATCTCTAGTAGCAGCATCTGCTTCGATTCCCGTAATACCTGGCTTTATGCTAGTAACCCCTCTAAGTTGTGCTTCTAACACAATCTGATAAATAGATGCAAGTTGTTCATTAATTTCTCCAACAGCAACCGTTCTTGTAATGTCTGAGCAATAGCCTTGATATAATGCTCCATAATCTAATGTAACAAGTTCACCTGATTGTATCTCCTTGTTTGAAGCTACACCATGAGGTAATGCAGAACGTTCTCCAGAAGCAACAATAATGTCAAAGCTGGATGACGTAGCACCCTGCTTACGCATAAAAAATTCTAATTCATTAGAGATATCAATTTCTTTAACACCTGGCTTAATATAAGATTGAATATGTTCGAATGCATCATCAGCGATCTTTGCAGCTTTTTTCATGATTTCTAACTCATCACTTGTCTTAATTAATCGCAGCTCTTCTATGATACCACTGACTGGAACTAATTCAACATCTAACGTATTTTTATATTGTTCATATTGGCTAAACGTCACATGATCCTTTTCGAAACCAAGTCGTTTAATTCCCATTTCTTTTAACTGATCATTAATCTCTAAATCAATACCCTGCTTATGTTCAACTACTTTAAATGCTTTTGCTTGTGTACTGGCTTGTTCTGTGTATCGAAAATCTGTTATAAATCGTGCATCATTGCTACTAATTAAAGCTACTCCAGCCGTACCTGTAAAACCAGAAATATAACGTCTATTTATCGCACTCGTAATTAAAATTCCATCTACTTGATTTGATTCAAAAGCAGCCTTAAGTTTAGTTAGTTTCTCCATAAACTCATCCCTTTCTAATTATTATCTATAGCATATATGGATGTATTCAGTTTATCATAAAGCGCTTCTTTTGAATAACACAATGAGTATTATGAGTTCTTATTATCATCAGCCCTGTGAAAATCGTGATAATCATAGGAAATGGAATATCCAATAAACGTACCATATAAAATAAAAACACATATTGTTGTTACGATGGTATTCATATTCAAATCAGCTACCTTTGGAACTGTTGAGAAGATTGGATTCATGATATAGTAGATCAATACCCATAATAAAAAACCGTAAGCCACACCTACCCAAATGGAATTAATCTTCTTGAATAACCCAAAATAAATAAGTGCCGTTAATAAGGATAGAAGGCCAATTAAAAAGATTGTTACAACATTACCAAGCCATGTATCGATCCACTCCGCATGAAACCAAGAGCTTAATACAAATGATTTCGGAGCTACTTCGGAAAAATTAAAATAATAAAGAACTGTTCCGAATGTACTCCATAACAATCCACCAATAAATCCTGTAAGTAGTGACCTTGATAAAATTGTCATTGGCGTTTCCTGTTTATTCTGTTCAAGTTGTTGATTTTGCTCACTCATAATACCACCTCCATTCCATATTATGACCAATTGCTCGTAAACCAATCCTATAAACCATCGCTTTACTTAATAATTTCCAATTTTAATCTAGTTAACCAAGCTTAATTCCAGTAAAATAAAAAGAAAAGCTTAGAATAATTTACATGAATCCGGAAAGAATTTATAGTAAGTTAGCATTTCAAAGTTAGTAACCATGTAATTCTTTGAAAAATGTATGTAAAAAATGATATACCATGATGAGAAAGTGGTATAGAGTTTATACAAGTCAATTATTGGAATAATGAAGGAGGACACACACAATGAAACGTACAAGATTATCCATCCCTGTTTACATCATTATAGGTCTAGCAGCTATTGGTCTAATATCACAGTTGTTTACAAATACGACAAACTTTTTTAGTAATCTTTTTATTTCACTGGGTATAGGTCTTGCTATATTTGCTGTTTTTTATTTTGTTTTTCTTAGAAAGAGAGCAACATCTAACGAAATGAAAAAATATAAACAAGCTGTAAAACAATCCAAAGCAAAATATGACCATACACAACCAAGAAAAAATCCTGTTTCTGCTGGGAAAACACAGCAATCTATTCAACCACGAAAGAAACGCAATAAACGCGCAACTCATCTACGTGTGATTGAAGGTAATAAAGCCAAACGAAAAGACCGCGCTTCTTTTTAATTCAAAGCGCGGTCTTAGTATGTAACTGTGTTGCAAACTTATTATCTTGGCCAATGTTCTAAAAATTTCTTAGCACTACGATATCCTGTATCCATCAATTGTTCTTTTGTTTCTTCACGAATATCAAAATTTATACTACCAACATTCTTGATGGGAATAAAAATAATATTGTTTTTTTGTGACTTTGAAATATATCGTGAATCATGAGCTTCTTTCATTGTTACAAACAATGCATGGAACATATCTAATGCATTATTTATCTTCCTAGGCGCTATATTATTTAGCGTAGATTCACTCAATTTCATTCCTAAAATTGGTCTACTTATCTTCTTATCTCTATCCTCAAATACCCATAGAGGGAAATTACTTAGTAGTCCTCCATCGATTATGATACTCTTCTTATTTTTACTACTCGATAATTTCTTAGGTATAAAGAAATAAGGAAATCCAGCGCTCATTCTCACTGCTTTAGCAACTGGGAACGTTTCAGGATTAATGTCGTAAATCCTTTCTAAATCATCCGGAATAACGACCAGCCTTCCTAAAGATATATCACTTACCACAACTTTTAAGTAACTCGAATTTATATCTTTAAATGTGTAAATGTCTTTTCGTGCTAGTTTATCATATACCCAACGTTCAAGCTTATTCCCTTTATTAATTCCTAATTGAAAATATAAAAAAGCCCATTTCGTAAATGGCAAAACCTTTGTAAGAGCTGGAGGGTCAATAAGCTTCTGCAAATCCAACTCATCTAACATGTTTTGAATATCAGAAGCGGTATATTCTGCAGCAAGTAATGATGCTACAATTGCTCCTGCAGAAGTCCCTGCAACACGTTCAAGTATCAGCCCATGTTCTTCTACACGCTTTAACGCGCCAACAAATGCATATGCTTTTACACCTCCGCCAGAAAAAACACCATCTATTTTCATATGTTGTCTCCTCTAATCCGTTTTCAAAACCTTGTGATTGTTTTACATGCAATAACATTAATACCATTATTTAAGCTAGTAAAACACACTTTATATATCTTTAAGCACAAAGAAAACAAATTAGAACTGATAAATGAAAGACTTTATAAAAATGAGTCCAAGATGAAATCAAAATAGTTAACCCAAAAGTGAAAGTTCAATTAGTGGGGTTTTATTTATCCCCCATTGATGTCAGTACCACAAAGGTATGACACCAAGGGCTTTGAACCAATCGGACATGTATTGATAGTCGAACCCCCGTTCACTTATCCATATTGATTTCACTTTATTCTTGAAGTGCGGGTCTTACCAGTTATATGTGGGATAATTGTTGATACGCAGCGTAGTCAAAATATGTAGACTCCTTGAAAAAGAAAGAGGCTTTTCTGCGAACGATGAATCGCTTCCGAACTCTTCCTTATCTTGCTGCAAAAGTACGAGCTGAAGATCCCGCAGGAAAGTGATCATTGCTTTCCAAGGAAGTGTAGTATTTTGGTGAAGAGATGGGAAAACCTGTTTGAAGTAAACAAATAGAGGGCTGGGATAAAACACAACTTCTTTACTCAAAATACGAATAATCATGTTATCAACAGGAGTATCATCGCCGCACCGTGAAAATATACGCGCTTTCCTCGGGCACGGCCTCAGCTAACTTGGTAAAGAAAAACACGTTACCAAGTGGATCTTCGAACTCGTGCTGTTCCCACCTGAGTCTCGTTTATTTCAGGTACTAAATGAATGATTCCAATCAAAAAAACGAATGATAATTAATTTCTGATATGCTCCCCTTAAGGTAGACAGATTAAAAAATAAAAATCTGCTTCTACATTAAGGGGAGTTTTTATGACTCACAAATCATATTCAGTAGAATGGAAATATGAAGTATTGATGGCTTTTAAGAATGGTTTAACACATAGCCAGTTATCCGCAAAATATCAAGTTAATATGTCTACAGTTTATAGGTGGGTAGAGAATTTTGAAAAAGATGGGATCCTTGGTTTAAAGTACTCAAAAACGTTTAGACGTTATCCTAATGAAATAAAGGCAGCTGCAGTTAAGGATTATATTTCAGGAACGTATTCTATGCGCGATGTCTTAAGAAAGTATCATATCTCCAGTAAATCCGTGCTTTCGGATTGGATAAAGAAGTATAATGGTCATAGAGAGTTAAAGGATGCAAGAAAAGGGAGAGTAAACGCTATGACTAAAGGAAGAAAAAGAACGTGGAAAGAACGAATAGAAATCGTACAAGCTGCGTTAGGGAATGATAAGAATTATCAACAAACAGCACAGTATCACGTATCATATCAACAAGTATATCAATAGGTGCGAAAATATGAAGCTGATGGCTGGGATGCATTAAAAGATGGTCGAGGTCGCTCCAAAGGGGTAGAAGAATTAACAGCTGAAGAAAAGCTGAAGCTAGAGATGCGTCGAATTGAAAAAGAGAATGAACGTTTACGTGCGGAGAATTTGTTTTTAAAAAAGTTAGAGGAGATCGAAAGGAGGCGAAATTAAGTACCGTACGATTTGAAGACAGGTATGTTGCCATTCAGAAAGTAAATGAAAAAGAAAACCTACGTATTCGATTACTTTGTGATATTGCAGCTGTTCATCGGCCAGCTTACTATAAGTGGCTGAAACGAAAGCCTTCAGCACAGGAACTCCAGAATAAAGCGATTATGCAAGAGATGGTAGACCTTCAATCACAAACGTATTTATAGATTGATGAAAATAGCCGGTATACAATCTGTCATTCGAAGAAAGAAAAAATGGCATAAACGCACACTCCCTCAACATATCTCTGAGAATATATTGAACCGTGAATTCACGGCGAATAACCCCAATGAAAAATGGGTAACAGATGTAACAGAATTTAAATATGGTAACGCAAAGAAAGCTTATTTAAGCGCTAATCTCGATTTATATGACGGTTCTATCGTTAGTTACGTTTTAGGGAATTCCAATAACAATCAACTTGTATTTAAAACGCTTGATCAAGCTATCGAGCTTCTAGATGGAGATCGCCCGCTTATTCATAGTGATCGGGGTATCCGTATACATCTAAAATGTTTAAGCAAAAGATAGATGCCGCAAACATGAAGCAAAGTATGTCACGAGTCGGACGATGTATTGATAATGGACCGATGGAATCTTTTTGGGGAACACTGAAAAGCGAGAAGTATTATTTAAATAAATATGAGTCCTTTGAAGAATTATCTGCATCCATAGAGAACTATATACATTTCTATAATTATGATAGATATAAAAACGATTAAACGGCCTTAGCCCTATCGAATTTAGAGCTAAAACCGCTTAAGTCAGTTTTATTATTTCCACTGTCTACTTGACAGGGGGCACTTCATTTTATTGTTTCTTCATTCTTTTGTCTCAGACTCATGATCTATAAATCAAATACTTTTGTCTCAGTCTTTGCTGTTCTGAGCTATTGTTCCTCTGCTTCTCGATGCATTTTTTTAAGTTCTTCCACTCTTGCTCCATCGTGCTTAAAATAATTAACCACATCGCCAATTCGGTCAATCGAATTCCAGCTTAAATGATGTTCTATACCTTCAACATCATCGTATATATTATCGTGTTCTACACCAATAATTTCTAGAAACTCTTCCAATAATTCATGACGAAAGACGAGTCGTTCTCCAACTTTTTTTCCCTTTGGAGTTAAAATAAAACCTCTATATTTTTCATAGTTTAAGTATTCGTCTTTATCTAATTTTTGTACCATTTTTGTGACGGAAGAAGGATGAACTTCAAGTGCTTCTGCAATGTCCGATACCCTTGCATATCCTTTTGATTCCATTAAGTTATAAATTTGTTCAATATAATCTTCCATACTAGGAGTAGGCATTAATTTTCCTCACTTCCAAGAATAATTTTTAGTCTAGCGCAAAACTGTTTCTATATATAGGATACAGGAAATAAGAAAGTTAAACAAGCGTTATCATGAATTTTTCCATAAAATTCCTAACAGTAAGCTTTTCTATTTTTTTCTTCGTCATTTAGGCAATTTACAAAGAATAACTTTTGAAAAATATTGGTATACAAACTATAATAGAGGATGTATAAAGGGAAACTTCAATCAGTGGGAGGCTTGTTTATTCCCCCACTGATTGTTAGTTGATCTAATCGGACATTTACTGGCAGTCGATCCCTCACTGACCAATAACAGTTTCACTTTATTGCTTGAAATGGGGGCTTATTGCCAGTTATATGTGGGATAAATGTGATAGACGGGGGAAAAAGAATGGAATTATTAGTAATATTCATCGTTGTTCTTATCGCATTCGGTGTATTTCGTTTCTTTAGACAGCGAATGTACTTAAAAACATTAACCGAAGAACAATTCCGTGAAGGTTACCGCAAAGCGCAACTTATAGATGTACGCGAACCACAAGAATTTAAACGTGGTCATATTCTTGGTGCTAGAAATATACCAGTCACACAAATGCGCCAGCGCTTAATTGAAATGCGAAAAGATAAACCAGTATATCTTTATTGTCAGAGTGGATCACGCGCAGCCAGAGCGGCACAGCTTTTGCATAAAAAAGGCTACGAAGATATTAATGTTTTAAAAGGTGGCTTTAAAAAATGGACTGGTAAAATAAAGTAATTACTGATCCAAACGATTATGAAGATACATAAAACCAGCCTTTGTTCCAAAAGGCTGGTTTTATGTTAAACATATTTATTCGTTGTACACGTACAGTACTTATTTCTATAACATTACTCTGAATTAGCTTCATATCTTAAAATCGGTTTGCGCGCAGCAGTAGTTTCATCCATACGCTTGACAATTGTCTGATGTGGAGCATCTTGAACCAATTCTGGTTCATTCCTTGCTTCATCAGCTATCGTTAGCATTGTATCAATAAATCCATCCAATGTTTCTTTTGATTCCGTTTCTGTTGGCTCTACCATTAATGCCTCTTCTACATTTAATGGAAAATAAATGGTAGGCGGATGATAACCATAATCCAACAATCGCTTAGCAATATCTAAGGTGCGGACACCCAATTTTTTCTGATGCTTTCCTGATAGAACAAATTCATGCTTACAATGTTGTTTAAATGGAAGGTCGTATTCTTTTTCTAATTTTCGCATCATATAATTTGCATTAAGGACAGCGTATTCACTTGCTTTCTTCAGCCCTTCTGCTCCCATTGTTCGAATATACGTATAAGCTCTTAAGTTAATCCCAAAATTACCATAATAAGGCTTGACTCTACCAATTGATTGCGGACGATCATAATCAAAAACAAATTGATCTTCTTTTTTAATTAGTAATGGCTGTGGCAAGAAAGGTTGTAATTCGGCTGAGACACCAACCGGTCCTGAACCTGGTCCACCACCACCATGAGGTCCTGTAAAGGTTTTATGAAGATTTAAATGGACTGCGTCAAATCCCATGTCACCAGGACGAGCGTAACCCATAATTGCATTAAGGTTTGCTCCATCATAATAGAGCTTCCCTCCAGCATCATGAACGATTTTAGCCATCTCCACAATTTCTGTCTCAAATAGTCCTAATGTATTCGGATTTGTTAACATGAGAGCCGCAGTATCTTCTCCTACAACCCGTTTTAAATCTTCTAAGTCTACTAGCCCTTTTTCATTCGATTTAACCGTTACAGCTTCAAAACCTGCAACTGTAGCTGACGCTGGGTTAGTACCGTGTGCAGAATCTGGTACAATGACTTTAGTACGCTCGGTATCCCCATTTGCCTCATGAAATGCACGGATCATCATTAAAGCAGTCCACTCTCCATGTGCTCCAGCTGCTGATTGTAAGGAGACTTCATGCATTCCAGTAATTTCTCGTAAGGCACTCTGTAGATCATACATCATCTCCATTGCACCCTGAACACTTTTTTCTGGCTGATCAGGATGTATATGACTGAATCCATCCATTCTGGCCACATCTTCATTTATTTTTGGATTATATTTCATTGTACAAGATCCTAGAGGATAAAATCCTGAATCAACACCATAATTACGATTGGATAGCCCCGTGTAATGTCTCATTATATCTAATTCACTTACCTCCGGTAATTCCGGAGCTTCTGTACGGATGTATTTATTACCTAACTCTGCATTCAAATCAACATCTGGCACATCCAATTCTGGTAGACTGTAGCTCGTTCTGCCTAGTTTACTACGTTCAAATATAAGTGGAAAATCCTGATTAGCCATTGATATCCCTCAATTCTTTTGCAAACTGGTCAATCTCTTCTTTCGTACGTATTTCTGTAACAGCTACTAGCATATATCCTGTTAATCCAGGATAATCTTTTTCAAGATCATAACCACCAATAAATCCTTTTTCCAAGAGGCGATCATTTATACTAGCTGCTGGCTTATTTAATTTTACTACGAATTCATTGAAAAACGCACCCTCATAGGCAACAGTGACTCCTGCTTGCTGCAGCACTTGTTTGGCGTAACGAGCTTTTTTCATATTAATAGCCGCCATTTTACGTAACCCATGCTTGCCAATGGAACTCATTGCCACTGAGCTAGCTAATGCATTTAGTGCTTGATTGGAGCAAATATTAGAAGTAGCCTTGTCTCTGCGAATATGTTGCTCTCTTGCCTGTAGGGTAAGGACAAACCCTCTAACGCCGTCTTCATCTGTTGTTTGACCAACTAATCGACCAGGTACTTTTCGCATTAATTTTTTGGTAGTAGCAAAATAACCACAATGAGGTCCGCCAAATTGTGCAGGTATACCAAACACCTGTGTATCTCCTACAACAATGTCAGCACCAAACGCTGCGGGAGGAGTCAAGTAGCCTAAAGCAAGCGGATTACTTGAAACGATAAACATTGTCTTCTTTTTCGATTCTAACAATGTTTGAATTTCCTCCATTGGCTCAAGTTGCCCAAGGAAATTAGGGTATTGCACAACAATACTTGCTGTCTCGTCATCTATCGCATCGCTTAATTGATTGACATCCGTTTTCCCATCCTGTAAGTCAATTTCTACAATTTCTAATCCGGGACCCTTAGCATATGTTTCGATAACCGCACGACTTTGTGGATGAACAGCTTTAGACACAAGGATTTTTTTTCTTTTCGTTTGTGCAGCACTTAGATTAACAGCTTCGGCTAAAGAAGTACCCCCATCATACATAGAAGAGTTAGCTACAGGCATTCCTGTAAGTTCAGAAATCATCGTTTGGAATTCAAAAATTGCTTGTAGCTCACCCTGTGATATTTCTGGCTGATAAGGAGTGTAAGCGGTATAGAACTCTGATCTTGAGATCACATGATCAACGACGGAAGGAATAAAATGATCATAGACACCAGCTCCTAGAAACGAACGGTTTTGTTTTAAATTGGCGTTTTTAGCTGCCATATCTGCAAGTTCTTTTTTAAGCTTATATTCATTCGCAGGCTTCTTTAAGTTTAATTCGTTATTGAAGCGAACATTCTCTGGTATATCAGAAAAAAGTTCTTCCGTACTATCAATTCCAATGGTATTTAACATTTCTTGCTTATCTCCATCTGTCATAGGCAAATAACGAAATTCCATCTTGTTTCCCCCTATTTTTCTCTTTTATAAAATGGCGTTTTTACAACCTTCGCCAACAATTTTCTTTTTCTTACCTGTACGGTTAATTCCACACCCTCATTTGCTAGTTCTGTTCGAATAAGTGCTAGACCGATATTTTTTTGCAGTGTAGGAGCTTGTGTTCCAGAAGTGACAAATCCTGCATAGTCATCATTATGATAAATTTCATAGCCTGTTCGTGGAATTCCCTTATCCACCATCTCAATACCTACTAGCTTTCGCTCTACTCCATTTTCAACTTGGTACCGCAAAGCTTGTTTTCCAATAAAATCTGCTTGCTTATTCACCTTTACCGCAAAAGAAAGACCCGCTTCTATTGGACTAATTTCTTTTGAAATTTCTTGTCCATATAAAGGTAGATTAGCTTCAAAGCGTAACGTATCTCTTGCACCTAGCCCAATTGGTTCAAGTCCTTTATTTTTACCAGCTTGAAGAATCAGCTCCCACAGTGCAATACCACTTTTAGCAGAGATATAAATTTCAAATCCATCTTCGCCGGTATAACCTGTACGTGAGACGAGCGCAATATCATTTAATTGCCCTAGCTGAACAGCTTGTTGAAATCGGAAAAAACGAATATCGGATAGATCCGTTTCCGTTACCGTTTGCAGAATTTCTTCAGCATATGGTCCTTGTAATGCTAGCTGAACAATCTCATTGGAAACATTTTCAATCGTTATTTCGGAATCACTAAATGTATTATGACTTACTAACCATTGGTAATCTTTATCTGTATTTGCAGCGTTTACAACAAGTAAATAATCATCCTCATCAAGCATATAAATAAGGAAATCATCCACAGTTCCGCCATCCTCATAACACATAAGGGTATATTGAGCTCGATTAGGTGTTAATTTGCCAACATCGTTTGTAACCATTTTCTGTAGAAAATCTAAGCTTTTTGGACCTTTTACCGTAATCTCTCCCATATGGGAAACGTCAAATAATCCAGCCTTTGTTCTTGTAGCTTCATGCTCATGCTTAATACCTGTAAATTGTACCGGTAAATCCCATCCACCAAAATCAATTGTCTTCGCACCATATTTCTCATATGCCGAAAACAACGGTGTTCGTTTTAACTCACTCATTCCCTCCACTCCCTTAGCAATCATAATAGTCTGTAATTTCAAATTTCAAAAAAATAGAGATTTCATTGTATTACAATGAAATCTCTGTCCTTCTACCAGAAAGTTGCATACGAATTCGTAGAATAGTTCGTACTTGCTTCGTGGGTGGTTTACACAGGTATACTGGTAAACACTCTCCAGAGTTGCGTCCTACAAGAGTCTTTTTGCCTGAGAGATTCGCTTCGGCTTGCTCCTTCGGCGTTACATAGAAGAAATAACCTTTCCCCTCTTTGTAAGCTCTCCCCTTGTATTCATTCGCTTTTATGAAAAAATGTAGAGTTGGTTATACTATGTAACAATACCAATGAAAAATCTATTTTACTGTGAATTATTATATCACATATTAAAAAAGATAAAATAGCTATTCTAAATAATCTTAGTAAAAAGGAAGTATATGATGAAATCCATTCACATAGAGAAAGATTCAACATTTATTAATGAACTTGAAAATCGGTTAGAAATGAATGAACCTATTTCCTCATGGGAGCTTTTCTCCATGGCTTTTCACGCAGAGAAAACGACAATGACCCCAAGCTTTAAAGGATTACGTGCACTGGAGTTTTTGCCACATGTAGATTTTTTAAACCATCAAATAAGCTCTGCAGAACAAGTAATTGAACAAATGAATGGCCGTGCAATTTTAGCTGATGAAGTGGGATTAGGTAAAACAATTGAAGCAGGCCTTATTTTAAAAGAGTACATGATACGTGGACTAGTTAACAAAGCATTAATTCTTGTCCCCGCTTCATTAGTGAACCAATGGGAAAAGGAATTAAATGAAAAGTTCTACATACCAGCAGTTGCTTATCGTAAGAATATGAGCTGGGAACAAGGGAACATTATCATTTCTTCTATGGATACTGCAAAAAGGTCTCCACATCGGGATACTATATTAAATTTAGACTATGATTTTGTTCTGGTAGATGAAGCGCATAAATTAAAGAACCATAAAACTAAGAATTTTGCCTTCGTACGTTCTTTGAAGAAAAAATATTGTCTATTACTTACTGCCACACCTGTACAAAATCAACTTGTAGAAATATTTAACCTTGTCTCCATTTTAAAACCGGGTCATTTAGGTAATTACGATACGTTCTTAAAGAGCTATGGTAAAGATCGCAAAAATATGAAACAGGACATGTATTTAAAGCAGCTTGTTCAAAAAGTAATGGTTAGAAACACGCGTAAGGACACTGGATTAAATCAAATCAAACGAAATATCGAAACGATTTGGGCCGAATTCTCAAAAGAGGAAAAAGAGGTGTATGAAAGTCTGGAAGATATTTCGGTATACCTCCCTTCCTTTTCAAAAATTACGTTCCTTCGAGAATTCTGTTCTTCAAGGGAGGCCTGTTATTTATCCTTAAAGAAAATGCTAGCGGAACAACCTGACCTAGAAGGTTTTCAACGGATAACAGAGGCAATTGAACAACTACCAAACCATAAGAAGGCCGAAAAAGCTGTTGAACTTATAAAGGAAATCGGCAATGAAAAAATAATTATCTTTACCGAGTACCGAGCAACTCAACTTTATTTACAATGGTATTTACAACAGAATGGTATTTCCTCTGTACCTTTTAGAGGAGGATTTAAACGTGGGAAAAAAGATTGGATGCGACAACTTTTTCGGGACCATGCACAAGTATTAATTGCTACGGAAGCAGGAGGAGAAGGAATTAACCTACAATTTTGTAACTATATGATAAATTACGACCTACCATGGAACCCAATGCGACTAGAGCAACGTATTGGCCGAATTCATAGATATGGTCAGAATAAAGATGTGCATATTTATAATTTTGCACTTAAGGATACGGTTGAAGAGCATATTATGAAACTTTTATATGAAAAAATAAATCTTTTTGAGCAAGTAATTGGACACTTAGATGATATTTTGGCTGAACTGGCTATACCTGACATTGAGCATGAATTACAGGAAATTTATTCTGAGTCAACAACAACTGGAGAGGCTAAGGTTAAGCTAAATAATCTTTCAGCAATAATCCAGCAAACCCATGATACTAACTATGAGGAGGAACAATATTATGGCAATACCTGACTTAAATAACTTCTTAAAATCTTTTTTCACTGCCCATCATTGCTCACTACTCCTCGATCAGGATGGTGTTCTAACCATACAACTAACAGAAGAAATGGACCGAGCTTTGATGAATCGACCGTTCTATTGGCATTACATGAAGAAAATGGGACACTCTGGTGAACCAATGCAATTAACGTTAATAACGAATCCAAATAAACGTGACGATGAAGGAGAATGGATTCATTTTGGTAGTCCAAGATTGCAACAAATCATTGGTTATTTACAACAGCAAGAGAAATATACCAAATTATTCCAAAAAGTTAATCCAACGGTAAATACAGCTCTTTACCCTTGGTTAGTAACAAACATTAAAGTAAGTTATAGAGGAAAGTATAAAAGAGATGAGCTTTTCTCCATTGGATTAAACCTAATTAATGGAACGATGAAGTCGGATATGATGAAGATATTAGATTCAATCCCATTGCATACAACTATTTCTGATTTTTGTTATACGCTATCACCACTTGTTAAATTAAAGAGTGGATATCGAAGAATAGAAGCAGTTGTTGATCAGTATATAGAGAATCAAAACCATGAGTGGGCTTCCGAAGCTTTGGAGGAGTTGCAAACAGAAATAGAATTACTAAAATATTTTTATACATCCGATAACGATAATGAGCAAATGGAAAAAGAAATAAAGGAAATTAATGAAAGGTATCAGCCAAGAATCACATATCAGGTTATAAATGGAGGTCTATTTTATTTAACTTCTGAAATAGTGTAAGCAGGCTCAGGTTACGCCTGCTTATTTCTTTTCTTTACCATAATTCGAAGAGCAAATGGAATGACGCCTAACCAACGGTTTCCATATATAGGGTCATAACTTTGCGGTTTCATTTTTCGTTTCTTTCTCTCCGTAGCGGGCGTATCCATATACGTCACTACTTGTTCTGTTACAAATTTAACATAATCTTTCGTTGACATATAACCTTCCCTTCATAGATGTAGGTACTTTTAGTTTTTCCAATCCATTTATCAATATTCTTAGAAAAATAAAAAACAGTAAAAAAAAGAAGGATATACGAGATAATTGTCGAATCAATTACTTAACTGTGAATTCAAGAGGAGGTGAGAAAGTTTGTGAACCCTGCTGTAGCGCTATCAGAACAAATACTTCATCATGCGATTATCATGGAAGCATCTGATATTCATTTTTCTCCATCAGCTGAAAAAGCGACGATTTATTTTCGAATACAAGGTAAACGTCAATTTTTTAAATCCATACCTGCTTCTACCTATCAATTATTGCTTACCTACTTTAAATTTAACTCATCAATGGATATCGGTGAACTTCGGAGACCACAAAATGGCACCATTAAGTTTTATTTAGAATCACTCGTCTATTCCCTACGATTATCTACACTTCCCGTTAAAGGTACCGAAAGTCTAGCAATAAGAATTCTCCCTCAAGAAGAAACCCTTCCAATTGATCAACTATTTCTATTTCCAAAACAATTGAAACACATGATGAGGTGGATTACCAAACGTTCTGGACTAATTCTAATAACAGGTCCGACAGGCAGTGGGAAGACCACTACCCTATATGCCATATTATCCTCCATTCTAAAGGATAAACCTTTCCAAGCCATCACGTTAGAGGACCCTATTGAAAAAGAACTGGAAGATATTTTGCAAGTTCAGCTGAATGAAAAAGCCGGAATTACGTATCAGTCGGGATTTAAAGCAGCGCTTCGTCACGACCCTGACATTATTATGGTTGGTGAAATTCGAGATGCTGGTACGGCACATTTTGCTTTAGAAGCATCGTTGTCTGGTCATTTAGTATTAAGTACTATCCATGCAACCCATGGTCTAGGGACAATTTTTCGATTAAAGGAATTTGGATTAACCACTGCTGATTTAATTCAATCCTTAATTGCAATTGCTTCCATCCAACTTATTCCAATCTCCACTATAAAACACGCAAATCGTCGAGGAGCAATCTTAGAATTACTCGATGGAACCTTATTAGAAAAACACATAAAAGGAAAGGAATTCAATCGTTTAACTGGTTATCAAACCTTTGATCACTTACGAAGGAAGGCTTTAGCTTATGGATACATTTCTGAAACATATTATCAACAAACACAAGAAAACAATGACACCTGATACCCAATTGCGATTTCTTAAAAGGCTTCATCGCTTACGTATAAATGGTTATTCGTTAATTGATGCACTAACAGTAATAGCTTGGGACAACGAACTGGAATGTGCCGCCAAACAAATTAAGCAGGCATTAGAAAATGGTTATTCCATGGAAGAAGCTATGCAACTTGTTTCCTTCCATCCCTCCATAACGAGTTACCTCCTATTTGCACGTTCTAATCAAAATCTAGAGGATAATTTATCTAAATGTATAGATATGTACGAGTATCGATTGCAATACATTCAGAAGTTCCAACAGATCATTCGATATCCACTTATTTTATGTTGTATCTTTATCCCCCTATTGTTTATATTGAAGCAATCCGTACTTCCATCATTTCTCGATTTATATGAATCAAGTCCGGGATCGTCAGCATCAATTGTCCTAGCTATGCTAATCTTAGATTGGTTAGGAATTATTTTCTTTCTGAGTATCATCGCAGCCCTCACTTTTTCTATTTTTTGGAAGTTTTATAAACCTCGTATCTCCATTGAAAATCAAATAAAATTATACAATCGACTCCCTCTTTTCCGTACCTATTTAAAACTACAAACATCCTTTCTTTTTGCTAATCAATTCAGTTCATTAATTAAAACTGGTATTTCCTTTAAAGACATTCTAATTCAAATGAATAATCAAGATAAACAACCAATTATTTGCTACTATGCAAATTTAATGAAAGAACAATTAGCTAAAGGTATGCAGTTACCTACTCTATTATCCCAATTTACTTTTCTAGAGAAAAAACTAACCAATATTTTTCAAAAAAATAGCAATACAGAAACATTAGAAAAAGATTTAAGTATATACGCACAAATTCTAATGGAGGAGTTTCAACGGAAGATGCTTCAAATTATTACGTATATTCAACCTATTTTCTTCATCATTGTTGCCAGTTTTATTTTATTTATCTATATCACTTTAATGCTACCTATGTTTCAACTCATCAAATCAATATAAGGAGGATACTTTATGCCATCTGATAATAAAGGTTTTACTTTAATTGAAATGCTAATCGTTTTAATGATTATCTCCGTATTAATCATACTTATTGTTCCAAATCTTAGTGAGAAAAGTAAAGATGTAAATAGCAAAGGTTGTAAAGCTCTTGTAGCTGTAGTTCAAGCACAAGTAGATACTGTTTATGCTGAATCAGGAATATATCCTACAAGCTTAGATGCGATGGTTCCAAAGTATATAAAGGAAGAACAGAAGAGCTGCAGTAATAAAACACCTTTAAACTATAATAGAGAGACTGGAAAAGTCAGTGTCCCGGCTACATGATACGAAAGGCTTTACGCTCACCGAAATGTTGGTTGTACTAAGTATGCTGATGATAATGGTCGGGCTCAGTGTTCCTCCAATCGTATATGCTTTAGAAAAAATGAAGGAAAACGCATTATTTCAAACGTTAGAGTCTGACATAATGACAATTCAACATATGTCTTCTCTAACTACGAATAGAATCCAACTTATTCTTAATGAAAATAAATATTATGCGCTTAGGTCTAACCGTAAAATTATTCCGGACAGAAACCTACCTGAAGGCTGGCATATCGATTATTTCATTAATCCAATTATTGAATTTGATATAAATGGAAGTATTAAAAACCCAAGAACTTTTTATATCTATTCCCCTACAGCCAGATACAAAATTGTTTTCCCTTTTGGTAAAGGAAGGTATCGAATTGAAAAAAATGAACGGATTTACTCTAATTGAAGTAATTATCTCTGCTGCTATTCTTTTTAGTGCAGTATTAACATTGGTTCCTATACTATCTATTATGCAAACGGAAAGAGAGGTCTTAAGTACGCGCAGGTTAATAGCAAATGATTTACATGATAGCTTACAGCCCTTTCTATGGGAAGAGAAGGATAAACAAGAAGTCAACTACACCAAAGTGATAGCTAATAGCCATGTAAAGTATTCATTTCAGGTTTTAAGTAAATACGTGAAGGGATGTGCTCAATGGGAAAATGCCAAAAAAAGGAAAGAGAAGTTTTGTTTATACGGACAGCCAACATAAACAATCTGGGTTTAGTTTTATCACTACACTTATCATGGTTACTATCTTAGTAATAAGTTTGCCTTTTCTAAGTTATTTGTTAAAGAGTATCAGTAATCAATCGGATATCCATGAACTGTCAATTCAACAGTTTTTTCAGCATTTAAGAAATGAAGTGATGCAAGCAACAGATATTCGAATTGTTGCTAATAAACTGTTGCTCGAGAGTAACGGAGCTACCGTATCTTTTGAGCTATATCAAGAGCTCATTCGTAGACAAGTTAATGGATTGGGACATGAAATATACGTACGTGGTGTTAAAGACTTCTCTTTAGCCCCACTATCTTATGGATTCCAAATAATTATTACATCCACGGAAGGAGATACGTTTGAAAAAGATATTATCTTATACGAATAACGAAAAAGGATTTATGTTACCTATGGTCATGTTTACGATCGCGTTAGTATTAATAGCAACCATTACGAATATCCAGCTTTATCAAAACAATAAACAAATGACTGCTCATCAACTAGAGCAAGTAAAAATGGAATCATTAATTCAAATAACGAGGGAAAAATTAAAGAAAGATCTGCTCAAGGACAAAGACCTAAAAAGGAATTTATATCATCTACCAGAAGGTAACGTTTCAGTAGTAGTCACATTACTTGCAACCGGAAAGTATAAGGTCCTTTTTTCCGCCACAACAGTTACTCCATTCACATTTCATATTTTTGGTTATTTAGACATCACCAATGAATTTCTGAATAAATAAATATGACAAGGGATACCCTATAGAATGTAACATCATGACTAAAATGATATTTTCCTTTTTTCATCAATATTTGTTCATCACATTTCGTTTACAAGATCTAAATACTCGTTTATAATAACAATGATAAGGTTACCAAAAGGAGGGGAAAGCATGGATCGTATGTTTCGTGTGCTTGCTTTTTGGACAGGGATATTTACAGTCATGTTCTACATAGGAGATATGCAAAAAACTGCACTTCTTTTCCTTGTACAAACAGCCTTTTTCCTAGCAGTAAGTTATTTAAAACTATCTGAACGCATGTATATGTATTTATTCGGAGCTTATTGTACTATATTTTTTATTGGTTTTACATGGTATTCAGAATTTATACTCGTACCTGGTTTCGGACATTAAAAAGAAAGAGTCTCTGCTTAGATTTAAGCAGAGACTCTTTCTTTTTAGTTTTATAAATGAAAAAATTTGCCCATGTGGAAAATTATGGGCGTGGTGACCGGCTTCCAGAAAGCTAAGCGATTACAAGAATCACTCTAATCTAAGTCATCATTGGCTTGCAAGAGCAACATGATTCCTTTATCTCCGTTGACTCGTTCCAGTCACTACGTTTCTAATTGGGCGCTTCCGCTTTTGTTCTTTTTTTCAAAGTGTATTGCGATACAGCTCTTAAATATCTTAAATTCAAGTTATTTTTTTGATATTCTATTGACATGTCGTTTTTATCCCTATATAGTATTACTAGTAGCTTAACTTATATCCCTATTTTTAAAGAGCAGAGCACATCCCCCAAAAACCCTTCTTGTAATAAGAAGGGTTTTTTCGTAATTCAGGAAATGAAAAAATTTATCCATGTAGATACTTATGGGCGTGTTTAGCCGCGTCCAGCTCCAGCACCTAGAAACGAGGCGAATTCACAAATCGCCCTCATCTAAGTCATCGTTGGCTCGCAAGCTCACCGTGTTTCCTTTATCTCCGTTAACTCGCTCCAGTCGCTACGTTTCTAATTCGGGCGCTTGCGCTTTTGTTCAAAGATAAGAAAGGATAAAAATTTGGTTATACCCGAGTGTTTCTAATTATCCATTATTACAATAAATCGATTGGTGTTACTCTAATACTTAGATTGAAAAGAAAGGATTATGCTTTTTCTCATGAATAAGACTAGTTTTTGGACCATGCCCTGGGTATACAACCAAAGATTCATCTAATCGATATAATTGATTTATAATACTATCTTCTAATTGCTTCATATCTCCACCAGGAAGGTCTGTTCTCCCTATTCCTTCATTAAATAAAACATCACCACTGACAATAAACTTTGCATTAGAAAAGATAAAAGTTACACTTCCTGGTGAATGTCCAGGCGTATGGATCACATCAAAATGGAAATTACCGATAGCCATCTTTCCTGGATGCAATAATCGATCCGGTCTACTTGTAAGAATTCCCCTTTGCATAAAGTACAATGATCCGTTTGCTTGAGGATCCTCAAGCCAGGAAGCTTCCAGTTTGTGTATGTAAACTTCGACCTTATAATATTTACGTAAGTCATCAACTGCTCCAATATGATCAAAGTGCCCATGTGTTAAGAGAATTGCTAATGGCTCGATATTTTTCTCCGATAAAAAATGAATAATTTTTGCTGATTCTCCACCTGGATCAATGATCAAAGCTTGTTGATTATCATATACAAGATAACAATTCGTACCCAATGGTCCTAAAGACATTCTTTCAATATCCAACAAAATTCCTCCCTAACCTTATAATGAAAATGTTTTCTACGTTTTGCCTCGACAAACGGCATATAATACTATAAAATAAATATTATAACTGGACTAGTTACATAATAATACAAATGAATTTCCTATAGCAACAAATGACAAGTTAGGAAGCAAACAAGGAGGATAAGTCTCATGCATATTGTCTTAGCAGTTTTATTTCTGGCTGTAGCTTTACTTGCGATTGTATCTGTAATTCGTCAATTGAAATACAAAAATATTTTCGCATTAGGATTTTCAGCAATTACAGCTTTAGCATTTGGATTTTTTGCAATCGCAACCATTATTTCAGAAATTAAAGGCTAATGAATACACAATATCTCCTGTTAAAAAGCTGACGAAAGCACAACGTCAGCTTTTTATTTTTGGATTAATCATTTCTCTACTTTCTTTCTATCTAACGGCTTGGATGCTGCCAGCCCTTCATTTTTCCCT
>NZ_JAJERH010000078.1 GCF_016919725.2 Virgibacillus sp. AGTR
GAACAAAAGCGCAAACGCCCGATTAGAAAATTAGCGACTGGAGCGAGTCAACGGAGATAAAGGAATCATGGTGTGCTTGCGAGCCAATGATGACTTAGATTAAAGCGATTCGTGAAGTTGCCTAGTTTCTGAGCGCTTAAGCAGGACTGGGCTCAACACGCCTATATTTATTCATATGGACAAATTTTATAATTTCCTCTACAAAAAACCTTGCTTCGATAAACATCAAAGCAAGGTTTTGTTCTAGAATTGTAATTAGCCTTCTAGTAATAAATCATATGGGTCTTCAAGCAGTTGTTTCACTCTAACTAGGAATTGAACTGCTTCCTTACCATCTACAATACGATGATCATATGAAAGTGCAAGATACATCATTGGGCGTACTTCAATTGTGTCATCAGGCATTACCATGGCCCGCTTTTGGATGTTATGCATCCCTAGAATCCCCACCTGTGGTGCATTTAAAATTGGAGTTGATAGCATAGAACCAAAAGTACCACCATTCGTTATGGTAAATGATCCACCTTGTAACTCACTCATTTCTAACTTCTTATCACGAGCCTTTTTACCAAGGCTACCAATTTCCTTCTCAACTCCTGCGAAGTCAAGGCGATCAGCATCACGAACTACCGGAACTACGAGTCCATCATCAGTGGAAACTGCAATGCCAATGTCATAGAATTTTTTGATAACTAATTCATTACCTTGAATTTCTGCGTTTAATAAAGGAAAGTCTTTAAGCGCTCCTACTACTGCCTTTGTAAAGAAGGACATAAATCCTAGTTTAACCCCATGCTTTTCGATAAACTTCTCTTTTCTTTCACTTCGAAGTTTCATGACATTGGTTAAATCAACTTCATTAAACGTCGTAAGCATCGCTGCTTCATGTTGAACATCAACTAAGCGCTTAGCAATTGTTTGACGGCGGCGAGACATTTTAACTCGCTCCACAGGCTTAGCAAATTCTGTTTTTTCAGCTGGTTTTTTCTCCTCTTTAGCAGGCTTAGATGTATTGCTCGCACCGCTAGCAGCAGCTTCCACATCCTCTGGACGAATTCGACCAAGTGGATCTCGAGGGCTAACCGCACTTAAATCAATATTATGTTCACGTGCTCGTTTACGGGCAGCTGGAGAAGCGATCACATCACCTTTAGCACTGGAATCTTCTTTTGCCGGTGTTTCAGCTTTCTTCGTTTCTTTAACTTCTTCGGTTTTAGATTCTTGCGGTTCACTCTTTTCTTCAGAAGTAGAACTGCTGTTGCCCGCTTCCCCATTTTCGTCAATTTTCGCAATAACGTCGCCAACTTCTACATCATCGCCTTCTTCACGAATGATTTCGGTAATAACACCAGCGAAATCGGAGTTGACTTCCACATTGACCTTATCTGTTTCTAATTCTACTACTGGATCACCTTTTTCAACACTGTCACCTTTTTTTACTAACCATTCTGCAATTGTTCCTTCTGTTATGGATTCAGCTAGCTCTGGTACTTTAATTTCATTCATTGGAATCTCCTCCTTTTGATGGGTTGATCGCTTTTTGTACGATTTCATTTTGCTCTGTTTTATGCACGTTAGGCACTCCTACAGCTGGAGCTGAACGGTCTGGGCGTCCAATATATCTAAGTTTCTGACCATCCTGTAACAGATCTCTTAAATAATCATCAACAAAATCCCAGCTTCCCATGTTCTTTGGCTCTTCTTGAACCCATACAATTTCTTCCAGGTTCGGCAAGGCCTTTAGCTCTTTTTCCAGTTCCTTTTTAGGGAATGGATAGATTTGTTCTAATCGTAGTACACGTAACCAATCAAATTTTTCTTCTGAATGTTCTATTGCCTCTTCAATATCCACCATGACCTTACCACTACCAATTAGCAAGCGTTTTGCATTCTTCTTGCTCACCTTTAAGTTAGGCTGTTGACGTATCGGCTGGAATTTACCTTGTGTAAATTCTTCCGCTTCTGAAGCAATACGCTGATTTCGAATTAAACTACTCTTTGGTGTCATCACAACCAATGGTCTAGCTTCCTCTCTATTACGCAAAGCAGCCTGCCTACGAATAAGATGGAAGAATTGAGCAGATGAAGTCACGTAAGCTACAATCCAGTTATTCTCTGCTGCCATTTGCAGGAACCGTTCTAGTCTAGCACTCGAATGCTCTGGACCTTGACCTTCATAACCGTGCGGTAACAGCATGACCATATTTGATTTTTCTCCCCATTTCGCACGTGCAGCGGAGATGAATTGGTCAAAAACTACTTGAGCAGCATTGGCAAAGTCACCAAATTGTGCCTCCCAAATAACTAATGTATTAGAAGCCTGAACACTATAGCCATATTCATACCCTAACACACCAGCTTCAGATAATGGACTATTTCGTATATCAAATGATGCTTTAGATTCTTTCAACCCATGCATCGGACTAAATTTAACATTTGTTTCTACATCATGTAGGACAAGATGGCGGTGAGCAAAGGTACCTCTTTCCGTATCTTGACCAGTCAAGCGAATCGGAATCCCGTCTTGGAGAATGGAAGCATAAGCAAGCGCTTCTCCAGTACCCCAATCAGCCTTGCCACCCTCTTCTAACGCATTTTCACGTCGCTTAAGAATTTTCTCTAGCTTTCTATTGCTATTAAATCCTTCAGGGCGTTGCATTAACCCTTTATTCAAAGCTTTCAATGTATCCACATCAATAGCTGTTTCAAATTGATCGAGTCCGTTTGTCAATGCTTCTGGCATTGGCATTGGATTACATTTGCCGGTTTCATTTTCTTTCATACTATTATATATTTCCTGAAGTTCTGCTTCCGTACTTTTCTTCAGCTCATTAAATTCATTCTCATTTATAAGACCTTTATCTTCAAGCACCTTAGCATATACATTTGCTACTGTCGGATGCTTATCAATTTTCTTATAAAGGTCAGGTTGCGTCATTCTCGGCTCATCCATTTCGTTATGTCCATAGCGACGGTACCCTACCAAATCAATTAGAAAATCCTTATGAAACGTTTGACGGTACTCGTAAGCAATTTTCATAGCAGAAACACAAGCAATTGGATCATCAGCATTCACATGAATAATAGGAATTTCAAATCCCTTAGCTAAATCACTTGCATAACGTGTAGAACGTCCGTCAACTTGATCTGTTGTATAACCAACTAGGTTATTTGCTATGATATGAAGTGATCCGCCTGTTGAATATCCTGGTAAGCCACTCATATTAAGCGTTTCTGCAACAACACCTTCTCCGATAAATGCTGCATCACCATGGATCACAACCGGTATCGCTTTATTCATGTCCTGTTTTGGATAACCACTTTCTGAACGATCATCCTGTGCAGCACGTGCAAAACCTTCAACAACCGGATTTACAAATTCTAAGTGCGATGGATTATGAGCCAGTCTAATCCGTGTATGGTTTTCATCACCTACTGGTTCCTTTGTCGCCCCATAGTGATATTTCACATCTCCAGTCCATCCATAATTAATCCCCATTGATCCTTCTGATGGAATTAATTCTTTGTTTGGAGAATGATGGAATTCAGAGAAAATCTTATCATATGGTTTTCCTAAAACATGTGCTAGTACAGCTAAACGTCCACGATGAGCCATCCCCATCATAATATTCTCAATCTTATCTTTTCTAGCATACGTAACAATTTGATCAAGCATTGGTACCATTGCTTCTAGTCCTTCTATTGAGAAACGCTTTTGCCCTACAAAGGTTTTTTGTAGAAAGCTTTCAAATCCTTCTACATGTGTAAGTCGCTCTAATAATTGAATTTTCTCATCTTTAGACAAGTCTAATCGAGCTTTTCCTGATTCAATTAAATCCAGTAACCATTTTCGTTCTTCATCATTATTGACATGATCATATTCAAATGTAATTGTTCCGGAATAATATTTTTTAAGTTCTTTAATTACATCTAATCCATTCTCAACTTTACTCGGTGCTTTTTCCCATAGCCAATTGGCTGGCATATTTAGTAAATCCTCATTAGTTAAACCATACGTAGCTGGCTCTACCAACTCTGATTTACGTTCTTTGAGTCCAACCGGGTAAATATCTGCTTCCAAATGTCCAAAACGACGAATAGCCTCAACAAGTTTCATTGCTGAGGTAAGCTTCTTCACATCATTTATTGATGTAGCCTGTACTGCCTGATTTGAATCATTTGCATGAGATAACCATTGAGGGGCTCCATGCTCATTGAACATCTGCTTTATGGATGGATCTACTGCCTCTGGATCCTCTTTATACAAATCATATTGCTCTTCAATATACCCCATATTTGGACCATGAAATTCTGACCAGAATCTCTCATTAGATTCTTCGCTCTGTGCCACCTTTTATACCCCCATTAGAAGTTAGCGTTATCCGTTATGAAACGGTATACATTATTCATTCTACATTATAGAACTGACGAATGATTACATCAACTAATATACCCTATTTTATTAGTGGAAACAATATATTGTTCCAACCATTAATATAGTTGTAATTTTCAAATGATTAACTCTAATAGAAATGCCATATAGCCTATAATTGAATAAGTATTCACCAAAACTACTAAATATAGGTTTTCTTTTAAGTTAGAAGAGACTTTGTTCACTTTTTCTAAATAATTCGTTATAATAGAGGAAACATTAATTATAATGGTCTCTTACATAAAAGGAGGATGTCCACATGAAATTGGCGTTACTAATGGGTGTTATAATCGTATTTCTAGTTTCTATTTTCACATCTGGTTACGAATCAAAGCCTGGTATACCGAAAAATAGCCAATAGTTGGAAATGATCTAACAAAAAAAGGCATTCGTTTCGTTTTTCCCTTACTGGAATACTAACGATTGCCTTTTTTATAAATCCTGGTAGTAATGTATGTTATTAGTTTAAACCTGGAAATCCTCGCTGTCTCAATGCTTCATATACGATAATTGCTGCCGTATTTGATAAATTTAATGATCGCACCTGATCTCCCATATGAATTCGTAAACAACGATCTTCCTTACCATGCAATAATTCATGTGGAATGCCATTTGTTTCCCTACCAAATACAAAAAATAGTTCTTCTTCTATATTACTAAAATCATAATCTGTATAATGCTTGGTCCCAAAATTTTCTATATAATAATAAGAAGCCTTTGGATATGTGCGGTACAGCTCTTCGATTGAAGGATACTCACGGATGTCTACTTCTTTCCAATAATCTAATCCAGCTCTTCGTACCATCTTATCATCTGTTGAAAATCCAAGAGGATGGATTAAATGCAATGTTGCGTTAGTAGCCAAACAAGTCCTAGCTATATTTCCAGTATTTGCTGGTATCTCTGGTTGATATAAAACAACGTGTAAACTCACTTTTTCATTCTCCTTACCTACGTACTACTTTCCTAGTATAGCACTACTTTAATAAATCCGGAAAAATTTATATTTAATCTCAGGTGTCCATGCTGTTGAATCCTCATAAGACCAATAGCGATGCCTACTATTATCTGTATGTGCGTTCACTAATGGCATACCATAAGCATCTTTTGTGACAACAATTGTATTATGGTTCCACCGTCCATCCCCCTCAAAATCATAACAGATAACATCACCCGGAATTAAATCTGCTACCGTTTCCACCTCTTCTCCTCTTAGTCCTTGTGTTGAACCACTTAAATACCAACGCAGAGAGTGAGCAACCGCCCAACTGTAACTCCAGCTATTATTTCCATACCACCAGCCTCTTGCCCTATCTGAAGCTCCCTTCATTGGCGCACCACCTGCAAGTAAGCATTGAGAAATAAAATTAGTGCAATCTACATCGAACTGTTTAAACGCTGGATTATAGTTATTCCACCATCGCTCAGCGTAACGAACCGCAGCATTTCGATCATAGGAAAAACGATCATCTCCATCGCCACCAATAATATCATCGGGCATCACTTTACTTACTTTTTCTTCATGAAGTACTCTTTTTAACGAATGACCAACAATCTCTCCTTGATCTAGTCGAAATGTATATGGATAGACAGTCTCCTCTAAATATAATTGATCCTTTTGCTTAACTAAAAATGATAAATGTAAATTATAATCATAGTGTGAAGCATGATCATAGCGTAGCTTTCTATGCATATGACCATTTCCTTTAATTTGTACAATTTTTGCTTTTCGTTCCTCAAATAATGATTGCTTTCTCTCCCACCAAGCCTCTTGCCACCGATTGCTCTTAAAAAAATGGAGCCACAGTTCCTTTAATTTTTCCATAGAAAATCCCCTCCAATAGCAGTATATGGAGGGAATGCTTGTCAAACAGCTAAATATTTTCAGTGTAATGTAACGATTTATTCAGCTACTTGGTAGAAGAGGGCTGTTGAAACGCTAATCCCTTTTCCATTTCAAATCGAACTTGCTCATCATCTTCATTATCCATCGCTCGTTTAATAGCTTGAAATGCTTCTTCTGTTCCAATTTTGCCAAGTGACCATGCCGCCGTCCCACGAATGACTGGTCTGGGGTCAGATAACATGACATCAATGATTTCTTCGACTGCAGTTTTATCTTTATAATGTCCAAGTGCAATCAGTGTATTACGTTGAATTGGTTTTTTACCTCGCCAAGAGCCTGATATATGTCCAAATGTACGTTTAAACTCACGATTAGACATACGTAGCATTGGAATAAGCTTTGGCTTAGCAACTTCATGCTCTGGTTCGAATTCTGGGTGAATGTGAAAATCCACCTTGTGATTTTTGGGACAAACAACCTGACATGTATCACAACCGTAAACTCGGTTACCAATTTTAGAGCGAAATTCGTCAGGGAGAAAATCCTTTGTTTGCGTTAAAAAGGCAATACAGCGCTGCGCATTTAATTGTCCACCTTGAACGATCGCGCCAGTAGGACAAGCATCAATACATTTCGTACATGACCCACAGCTATCATCTACTGGCTCATCTGGTACAAATGGAACATTTGTAATCAATTCCCCTAAGTAAACAAATGATCCAAATTCAGGTGTAATAATGGACGTATTCTTACCACTGAAACCAATGCCAGCTCGTTCTGCAACAGCCCGGTCTGATAATTCACCGGTATCCACCATTACTTTATTTTTGCCATCAGGTACTTTTTCTTGAATAAATGCAGCCAATTTTTCTAATCGATCACGCATAACAATATGGTAGTCAACACCCCAAGAGGCCCTCGCAAACAAACCCCGTCTTTCTTCCCTTGTGCTTCTCGGTGCATCTTTCATTCGAGATGGATATGCTAACGCAATGGAGATAATGGATTGCGCCTCCGGAAGTAAACGTTTAGGCTCAGTCCGTTCTTCAATCGTTCCTTTTTCAAAACCGGATTGATACTTTAATTCCTGTTGCCTCCGAAGTCTTTCTTTTAATTCTCCAAACACATCAGCAGAGGCAAAACCAATTTTATCAATACCGATTTTTTTACTGTATTCGATAATCTCTTGCTTTAATTGATCTGTATGCATTGGTTATGTCCAACCTCCTATTACTGCTTTACCACAGCAGTCCGCATTCGATTGAAAACAGCTGCAATTTCATATCTACGTGGACGCGCTAAATCTCCCGGATGCTGATTTGGAAAAGCTGTAAAAGAACTCAATCCCTTTTCTGTCATTTGATGCTCAATTTTATCAAGAAGTTGATAAAGCGTGGTATCCTGCAAACGCTGTGTTCTATCTAAGAACTGAATAATCTCAGCAATCATTCTTGTTTGTGATGAATCAACGATTTGTTCCGTGTAAGCAAAAGAAATATCCGTTTTTCCCATCAAAATATGATGTAAGCCTTTTGCTTGCACCTTTGCACGTTTCCCTTTTTTCGTCTGTAAGGACCGCTGATGAAAATATCGACTCGTTACATCACCGAAAGAGGTTCCTGCATCAGCAGCAGACCGTTCCAATGGGTACTTTTCCATTATCGATTTAGCTTCATCAGTTACATGAAAAGGTAGATAATCTTCCATGCGAATTACTGTATCAGCTTCCGCAAAATAATCTCCTGATCCACCCATTACTAATATGGTAGATATAGCTAATTGATCACGAAGCTGTGCTATTTTATCAATAAACGGAGTGATTGGTTCTTTGTTTTGATGAACGAGTAACTGCATTCGATGATCGCGAATCATAAAATTTGTTGCGCTTGTATCCTCATCAATTAACAGTGTAGATGCACCTGCTTCTAATGCTTCCATGACATTAGCTGCTTGCGAAGTACTCCCGCTGGCATTTTCTGTAAAAAAGTAAGCTGTATCCTGTTCATGGGGCAAATTATTTATAAATGGTGAAATATTCACTCCACTTACTTTACGTCCATCCTCCGCTCGGATTTTTACCGCATCCACATCCGTTAAGACAAATTCTCGTCCGTCACCTTCTACATGGGAATACACACCTCTTTCAATTGCCTGTAACACTGTACTTTTCCCATGATATCCTCCACCTACAATTAGTGTGATCCCTTTTTTAATCGCCATTCCTCTAATAGGCTCCCTGCTATGGGGAATGGATAACTCTACTTCGTTTTTTAATGGGCTTTGAAAAGCTACTGCATCCTTTAAGGGGCGATTACTAATACCACTCTCACGTGGTAAGATTGACCCGTTTGCCAAAAAAGCAATCCAGCCATGCTCCCGCATTTGCTGCCGGATGGAATCTTGTTGATCAGCGAGGATATTTGCCTGTTCTATTTCCTCATCTTTTATTGTAAATACAGAACTATTCATAATAGAAGGTAGAGCTTGCGCGAACAATTTCTCCGCTTCCCGCCCATTAATTTTTCTCCCATTTGCAGGAAGACCGATAGACATACAAATGGTTATAGAAGAGGAATTAACTTGTACTGCACTGCGCTCCAGCTTTTCTTGTCCCGGTTGATCAAACATAATCAATCCACTCTTACCTGACCCCTTTACTGTGGAAACCTGGTTTGTAACAGCCTCACCTACTACTCTAGCAATTACATCTTCGGTCGCAATTTTTCTAGAATATGTCTTTAGCCATTCTTGTTTTATCGGCCGTTTGCTCGCGGGTATAATCATCCTTATCTTAGAAGGAGATGCAAATGGATCTCCCTGAACGTAATCAATAGCTAAATTAAAATTAGTATAACCATAATGCCCTTGTATACTTTTATATGCTTTGTATCCTTTATGATCAATTTGTTTAAGTGTGGATAATAATTGCTTCATATAAACACCTCATTTTCGTTAGAATTTAGAAATAAGCGAATCATAAGCCACTAGTTGCGTAAAAACACGCAACCTTAGAAGAATCATATAACTAATATTCGTGTCTACGCCAAAAATTTTACATGTTTATATAGAAGAAGTAAAACAGTCAATAAAGTGAAACTTCAATCCGGTTTTCACTGAAACAAACACGTACAAAGGGTTAAATCGCCACATCCTGTGGCAACGCCTTTGCGATCTACTCCCATGTAGGGTTCGAACCAATCGGACATTTTATGTCAGTCGGTCCCTCTCTTATCTATATTACTTTTACTTTATTCCTTAAGGTCGGGGGCTTACTGCCGTTATTATGTGAGATAAAAATTAAAAACGCAATACTTCGTACCATTCATTACGAAATACTGCGTTAAGACATATGTATGGAGCGGGTGAAGGGAATCGAACCCTCGTCATCAGCTTGGAAGGCTGAGGTTTTACCATTAAACTACACCCGCAAACAAATTGGAGAAATTATGTAATTTATTTATCGTTTTTTCGAACGCAATATTTATTATAGCAATTAGACTTAGACAGGTCAATAGTAATATTAATTTTTTTCGACAAAAAATTAATATTCTCTTAAACTTGTAACATGTATAATTCTTTTAACTAAACCGACTACTATAAAGTGAAAGTTCAATCAGTTGAACCTATTGGACATTTACTGGTAGTCGTTCCCTCTCTTACCCATATTGGTTTCACTTTATTGCTTGAGGTGGAGGTATTACTACCAGTTATTTTTGGAATAGATGAACGAAAATCACATGATAATTTAAACCGCTTATTTTTGTATGCTATCATTTTTTGAATTCACACAGATTATCATTACGCCATAACCTTCTGAAATACTTTTTACTATTTTCATCGTAAGGATTTACAACCTTGAAAAGAAGTTATAGAATAGTCATAAGTTTTAGGGAGGCGAGAAAGAATGGCTATATATCCAATTGTTTTAGCACAGAAAACTTTTACACATCAAGATAACTTGAAATACCCTTTTGAAGAAAGAGGGTTACAGTTTGGTGATGGTATTTATGAAGTAATACGGATTTATGACGGCTCATACTATTTACTAAAAGAGCATGTAGATCGTCTATTCCGTTCTGCTGATGCAGTAAAAATTAATCTTGCTGCTACAAAAGAAGAAATAACTGATTTGTTATTACAATTACTTGAAAAAAATAAAATGACAGGGGACGGAAAAGTTTACTTACAAGTATCTCGTGGATCAGCACCACGCGACCACGTCTTTCCTCAAGGTATCCCTGCAAACATGTATGCATATGCTCAAGACCTCCCACGCAACCTGGAGAACCTACAAAAGGGCGTATCTGTCATTACTCAGCCTGATGTACGCTGGGAAAATTGCTATATTAAGAGTTTAAATTTATTGCCAAATGTTTTAGCCAAGCAAGAAGCGAAAGAGCATGGCTGCTATGAAGCTATTTTACACCGTGATGACTTGGTGACAGAATGTAGTTCATCTAATATTTATATGGTAAAAGATGGTGACATCTACACCCATCCTGCTACTAATCGAATTCTTCATGGGTGCGTAAGAATACGCGTAGAGCAATTTGCTAATGACCTATCCATTTCGTTTAATGAAAATGGTTTTAAACAAGAAGATCTTTTCACGGCTGATGAAGTATTCTTATCTAGTAGTACCTCTGAAGTAATGCCTGTAACGATGATCGATAATAAACAAGTACAGGACGGTACACCTGGACCAATAACGAGAAAATTGCAGGAAGCATATGAAAACGATGCTAATATAACAGAAGGCAAGATCACTCACACGATTTAAATGAATTACTTCTCTTAAATTAATCTCATCATCCTTATTACAATAATTATGTATGAAATGGATGTATTGATTGTCAGAGATATTGTTAAAAAAAACTGAATCAAAGAGTATTATTCAAGACTGTCGGAAAAACGACAGTCTTTTTTAATAAGTTAAGAAAGTATAAAATCAGTGCGATGACTGCGTTAAGCTTAGTAGTTATTTTGAAATGTTAGATGTATATTGGCAATGCTCCGACTAATTACTTCGCTATGAGAAGGTGCAACAATTCTTGTCATAAGTAATAGGTTGACTTTTTTTACAATGGGTAAAGTGAAAATCGCTATCCGTGAGATAAAAGCAGCTGTGTTACTTCATGCTAGCGTTGTAGAGCCTGATAATAGCGAAGGCCGGCCACTTCAACTCCTGTGGGAAATGTTTGACCTGAAGATCCACTTTTTTGAGCGGGTTTTGCTAAAAAAGTTAGCTGAAGGACAAACCCCACGGAAAGGGAAGTGGGCAGCCGGAGTGGTGGTCAAGCAGTAGCTATTATTCCATAATAGCTACTAGAGGAAGCGTAAATCTGAGCATGTAGTGATAAGGACTGAGCGAATTTTGCTCCGTTTTTCTTATTGAAATAAACGTTCGTCAAGAGAAGAATGGATATTTCTCCTACGTTCAAGATATATCCCCCTACTTTTCTGAATATTGTGGTATACTATTTTTTTATTCTAAAAGTTGAAGGAGGAAGAAGCTTTGCAGAAAGTAATGATTATCGGCAATGGTGGTTCTGGAAAATCAACACTTGCTAAACAGTTAGGAGCAATGTTAGAAATTCCCGTCTACCATATGGACGCACTATTTTGGAAGCCTGGCTGGACACCGATCGATCGAGATACGTTAATTAGAGAGACAAAAAAGATAATGGGCCAAGATAAGTGGATCATTGATGGAAATTATAACGCGACAATGGAGATTCGAATGCAACAAGCAGATACCATCATTTTTTTACATTACCGAACTATCCACTGTCTTTACGGAATTGTAAAAAGACGGATTCAATACCGTAATAGAACACGTTCAGACATGGGAAAAGGATGTCCGGAGAAGCTTGATTGGGAATTTTTTAATTGGGTACGTACCTTTAATAAGAAAAAAGCCCCTACTATATACCATAAGCTCTCTAACTATCAGGATAAACACATCCTCATTTTTAAAAGACGAAAAGATCTAAATCATTTTGTACATACACTGCTTTAGCAAAGCAGCACTAATTGATTCTCTTTTCTAAATAGTTTAAACTATTAAAAACAGAGCTATCTGCCATGTATACTTAAAGGAGGTAATATGATGAATAGCCACAAACGTGCGCTTACATCAAATGACATTACTAAACTTGAAATTTTCAGTGATCCACAATTTTCTCCAGATGGTAAGGCTTTCACCTTCGTTTCTACTACTATCAATGAGCAGAACGACTATCAATCTCAACTTTTATATCAAAAGATGGATACAAGCGCAACAACACCCTGGACATTCGGTGCTGACAGTAACAGCCATCTTCGTTTTTCTCCAGATGGCAAAAAAGCAGTATTTCAATCAACAAGAAGTGGGCTACCACAGCTTTGGCTAATTAATACGGATGGCGGCGAAGCACAACAGCTAACTACTTTTAAGCATGGGGCTACAAGTCCAACCTGGTCAAAGGATGGAAAATCTATTCTATTTCACACTTCATTAGAAAATGATGACGATATACATAACCAAAAGGAATTATCAAGCGAAGAAAAACAAAAAATAAAAGAAACAAAAAGCAAACAACCACTTATTGTTAACCGTTTAAAATATAAATCAGATGCAAAAGGATTCCATGATACAACAAACACACAAATTATTAGAATGAATGTCGATGATTGGTCTTTAGAGCAATTAACATATGCTGATACAGATCATTTCTTTCAAGATGTTTCTCCAGATGGAAGGCAGATTTTGTTTGCAGCTAATCTAAATGAAAATGCTGATCGCGAATTATCAAACGATCTCTATTTATTAGATACAGTTACGAAAGAAATAACTAATTTGACTGAAGGTAAGGGTTCCTATCATCAAGCTTCTTTTTCTCCAGATGGGGCTAAGATTGCGTATTTTGGTCACGAATTTGCGTATAAGAGCGCAACCTTAACGGAATTGTATGTTTTTGACCTCCATACGTCTAAGCAAACTTGTCTTACTACAGATTGGGATATGCAGCTTGGCGATGCGATGATTGGCGATACTCGTTTAGGTGATTCAACAACGGGACCAACCTGGCATAAGGATGGGAGGCACCTATTCTTCATTGCAACTAGTTACGGAGCAACTGCGTTGTATCAAATTAACCTAAAGGGCAAATATCAAACGCTTTATCATAAAGATAATCATGTTTTTGGATTTACGTATAATAGCGTTAATGACAAACTTATTCTTGGTATTAGTACACCAATTAATCCTGGTGATTTTTATTTATTAAACGAAGATGCAACGCTTACTCAGCTTACCAATGGAAATGAAGTTTTACTGAACGAAATAGCCTTTGGGGAACCTGAATCGTTAAAAATAAATACTCAAGATAACTGGGAAGTACAGGGATGGCTACTTCGGCCATACGGCTTTACAGAAGGAAAAAAATACCCAATGATCTTAGAAATCCATGGTGGTCCGCACGCCATGTATGGTCAAACCTTCTTTTTTGAACTTCAATTATTGGCTGCAAAAGGATATATTGTATTGTATACGAACCCACGAGGAAGCTACGGTTATGGGCAAAAATTTGTCGATGCATGCCGTATGGATTATGGTGGTGGCGATTATCAGGATGTGATGGAGGCTGTCAATTACGCTGTTCATACATATAGTTTTATCGATGAGAATCGCCTAGGTGTAACTGGAGGAAGTTATGGAGGATTTATGACAAATTGGATTGTAGGTCATACAAATCGATTTAAAGCTGCTGTAACACAACGTTCTATTTCCAATTGGCTTAGCTTCTATGGCGTAAGCGATATTGGTTTTTTCTTTACAGAATGGGAGCATGGTTTGAATTTGTTAGATGATCCGGCAAAGCTCTGGGAAATTTCACCATTAAAATATGCGGCTGACGTGGAAACGCCGTTATTAATCCTACATGGAGAAAAAGATTTCCGATGCCCGATAGAGCAAGGCGAGCAATGGTATATTACATTAAAGCATTTAGAAAAAGAAGTAGAGTTTATACGATTCCCTGAAGCAAGTCATGAATTAAGTCGTAGCGGCAAGCCGGAGATGCGTATAGAACGACTCAATCATATTTGTCGTTGGTTCGAACAATATATTTAAAGCATCGCTTCCATCTGGACACACCATAAAGTATGAAATGGGTATAAAAGTGTTTCATCAAAGAAAAAACGAACAACTAGAAATGATGTGCGAGCGGTGTCTCCGAGCTCACGCACTGGGAACTCACCGCTGCCTTCCTCCTACAGGATAAGAGAGGAAAGGCAGCAGTACACCGCACGCAAAAATACACACTTCTTTTTTCGAGGAATCTACGTATATTCCGGAGTTGTACATTTATTCATCTTTAGAATGAACCATTTCAGTTATGTCCCACTCTACTCCCTTTAGATTATTTAGAATTGACTTTTTTTGAATCGCAGTTTAAATAATCCTGTAATGCATGCACAGCATTATTTTTTATTGTTTGCCCACCCATGACCAGTGCTTCAAATGTTTCCAAACTGGTAAAACAAGGTGTTTGAAAGCGAACTGCTAGCTCGCGGAGATAGAATCCCATTTTCCCCTTTTTTCTTCCTTGTTCCGGAATGTTTAAAATAATGTCCGGCTTCAGCTTTTCCACTGCGGTAAAAATACTCTCTCGATCCTTTGGAATAGCTATTACAGTCAATCCATGTGAAGCTAGATAATCGGCTGTGCCTTGCGTTGCCATAATGCTAGCACCTGTTTGTATACATGACTGAATCCGTGCTAAACTTCCTGCTTTCATTCGCTCAGCAATCGACACAAAAATAAGTGGTTTTTTAGTAGTATGTAACTTCATATGAATAGATAAGACCTTCGAAAAAACTTCCTCTTTTGTCTGAGATATGGTAATGATTTCACCAGTAGACTTCATTTCTGGACCTAATAGATGATCCACTCCCTTAAGCTTGCCAGCCGAAAAAATTGGTGCTTTCAACGTAACATAACTTGGTTCAGCACATAAATTCAATTGACTTGACAGCTCTTTTATGGAATGACCTAACTGAACCTTTACTGCTAACTCAACCATCGCTATATCCGTAACTTTGCTCATAATAGGTACTGTCCTAGAAGCTCGCGGATTAACTTCTAATACATAAACCACACCTTTATGAATCACAAACTGAATATTCATTATACCAATAATCGGCACTGAACTCGCTATTTGTCTAGCAATGAAAGTCATTTCTTCCTTTTCAGATTTACTTAAAGAAAATGGTGGAAACATAGCCATGCTATCTCCAGAATGAACACCTGCTTTTTCGACATGTTCAAATATTCCTGGGACTACTATATCGCTACCATCGCTAATGACATCCATCTCACATTCTTTACCCGGTAAATAAGAATCGATAAGCAATGGCCAGCAACGATCATTCGTGTCATATTGAATTCGATCCACAATATCATGCAATTCTGATTTATTGTTACAAATAAACATCGATTGTCCACCGATTACATAAGAAGGACGTATAAGAACAGGAAAGCCTAATTCATTTATTGATACTGTTAATTCATCTAAATTTTTAACAATATCACCTTTCATATGATCAATCGATAACGTGTCAAGCAAGTGATAAAACTGTTCTCTATCCTCCATCTGATCAATATGCTCAGGTAATGTACCCATAACTTTTATTCCTTCACGCTTGAGATCATTTGCTAGATTAATAGCTGTCTGCCCACCAAATTGCAGGATTACCCCCTCCACTCCCTCTTTACGAGCGACGTGAAGCACGTCTTCTAATGCTAAAGGCTCAAAATAAAGTCGATCAGCGATGGAATAATCTGTACTGACTGTTTCTGGATTATTATTAATCACTATTGCTTCATAGCCTAATTTTTTTACTGCTAAAGCTGCGTGTACGGAGCAATAATCAAATTCAACACCTTGGCCAATACGGATTGGTCCAGAACCTAGCACAAGTATTTTTTTCTTATCACGTTTAATTGCTACTTCGTCTTGTCCATGCCACGTAGAGTAATAGTATGGAGTTACAGCATCAAATTCACCTGCACATGTATCTACTAATTTATATACCGGTTTTAACTGGACTTCTTCGTATCTCGCTCTAATCTCCTTTGACGTTACACCTAATAAAAAAGCAATGCGCTCGTCACTTATATTAAATCGCTTCGCCTTTTGTAATGCTTCTCTGTCAATAGTGGCAATCGATTTTTTGGCTACCCATTGCTCGAATAAAACAATATGTTCTATTTTCCTTAAATACCACAGGTCTATTTGTGTCATTTCTTTTATTTGCCATACATTCCAACCACGCTTGAACGCTTCATTGATTGCAAACAATCGTAAATCATTAGGTGTTTCTAATAATTCTTGAAGCCTGCGAAAAGTAATTTGAGTCATCTTTGGCCAATGCATACTATTAACATTTAATTCTAATGATCGTACTGCTTTGTTTAATGCACCTTCGAATGTCCTGTCAATAGCCATTACTTCACCCGTAGCCTTCATTTGTGTACCGAGTGTACGATCAGCTTCAGTAAATTTATCATAAGAAAATCGTGGAAGTTTAACGACGCAATAATCAAGAGCTGGCTCAAAAGATGCATATGTATTCCCTGTAATTGGATTGATAATTTCATCCAATTGTTGCCCTATAGCACATTTGGTTGCAATCCTAGCAATTGGGTAGCCTGTGGCCTTGGAAGCTAATGCAGACGAACGACTTACCCGGGGATTTACTTCGATAATATAATAATCATTTGAATGAGGGTTTAAGGCAAATTGTATATTACAACCTCCAACTATCCCCAGAGCTCTAATGACTTTTAAGGAAGAAGAACGAAGTAATTGGTACTGTGTATCAGATAATGTCTGGGATGGTGCTACCACCATAGAATCACCTGTATGGACTCCAACAGGGTCTATATTTTCCATATTACAAACAATCACACATGTATCATTGACATCACGTATAACTTCGTATTCTATTTCCTTCCAGCCTTTAATACTTCTCTCTACTAGAACTTGCTGAATTGGACTTAGTTCTAACGCCTTCTGTAAACGATCCATTAATTCAGGTTCATTATAAGCAAATCCTCCTCCCTCACCTCCAAGTGTATAGGCTGGCCGTAATATAACGGGATAACCAATTTCTTTTACAAAATCAAGTCCTTCCTCTAATGTTTCAACTACCTTTGATTGCGAAACAGGCTCATGTAAATCAAGCATTAGCTGACGAAATTCTTCACGACTTTCCCCTTTACGAATTGATTGTACAGATGTACCAAGAATGTTCACTTGATGTTCCTCTAATATCCCTTGATCATGGAGCGCAATCGTTAGATTTAGCCCTGTTTGACCACCCAACGTACCAATTAATCCATCTGGTTTTTCCTTAGCAATAATAGTCGCTAAAGACTCCACTTGTAACGGCTCCATATAAACCTTATCTGCAATGTGTTTATCGGTCATTATTGTTGCCGGATTATTATTTGCAAGAATAACCTCTATACCTTCCTCTTTCAATGCTAAACATGCCTGTGTACCAGCGTAATCAAATTCAGCCGCCTGGCCAATAACAATGGGACCTGATCCAATAACCAGCACTTTCTTTAAGGATGAACAGTTGCGCATAGTTGCTTCCCCCTTGTCATTCTGGCTGTTTCAACAAAATCTGTGAATATATAATGTGCATCACTCGGTCCAGGATGCGCTTCGGGATGAAACTGTACCGTTATCACCGGAAGTGACACATGCTTCAGTCCCTCTACAGAACCATCATTAACATTTTGAAATAACAGCTGAAAATACTTGGGGTTTAAACTTTCCTTTATTACTACATACCCATGATTTTGCGAAGTTATTGTCACTTTTCCAGTAAATAAATCCTTAATAGGGTGATTAGCTCCTCGATGACCAAAGGACATTTTCTTAGTTTTTCCTCCATATGCTAAAGCAATAAGTTGATGCCCTAAACAAATTCCTAAGGTTGGGTAACGTCTCGTTAGTCTTTTTATTAAAGGAAAGTAACGTTCTAAATCTTCTGGGTCACCGGGACCGTTACTAATAATAACCCCATAAGGATTTAGCTTTTCGATATCTTCAAACGAACTGGAATGTGGAACTATTGTCACTTTACAATCTTGTTTTATCAATGCATCCACAATCGATTTTTTATAGCCAAAATCAACCAATACCACATGACAGCTGCTACCTGCTCCTAAAACAATAGATTTCTTAACACTGACCTGTTCTATCAACTTATGACTATTTGGAAGAGAAAACTTATGCCCATAACCAGGAACTATTTTTTCTAAAATCAGCTTACCACGTACGGTTTGCTGTTTTCTAATAATGGTAACTAAGGTTCGTGTATCCACATTTTTAAGTCCTGGAACAGCTGCTTGCTTTAAACTTTCTGATAATGTAATTTCTGATTGAAAATGACTTGGTGTTTCACATATATCACTTAAGATAACCCCAGCTACATGCAGATCATTACTTTCATGACTATCTGAACTAACACCATAATTTCCAATAATAGGATAGGATAAAGTTAATATTTGCCCAGCATAGGAAGGATCGGTAAGCATTTCCTGATAACCAGTCATACTTGTATTAAAAACTACTTCTCCAGAAACTTCGCATTCATAACCTATCCAATCACCCGGAAAAGTTTCACCCGTTTCTAAAACAAGAAAACCTTTTGTCATTATATTCTCACCTCTGCGTTTTTTTAGATTATTCATTATTATAGAAGTTTAACAATCAACCTTCAAGTATATTTATAAATTTTTATAAATATTTATTCATTAAATTGTATTTTAATCTGGAAATATTGTATAATCACTGAATATTTAAACCCGGTCATGATTGGGTGTGATAGTGAAGCCCCTGGAGGATAAGCAGGCAGAACATTGACAACAGTAATCATAATATTGCAGTTGTGTAGATAGAGCAGTCTTTGAAACAACGACTTGCATGAGATTATAGTGATTCTCCTACAGCAGAACAAAAGCGCAAGTGCCCGATTAGAAACGTAGCGACTGGAGCGAGTCAACGAAGATAAAGGAATCACAGTAGCTTGCAAGCCGATGATGACTTAGATTAAGGCGATTCCTGAAGCGCCTCGTTTCTGGGCGCTGGAGCTGAACGCGGCTCAACACGCCCACATTTTTCCACATGGGCTGATTTTATAAATTCCAACACTACAAAAAGAGGCTGGGTCAAACACATTTTCTTTACTCAACATACGAATAATCATATTATCAATAGGAGTATCATCGCCGCACAGTGAAAATATACGCGCTTTTCGCGGGCACGGCGCGGGAACAGCATGAGTCCGAAGGTCCACTTGGTGCTAAAGAATGATTCTGATCAAAAAACGAACGATAATTAATTTCAACTAATCATCGTTCGTTTATTTCTTCATTCTTTTGTCTCAGCCTCTTCCCTCTTAGTCTATTCAGATCATTTAACGCTTTTTGTTTTTACAGGTACCCATATTTCACTTTTAAAGGTAGGTGAATGAATATCGCTATTTTCATTCCAAAGTATTTCTGGACCTTCCACTTGCTCATAATTGGAAGATGGAAACCATTCAGAATAAATACGTCCCCAAGTACTCTGTAAGGTTTCTGGAAATGGTCCGATTGCTTCAAATACCGCCCATGTTGACGCAGGAACATGGAGCTTCACGAAAGTTGCCGGACAAACCTTCGTAGTTGCCACACCAATATAATGATCCAGTTCCCCTTTTTCCTCCATTCTGCCTTCAGAAAAACTCGTTGACGCTTGAATCATCCCTATTGGTTCTACATTAGACAGCTCCTTCAGTTGATCCATTCTCTCCTCAGATAACGATTTCCACATAGCAGCAATCTCTGGATTAACACCGTGAAAAATAATTGGTACTCTTTTCTTTAGTCCAACGATTGAAAAAGAAGCTTTTTCTTCGATACGATAATTCATTTCAATTCCTCCATGTATTGATAATCGAAAAGTCATCCGAGGATACGCTTTTAGGTAACGCCCATGATCTCTTGCCTCTGTAGGTGTTAAGCCATGTAAATTTTGAAATGCCTTGGTAAAAGAATCGGGGGAATGATATCCATACTTAAGTGCAATATCAATGACTTTAGCTTCTTTGTCTTTAAGCTCAAAGGCAGCTAGAGTTAAGCGCCTACGACGGATATACTCCGATAATGAAATACCTGCAAGGAAAGAAAACATCCGTTTAAAGTGATACTCTGAACAATAAGCCAACTTCGCAACTTGTTTATAATCGATCGTATTGATAAGATTGGCTTCTATATAGTCGACCGCATCGTTCATCCGCTTTAGCGAATCCATCTTATG
>NZ_JAJERH010000079.1 GCF_016919725.2 Virgibacillus sp. AGTR
AGACCTCTCCTTGGTATTTATTAATTTCGGAGTCAATGCGCATTGACACCCTGTACTATACCAAGGGGGCTCTTTTTTGTTCAACCCTCAAATTTCTTCATTACAGGAATGCTCCTATAGACAAAAATTATAACTATTGGGCTTTCTGGTATATTAATTCCCTTTTCTTATAGGTAATATATGAGAACCCAATCCCTATGATAACACACAAAATATATAGGAATATCATTCCAATGGTTCCGATTAGGTTACCCACTATTATTCCCATAGCTCCAAACATTTTACCGAATTGGAACACAAAACCATTGAAAGCCATGTAAGCACCTCTTTGATCATCATTTACCACCTCGGCCAATATAGACTGCCGTGTCGGTACGAATATTAATTCTCCAAGGGTTAGTATTACAACTGAACTGAAAATAATAAGTAGATTGTTGGAAGTTAACAAAAGGGAGTAACCCAAACCAAATAAAACAAAACCAATGTACATATATTTATACAGTGATCTACTTTGGACAAATTTGCTGATGATTGCTGCAAACAAAATAACAAGGATAGTGTTCTCCACTGTAATCAGACTCAGCATTCGTATCCCATCTACATAAAAATTTCCGAAGTTAAATAAAGAAACATTAAAAGGAGGGAAGTTTTGTTCCAGGTTTACAGCAATATAGTTGTTTCTCTGGAACTCTATGGTGAATATGGCGATTCCCCCCAAAGTAAATGCAATATAAGGCCAATCTTTAATAACCTTTTTGTAGCTTTCCAATAGAGGAGACAACCCATATTTCCCTTTTATATTAGTTGATTCCCTAGGTACATATGTTTCAATAATAAAAAATTTAGTAAGAATAAAAGTGATTATGGAAACTGCCAACAAAGAAATGAGCAGTTCAAACAAGTGAGTCTTAAATAACCATCCTCCTACTATAAGCCCTATCATTAGCGAAAAATTTACGGCCCAATAGTTGATAGAATACATGAAGACCCGAGTCTCTTTTGTACTCACGTCTATTAACATCGCATCAGCTGCAGGATTTACTATTCCAGCTGAGATACTGACGACCAATAGTGAGAAATACATCATCCACGGCGAGCTCCACCATGGAGAATTGGCTGCAATCATTCCAATAAAGGCTAAAATTTTCAGTGTTTCTCCAAACACCATCATTTTTTTTCTACCTATAACATCTGCAAAATATCCGCCGTATAAACTAGTGGCAAATTGTACAATAACCTGGAAAGTTAAAAGAATTCCAGCAAGAGTTGTGTTCAGTTTAAGAGAGAAATATATAGCCATAAAAGGAAAAATCATATTCCCCACGACACGACTCAAGAAAGAAGTATAGATTCGCATTCTAATGTTAGGGTGTAAACTTTTTAGCAATTTAACCAACCTTTAACATAAATTTAATAACTTATGATCGTACAATCATAAGACCTTTTCATTTCAGCTTTTAATTCTTTATAAGAATCTGCTGCTAATTGGACAAAAGCTGATCTATCAGTATTGGACTTTGAAAATTTCTGACCTGCATCATTGCTTTTCTTACTTAATCTTATATTTAAAAGTTGGTAACCGGTATTTTCATTCAATTCAAATTCACCTTTTTCCAAAAACTTGATTCCGGCATATTGAAAAACGCTTCTCGGTTGGTAATTTATCTCTTGACCTAGCGCAATATCGAACTGAAGGTCATATATATTCACACCGATGGCATGGTATACCAAATCACATATGAAATCTCCAGCCGGTCTAGCCCCTACTTCAATAAAAAATAGTTCCTGATTATCTGGAGAAAGCTTAAATTCCAGATGGAATATGCAATTATCTAAGCCAAGGGCCATAACTATTTCTTTGATTTTATTTTCAATATCCCTTTTGGTACTCTCTTCAAAAGGATAAGGTAACAAATGCCCTTCTTCTACAAAGGAGTTGTTAGAATCATCTACTTCTTTTTCAGTTATACAAATAGTGGTGGGTTTACCAAATTGAATGAATCCTTCGGCACTAAATTCTTTTCCTTCTATATATTCTTCATAAATATATCCTCGACCATTATAATCAGGGATGTCTTTTAAAGCAGCGGCAAGTTCCTCTTTTGAATTAATACGCTTCACCCCTATACTTGCTGCCATATCCACTGGCTTTATAACACCAGGAAAACTGTTGATGGATGCTATATCAGTTTCATTATTTTCTAAGAAATGAAATTCGGGTTGCTTAACAGAGGTTTGATTCAAACTTTTTCTCATCAGGAGTTTGTTTCTTGCTCTTAAAGAAGCTTCATAATTGATCCCGGGTAGTTGGAGCTTGTTTGAAATCCACGAAGCAATTGGAACCAAATGTTCTGAGAATGTAATCACCCCTGCAATCTGACTAACTTCCAGATTTCCTTCAATTAACCTTAATATCTCTTGCGGGTGATCAAGTTTATCAATGTACAGCTTTTCATCAAAAAAAGAGGAGAATCCCCTGTTCTCAAAGGTATCAATTAAGATCGTGGTGAATTCCCCTCTCTTAACTAATGTTTTAATACCAAGTTCCCTGTGACCTCCTACTCCAAGTACTAGTAATTTTTTTGACATAAACACACTCCTGCCTTTTGAATTATTATTTCTCGCTAGAAACATTTAAATTAAGCCATTCAATAACCTCTTCCATCATGCCTAGGCTGAGGGCGTGGTTGAGTTTCGGAAACTCTTTTAATTCCACCTTATTATTTTTATCAGCATAATATTCGCTTGCTTTTTGATAAAAAGCCCTTTGGGAATATACGGGTACTACTTTATCTTCTTTTCCATGCAGTAACAGAATTGATCTTGGATACATATCCTTAATAAAATTGATGGGGTCACTTTCTTTTATAAAAGTTTCATATTTATCCTTTGTATTTCCACTGAATAAATTTGCTATACGCTCTGACTTTTGCCATGCGGAGGAGCCATTAATATTAATCAACGTGCGAAATGATTTTTCATGGACAAAGATATGAGAGGAAATATACCCTCCCATCGATATTCCTATTAAACCCAAGTTATCAGTATCGACACTTGGTATTTTTTTTATATGATCGACTATGTGCCTGGACTCCTGGATAGAAGTATAGATAGCCTCCCACTTACCAACTTCTTCTGAACCCGGTTTCCCTCTTTCCCCGTGAAAGGGTAATTCAGGAATATATACTTGGTATCCAAATTTACTCAAAACGTGGGCAAAAAAAATATTTTCCTGTATAGATGAAGACCAACCATAATATAAAAGCACTGTTGGAAATATCGAGTTATTGTTAATCTGAGGAGTGACCTTCACACATGGTATACCCTCAAATTCCACCTTTTTTACCGAATCCATATGACATACACCTACTCTCTTATAACTCCCTATACAACATGATTCACATTTGTTTTAGCAATCTCATTTCTTACCTTTTCTACTGTAAACAATGACTTGTATCCTTCGTTTCCATCTGCTTTTGGCTGACTCCCGTGGGAAATAGCATGAAGGAAATCGTCCAGTTCGGAAGAAAGGTAATCCACACTAGTTCCATAAAGTCCTTTAAAAGGCTCAATGATTCTTATTTTGTTTCCTGTATAACAAAAAATCTTTTTATTAAGTAGATCGAACTCATATACTCTATTATGGAACACAAGTTTCCATTTTCTTTGTTTATTCTGTGATGCACGGCTTGCAGTTAAATTGATGATAGTATTTCTTTCAGTAGATAATTGAACGTTTACTATATCATTTTTTTGGGAAAATATATTGACCCCATAAGCATTGTTTATTCGTACTTTTCCCAGGTTGTTGTATCGGATAAGGTCGATATCATGAATCATTAAGTCCATTACGACATCCACATCAAAAATCCGCGGATCAAAAGGACCCTCTCTTACAATATCAATATATAATGGATCTCTGCTCATTAATAAGTTCGAAATATAGGTATTAATCGGATTGAACCTTTCTATATGTCCTACAGCAAATATCACGCCATTTCGTTTGGCAATTTTTATTAATTCATTGGCTTGCCTCGAGTCATGAGTTACCGGCTTTTCCACTAAAACATGCTTCTTATTCTCCAGGAAAAATTTCACTATCTCAAAATGGGTATGTGTAGGAGTTATGATACTCACCGCATCTACTAAGTTAAGCAACTCTTTATAGTTTGTATAAATAGGAATTGAATATTTTCTTTTCAAATCCTGATGGGTGGTCGTGTTGGTCTCTGCGATTCCTACTAAGTTTGCTTTCGATAAGGATAAATAACTGGATATATGTCTTGCCCCCATATTTCCGGCACCAATTACACCAACTCTTATTTTTCTCAAGAAATCATTCCTCTCAATAAAAACTTTGTTTTTAAGCTCTATATATGGGAATAAAAAGTTCTCGTTTTTCCAGACTGTAAGGGAGGTATTTCATCTGTCAAAACGACATTCACTTCTACTTTTGGCCCAAGCCCTTGGCGGACAATACTAATGAGGTTATCTGTTATTTGGTTAAATAAACTTTCTTCTGTAACTAAATAAACTTGAAATTGATTATAATCTATCTGTTCCACTCTATATCCTTCAATACAGTCGTATCCACCCTCGATAAGATCGTTAATTACACGCTTGAAGAAAATGTCACCTAATAATTCGTTTTCTCCTTTAATCAGATCTCCAGCTCTTCCTCCTGCTAAATGGAGTATGTGAGACTTTCTTCCACAAGAACAAGTTTCTCTACTCACCTTCCCTAAGTCAGGTCGCCAATATTTCCTCTACTCTTTTAACGACATTCTGATTTTCAAACGGGGTATATCGTAAGCGCTTCAATGGGTGTATACCCTCTACGCTAGTTGCCCCCTTATATACCATTGGCATGAAAGTATAGCAGCCGGGCTCTCCTACTATTTCCATAGAGAGTTCCACTCCACTCACATATTTTTCTATTACCATACCTTCATCAAGGGCAGGGTTATCGCCGAGAAATTGATTCAATTCACTATTGTTTTTTATGATTTGATTTCCCATCCCCCCTGAGAATCTACTTTTCTTCATAATAAAGGGATATCCATGTTGATTAACATGGCTTTCGACATCCGGAAGACTAGTTACGACCTTGCCTGAAGCCGTAGGGACCCCTTTACGTTGGAAATAGTTTTTTGAGTTATCCTTATAAGATAGATTTTTAATGACCTCTAAAGGGTTGGCTACTACCGGAATACTTTTAGTTTCCAATTTCTGTTTGATTAATGCATCTCTCTCAAGGGTTCGTTCAGCAGATATACAAACCACTTTGTCCACTTGTAAGGTTTCAGCAACTTTGACAAAAGGATCGGGGTCTGTAAACGAGTCAAATTGGCTTACCCCTTTATATCTATCATTTTTATTATCCTTATACGTATTTAGCGTATATACTTCATGTCCCTTATTTATTGCATGTTGATAAGCTATATCCAAGAGGTGAGTGTTTCGTGTAGCTATCAGTATTAAAATTTTCAACAGATATTTCCTCCTATTGGCTTATATCGTGCTAATTTTTATTTGTTTAGTAAGATATTCAGCCTTGGAAAGTGGATCCTCATCCAGCGATGAAGTTACTATCAAATGGCCATATGACCTATCAAAGGTATTAGTGATTTTTTTTATATCTTGACCTTCCTTTATTTTTATATCCAAGAGTTCTACATCACTATCTTCTTTTACCGTTTCAGGAACAACTATAGATTCGACTGTACCAATTTCTGGAATAAAAAAACAAATACACGCTTTCTTTAGTTCGCGGTCGGTGACCTCAATTTCCTGCTTCATAAAAGAGTCGTATACAAGTGAATGAATCTCTACCCCTTTATATATTTCAATCAGCTTGGGAATGCTATCTCCCCCTGGTCGGAGATGGGTTTCCAAGAACACAGGACCTTCTTTTGTTACTATCACTTCCGTATGGGCTGCTCCATTTACTATGTTCAGTTTATTGAGCAGCTCCTTTACATTAGCAGATATAGTAGAATAAATTTCTGGCGTCAGCTGTGCCGGCATTATATGACCTTTCTCCACAAATTGATTGGAGTGCTCATTTCCGTCCCCCAGTAGTATTTTCTCAGTGATGCCTAAGATATGGGTTTCCTCATTACATGTAATAGTTTCCACACTGTATTCATTTCCTGTTATAAATTTTTCAGCGATGTATTCGCCATCTAACTTTAATTCCAGAAGCTCATTTTCCGAATTTATTTTTTTCACTCCTAAGCTCCCTTGTCCTTCTACTGGCTTAATAATAATGGAAGACTCGGCCTCTTTAAAAAAATCGGCTACCTCACCTATTTGTTGACACTTTTGATATGGGACAGTTTGGAAACTATTTTCCAACAAGAATTCTCTGAATTTAGCTTTGTTGTTCATTATTTCAATAGAAGCGTTAGGAGCAAAACCTGCCCCTCTTATGTACTTATTCGTTAACTTATTAGCTAAATAAACACCATTGTGTTTATCAGTAAAAGAAATAATTCCTTTTATATGTTCTTGTTTGACTAAACATCCTACAACCTCTTCAATTTCACTTTCATCATTTACGATAATAGTCCGGGAAGCTTCCATTATCTTTTTATTATGTAAGTTATCATGCCCAAGGCTTTCTTTGGTTAGTATGTTAATAACTTCGTATCCTTTCATAGTTCCTGCCTTTAATGAAGCGTAATGGCCAAAAAGTAAAATCAACTTACCTTCCATCATGATCATTCCCTTTAGTAGATTTCATTTAGTGTTTTACCTGATAACGTGAGAATGTATTCAGAAGCTTTTTTTAGAAGATCAGAATCGACCCTTCCTAAATCTTTGTCAATATCTTTTTGATCAAATATGACTTGGTTGGCAACCACGTTCGCGCCTAGACTTCTGAGTACCAATCTTAGGTTGTTTAAGGCATTAATTCCTCCCTTCCCTCCTCCTGCAGTCCCAATCAATAAAACTTTTTTATCAGAAAATTCATTACTGGAATAATAATCTAAAAAATTTTTTAAAGCTCCACTCATTCCCCCATGGTACTCGGGTGTAGTAATAATAATTCCTTCATGATCAGATATATAAGATCCGACTTCTTTAATTGTATTATTTAATTCCAGATCATTGGCACTTCCCATAATCGGAAAATTTAAGTCCTTTAGATTTAAATATTCCAACTCCTGGTGCAAATTTAATAAATGGTTACAAACGAATTCTGTATTCGAATTTCTCCTTACACTTCCACACACTAATAACATGCCAACCTCCTAAAAATTACATAAACCTAATTGCGTTTCCAAAATTCCGTATTTTTCAACACCTTATTTCCATTGTAATAGATGATAGGAAATTTTTGTATTGGGCATGTTGTATATCCTGGAAATGATTAAAAAGGTTTTCATTTATCAAGTTTCTCTACTTGTCAGTATTGCTTATTATCTTTTCCACCTGATAGTTAGGATTTTCAACCTTCCATTCTAGGTGCCGTTGAGGTATCTCTTTAACGTTCGTTTTTGATAACAAGAATTCCACAACTAAAATTCTATTAAACCACCTTTAATCCCAGTTCCAAAAACCGTCTCTAAATCTATATTCCATTATGTACACCTATAACTCTTTTTTATAATATGAAATTAACGAAATCAAAAAAAGGAGATTCTAAAAAAGTTGATCCCTTTCTCTTGAAAGTCATTGATCAGATCGATCCACGAGGTGCTTCGTACTTCTTCCAATCCATTTTAAGATATAACCATAATCTTAACATTATGGTAGCGATTACATTGGGATTTGTCAATAATATGTAAATATTCTTTTATTTATATGTATAGTAACTTAATCTTTTGAAATAAACTTCAGTATCTTTTCTTTATATTCTTCCTTTTCTCTTTAAGCGCTTCATATCTCTTCTCAAATTCTTCTCGTCATTTCTCTCTGTTCTTTTTTCGTTTGCCCAATTCCAGAACTTGCGGTTTGGGATTCAATTTAATAAGATCACTCATTTTTTAACATCACTTTCGGGATTCTCTTTTTTTTCGTATTATGTTCTACATCTGGTACCCAATATGGAGAAAGCCATTTTGGAGCAATAAAAGTATTTTACTTAATAATCTTGTGAAATATTTTTTGTACAAGCTGTATTTATAATTTATACACTTTTCCCGGCATGAGCGATATAGTAAAATACTAAACATATTGGATGCGTAAAATTTTAATCAAAGGTAGGTGTATAAATGGAACACATTTCATATCTTGATGACTATATCAAACATTTGGAAAAAAACAAAAAGAAACCAGGAACGATCAAACAATATACGTCTGATCTAAAACAATTTGTGGGATGGCTGGAATCGTATGCGAAAAAAAACCTTTTTCAACTAAACGATACGGATCTCATGGCGTATACGGATCATCTAACAAAAAAGAAATTTCGTGATACCACTATCAAGCGTCACATGTCTTCTATTAATCAATTCCTGGTATTTTATCACATCAATGTTGACCTATTAGCCGAAAACGTATACCGTGCGCCTTCTTTAGAGTTACACGACTTTATATCAGATAAAGAAATGAATATATTAGTCCAATCCATGCAAAAACTGATTCAATCTGTAGCAAGAGATATACTCATCAATCGAAATCTAGCGATCATCCATTTAATTCGATACAAAGGGCTTCGTCCCAAAGAAGCGTCTTCTATTGACATGCACATGGTTAACCTAGCTCAGTCTACTATTAAAGTTGAAGTAGATGGCCAACAGACAATATATAAATTACTGGATAAACACGTCCAATACATCCGTGATTATTTAATAACTATCGATCAACTTAAAAAACCGAAATTAAAATCAAATGACCCTTTATTTGTTTCCTTTAACAATCGCAGCAATGATTACCAGTATGATTACGCAAACGAACAGCCAAAAAGGTTATCAGCAAGAAGCATACAGGAAATGATTAAAGATGAGGTGCGTCTTGCAGGCCTACGAAAACTTTCTGCAAAACATTTACGGAACAGTTGCATCCTGGATCACATACTAAGTGGCCAGGATGATAAAGAAATTCAACGATATTTCCATTTAACGCATCCGTTTTCGTTATATCGATATAAAATGTATCAAAAAAATTTACAGGATGGAAATATATAAGTCTTTTATCAACTTATGATTAAATTTTTTTGTACTTGGTGTAAACTTAACTTCTGTAAATATGGTTTGAAGTATAGCAAACCATTGATATCACAGGGGTTCCTTTATAAAAATAAAGGTAATTTATGGTTGTTTGTGTTATAATAGGAGACAGATACGCATTCGGTTTATCATCTTTGATAAAGGATAGGGTGGTTGGGTTATCCCCGAATGGGGGTGATGCCATGACAACTTTTGAGGTTTTAACGCTCATGATCTCGTTTGGAACGATGCTCATTGCGCTAATCGCAGTTGTTGTTGCTATTTTAAACGCAAAAAAATAGCCCCCCTGTCTGCAAAATGGGTAAGGGCTATTTTTTCTTTATAGATTAGATAACGCCAATCCCCTATCAAAAGGATGGGTATCTACGGCCACAGTTACAGCTGTGGTCGTTTTTTTATTATATGAATTTCTATTTATAGTATACCACATTTTCACGAAAAGTACACTAGGCTAACGTTTTACAAGCGATGCTCAGCTAACGCTCGAAAGGCATCGACGTATTTTGCATGATGATTGAGCAGTACTCGCAGATTCTTGGCTTGTGTTCCCGTGACCTTGACATGAGCCATATCTTCTGTTCCGAGGTTGAACGCGTGACGATGGATAAAAGTCGGTGCCCCTTCAAAAACAATGTCTGTGAGGGGATTATCACCGAACGCATCCGAATGAATTTCTTGGGTATTTTCCGGCAGAACGAGTCTGGACAATTTGTTGTGACGAAATCCAGAATGTGGAATAGAGAAATGATTTTCCCCCAGCCGCAGGACCTCCAGCTTATTGTACATAAACGCTCCGTCTTCGATTAAAGAAACGCTCGGCGGAATACGTACGTCTGTCAATTCGTTAAATGCGAACGCATAAAACCCGATGACCGATAACGTCGGTGGGAGAACGATTGATCTCAAACCCTTATTCCAGAAAGCATCCGGTCCGATAGAGATCACCTCCATCCCATCAATATGTGTCGGAATTACCACGTTTTTTTCCGCTCCGTCATAATCGACAATTTCCCGCCGGAATTCATCGAAACTAAAATGACTTTCGTCCGTGGTTACAAAATTTATCATCACAGGTTCACTTTCCCCTCTTTTTTATTAATATATTTAATTGTACCACAAAGCATATCACAAAAAGAAACACCCAGCAGACCGCCGAGTGTTTCGTTACTTATCTCGTTATATGAATCTAAAGCTTATTTTACCTGTTCGGCATCATATTTTTTGTATATTGTGTACATCTATAAATAAAGAAAACAGAAAACCCAAGCCAAAATAGGATAATACCAATACCTGCAACATTAGCAAGAAAAGGGTACGCAAGGTATCCGCCTACGGCCCAATGAATAGTCCATAAAACAACTAAACTCCATTGTGACATTTGCAGCAATACCGGAAAACGCTTAGTTATCCATAAATATAGGTTTAACACAAATAACATTATAATCAACACATTCGTGACCATTGTTCAATCACCTCTGCTGTTTTACGTGACACTATTAAAGGAAACCGATGCGTAGATCGATCGCGCATCGAGCAACACGTATATTGTCCTCATCTAGTGATTTCAAGCAGTCCATTAGGTTAAAATCATCATAACTAGTCCATAAATTTAACGCTAGCTTCCCCAACTGGATCATCGAATTAGTGAGATCGTACGGTTTTCGTTCGATCCACGCATCGTGGTCAGGGTGTAAAGAATCACCATGATCATCCCATTCTTTATTATACTCATCTTGCCAGTAAAGATAATTCAAGATCCATTCTGCAGGAAATTCAAAGTCATTTATATGGTCTTCTACTTTATCAAATATGATAGGTACAGATAGGATATAACACGCAGCCTCATACTCTCTACTTTTTTTGGATGCAGGGTAAATCATCGACACCGTTCGAAAATTAGCCTCATGTTGATCGCTAACGAAATACATTGATTTCATGTCATCACCTCTTGGTAAACAATTGTTTCTTTTAGTCTACCATATTTATCCGATAACTCCTTCTATCATTTCTTTCTCGGTCGCATCTATTTTAAAAAAGGAATAAATATGATACGTCAAACCATCGCTTGCATCATCTAACGCTAAAATATACAAACCGTCTTTCGACACGACCGCATACTCGTTATATACATTTGTTTTTCGTAAAACAAAATCAGTATGATCTAACTTTTCTGTGATCAACGCATGTAAATTCTTTTTTCTCTCCTGCTTGATCCGTTGAGATATCACCGATTCCATCGACATACAGTTATCGCATAATGCCACTAACTTTTTAGAATAAAAAGTTAGTGGCACCAACGGGAATTCTGCTTCCCGTCTTGCCTTCGCAATCATGGACCGAACATGCACCAATCTTGATACTAATGTAGCAAGATCAGGTTGTTGTTCTTGCAATGCCTTATCCACTTCCGTCAAAGCGTCTTCAATAGATCGTATGCTTTTCTTCAACCCTTTAATGGCTATCGCAAAAGCCCACCAGCAAAAAAACAGAAGTAATACCATCATCAAAATGATTTCGAACATCATAACGATCCTTCCTCTTCGTCCATTTTATGCATGCTTTATTCATCTTTACAAAACAATACGATACACGGCCTGCACTTTCGTGCGCGGATCATCATATGTAACGGTATCCAACCACACGTACGGTACCAACACACCAACGTTCGCCAATGCAATACGGTCTAAAATCGCTTCTTTGCGACGGTATTTGTTCATACGCATGTAAAACATCACATAATCCCCGCGGTTGACATGCAACTGACCTTTTTTCATAACACTTTCGTCACCATACAAATCAATTGTATAAGCAAGTTTCTGGGTCGCCTCATTATACTCCTCGTCAATACTGATACACGATTTCAATACATTGTAATTCCTGTGTGCAATATCCCATCGTAAGTGATTTTCAAATGCCTCGCGCCGTTCCTTCAGTTCATCTTCGTCCACCCTATTCTTCCACCCCATGTCGGCCAGTCGTATCGACCATTCCCCTTTGATAACTCGGAATCCTGATGAAATTGGTTTTTTCAAAATTTTACTCTTAAACGGTCGAATAAGACTTTGTTCTTTATTCTCTTGGATTGTCGGCATCACTACGTCCTCCTTTTTGCTGTTGTGCTTGATAAAAACCAGCAGCCTTTTTCATTTTCCAATATATACCAATAATAGCATATGACGGTAAAGTTGTCACGAAAACATTGATAGCCCAGCGTTTTTAAATAAATTTATCCTACGCAATAAATAAAAAAACCGATTGAACTGGCCATCATCGGTTTTTACTTATTCAGGAAAATGAAATAATAAATAGTAATACTAAAACTGTTTCAAACCATGTAATAATATGATATAACACGACTAATAGCGATATCAGAGTCAAGCAAATCCGGCAAAACCGCCCCTGATATCCGCATAGAAATCCTGAAACCAATTCCAAATATCCATGATGTAACCGGTAATGACATCAAACGCCACTACAACATCCAACCCATTCGTAAAAAGAAGATACCCGTAACCAATAGCTACAACCATCAGAACAAGCCATATGATCGTCCGGAGGTTACTCATTAGACCAGACGTAACATTCATGACTAGCCGAATCAAACCCAACTGAAACATACACCTGTCCTCCTCTTGATCCCCTATAATTCCCATTAATTACCTATTTTTAGTATAACAGAACAGCCTTATACACACGACGGTTCACAGGAGTATAACAGCATAAAATATGTAACAAAAAGCACCAGATAAACCCCGTGCGATTTCGTCATCTACTACCTTTTCCGAAACACTTCGTGCAGGTCACCTTGATTCCCTTATCTTCCAAGACGGGAATGCCGAAAAACGTCTTGTTTCCCGGCAACGTAATTGAATCAAACACAAAACCGTTTCCGCTACAATGACCGCATCGTCGCTGTTTCGAATGTTTCACTCCCATTTTTCGTCTCATGGTGTTATCTCCTTTTATATTGATTGGTGTGGCTCATTCATCGTCGTCATCATCCAAGCGAATGACCTGTATCGTATCCCGACTTCGCTTTCGTTTGGCCAATTTACGTTGATATGCCTTTGTCATATAAAAACGGATGGTATCCGGCTTCACATTACGATGAGCGGCGCATTCTTCAATGGTACCAGCAAATAAAAATGTATCCCCTTTGTATATAGCAACTTCTATATCCTTTGCTCTTTTTTTCGTCATCGTTGCCTCCTCCTTCTTCCCAGCTCGTCCGGATCATCTGCGCAAATTCGCGCATAGGACTCTTCCGCTATGCGCAGCTCTTTTTTCGCACGGATGTACTGCCTTTCGGCATAAGCTAAGTTTGACTCCGCGTCTTCTAGCTGATGTCGTACCATCGATTTCAGACGGTCAAACTCTGTAGACATCGAAAAGATCTCCTTTTCTGCCTCCAACTCATCTGCTCCACCCAAAAGTTGTGACGGGTTCATCGTCATACAGGCTCACCACCTTCCATATATAAGCCGGTTCGTACATCATACCGTAAAACAGCACGCAGCGCTGATTCGGATAAGAAAATATATGCCTGTTTCGCCTGCATGGAATACGGTTCAACCGGACGAATAATTTCTTGCATCGACGGCATATCCGGCTCAGTGGTTACCTGACGGACATACTGACGAATAGGTATCGGATCTTTGTGATAAACAGCTTCCAGTTCATGCTCCGTGAGATGCCACGTTCCTTCTATGATAGTTCGCATCGTTCTCGATCCAACGAACACCTCCCCGTTCTCTCTTGCCCGAGCTTTTAAAAACCTAACGCACAGTTGTATGAGCGAATGTGTCATGTTCTTCTGTGCAAGATAAGTTTCTATTTGGCGATATGTAATCGTACATGATTTCGGTCGTAATTTCTTTCCTAACACATTGAAATACATCGACATTCTCCCCTTATTAATAGATGATTCGTTCGTTTATTCTCAGTACTTCTTTTTCACCATATTTACCATATATTTACATTTTATCACAACACTTGCGCGCATACAAGCAACAATCAACTGTATAATCAGCGTTTTATATGGAAATCGAGGGGGAAATGCTCAAGCATTTAAACAGGTTTTCACGCCCAGGTATTTCTATACCACAAGTTCCTCTGTTCCTGGTTTTTTCGAGAAAACTTTATATGCGTAAGTTGTGTATTATATATTTATTTTTTATAGTCTTATATTAGAAAAAGAAGGAACAAAGGAACATGATTGTGTGACTCCTTGATACAAAGCAATTTCCCTGTTCCTTATTGCTATGAAAATCCAGGGACATTCAAGGGACATTTCAGGGTAAAAAGGAACAAAAGGCTTTCAAGCATGTAAAATGACACACATGTTCGTGTGACACTAGAGTGAATTACCACAGATTATTTGCTTGCATACGTGCAATATCCGCTCAAAAAAGGAACAAATAGGTCAGAAAAGGAACATTATTGCCACCAAAAAGGAACAAAGCAGGAACACAAAAAGTCACACAGTTTTTCCTGTGTGACCTACTTTAACAACAAATCCGGATGATACGTGTTGTCGTGGTAATTGTTAGATTATTAAAAAATATGAACCGATTTTTTAAGTTATTACTAGATCACTCTTAGCACTTATAAAAGTATGCACTAGCACTACATTTTGAATTTACCATAAAGTCCTTGTCATTTAATGCGTTTTTAATCAGATCCTTCTTAAAAGGTAAATGAATTGTAGGGACCTCCGCCATAGAATCTCGAAATGAAGGTAAATTGTCCCATAAATCCTTGATCCCACGCTTGATGGTATTTGACTCACAATATATAATATCGCTCTTATTTTTATATTCAGGGTAGACGACAATAACTGGCAATCCCTTCGTACCTATTCCATAGTTTATTTCTTCACGCAATGCTTTACTATTTTTTGTCACTGAACTTAAAAATAAAATTATATTCTTTGAATTACTCAGTCTTTCATGCAAACGAGGTTTCAACGTTTTTTCCCAGTCACTTCCGTCCCTCACATTATAGTTTTTATTATGTGAATCATTAAAGGGAAAACTACTATCATCGGCTTTCCACGCCTTTAGCAGATTATAAGATGAAAAATCCTTTGTGGCAGATGCGCCCAAATTGCTTTCACTAAAAGGTTCACTGACATAAAATGCTGAATAATTACCATTCTTATATGACATTTTTTTCAAACTCCTTTAATTTATAATAATTTATTTTTTTATGATGGGACCCGTGAAGAACGATAGTAACTTTAGAAGGCTCTCTAAATTTAACTTTACTAATTTTGAAAGTCCAAAGCATAACTTCTAGTAATTGATGAGGAGTTGCACCGAAATCCTTATGCCTTGTTATACCGGAGCCTAGCAATGGAACAACTACTTCTTGTTGAGCATAAAGAGTATTTACTTCATTCCAGAAATGAATTAAGCAGTTAGCATATTCATGCAACTTTAAATTAGCTTCATTCTTATCATCAAATTTTGAAAATGCTACAAGAAAAAAATCCTTATCTTTATATATAGACCCTAAACGATATCTAATATTTTTTCCACCTAAAGGACGTTCTACATTTTTTTCAACTATTTTAAACGTCATTCGTGTATCTTGAATAATTCTTTCGTCTAAATCTGATGTGTTAGTATAAAATTTGTTTAAATATTGTCCGTTTAAAGATGATCTAGATATTATGTTGTCGTCTACTGTTGTATCAAAAAATTCATTAAAGGCAATAACTTTATAGATATTTCGAGGAAATGTAAAAATATCACCTGCCTTTATTACAATCTCTGACCCGTCAATAATTAAATTAATTTCTTTTAACCTTAAATTTTTAATTAAACTAAATAGAATGTAAATAATAGTAATAATTACTAACCCAAGTAAAATAAATTGTTTGATAGTACCTTTACCGAAGTCAATAAAAGCAAGTACTGTTGTGGCTATTCCGAATAATGCACCAGGGACAACCCAAACGCTTTTCCAAAAATCCTTATCCTTAACAATTTCACTAAATTTCCACATATCATTCTCCAATCATAGTTTGCTAGAAGCATTTGATAACGTTACAAAATCTGTTTATCAACTATATTATAAGTAATAAACTTTTGATAATCTACGTGATTTGTCAATAAAAACAATGAGGAGTTTATAAAAAATAAATGTTCAATAAATAATTATAATTATAAAAATTATGTAATTCAAGAAAATTATTAGGACTAGTTAACTATTTGAAATTTCAATCCCGAAACAAAAAAATCCCTGCAGCAATACAGGAATTTTAATCAAACTATCAGGTTTTATTTGAAATCATCAGCAGTACGTGACCAATAATGAAATGTACTGGCTTCTTTATTTGAGAAAGACTTTTTCATGTCGTCTGTCTTCAACGACTGACCCGTGTATATCTGGTATAACCGTCCGGCTGCTTGCAATAATTGGGTCTTGGTTATCAAGGGAGGTTGATTGGCATCTATGACGTGTACACCGATTAGATCACTCTTTTCCTGAAATAGACAGGAATATTCATTTTTTGTATAACGAAGGCGCTCAATGTCCGATTCATAATAGTCGTTATCCCCATACTTACCCCTTCGACTCATGCTGACTTCTGGTTCCACATCCAAATAAATCACAGAATCTGGTAGACGCATATACCGCGTGAGTTCTGCAAGCCAACGGTCATCATTATCAAACGCACCGTATGCCCACTCCGTATGCACGTACCGATCAATCAATAAAATATCGACCCCTTTACGTTCACATTCCTGTATATATGTCTGAGCATGTTGTTTGTCAGCAGCTTGGAGCAATTCAAATGTCTTTTCATCGGCCAAAAACTCCCCTTTCAGCCACTGTTGAATAAGCATACCGATCGGTGTGTCATAGTTTGGAAAACTGACCCTTTGGACATGCAATCCCTTTGAAGAAAAATACTCATAAAGTACATTTGTTGCCGTGTGCTTTCCAGCTTTGTCCAATCCTTCGACGGCTATTATTTTCATTCCCGTATGTTTACCCTTTTTATTTATATGTTTTTTCTGTTTATCTCCTTGCCCAATCATTTTTAAAACCCTCTCTATTCAGCGTTTTTATAATTTAATTATACATTATTTTCCATTTATGCGTCAATAAACCTAACCTTTTCCCGGCATCTGACATTATATGCCTAATGAAAAATTACCAATACCTCTTATATAAGAGAAAAAGTTGGGTGCGAGAATACCGCACCGATAGAAAAGGCGAAAATCAAAAAAAGTATAGAGGAAAAGATGAAATGGGAGGACGATTATGCAACCAAACTACCAAAATGTACAAGCTGACTGTACCATCGAATTCCAGGTTATCGATTCAAAAACGCAAAAACAGGCGTGGGAAATATATGAAAACCTAAACTTCCAAGGGCCAACTATTGAAAAAGTAATTGAACGCGCACAACTATATGTCGGACGACCGGAACGACACAACAACGTCACCGCTATTCGACTTACTGGAAAGCTAACCATTATTGATCAAGAAAAAGATAGCTTATTTGACCACCTAAACACGATCACCTTGGATTTACACATTTTAAGGAAACATTCTATGCCAGTATCAGGCTCAGATGATATCGCAAGCGGGCAGTAAATCTTAGAAGAAGTCGAATCGAAAGGAGGAATAGATCGTGCTCACAACCGAGCGTCACATCTTGAAATCCCTACAACACGTAACCAGTGAACTACCCGATCTCATCAACAAAAAAGACAGCCATTTCGTCATCGAAGCTACAAATGCCGTAATTACCGCCCTGCTTGACGCGGAGGAACCGATCAATAAGACGCATCGGTATCATGAACGGGCGAAACACATCACGGAAGACTTGCAGACGTTCATCCAATATCGCGCAAGGAACAATGGAGTGCCAATTCAGCGTATACCTACAAATCTAACGGAATCACAGAGAAAAGACCCAAAGAAGCATAACCACTACGAACAACAACACTAATTAAAAAAGGAGCGAGTACCTATGACTGTCATAGCCGACACGAAACAAACCAACCAACTGACTAAAAATAATGTAATGAACGCAAAACGAGTAGCCAACCTCCTGCGTGCAACAAAACACCGTCTTTATGCTTACAAATCAGAAGGACGTTACATCTGCCGCGTCGTAGACAAAAACGGAAACGTTGCCGGTATTTCATCCCGTTCCACTCTCGAAGGGGCTGTAACGATTGCTGTGGGAAATATCCAATAAACCGACACCAGAGGATTTCACCAAACTACAATGCATATCGCTGTAAACATCCAAACGTTTTAACAAAAAAACAACTAAAAACCCACTCTTATAAATAGAATGGGTTTTTTTCTTGTGAAAAATTTATGTAATTACGTGGACGTCGAGAATCTCCCCAGACACATTTTCAATAGAAAACGATGGTACCGTGATGGGGACCGTAAATCCTGATTCAGGGTCTTGCTCTTTTCGTGCTTCAAAAGGTCTACCATTCCCCCACAAAACTTCTCCGGCTTCGTCCGTGAAAACAATGACTGCATGAATTTTTTTCATACGACCTTTCCTCTTATGATAAATGATGTACGACAATAATCCTGCTCCATCATACCGTAGCTTTATCATAAAGAAAAATTAAACCAAAAAAAGATCCACTCTTAAACTAAGAGCGGATTTTATCGTCACGGAAAAGAGTGACAAACCTACACCAAAGGTCTGCCTTGCGACTGCTGTACCAAACACTAACCTATTAAATACACCACCGACTGTTAAATTATTATAGCACAGCATATGTGCGCGTTCAAGCACACTGTGTGTTTAGCTGAAGGCAGAAGGCACCAAAACCTGTCCCGATGACTCAGGACCGGTAAAACCAATGAAATAGATGAACACAATCATTCAGCCTAAAACGAGCATGCGCCCACATTGTTTTTCCTTTCATTGTGAGCCGATGGTCATGAGTCACGCATTCCAAACTAAAAAGACAAACGATTACGTGCGGGATTATGCCCAGCATGAGGTCACAACTCATGTCAATGTTAATTCTCACAGAGAGGATTAAGCCAAAAAAACCAAAAATACAGGAGGAATAACTTATGCCAAAACCGAAAAAACAATCACATAAAAAGAAACTCGTCACCGCCGACGATTACCGTAAGGACCGGGATTACTGGAAACGCAGGGCCCTCAACCAGCAAAGGGTCATTGACACAATTAATCATCACAAATACCGTATTGAAAGCGACCGGAATGCCTCTAAAAACGCGCTAGAATATTTCAGGAAGTCATTACGGGAAGTATGCCCACACGATAAATGGACTACACAACGAACAAAACCCATTTCAAAAAGGAGCGATTCTCATGGAAAACACCTCTTTATCTAAACCATCTCAGACAACTAAAGAACCAGCACGCATTAACGAAGGAGCTTACTATCCGACTAAGGATATGCTTGCAGAAATGATTAAGCAGTTCCAAGCACCGGTGACACATCGTGCAATCCGTCCAGGGTTTATTGCACGATCCGACGGTTTCGATGTGGACCAAACAGTCGCAGACTTAGAAGACCAACCTGGACAGGAAGGCTTATTATCCCGACTACTTAGCGTAAGCGACTTGAGCGAGAAAGTATATGAACGTTTCGCTGAAAACCCGAACAGTCTTTATAACTGGTATCCCGCGGTCGAGAAAGCAATCGCTAAAAGTAATACCGAGCTGAAAAGTCCGGCAACAAAAGTTATGCGGTTACCAATCGAGATGGCACAGTTCATTCGACTCGAATACCAAAATACATCTCAAGCTGACAAAGATCTATTCAATCAATTCATCTTCGATCAGTTCGGACTAGAAGATGATAAGACCTACTTTATCAAGACCGGTACATTCTCTTCCAAGTTTCAATTTGCAAACGCCAAGTGTAGCGAACCACGGGAAATGGGAGAATATTTC
>NZ_JAJERH010000008.1 GCF_016919725.2 Virgibacillus sp. AGTR
TGGTTGTTTTGTTCAGTTTTCAAAGAGCAAATATTGGTTTGCTGCTGTCAAAAACACAGCGTTTAATATAATACCAAATCAAAGAGATTATGTCAACTAAAAGACGACTTTGATTTCACAACAATAAAAAACAATCGAATGAACAAATTCGACATTTTCTATATCGCGGATTGTTATTATAGCATCAATCCCATTTAACTGTCAATAAAAAATTACATGTTTTTTAAATGTATTACTTTTTTTGCGACAGCAATAACTATAATACAGTTCGAACAGAAAAAAGTCAACCCTTTTTTCTGTTCTCATCAAAATTCCCCTTCTACTTCGTAACAGCACCTTTCCATTCAAGCATGCCACCAGTCATATTAGACACATTATAACCATTTTCACTTAAAAACTCTGCTGCTCTCATACTTCTTCGACCTGAGCGACAGACCAATACATGGTGTTTTGATTTGTCCAATGAATTTATCGCATCTGGAATTTCTTGTAACGGTATATGTTTAGCATTTTTAATCATACCTTGAGCTACTTCTTCATCTTCTCTTACATCAACAACCTCAATGTCTATTCCTTCTTTTAATTGACTTTCTAATTCTTCTGGAGAGATTTCATTTATTTTTTCCATCTTATCACCCTTTATCGTTCATTCATGTTTATGATACGTTTTCTGAGGATAACTTGCAACTTCCTTACACACACTAGCATTAATAAAAAATATTGGAGAGATGGTATATGAAGTATTTGATTACTATTATATTTATTTTTCTTGTATCAATAGGATTATCTGTTGATAACTTGAAAGCAACAGAAACAAAGGCAACATTAATTCATACGTACGAAGCTGATGTAACTGGTGATGGTCAACATGAAAAAATTGAGCTAAAAGGTATTTTGTTTTCACCAGATACGACATTTTATCGAAAGGTTTGGGCTTCTATTACTAGCAATAATCAAAAGTGGAAAATAAATTACAATGGAGGTTATGATCCTTCACTACAGTTAATTGACTTAAACCATGACACTATTAAAGATATTTTTTATCAGAGCGCAACGGGCGGAAGTGGTGGTTTATATAATTATCAATTAGATACCATCACAAATGATGAAATAAGTAATATACCATTGCCTGAGCAAACATACCTTAGTGGTGAATTTGAAGATAATTTCAACGTTACCATTCAATTAACTCCAAGTGAAAAACCGATTCAAATAGATGTCAAAAATCGTGCTGATGATTATATAAGACTTGGGATATACAATAAAGAAGGAAAATTACTTGAAACAAATAAATCTGTAATGATTGATCCCATTGCCTTCTTCGAACCATTATTAATTAGTGAAAGTAAAGGATATGGTTTAAAAAGTTATCAACAAATAAGCGGGGCTTATCATGCGGACAGGCTAGGAACAGTTGAAACAATTTGGTATTTTGAAAATGGCAAATGGATTATCTTACAAACTAAATGGATCCCCTCTTAAAATAAAGAACCTATTATAGCATAAAGCAAAGCCGAACGAATTGGTACCTACCTCAGAAGTTAGATTTTTCACTCTAACTTCTGGGGTAATCACCTTCAAACCCGTTCAGCTTTTGTTAATTCTACTATACGTAAAATCCAAGGAGAGAAATGACCACAGTAAATCTCGCCTGTATAAAGCTTTTATCACTTCATTATAATTTTGCTCGTCTTTAATGATACGTATGTGCGAGTCTTCTTTCAATTAATTTGCTACGATATTGACTAGCTTACCGGGTACTACGATGACTTTACGAATTGTTTTCCCTTCAATTAGTGCTTGAATCTTTTCGTTTTCTAAAGCTGTTTTTTCCAGCTCTTCTTTAGATATGTCTTTAGAAACACTAATTTTCGCTCGTACCTTACCCATTATCTGTACAACGATTTCAACTTCAGCTTCAACCAATTTACGCTCATCGTATGTTGGCCATGGTTCGTAGCTGATCGTTTCTGTATGGCCCAAAACACTCCATAGTTCTTCTGACACATGTGGTGCAACTGGAGATAACATCTTTACGAACCCTTCCATATAAGCTTTAGGAAGTTTATCCGCTTTATAACCTTCATTGATGAACACCATCATTTGTGAAATACCCGTATTAAAATGGAGATGATTAAAATCATCTGTTACTTTTTTCACTGTTTCATGGTACACCTTATCTAAGGCTGTATTCCCTTCATCTACTACTTTCTCTGATAATTCTCCATTTTCACCTACAATTAACCGCCATACTCGATCAAGGAAACGTCTAGCGCCATCTAAGCCATTTTCTGACCAAGCAACGGATGCATCAAGCGGTCCCATGAACATTTCATACAGTCGAAGTGTGTCCGCACCATGCGATTCGATAATATCATCAGGATTAACCACGTTTCCTTTCGACTTACTCATCTTTTCATTTCCTTCGCCAAGTATCATCCCTTGATTAAATAATTTCATAAACGGTTCTTTTGTAGGAACCACGCCGATATCATAAAGGAATTTATGCCAAAATCGTGCATATAACAAATGAAGGACAGCATGTTCTGCTCCACCAATATAAATATCAATCGGTAACCATTCTTCAAGAGCTTTTGGATCCGCAATTTCATTAGGGTTATTCGGATCAATATACCGTAAGAAATACCAGCAGCTTCCTGCCCACTGAGGCATTGTGTTTGTTTCTCTTCTACCTTTCATACCCGTTTCTGGATCGATAACATTTACCCAATCGCTATTTGCTAATGGTGATTCACCATTTCCAGAAGGCTTAATATTATCCATTGCAGGGAGCTCAAGCGGTAATTCCTCTTCTGGTACAGTGGTCATTGATCCATCTTCCCAATGGATAATAGGAATAGGTTCACCCCAATAGCGTTGTCGTGCAAACAGCCAATCTCGTAAACGATACGTAACTTTCTTCGTACCTTTACCAGTTTCCTCTAACCAGTCAATCATTTTTGCTATGGCTTTCTCTTTATCCAATCCATTTAAGAAATCAGAATTTACGTGTTCACCGTCACCCATATAGGCTTCTTTCGTAATCTCTCCCCCGGCTACCACTTCTACAATTGGCAATTCGAATTTAACTGCAAATTCATAGTCTCGGTCATCATGTGCGGGGACTGCCATAATAGCTCCTGAACCGTAGCTCATTAATACATAATCAGCGATCCATATTGGCATTTTTTCTTGATTAACTGGATTAATGGCATAGGCCCCAGTAAATACACCTGTTTTATCCTTAGCTAAATCCGTTCTCTCCAAATCGGATTTCGTTTGGATATCTTTAATATAAGTATCAACAGCAGCTTTCTGTTCATCTGTCACGATCTTTTCAACCATTGGATGTTCAGGAGCTAATACAGCATAAGTTGCACCGAAAAGTGTATCGGGTCTAGTCGTAAATACCGTAAACGTTTCATTTGAATGATCAACTGAAAACTGTACTTCAGCACCTTCTGATCGCCCAATCCAGTTACGCTGCATATCCTTCAAGCTTTCTGGCCAATCCAATTCATCTAAATCTTCGAGTAAGCGATCAGCATAAGCAGTTATTTTCAACATCCATTGCTTCATAGGTTTCCGAACAACAGGATGACCGCCTCGCTCACTTTTCCCATCTATTACTTCTTCATTCGCTAGAACCGTTCCTAAAGCAGGACACCAGTTCACAGCAACCTCATCCATATAAGCTAGACCTTTTTCATAAAGCTTCGTAAAAATCCATTGTGTCCATTTATAGTAATTCGGATCCATTGTACTAATTTCACGATCCCAATCATAGGAAAATCCAAGTGCTTGAATTTGTCTCTTAAAAACAGCAATATTTTGTTCTGTAAAATCCGCTGGACTATTTCCAGTATCAATCGCATATTGCTCAGCCGGTAAACCGAAAGCATCCCATCCCATTGGATGAAGTACTTCGTAACCCTGCATCCGTTTCATTCTTGAAATAATATCTGTTGCTGTATAGCCCTCTGGATGCCCTACATGTAATCCAGCACCAGATGGGTATGGAAACATGTCTAACGCATAAACTTTTTCTTTTTCAGAAAATGTATCCGTTTTGAATGTTTTGTTTTTCAACCAATACGTTTGCCACTTTTTTTCAATTTGTTGATGATGAAAACTCATTACATTTCCTCCTTTACTTCTACATATGTTTTTGTAAACGAAAAAAAGCCACTCATCCCTATAAGGGACGAGAAGCTTTTCCCGCGGTACCACCCAGATTAATGCAAATTCCTGCATTCACTTGAGATCCGTAACGTGGATCCACGGCAGAAACTACTTTATCACTTCTGCAACATTAAAGGTGAGTTCATAAATTTCCAGGGACAGTTTACACCAACCACTGCCTCTCTTTTCCTGTAGGGATTTATTACTAATCCTTTGCATAGTCATTATCGTATATGATGTATAAGAATTGTAATGAATTGCATACACTTTGTCAAGACAATACTACGTATAATCTGGTAAAATAAGTCTAACCATCATATTAAAGGAGTATACCATGTTACACGGAATATTACATTATGCCCATTATTTATTGGAAAATTCTATAGAAAAAAATGAGACGGTAATTGACGCGACTTGTGGTAATGGTAATGACACTTTATTTTTAAGTAAAGTTGTCGGTGAAAATGGACGAGTCATTGCTTTTGACATTCAACAGGAGGCGATTCGTTCTACGAAGCAAAAACTAGTAGAAAATAACCGTGAGAATGTCGACCTGATCCTTGACAGTCACGCAAATCTAAAAAAACACTTACCCTCCGAAGAAATTCTATTAGGTGGGGCTGTGTTTAATTTAGGTTATTTACCAAAAGGTAATAAATCAGTTATAACCAAAGGAACTTCAACAATTACTGCAATCGATACGATATTAAAGTATTTAAAGCGTGGTGGATTGATCGTAATTGTGATCTATCATGGACATGAAGGAGGAAAAGAAGAAAAGGAAGCTGTAATAAAACATGTCATGAGGTTAAATCAACGATGGTATCATGTTTTACAATATGGCTTTATTAACCAAAAAAATAATCCGCCTTTTATAATCGCTATTCAAAAAAGATAATAATGGTCTATCTCCATGCAAGGTACGCCTAGTTTCTGAGCGTGGCCCAACACGCGCCTATTTATCCACATGGGCAAATTTTGTAATTTCCTAGACTACCAGTAAAGTGGAGGACCTCCTCCACTTTTATGCTACTATACGTATTTTCATTTTCCCTTTTTATGAATATCATCCTTAAAATATCTCCCGCTACTCAATCCTGTCAACTACTAGTAACTAATCTTTTTAAGTAATAATAACTTCTCGTGTTCCAGTGAAAAAATTTCGAAGCTACTCCACTCGCTTTTAATAATTGTCGCTTCATTTGACGAGAGCCGTCAATTAACTTGAGCTTTTCATCTCCTAAATACAACCCAACTAGACCCTGCAGTACCATTTGATGAAATGGAGCATCTGGTAGCATCGTTGAATTAACGTGAGCTTCTAATAAAAAGTGCCGAAATCGTTCCTGCATCGTGATTTGATCTGGGTAATAATTACAGAAGTTCAAATCTTCCTCTTCTTTATCCTCCACTTGGTCGATATAATAATCAAGTAAAATATGCAAGCACTGAATATATGGAAAATATCCAGATACTAATCGGCTTGCTCTGTCTGAACTAAGTCTCCCAGCAAACCCATAGCAGGCCAAACAATATATTCCAAGCGTAGATCCTGCTGCTGCTGAAAATTCATACCAGCTTAACGGATATGCATTCATATTCTCTGACCACTTTGTTAATCGTGGTATACGTTCTTCCATGATCACATGCTTGTGTACCTGTAAATCCATATACAATTTTGCCAATTTAAGCGCATGCTCTTGGAAAAGATCAATGTGATTTAGTGATGCTAGTGCTTCATTACAAGTTCTAACTAACTCTTTCAAATACCCTTTGTCATCTTTACTTTCAAAATACTTATAATAATCCGTTTTACTATCATTACAAGATAGTGCATCTATCATAGCATGATGTAACAATCGGAAATTTTCTGGATCCATAGAATTACTACGATCACAAAGATTATCTAAATAGTCACTTATCGTTTGATATGCAACAATAAATCGTACAGCTTTCTGCCAGTTTTGATGTGCTAATATGCTATAAACTGCTCCTCCTTGACAATGAAAACGTTTGGAAGAAATACTTGATAAAGCCTGAGTTCTCAATTCTTGATCGGGAATTTCCGCAGCACGTTTTTGCCAATAAACTAACTCTTTCCTTACAGCTGGAAAAATTTTCAGATAAACGGTTGCCATTAAAATTATTGGGTTATTTGGTACATGATTGCTCAATTTGCTGCCTCCAATCTACATTGTCCCCGCTATAATTTTGTTATACTGTTTATATCACCATATTATCCAGGAGGATTCAAATGATACATTCATATAAAGAAAAACAACCACAAATTCATGAAACTGCATTTATTGCAGAGGATGCAACCATCATCGGTGACGTTACAATTGATGAATATTCTAGTATATGGTTTAAAACTGTAGTTCGTGGAGATGTTGCACCTGTGAAAATTGGTAAAAGAATTAGTATTCAAGATCTGTCCATGCTTCATCAAAGCCCTAATCTTCCCTTAATTATCGAGGATGATGTGACAGTCGGACATCAAGTGACCCTGCACTCCGCCATGATTAGAAACAAAGCTTTAATTGGTATGGGTTCCATTATTCTTGATGGTGCGGAAATAGGTGAAAATGCATTTATCGGAGCCGGAAGCCTTGTGCCACCTAGAAAAACGATTCCGCCACATACGTTAGCTCTTGGTAGACCAGCAAAAGTAATCCGAGACTTAACTCTAGAAGATTACGCGGAGATGGAACGTGTACGAAAATCATATGTAGATAAAGCAATCTACTACAAAAAATATACAAATTCCGGTAAGTAACTTCAAGAACAAAAGCGATTGGAGCTAGTCAACGGAGATAAAGGAATCACGGTGTGCTTGCAAGCCAATGATGACTTAGATTAGGGCGATTCGTGAAGTCACCTAGATTCTGTGCGCTGGAGCTGGACGCAGCTCAACACGCCTTCTTTATCCTTATGGAAAATATTGTAATTTAGACTATGAAAAAAGGCAGCCTAGAAGATTAAATCAGCTAGGTTACCTTTTTTCGTATCATAACCATTGTGAAGCTAAAGGATGATCAAGACTTTACTACTTAATAAGTGCTTTCAATTGCTCAACTTTGTCTGTCTTCTCCCATGGAAATAAAATGTCTGTTCTTCCAAAATGCCCGTAAGCAGCAGTATTTTTATAAATAGGTTTTTGCAAGTCTAACATACGAATAATACCTGCTGGTCGTAAATCAAATAATTCTCGAACAGCTTTTACTAGTTGCTCTTCATTTACAACACCTGTTCCAAAAGTGTTTATCGAAATAGAAACAGGTTCTGCTACACCAATGGCATAGGCTAGCTGTACTTCACAGCTTTTGGCAAGCCTGGCAGCCACTATGTTCTTTGCGACATAACGGGCAGCGTATGCAGCTGACCGATCAACTTTAGTAGAGTCTTTTCCACTAAACGCTCCGCCACCGTGTCTAGCATAGCCTCCATACGTATCAACAATAATCTTTCGACCTGTTAAACCTGCATCCCCCTGAGGTCCACCAATAACGAAACGGCCAGTTGGATTAATAAAATATTTAGTCGTCTCATCTAATAACTCATTTGGTACTATAGGGCGTATAACATGCTCTATCAAATCTTTTTCTATTTGCTCTGTAGCTATATCCTGATGATGCTGTGTAGAAATTACGATGGTATCAATTTTAACAGGTTGATCATTTTCATCATACTCAACGGTTACCTGTGTTTTACCGTCCGGTCGTAAGTATTCTAATGTCTTATCCTTCCGAACGTCAGCGAGACGCTTTGCCAACTTATGTGCCAATGAGATTGGAAGTGGCATCAATTCGTCTGTTTCATCACAAGCAAAACCAAACATTAAACCCTGATCACCAGCACCTATTGCAGCAATCTCTTGATCGCTCATTTTTCCTTGTCTTGCTTCCAATGCTGTGTCAACTCCACCAGCAATATCAGGTGATTGTTCATCAATGGCAGTTAATACTGCGCATGTCTCCGCGTCGAACCCAAATTTTGCGCGAGTATATCCGATTTCTTTTATAGTTTTACGAACAATAGCAGGTATATCTACATAAGTAGTAGTGGATATTTCACCCGCTACAAGAACAAGTCCAGTTGTAACAGTTGTTTCACATGCCACTCGGGCATTTGGATCTGTTTTTAATATCTCATCCAAAATAGCATCTGAAATTTGATCAGATATCTTATCTGGATGTCCTTCTGTTACTGATTCAGAAGTAAACAAACGACGATTAGCAGCCATGTTGCTAAATCCTCCTTCAAATATCGATTACGGAACTCTATTTATCAAATATGCTCATTCAGTAATAAGTACTAAGGTTAAACTGAAATAAGAAAGGCACCAGAAAGATTACCTACTACCGTATATTCTATTGTCACTCCTGGTTCACACGTACACGCAGGCGAATGACAATTTAGCTTAGAAATTGACTAATATGTTTATAATCGGGTTAAAGTTAGTCATCTACGTGTAGAATTTTTATAACTAATAAAAAAAGCCTTTCCCGCTTGTCATGAGGAAAGGATTGCTGGCCTTTCGCTCTTATTGTTCAAGGAAAAAAATCTCCTTGCATCAGGTTAGCACCTTTTCACTAAAGTGATGGTTGCTGGGCTTCATTGGGTCTGTCCCTCCACCAACTCTGAATAAGAGAGTATCCGTTCGAAACTTAGCTTATCGGAAGAAGCTTAATGTGTCAACTAGTTTAACTGTATTCTCAGAAGTTTTTTACTCATACTAAAGGAAAGAAAGATTCTGAACGACATTTTTTGCTGTAAACATTCAACATCTTATAAAAATTATTTTATATTTAGTATGGACTATTAACTTAAATGTGTTATACTAATAAACATATTCAGGATTATTTGGTCGTTCAACAAAAGAACGTGAATACAATTTCACATAAAGGCAGGTATTTAACATGAAAACGGTAGAAAAGTCTTTCGTAAAAGAATTATACACGCATAAACAGCTACAAACAAATTTATCCGTACCTCAGCTTGTTGAAAGAATTTTAGCAAGAGAAGAAGGCATGTTAACCGCAACAGGTGCAGTTCAAGCAACAACAGGATCTTATACCGGTCGCTCCCCAAAAGATAAATTTATTGTTACAGATGAAGTAAGTGAACAGCAGGTGGATTGGGGAACAGTAAATCAATCCATTGATGAATCTGTATTTGATCGATTGTATGAAAAGGTTATTTCCTATTTAAAAAATAAAGAAGAGCTATTCCAATTTAACGGATTTGCTGGTGCAGACCACGCGTATCGCTTACCAATACAAGTTATTAACGAATATGCCTGGCACAATCTATTTGCACGGCAGTTATTTATAACTCCAACTGCTGATGAGTTACTATCACATCAAGCTGAATTCACAGTAATATCAGCCCCTACTTTTAAAGCAGATCCTGAAGTAGATGGTACGAACTCAGAAGCGTTTATTCTTGTTTCTTTTAAAAAACGAATCATTCTAATAGGTGGTACCGAATATGCAGGTGAAATTAAAAAGTCTATCTTTTCAGTGATGAATTTCTTACTACCTCAACAAGATGTATTATCTATGCACTGTTCTGCTAATGTTGGCAAAGAGGGAGACGTGGCTTTATTCTTTGGTTTATCCGGCACGGGGAAAACCACCTTATCTGCTGATCCTTACAGAAGATTAATTGGTGATGATGAGCATGGTTGGGGTCCAAATGGAGTATTTAATATTGAAGGCGGATGTTACGCAAAGTGTATTCATTTATCTCAAGAAAAAGAGCCGCAAATTTATAATGCAATACGATTTGGTTCTGTCCTTGAAAACGTTATTCTTAATAAACAAACAAGGCTACCTGATTATGATGACACAACTTTAACAGAAAACACAAGAGCAGCCTATCCAATTGAAAACATTGATAATATCGCAGTGCCAAGTATTGCTGGGCATCCAAATACAATTATCTTCCTTACAGCAGATGCTTCGGGAACATTGCCGCCAATAAGTAAATTATCAAAAGAGCAAGCAATGTATCATTTCTTAAGTGGCTACACAAGCAAGCTTGCAGGTACGGAGCGAGGAGTGACAGAACCACAGGCTACGTTCTCTGCATGTTTTGGATCACCATTTTTACCTTTAGCTCCGGCAAAGTATGCGAAAATGCTTGGTGAAAAAATTGATTTTTATCAATCAAACGTGTTTCTTGTAAACACAGGATGGACTGGGGGATCTTACGGCATTGGTAAACGCATGAAGCTGTCTTATACACGTGCAATGATTCATGCTGCATTAGAAGGTGAACTCAATAGTGTAGAGACAATAAGAGATAATATTTTTGGATTGGAAATCCCTATCCAAGTTCCAGGTGTTCCCGATGACGTCTTAGTTCCCGAAAACACATGGGAAGACAAAAACGCTTATCAAACGGAAGCAAAATCACTTGCCATGAAGTTTCATCAGAATTTCCAAAAATTCACGGAAGCAAGCGCTGATATTATGCAGGCTGGGCCAATTTATAAAGGATAATTTATCGTTTCCTCATCCCAAAAGGATTTATTATAAATGAGTGAAAAAAGTTGTATAATTTACTGTTCAGCTATAACAGCTGGTTGCCGATCTCTTATAAAGAGATCGGCTTTTTTTAGTCTAGTAAATTATAAAGCGTATTGAGCTGCGTCCAGCTCTAGTGCCCAGAAACGAGGCGACTTCACGAATCGTCCTAATCTAAGTCATCATTGGCTTGCAAGCTACCGTGCTTCCTTTATCTCCATTGACTTGCTCCAAGTGCTACGTTTCTATTCGGGAGCTTGCGTTTCTGTTCCATAAATATTTTCGTACTATTCGATCATCTATTCATTTGACTTATTTTTTTCTAGGCATTCACACATTTTCTAAGCTGTTCATAAACTGTGTTGACATATAAATATTTGAAGGGGTCGAATAGAATGAAAAAAATAATGGTTTTTATCCTGATCTCTTGCGGGTTAATTATAACTCTTACTGCTTGTAATTCGAAGGAAAACACGTCGATCAAAATAGCAGAAGTAACTCGTTCTTTATTTTACGCCCCACAATACGTAGCTCTAGAGGAAGGTTTTTTTGAAGAAGTAGGCCTAGATGTAGAGCTGCAAACAACTTGGGGTGGGGATAAAACAATGACTGCCCTGTTATCTGAAGGAGCTGATATGGCTTTAGTAGGTGCAGAGACTTCCATCTACGTTTATGCTCAGAACTCCAAAGATTATGCGATTAATTTTGCCCAATTAACCCAAACAGATGGCACCTTTTTAGTAGCAAAAGAACCTAAACCAAATTTCACATGGGAAGACCTAAAGGATACAACATTCCTTGGACAGCGGAAAGGAGGAATGCCGCAAATGGTTGGAGAATTTGTGCTAAAGCAGCATGGTATTAATCCACAGACAGATCTCGATTTACAGCAAAATATAGAATTCGCTAACATTCCGGGGGCATTTGTATCTGGTGAAGCGGAATACGTTCAATTATTTGAACCAACTGCCAGTACGTTTGAAAAGGAAGGAAAAGGACATATAGTCGCTTCATTTGGTGAAGAGTCCGGTCACGTACCTTATACAGTATATATGACTAAACAAAGCTTTATTGACAAAAACAAAGCTGACGTAGAAAAATTCACTAGAGCTATTTATAAAGCACAGCAATGGGTTGAAACACATACCCCCGAAGAAATTGCTCAAGTAATCCAACCATACTTTGAAGATACAGAACTAGAAATGCTTACCGCATCCATTGAGCGCTACAAAAGCCAAGCATCCTTTGCAACCGATCCTGTCCTAGATAAGAAAGAATGGAATAATTTGAAGAAAATAATGAATGAAGCTGGTGAATTACCTGAGGATGTACCATACGAAGAGCTCGTGAATACAGAGATCGCAGAGGATGTAATACGTAACTAAGGAGTGAGTAAAGGTGTCATTTCTAACCTTAGATCATGTCTCACATTATTATTTCTCGAAAAATAATTATACAAAGGCATTAGATGATATTTCTTTTTCTATCCAGAAAGGAGAATTTATTGCCTTATTAGGTCCTAGTGGATGTGGAAAATCAACAATACTTTCAATCATTGCAGGTATTATTAAACAAACCGAAGGAAAGGTTAGCTTACAAAAAAAGGAAGTTGAAACGACAGCATCTGAAATCGGCTACATGCTTCAGCAAGATTATTTATTTCCTTGGAAAACCATTGTGGATAACGTTTTACTAGGACCAAAAATCACTCATACACATTCAAAAAACACAGAACAAAAAGCCCTCAAACTATTGAAGGAAGTAGGATTGGCAGAGGTCGCGAATGCATATCCTAGTTCTTTATCTGGGGGGATGCGGCAACGTGCTGCCCTTGTACGCACTCTAATTAATGATCCAAAAATTCTACTTCTTGATGAACCGTTCTCTGCTTTAGATTATCAAACAAAGCTTAAATTAGAAGAGCTAGTATCAAAATTATTAAAAGCTTACCATAAAACAACTATTCTCGTAACACATGATATTGGCGAAGCAATTGCTATGAGTGATCGCATATTCGTAATGGATGCGAATCCTGGAACCATTTCAAAGGTTTTTGAAGTGCCAATTGAATTAAGAAATGAACCACCTTTACTTGTGAGGCGACACCCTAAATATCAAATCCTCTTTGATAAGGTTTGGGAGGAGCTTGATCAAAGAGAAAATGTACAAACAAAAAAGGTGGTGAGTATAAATAATGAAGGCGACTAATACGGATGAACAACTGTTTAAGGCCTATTTAAGTAAAGTTAAAAAAGAAACTAAAATCGTATATACTTGGCAAGTAAGTATACTTATAACGTTTGTGCTACTGTGGGAAATAGCTAGCAGGCTTTATTGGATCGACCCATTATTATTTAGCTCGCCTACTACAATTTGTCAAGTAATCATTGAAAAATTTAGTAACGGCTCGTTATTTACCCACCTTGAAGTCACACTACTGGAGACCATTGCTGGATTTCTAATTGGTACACTATTCGGCATACTACTAGCTATATCTTTATGGACATCGAAGCGTTTCTCTAGAATAATGGATCCTTACCTGGTAATTTTGAATGCTATGCCAAAGGTAGCGTTAGGGCCTATCATTATTGTGGCACTAGGACCTGGGTATGTTTCAATTATAGCAATGGGAGCAATTATATCCGTTATCATCACTACACTTGTTGTTTATTCAGCTTTTAATGAAGTGGATCCCAATTTTGAGAAAGTATTAATTAGTTTCGGTGCTAGTAAATGGCAAATATTTAAACATGCCATTTTTCCAGCCACTTTACCTGCTATGATTTCCACCCTCAAAGTAAATGTAGGATTATCCTGGGTTGGGGTTATAGTCGGTGAATTTCTCGTATCTAAACAGGGCCTTGGATATCTAATTATTTATGGTTTCCAAGTGTTTGATTTTTCATTAGTCATGGCAAGCTTAGTATTAATTGCTATCTTCGCTGCCATCATGTACAAATTTGTAGAACGAATGGAAGCGTGGCTGATCAAGCATTCATCTTCCTAATAAATATATAAAATCGCCCAAATAAAGGGCGATTTTTAATAATGCTGGTGTATATATTGAATACAATGCTCAAGAACGTCATCTTTCATAATAAAGCTATAGCAATTTTGATATTTCACATTTAATGGAATAGTTTCTAAGAGTATCGGCCCATCTGTTTCATAGTATGTGTCCTGTTTTTCTAGTGCTTGGATCGAAGCATAATACACATTCTTTACTACATCTTCCTTTTTACCAGATACAAAATACTGTCCCATGTAGTTCATATTTTTCACTAACCCACCAGTCTCTTCTTTTACTTCTCTTATTGCGGCTTCCTCCGGTGTTTCCCCTTCTTCCACCTTACCTCCTGGAAATTCTAACCCTCTATCTTTGTGTTTGGTTAATAACCATTGACCCCGATATTTACAGACAATCCATACATGTTTAGGGTTTTTGGAAAAAGGAAGATAATCGAATGATAACTTAATTTCATTATTGTAATAGTCTCTGAATGTATACATTATTTCAACGCCTTTACCAATACCGTATTTATTTAGCTATGTTTGATATTAGATATTCTCCAAATATCTTCATAAGTGAACTCTATTTCGATCGTATACTTACCATGTAATGCACTTTTATTATGCTGGATAAGCTTAACCTTGTCATCATGTACTGGGATGGTACGATATGAATTGTTCTCATCTATCCATGGTGGGATTTCTGTTGGAATAATATACAACCCATTTGACCGTTCTTGATAATAATAATCAATATAAGGTTCTACAACGTTTTTTGTGGCAATTTTAGAGAATTCTTCTAAAAGCTCTTGTTTGGTATTAAATGTTATTACTTGATAATTTTCATCCGTATCCTGTTGCAGGAAATCCAAAAGTTGATTGGTTCGCTTTATAATTGTATCATGACTTAAATTATTCGTAACTTGTTCATTAGAAGTGTTATTAGCTATACCTTTATCTACTCCTGTGACCGATTGCTTCTCTACTTTTGCAGCAGCAAGAATTGGCTCTTTTTCCGTACTAATTAGAAAAACGGCTAAGAAAGTAACTCCCAAAAGAGAGACTATATTCATGAAAAGCTTCCTTTTCAATGTTAATTGCCTCCTTTACGAATATAAAAGCTCACAGATACAATACTATTCCTTGTAATTGGTAATAATAAACATTTTCATGAAATAAATCAACTAAGAGATAAAAAGGGATAACATGCACGTAATGCATTTATCCCTTACTTTTAAAGAGGTCTATCTCCTAATATTCCCATGTGCTTTATATGTTCTTTCGCACTTTCATCTCCTAATTCGTATATCATACGATACGCTTCGGTCATTTCATCGTCATAATCATCATTAGACTGATCATTATGATAGGGTGTAACTGGTACGTGAGCGCGAAAAAAAGTAGTTACTCCTGCAGCATTCATCTCATTAAATTTTTCTCTCAATAATACAATTTCATCATCAGTAGCATGTATAACAAAATTATCATTATTATCATATTTTATCTTGGAAATCTCGCCTGATCCCATATTAATATAATATTTCTTTTTTCCCATTCAACTACACCTCCTTTTAGTTAATGTTCCTAAAAGCAGGTAGAAGCATGTATGAAAAATAAAAAAGCCCGCTCTGATAAGCGGGTAATGAAAAATTATGTGCATTAATTAATCGCATTTGTAGCATTAGCAAATATACAACGTCCTTTTCCATGAGGGATGCACATTGGTGTCCCAAATCGTGGATCGAACGTAACATCACACATCATTTCAAAAACTTGATGAACCAGATTACATGTAATAATCTCCTCAGGTTTCCCTTGCGCAAATATCTGTTTATCTTTAATAGCAACAATATGATGTGCATATCTACATGCTAAATTCAAATCATGAAGGACCATAACAACTGTACGTCCTTCCTTCTCATTTAATTCAAATAACAGATCAAGTACTTCTATCTGATGAGTCATGTCTAAGTAAGTTGTTGGCTCATCTAATAAAATTATATCTGTATCCTGCGCTAAAGTCATGGCAATCCATGCACGCTGACGCTGTCCACCAGACAATGAATCAACGGGGCGATCTTTTAAATCAAACATGTTAGTAGAATCTAAAGCGTGATTAACCGCTTTTTCATCTTCGTCAGACCATTGCTTTAATAAGCCACGATACGGATGTCTACCTTGTTTCACTAATTCATGTACGGTTAACCCTTCTGGACTAATGGGACTTTGTGGAAGTATCGCTAATTTCTTGGCAACGTCCTTTGTCCCCATTTTTGCAATAGCTGCACCATCTAATACTACATTCCCTTGTTTAGGCTTCAATAATCGTGCCAACGAACGAAGTAAAGTTGACTTTCCACAGCCATTTCCGCCAATGAATACAGTAATTTCACCTTTAGGTATCTCTAGACTTAAATCGTCAATAATTATATTATCCCCGTAACCTAGCGTTAAATCATTTGCTGTTAAGGTTTGCATTGGAATCTCTCCCTTTTCCCTCCAAAAATATCGTGCGTGTTATATGTATTTTTAGAGGATCAATACAAAGCGCTATCCTTAGTGTATTTGCTTTTTCGTGATTCGTCAATGACTTTGATAATCATTTTCAATTAATTTTAAAATTTTGTTCTTTACAATATTGCTTTCATCAATCAATCTCACTAGCATATTCCTAATTAGCAAGCTATCCATGGAATAAATCCAAAATCACCTACTGCAAAATACACACTCGTATCAATGAGAGGACAATTACCTAAGCTGCTTACACCCTTCTTTACCTCTAATCTGTTTCAAATGACTTCTTACAAGTTTATTGGATGCATTACGTGGTAAAGCATCTACTTCATAAACTTCTTTTGGCTGTTTATAACTTGCTACATGCTCATCTAAATAGCTCATAATTTCTTGTAGAGTAAGTCGATATTTCGTTACAATAAATGCGATAGGTACTTCACCCCATTTGGTATCAGAGATCCCCGTAACGCCTACTTCCTTAATTGCTGGATGACCGGCAAGAGCACTTTCAATTTCCGATGGATATATGTTTTCTCCTCCAGAAATAATTAAATCATGCCTGCGTTCCACAACATATAGAAAACCTTCGTCATCTAAATAGCCTAAATCACCTGTTGCCAGCCACCCACCTTGAATTGCCTTATTAGTTGCTTCGCGCTTTTTATAATACCCCGATGTCACCATTGGTCCTTTTACACATATTTCTCCAACACCAGAATGATCTGGATCTTTTATCATTAATTGCGCTGGAAATAGAGGCTTACCAGCTGAACCTACTTTTTGCAGCGCATCTCCTGCACTAAGTGTCACAATTTGTGATGCTGTCTCCGTCATGCCAAATGATTGGAAAACTGGCACATTCATTTCCTTCGCTTGCTCTAATAATGGACGAGGAGCAGGTCCACCTCCTAATAATACACAACGAAGGGAAGTTGGATAACGATCGGTTCCAAGCTCTTCCAATAATTGTTGAAGCATTACAGTAACTACAGATACGATGGTAACGCCTTCGTGCATAATTGCTTTCTGGACACTAGTTTTATCAAACTTCTCTAATAAATAGACAGACATACCATAAACTACACTGCGAATAAGGATGGATAAGCCACTAACATGAAATATTGGTAAAGCAGCTAACCATTTATCGTCAGAATGAATCCCTAAATTAAGTGCACTCCCTATTGCACTCCACCAATGGTTTCCGTACGTATGAATGACGCCCTTAGGAGAGCCAGTTGTGCCAGATGTATACATAATGGAAAACGGAGTATTTAATTGTATTTCCGTGGTAAGGACAATATCTGCATGCTCGTGATAATTATCTATTTCCTCAAACACAGCCTTATTTAAACAGGGTATTTGCACAGCTTTCACTTTTAATTCATCTGCATAGATTAAAAATGAAGCATCTGCATCTTTAATTTGATATGTTAATTCCTCATTCGTTAATCGAGTATTTAGTAAAACGACTACTGCCTTTAAGTAGCTAATTGCATGAATTGCAGTAATCATCGCTTGTTTATTCGTCGATAAAACAGCCACATGTGAGCCTTCCTTCACTCCCCATGTAGCTAATTTCTTCGCGTACATTTGGCTTTGTTCCTTCAATTCTTGAAATGTTATTTGATATCCATTTGCGTATTGGATAGCTGCACAATTGGGCGATATATCGGCCTGTTTAGATAACCAATGTGGTATCGTATCTTGCATGTTCCTACCTCCTTCGTTCTACAATCGTTTGCCGTCTAATCTATAATAGAGAGCTATGTAAGAAAAAAACCTTTGCTAAAAAAGCAAAGGTAAGAGATCACTATTTTTGACTGCATTGCTTAAGGGAACCGTGGGAATTTTTTAAAGTCTGGCTTTCTTTTTTCTTTAAATGCATCTCTTCCCTCTTTCGCTTCATCTGTTGTGTAGTAAAGCAAAGTAGCATCGCCGCCCATTTGCTGCAATCCTGCCAGTCCATCAGTATCTGCATTAAATGATGCTTTTAAGAAGCGTAAAGCTGTTGGAGATTTTTCTAAAATTTCCTCACACCATTGGATCGTTTCCTCTTCTAATTTATCAAGTGGTACAACTGTATTAACCATACCCATTTCATATGCTTCTTCTGCATTATATTGACGACATAAATACCAAATTTCACGAGCACGTTTATGTCCTACCATCCTTGCTAGGTAACCTGCTCCATAACCAGCATCAAAGCTACCAACCTTCGGTCCAGTTTGTCCGAAGATTGCATTATCTGCTGCGATTGTTAAATCACAAACAACGTGAAGAACATGTCCTCCACCAATAGCGTAACCAGACACCATTGCAATTACTGGCTTAGGAATCGTACGAATAAGACGTTGCAGGTCTAATACATTGAGTCTAGGTACTTGATCGTCGCCTACGTATCCTCCATGCCCGCGTACAGATTGGTCTCCCCCTGAACAGAAGGCTTTTTCTCCTTCACCTGCTAAAACAATGACCCCAATATCTGAATCATCACGTGCATCAGCAAACGCATCAATCATTTCATTAACAGTTAATGGTGTAAATGCATTACGCTTTTCAGGACGGTTGATTGTTACTTTGGCGATGCCATTATATTTTTCATAGATTATTTCTTCATATTCTCTTACTTTTTCCCATTGAATAGGCATGATAATTCCTCCTTAAAGTAGTATGTAATCAATTAGTAAATTAATTGCATATATCAGCCAGATAAATATCCGTGATATACTCAGATACTATTTTACCAAAAATCTCTGGTTTCTCCACATGAATTGCATGTCCAGCTTCAGATACAATGGTTAGCAACGATTGCGGAAAGCGATTGTCCATTTCCTTCATCAGTTCACAATATTTTTTATCTAACTCACCCGCAAGTAACAATACAGGTTTAGTAAGTCGCGCTAGAGCATCCCACCAAGATGGTTGAAAACCTGTTCCCATATGTAAAAGCGAGTCAGCTAACCCCGTTTTTGACTGCATGTGACGTTCATAACGAACAGATTGCTTTATTTCTAAGGGTAACGACGTTTGACTTTGAAATAACGGTATATTTTCCCAATATGACACAAACCAATCAAGCCCTTGTTCAAGGATCCTATTGGCTAATATTCTATCGTTTTCTTGTCGTTGAACTCTCTCTTCAAGCGTATCAATGCCTGGAGATGTACTTTCAAGAAGCAAGGCTTTTATCTTTTCAGGATAATGTATGGCATAAGATATAGCTGTTCTTCCCCCCATTGAATATCCAAGCAAACAAAAAGATGAAAGCTTTAATGCATTAAATAAAGCATCTAAATCCTTACAACAAGCCTCCATCGACTTCTCCTTCGCCTTTGTCTTTCCGTGTCCTGGTAGATCAATGGTAATTAATGTCCACTTGTTTTTCCATTTATTAACGAAATAATTCCAAGTCCTACTACTCCCCGTAAAACCATGTAGCATAACAATTGGCTCACCATTACCATGAATTTCATACCAATAGTTAGATTGATTAATGGAGAAATACAATATTTATGCCCCACCCTTCAATAGTTCAGCTTCAATTGCCTGCCATTTCTCTCGGTGCCATGCTGCATTTTCTTCTCTATCTGTCTTTACTTCGATAATGGATAAACCCATATTTGCATAGCTCTGAAGCAGCGCCTCTTTGACCTCTTTTTCAGTCTGAGGGTTAAAGTAGCGCCCCCCATACATCGTAACTACATGTTCAAAATTAATATTTAATGGTGTACCAAACAAAGCCTCAAAGTGTTTTCTATCATTTGCTTGAGGCAAAAACGAAAATATACCTCCACCATTATTATTCATAAGTAAAATGGTAACATCCAATTTATAATGCATCGCTGCATGCAATCCATTCATATCATGAAAAAATGAAAGATCTCCTAAGACAAGTGTTAATCTACTCCCATTCGAGGCAGCGCCTAAACCACTAGATACTACGCCATCAATGCCGTTAGCACCGCGATTAGCAAGAACCTGAATTCGCTTTTCTGTTGTTAAAAAGAAGGTGTCTAAATCCCGTACTGCCATACTATTCCCAACAAATATACTACTGTTATCTGGAATAACATCCAGTAAACCACGCATTGCTTCACCTTCTGTAACCTGATTATTTGTTTTACGTAGTAGATGTTTTTTTGTTATCTGATTGGTTTGTTGCCATTCATACAGCCAATCTTTGTCCAACTTTAATTCTGTATTTGCGGTAAGGTGCTCACAAAATAATACAGAATCTGCAAAGACAAACTCAGTTCTATTACCAGCTGGCTCCCGAAACCCACGGTCATTCTCTACGACAAATTGTAAAATGTCTTTATGCTGTTTCACATAGAATAAGTATGCCTTTGAAACTGGCATCGCACCGATACGAATAATAAATTCAGGCTTGAGCAGTTCACGAATTGTTTCATTCCGTAAGAAGGCATCGTAACCATCAATGACGACATCCTTAGCATGTTCTCCTGACCGAACTTGTGATAATGGGTCAGCTAGAACCGGCACTTGCCATTTAGCAGCTAGCTTTGTAACGACTTCACCTAACTTAGGATCAGTCTGTGGTCCACATACAATAATACCTTTTTTCTTTTGCTTTAACTTTTCATGCATCTGATCTATTTGTGTAGGTGATAGCTGTTTTTTTCCGTCATAGGTTGGCAGGTATGGCGTATTACAAGTATCTCCCCACAAATTATCTAGTTGAAAATCTACGACCAATGGCTCACGAAAAGGGAAATTCAAGTGAACCGGTCCACAATTTCCTTCCTTTGCCATAAAAAAAGCCCTTGCAGCCTTATTCCTGGCATACAGCAGCATTTCTGGAGTTGATTCAGGAAGCGCCATTTCCTGAAACCACTTCACATATTCTCCATATAAATTCAACTGTGCTATAGCCTGAGGAGCGCCTACATCACGTAATTCATGAGGTCTGTCAGCAGTAAGAATAATTAATGGAACTCTGCTGTAAAAAGCTTCGACAATAGCTGGATAGTAATTTGCAGCAGCAGTACCGGATGTACACACTAATGCAACTGGACGCATGGTTTTCTTAGCAATACCCAGTGCATAAAAAGCAGCAGAACGTTCATCAATGATGATCCATTCTTTAATTTGTTTATGTTCGGCTAAAGTCAAAGCTAATGGTGTAGATCTTGAACCAGGTGAAATTACAGCATCCGTTAATCCATTATTTGCTAATTCATCAATGAAATTTGCTGTATAGCGTGTTAACGTCTCGGTGTGGTTCATGATTCTCCTCCTAAAACAGAAAGCATAGGTGTGAATTTAATCCGTGTCTCCTCAAATTCCGCTTCAGGAATAGAGTCCTTTACAACTCCACATCCAGCAAATAAAGACGCTTCATCATTTTGAATAAGAGCAGAACGTATAGCTACTGCGAACTCTCCATTATCATTACTATCTAGCCACCCTACAGGAGCGCCATACCAACCCCTATCTAATAATTCATAGTCTCTAATAAATGTTATCGCATCATTTCGAGGAACACCACCAAGAGCAGGTGTTGGATGTAATTGTTCAACAATGTCAAAAATACTGTATCCTGCTTTTAACTTTCCCGTTACAGGTGTATATAAGTGCTGTAGATTTTTCAATGGGTAAACAGTCGGCTCCTCTGGCACATGAACATTGACACAATATTTATTTAAGCCTTTTTTGATCATTTGCACGACAAAATCATGCTCTTCTCTATTTTTTTCATCGTGGAACAGTTGATTGCTAATTTGTCGATCCTCTGTTTCTGATTTCCCTCTAGGAGCAGTGCCTGCCAAACAGGTTGATAGCAATTGTTTATTTTCAATCTTTACTAATCGCTCCGGAGTAGCGCCGATAAAGCAATTGTTGTTACGTTCAAAAGCAAAAACAAAGCTGTTTGATTGGGTTGCTAACAACTGATCCAGTATCGTGGCAATATTAGCATTTTTATTTAATTTCACACGCATTTCTCTAGCCAATACGATTTTATCTATTGATGTATGGCGGATTTCTTCCGTTGCTTTCTTTACCGTTTTTTTCCATTCTTCAGGTGCAATGACTTTTGTAGTTAACATACGTAGTTTTTCCTTCTCTGCCTTTATTGGCGTGAGAAGGAAACGTTCAGTATCACGTAGTTGATTTGCCAATTGAATAGGATGATCCGTTTTTTTAGCCAAAACATTTATTGTAAAATAATAGTTTTCCTTATATTTCGTTAACATATATTCTGGAACAGTAAATTGAATAGCTGGAAAATCGCCCCAAAGCTCGGTTCGGTCCTTTTTAGGATCAAAATCCATTCCCCCCAATGAGACTAATCCAGTACCAGGAACATCAAACGAATTATGAATAATGGCTTGATCTATTACTTGTTTCCATTTTAATTCCATATGTTGAAAACGATTTTCATTAGCACTGATATCATACGCATTTCCAACGCCAGCTATAGAAAATGCATCATTTGTGCTCGTCCAAAAGACGCGATCCTTCTCTATCTGTCGTGCTGCTTCAAAAAAACAAACCGGATTTTTAGGTTGAATCTTTTTCGTTATGCTAACAAGCTGGACCTTATTAATAGAAAGGCTACTAATTGCGTCTTCCAGGATCTCTTCCAGTTGTTTATCTTGTACTTCAATCATCTGAATAAACCTCCGTTAAACTAACAATGACAAAACTTCCATCTTTATTCTATTCTCTTTTCAACTGTTTCTCAAGAAAATCAAACCCAAACGTTGACACTATATAGCAATTTCCATATCATTAATATGATATTGGTACAAAAACAGGAGGAGCATACCATGCAATCATTAAATAAAGTTAATATAAAGGATGCAATGAATGAAAAGGATGGTTTTCAAGTATGGTGGCGTTTATTACGTCCTCATACACTGACAGCATCTTTCGTTCCAGTATTTGTTGGGTCTATGCTTGCTTTTCGAGAAGGCCATGTTCACATATTATTATTTATCGCAATGTTAATTGCCTCCATGCTAATTCAGGCGGCAACGAATATGTTCAACGAATATTATGATTATGCAAAAGGACTAGATACCGAGGATTCTGTTGGTATCGGGGGCACTATTGTTCGTGATGGAATAAATCCAAAAACTGTCCTCCGCTTAGCACTTGCTTTTTTTGGAATTGCCATCTTAATTGGTATCTATATAAGTATTCAATCTAGTTGGTGGATAGCTGCTATCGGTTTAATATGTATGGTATTTGGTTATTTATATACAGGTGGTCCTCTACCCATAGCTTATACACCACTTGGTGAGTTATTCTCCGGTTTCCTAATGGGTACGGTCATTATTGGAATTAGTTACTTTATCCAAACAAACACGATCACTGGTGAGGTACTAATTGCTTCCATTCCAATAGCATTGTTTATTGGCGCAATCATGCTATCTAATAATATTCGTGATCTAGATAATGATAAAGAAAATGGTCGGAAAACACTAGCTATACTTTTGGGAAGAAAAAATGCAGTCCGCTTTCTAGCATTGATGTTCATTGTAGCCTTCATAACGACTGCGACGCTTATTATAGCAGACATTTTCCCACTATGGTCTTTCATTACATTTATTGGAATTATTAAAGCAGTTGATGTCATTAACAAATTTAAAGGCAAGACAGAGCCAATTGAAATGATGCCAGCAATGGCAGCAACTGGTAAAACAAACTCCATTTACGGAATTTTACTTGGGATATCTTTAGTTATTAGTATGTACATTTAATAAGGGGATATTATACTATGGACCATACGTTACTGAAAACATTAGGAATGGAAATTGAGACATTGACGAAGAATAAAGTAGTAGTCACGATGCCGGTTGATGAACGTACACATCAGCCAGCTGGATACTTACATGGTGGTGCTAGTGCTGCACTTGCTGAGACCGCTGCTAGCATTGGGGCTACATTACACGCAGATATGGAGCAAGAATCTATTTTCGGCATTGAAATTAATGCGAATCATATCAAAAGTAAGCGAACCGGTATAGTAACAGCTACTGCCATCCCTCTTCATGCAGGAAAATCAACAATGGTTTGGGATATTAAGATTACTGATGAGCAAGGCTCACTCATATGCATTTCTAGATGCACAATCGGTATTGTTCCAAAAAGACAAAAAAAGCAATAAAGAAAATTTTCCTTTGCGCAAGTATCGATAAGCAACTTTAAGCTATTGCTATTTCGCCTAGAATCGATGGTGTATTCTCCCTTTTGAAGTTGGTGTACGAAGCTAAAATTGTTAATCCAAAGCCCGAACGATAAAAATAAATGTGCATACGAGCACAGCCAAATTACGTAGACTCCTTGAAAAAGAATGTTTCTACTAGTACGATGGAACGCTTCCGAAGCCTTCCTTTGAATACCCTTGCTTTCAGCTAACGCCTACGACGACCTTCACCGTTCGGGACTTTAACCCTAGAGCGTGCGCACATGCCTGGCACACCAAAAGGAGTATAGAAAAACGAGCGTTTTTCTATACTCCTACGGCGTTACATAATCGCCCTTTTTTCTATGAAGCAATATGGACTTGTTTTTGTTCAATCCAGCTTTTTAATTTAATAAATAACGGGATAAATAACGCTCCAACGATGATACCCTTTATTACATTAAATGGAAGAACATATGCGTAAACGGAGAACCATTTAACGGAATTTGACATATCCTCCCAGCCCATAAACCAGCTGTAAGCAGGTAGAATGATGAAATAATTTAACAAACTCATTCCCAGAGCCATTATGATCGTTCCCGTTACTAGTCCAGAAACAACACTTTTGACTCCTTTATATTTATGATATAAGAGGGATACTGGAATGACGAACATAATCCCGGCCATAAAATTTGCAATAACTCCTACCGGATCTGTACCACCACTTATAGCTAAATAAAGAATATTCTTTATCGCTACAACAATAACCCCAGCTAATGGTGAAAAAATAAGGGAAGCCATTAATGCCGGGACATCACTGAAATCTACTTTTAAATAGCCTGGCAACAAAGGCAATGGGAAATTCAGGAAAAATAAGAGCAAAGATATGGTACCTAAAAGTGATAAAATAATAAGTTTTAATAGCTTTGATGATTGCATGTTACGTTTCATCATTTTCCTCCTTCATCAATTATCGATTCCTATCTCGTGATGAAGGATATGAGCCTAACAGTTAGCAAATGAAAAACCCTAAAGCGCGGCCTAACCGGGGCTTTAGGGTACCATAAATTCATTAGGAAAAAGCAGTGCGAACTAACGCACCTTTTCTTGGCTCGACATCTTCTCCCATCCAGACTGTAACTGTCGGTTCTGGACTTGCACCAGATCAGCCACAGCAAAATGCCTGCTGTGGGTCACGGACTTAAAGCAATTAACTGCTTCTTACCGTCGGTCGGGAATTTCACCCTGCCCCGAAGATGGAATCGATATTATGTTGTACCGTTATTTTAACCTATCTTTATTCGTATTGCAATATCTATGTTTACCTACTCAATCGATAAGTTTTCAATCAAATTAAGTATAGACTTTAGCGGAAAAGCAATAATCAGCTAAACTATAGAATGAACAAAAGCGCAAGCATCCGATTAGAAACGTAGCGACTGGAGCGAATCAACGGTGATAATACTATTTCAATAGGCGAACCACCAGTCGTCAACAAACAAAAACTTCTTGACCAAAACATTTCTTTCCATAACTTTTTACGGACATGAAGAAAATCCATCTTGCTAAGTCTTGAACTGGCACTTTTATAGGCATTGATGAATTTCGATCATTCACTGTTGGGTTGTGCTTTAAACAAAAAAGGAAAAAAAGCCTTTGGGCTGTCACCCAACCGAAATTCATCTCCCCCTTACCGTTGGGCTACGCCCTTCACACGCTTGAAGTTGGAGACTTCTTTCGGAAGTACGTTAAAATTTCCTAGACTACAAAAAAATCACTCCGCCCCAGTAATAATGGAGCGAAGTGATTTATACATGCTAAGAAATTATGAAGGATGCTTATTCTTCGACATTGATGAATAATTTACCTTCAGCTTGCTCACGAGTTTCATTGCCATAGTCATCTTCGACCTTTACTTCTATTACTGCCCCTTCAGCAACAACATTGCTAGTTGCAGTCCAATAACCTACATAATGTCCATCTGATGTTTCCATCATTGGAAGCTCCGTAGCGTTCATAACCGTATTGGTCAATGGCATATGAATAAAGTACGTCGCTCTAAGCCCGGGTTCACTATCAAATTCAAATTTCACCGTCTCACCTGCTTCAAGTGTAACATCTTCCTCAGGAGTCAGATTCTCAATTTCTGGTGCAGTGAAATCTACATCAATAGTAACAGATTCAGTGGACGTATTGCCTGCTAAATCATGAGCAGTTACTTCAATTTCATTTTCTCCGTTTTCTAAAAGTATTCGTTTAGAATACATGCCATCTTCAACAGCCGCTTCTTGCCCATTCACTTCCACGAAATCTAGGTTGGTATCAGAAACTGAACCTTCTACAGTTACGGTTTCACGATTAGATTTCTCTCCATCCTTAGGGCTGTCTATCGTTAATTCAGGAGACTCTGTATCCAACGTTACAGTTACAGGATCAGATTCACCTGTTGGAGTACCATCAAGTAATGATACAGCAGTTAATTCATTCGCTCCTTCCATCAATTCTACCGGAATAGCAAATGAACCATCATCACCAATTTCAGCAGTACCGGCTTCTTCTCCATTATTCATTAATTGAACGGTCGTTGTTGGTGAAGCAGTACCTTCAACAGTCAATTCCGTTTCGTTTGTAATCATATCTTCAGCTGGAGAAGTAATGACAGGTTCCTCCACCTCATAGTTTACACGAGCACGAATCATGTAATTTCCTTCATTAGCAGGAGATTTAGACCAAGCCCCTCCTACTAATTGGTAGCTGCGTTCAGCATTAGGACTGCTTTCATCTGTAGCTAGACCTGGAGCACCTGTATTTGGAGCAGTTTGGATATATACCATATAGAAATCACCATCTACAGTAATTCCATGCTCAGAAAGATCAACTACCGTCCATGCATCTTTATCGCGATTTGCCTCTGCGTCAAATGGTCCAGCAAGTTTTTCACCCGGAGCACCGTCTGGTCCTGAAGCATCCCAAACTTCTACTTGGAATGCAGTTCCACCAGGGTTAGGGAACTCTTCATCCCAGAATTTGAATACACCAGAATCAACTACCCCAGCTTCTTCTCCTTCAGGAAGAGACATTTTCACTGCCCAACCATTGAAAGCATCATAAAATGCACGAGCATTTTCTGGTGTACCATCATCATATGCTATTTCTCCACCAGGAACCGTATAGAATGGTTCTAACTCGACATCTGCTGTCGTATCGCTATCCGCTAGAGAAACTTCAACTTCCGTACCATGATAACCGCTAGACACTACTTTTAGTGTATATGTTCCTTCATAAGCTGTAAGCGAATAGTTACCGTTTTCATCAGTTGTCACAGGTTCAACATTTGCATCCTCAACTAATAGAAGAGAAGCCCCTGAGATTGGCTCGCCTGTTTGCTGATCAGTTACCGTACCGCTAACTGTGTATTGATCAACTTCTTCTAGCGTAAAATCAGCTTCAGCAGCACGATCAGCTTCAATGGTTACGGATTGTTCTGCTGATTCAAACCCGTATGCTTCTGCTTTTACCGTATATTCTCCTGCGGCATGAAGTAATGAGTAACTACCTGTTGCAGGGTCCGTAGTCACCGAACGACCACTTTCTAGGACACTAACTTGTGCACTCATAGGAAGTAGTGTTGGGCTGACTGCCTCTTTATCTACTAATGGTTCTTTCTTTGGCTTTACTGGCTGAATTTTTGCAGGATAAACTTTTTCTTTTAGCGTATCCTTTGTATCCGTTTTAATAACACCTAAAGCAGCGTTATCGAAACCAACTACCCCTATATAGCCTCGATCCTTTGCCAAAGATGCACTTTCACCATTAGAAGTATCTGCTAGTGTTACGTCATCAATATACCAGCCATCTCTAGTGACACTCCCATCTGTGTCAAGATTAAAGCCAATATATACACGCTGTCCACTATATTCAGACAAGTCTACTTCTACGCTTTCCCAACCATCTGAGGTATTCGTTATTTCCGTTAATTGTGTCCAATCTTCTTGGTCAGTTGATATAAACACATGACCGTAATCCCAATTGTTTTCAATATTGTACCATTGATTGAATTGCAAGTATGCATTTCCTTCTGGTAAATCAATTGGTGGCATAACCAGTGTAGTGTTTGTGTTACTATCATACTCACCTGCTAAATTTGTAGCATATACGTTTTCTCCTGAAGCTGCACTCTCTGGTCCAGAAGTTGGAACACCACGATCCCAGCTGTTATTTTCACCAAACACTGTCCAGCCAGCCGATGCTGATTCAAAATCGTCAGAGAAACCAACTGAGACTCCAGATAATAAAGTAACCTCATACGTATCACTGGTTACTTCATTGTTACCAAAATCATTAATTGTCCAAGTATACGTTAGAGATTCACCATCTATTTGCTCTCCAGGAATCGTTACTTGGTATTCACCTTCTTTATAATCTCCTGAAACACGTTCCGCTTCGACAGTTTGTGTTTCACCATCTTGATCTGTATACGATAGATTTACACTGTTTACACTTATGTTGTCCGATACTTGAATGGACAAATTCAAATCCATTCCAGTATAAGATTCACTAGGACCTTCATGTTCGAAGACGGGAGCTTCTGTATCCTCTCCTGCCTTAGTAACCTGTCCCTCAAGTGTTCCTAACCCTGTAACAAGTGAAGAAATGGCATCATATGCATTTACAAGCCCATGACCATAACCATTATTCGGTACCTCTGTAAAGTTGTCATCTGTTAATGGCGTAGCCGTTGTTGTAAGAATTTCTTCAATTTCATCAACAGTTAGGCTAGCATCTGCTTGCTTTAATAATGCAACTACAGCAGATACTGCTGGACCAGCCATTGATGTTCCATTCCATCCACCTTCATAGCCACCACCAGGTACACTGGAACGAATATTAACACCAGGTGCTGAAATTTCAGGTTTAATTTCATCATAAGGAGATGGTCCCTGAAGAGAAAACCCTGCTAATACATCATTAACATCTGTTGCACCAGTTGCAAATGATTCCGGATAGTTTGCTGGCACAGCTACAGAACCTGGTCCACCTGGGTTTCCAAGCGATGTGTTACCCGCTGAAAATTCAGGGAATATTTCTGCTGCTCTCCAAGCAATAACCACATCACGGTACCACTCGTCTAAGCCAGGTCCACCACCCCAAGAATTATTTACGACATCTGGAGCCATTGACGCATCTCCACCAGGAGCAAGCATCCATTCAGCTGCAGCTATCAGCCATGTATCATAGCCACTACCTGCTGCATTTAATCCTTTGGCTGAAATCCATTTTGCACCAGGTGCTACACCAACTTGGTTAGAACCATCAGGTTCACTTCCAACCATTGTCCCGGTAACATGTGTTCCATGTCCATGGTCGTCATATGCTTCTTCTTCATCTGCAGTCGCATCGAAAAAGCTATAGGTATGATCAACTTCACCGGTATCATTATTATAGCCACGATATTTTTCCTGTAATGCTGGGTGATCCCATTGTGCACCACTATCAATACTAGCTACTACTGTACCAGTTCCATCAAAGCCCATCTCCCAAACAGACGGCGCTCCAACACGATCCACATTCCACTCAATATTGGTTAATTCCGATTCGATTTTTCCAGCCTCTTTATCAATTGTCACATCATAAAGTTCGCGTTCTTCATTTGGTAATATTTTTTCTACCTCTGCAAACGTCGCTAGCTTTTCTGCTATTTCTTTTGTAGCAGTTACCGCCATTCCATTTACAATATGGTAGGATTTGAAGCTCTCAATATTACCTTTTGCCTCTTGCTCCTCCAGAAAAGCTTTTACATTTGCTTGTGATTCTAGTGCAGTAGTCTTTAATTCGGATATTACAGCTGAGCGCTGCATATGCTCCGCCTTTTGTCCTGACAAGCTTGCTTTTGCTGCATCAGATCTTGCATTTTTTGCGACCTTCATGACATCTGCTTTTTCATTAAATTTTACCAGGAAGGTTACTTTGTCGTCGTCTTTAAATGCTTTTACTAATCGATCACTCACTTTTGCCTCGGCTATCTTATTAGAATCATGGGCAGACTGATGAAGCTTACCGCTTGATTCCGCGCTGGCTATTCCTGGTGTAATTAACGAAAATGTCATTAATACCGTTGCTGCAATACTTAGTGCTTTAGATTGACGTCGTCTTCTTTTAGCCTTCACAGCTATTCCTCCCCTCAATTTTTGACACATTCTGATGCAGACAAGAACCAACAAATTAAAAACACCTTCTGCCTCCCCCCTTGAAAATTTGGTTCTTAACTGACAGTGGTGCCTCCAGAAAAATCTAAGTTGTTACAGCAAGTATAGTAGATTAACTAGATAAAATAGTGTCGAATCAAGTCGAATAAAAGCTGAATTTTCAAAATTGATAGATTAGTAATATTTTTTCATCAACTTTTCATAGGTATTAATTCGTATGTTTCACCTACTAAAACTTCATAAAAAACCCCTCATTCCTTATAAGATAAGGAATGAGGGGTTACTTTCCATTACTTTACAGCCTAGAAAACAGTTTACTGCTTCACTAAAATGAAGCTATTTACCTAGGCATATCCCTATTTTAACATTGATGTTTTCTTCAATACAGAAAACATACTACTATATTACTTTATTTTGTAATATTCCATAGATAATAATTCTTATTTTTCGATACATTCTTAATGTTCGCACAATAATTCGGCCTATAGAATGAAATATTGTTAACTTTGCGTTATAATGCAGAAACCATACGCACTTACTGATAGCTACATACCTTTAATCTTCATCTAATGGGTTTAAACTTTCATTTCCAGTTAGAGAAGCAATCATCGTAACTAATAATTCAATTTCTTGTTCCATATCTTTCAAGCTAGACGTTTCTACAGGGGAGTGCATGTAGCGTAAAGGTAACGACACTAAAGACACAGGAACCCCTTTACCGGTTAATCTCATTTTATCTGCATCTGTACCTGTCATTCTTGGTGTAAGCTCATATTGTACATTCATCTTTAACTGCTTCGCGGCTCTTTCTAACCATTGATTTATTTTCCTATTAATCGGCGCCCCTTTAGCAAGAACTGGTCCACCCTCTAGTCGGACATCACCATATTTATTTTTATTCACTCCTGGATAATCTGTAGCAAAAGTAACATCACAAGCGATTGCCATATCTGGTGCAACTCCCGCAGCTGCAAAATAGGCTCCGCCCATATTTGTCTCTTCATTAACCGTACTTGCTGCATAGACACCAACCTCACAGCCTCGTTCCTTTAACCCTTTTAAAACCTCAGCCACTATAAATGCGCCCGTTCGATTATCAAGTCCTCGGCCAGAAACGTATCTATCACTTAAAATCTCTGGTTTTGTATTGTAAACAACTAAATCTCCTATTTGGATATGTTGTTCAGCCTCTTCCTTCGTTTTGTACCCACAATCAATAAATAAATCTTCCAAGCTGAAATCATTCTTTAATCCACCGTGATGCTGAGCATTTACACCGATTACACCCGTAATCGTTTGCTGATAGCCTAAAACAGTAACTTTCATTCCAACAGCCGCTTTTGGATTAATGCCTCCCATTTGATCAAAATGTAAAAACCCTTGATCATCAATGCGGTTAATCACAAGTGCAATTTCATCACAATGACCTGCAAGTAATACTTTAAAAGGTGCATCTGGATTTAGTACACCAATCGCGTTTCCAGCATGATCCGTTCTAATTTCGTCAGCAAATTCTTTTACATACTGTATCCACTTTTTTTGTATTTCCATTTCACTACTTGATGGTGATGGTGTTTGTAATAAATTTAATAAAAAATCTTGGTTTGCTAATACCACTCTATTTTCCTCCTTATTCGATAACTTGATGATGTACTACTATTATGATAGCAAAAAATTCGATGAAGAGCACTTTTGTTTACGCGTATAATAACTATGTGTACACTTTAATAAAGTGAAACTTCAATCTGTGGGGATTTTGTGTATCCCACACGGATTGGTAGTACCAAAAGGGTATGACCTAAAGGCCCTAGAACCAATCGGACATTTACGGGCAATTGATCCCTTACTTAACAATATTGGTTTTACTGTATTGCTTGATGTGGGGGGCTTACTGCCAGTTATATGGGGGATAAAAAGATTTGAAGGAGAGAAAATCGATGGACTTAAATCAATGGTATAATATTGGTATTTCACCTGACACATATATTGAAACAATGGAACAGCATCAAGAAAACTTATTACATATTTATGATCATTTCTCCTTACCAGCTGATGAGGAGTTTTTTGCAAGCGTAAAAAAGAAAAATTTACGTGTAATTGTTTTAACGGAAGACTGGTGTGGCGATGCTATGTTGAACATCCCTATTTTATTACATATTGCGGAAGTAGCCCAAATTGATGTTCGTTTATTACATCGAGATAAAAACCTGGAACTGATGGATGAATACTTAACCAACGGTAAATCTCGCTCCATCCCCATCTTCATTTTTATCGACAAAAATGGCAATGAAGTTGCCAAATGGGGGCCGAGAGCGTCAGCAATTCAATCCTTTGTAGAAAAATCTCGAAGCGAATTACCTAGCAAAGAGTCTACAGATTATAAAGTAAAATTTGATGAAATGATCCTCTTTATGACAAAGTCTTATCGAAACCGTACTTCTTTTTGGACTGATGTATACCAAAGTTTAAAAGAAACACTGCAAAAAATAGAAGTTAATCAGTGATTCAGTTAACATAGCTGTGTTAATCCGTTGTCCTATTGGAGATTATAATTAGCGAAGCCTGTCCATAATGGAGAGTATAAGAGTAAAAAACTACGTTGAATCGTGTATTTTTGGGGACAGGTGACCGTTATGAGCATTCGAATTTTTAAACAAATCTACTTCAGACTGCCTATTTTTATTAGACTACTTGTAGTTATATTTTTGCTTATGTTTCTTTTTGGTGGCCTAATCCATATCGTAGAGCCAACGCAATTCCCAAGCATATTTGATGGCGTATGGTGGGCATTTGTAACTGGAGCCACGGTGGGTTACGGAGACTTTGTACCGTTAACCGCAACCGGAAAGATCGTTGCAATTTGTTTAATCTTGACTGGCGGTGGGTTAATTGCTTTCTATATAACCTCTTTATCTGCTGCAACAATTCAACACGAAAAGGACCTTGCACAAGGTAAACTCCCTTTTAAAGGTAGTAACCATTTAATTTTAATCGGATGGAACGAGAGGACCAGACAATTAATTGAAATTATTTCAACATCTTCCGTGCATATCCGCATGGTTCTAATTGATACAACCTTGGACCATGTTTCTTTTCCAGATTATCCGGTACACTTTATACAAGGTGATCCTTCAGAGGACCGTATATTAGAAAAGGCAAATATAAAACTAGCAGAACGTGTATTAATTACTGCAGATATCACTAAAAAGGAAAGGGATGCAGATAATCATTCTATCCTTACAGCCGTTGCTATTAGAGGAAATAACGCTAAAATTCCGATCATAGTGGAAATACTTTCTTCTATACAAATAGACAATGCACATCGTGCCGGCGCAACAACCATTTTAAGATCTAATGATTTCACCAGTGCTCTTTTTTACCATGAGTTATCTAGAGAAACCAAGGCGAGACCATTTGAGGATATTTATCATATCTTAACAACTCAACAATTTCATCATGCTACATTACCAGAAGAATTGGAGAATGTATCCTTTGGAGAGGCAGCCGCCATTCATCGGAAGAGCCAACAGATTTTATTAGGTATTATTCGAAATAGCACCTATTATATCAATCCAACATCAAAATTTATCCTAAAAAAAGACGATGTACTCATCGGACTAATCCCTTGGAATGATTAAGTCCTCAACTCTTTTCATTAGTTCTTTACCAGTAGTTATATACGCTTCTGGAACTTCAGCGTCAGGATCTGTTGGAGCTTGAAACTGATTAAATGTGCCTTGAAAAGCTCCTGCAGATCCGCTTTCATCGTAGCCTTTCTGATATTGATGTGCTAATAAAAACGGTTTTTCCAATCGGACAGTAACACCTGGGTAATCTAAGGAACCTTGCACTGCATAAAATGGTATTCGCAAAAAATAGTAAGTTCCTTGATCATCTATTTTTAAATCAAAAAATCCTTTCTCATAATCCCAATTTGAACCAATTACAAATCCTTCAGGCTTTAACAATTCCTCAAGTACAAATAAAGAATAAATTTTGTTTTCCAATTTTGATTCTAGTGGTACCAATATAAATCACCCTTTCATCAGCGTTATCTTTAATATGTTTTGCCACATGTTAATTATTATGCTAAAATATTTTATTGTGTAAAATGAATCGAATAATGGTATAGGAGTTGTTCAGCATGACAAACAAATTTGAGAATGGTCAAATTTTAGATGGAAAAGTTACAGGAATTCAACCATATGGTGCTTTTGTGGCACTTGATGACGAGGTTCAAGGTCTTGTTCACATATCTGAAGTTACACATGGATATGTAAAAGATATTAATGAGCACTTATCTATCGGTGATGAAGTAAAGGTAAAGGTTTTACAAGTTGATGAAGAAAAAAACAAGGTTTCATTGTCTATCCGCGCAACAGAGGAAGCTCCAAAGAAGCAAGCGAAGCCTCAGAAGGTACAAGCAAAACATACAGATAATGATTCTGCAGGTTTTAATACACTAAAAGATAAGCTTGAAGAATGGATCAAGCAATCAGAAGGTAATTATAGTAAATAATGATAAGGCAAACTCAATCGTACGAGTTTGCCTTATTATTTAACTGTCAGCCCTCCCAGGCTCACGTTGATCTGCAAATGCTTCATCCGTTTTAAATAATAAAGGTAGCAATACTAGGCCGCTTATACCTACCAATGTATAAATCACACGCGCGAAAGCAGCACTTTGCTCACCACCAAAGATAGCTGCTACTAAATCAAATTGAAATAAACCAATTAAGCCCCAGTTAATTGCACCAATGATTGTAATTGCTAAAGCGGTACGTTGTAATCCATTCATCATTTACCCTCCTTTTCTCTTTTATTCACCTTAGCTTATGCATCTTATAAAAATCTATACAGTGTCTTTCTTGATTTCATAACATCACTTGGGTAAAGTAAGTTATGTACAGGTTTGAAAGTGCTGATGAAGGAGGAAATAAGATGACACATGTAACATTTAATTACAAGAAGGCTTTTGCTTTTTTTAATGAACAGGAAATAGATAATCTAGAAGGTGCCGTAAATGCTGCACATCATGCCATACATGAAAAAACGGGTGCAGGAAACGACTTTCTCGGTTGGGTTAATTTACCTGAAACGTATGATAAGCAAGAATTTGCTCGAATTAAAGCAAGTGCTAAAAAAATCCGCGAAGATTCAGATGTATTATTAGTCATTGGGATTGGTGGCTCTTACTTAGGTGCTCGAGCTGCACTTGAAATGCTTAATCATTCTTTTCAAAGCTACTTATCGAAGCAAGAAATCGATGCGCCGCATATTATCTTCGTTGGGCATCATATGAGTTCAACCTATATTCATGAATTAATGGATGTTTTAAGAGATAAGGATTTCTCTATCAATGTAATTTCCAAGAGTGGAACAACAACAGAACCAGCCATTGCTTTTCGGATTTTCAAAAAAATATTAGAAGAAAAATATGGTGAGGAAGCTGCAAAAGACAGAATTTATGCTACAACGGATAAAGAGAAGGGTGCTTTAAAAACTTCCGCTGATCAAGCTGGTTATGAGACCTTCGTGATCCCTGATGCCGTTGGTGGTCGTTACTCCGTTTTGACAGCCGTTGGTTTGCTTCCTATTGCTGTTAGCGGCATTTCTATTGATGACATGATGAACGGTGCTCATGCAGCCATGAACGATTTAGCAGAACCATCAATCAAGAATAATCCTAGTTATCAATATGCAGCAGTTCGTAACATTCTATACAACAAAGGAAAAACGACAGAAATGCTTATTAACTACGAGCCAAACCTTCATTATTTTGCTGAATGGTGGAAGCAGCTTTTTGGAGAAAGTGAAGGAAAAGATAATAAAGGGATATATCCATCTTCTGCAAATTTCTCTACCGATTTGCATTCACTTGGTCAGTATGTACAGGAAGGTCGTCGTAATTTATTCGAAACAGTATTACACGTAAATGAGTCCAAATATGATATTACGGTAGAAGCGGAAGAAGATAATTTAGATGGCCTGAATTATTTAGCAAGTAAAACGATTCATGAAATAAATGACAAAGCCTTTCAAGGCACATTATTAGCACACACTGATGGCAATGTACCTAACTTAATTGTAGAGATACCAAAGCTCGATGCATATACATTTGGTTATTTGGTTTACTTTTTTGAAAAGGCGTGTGCCATAAGTGGCTATCTACTTGGTGTTAATCCATTTGATCAGCCTGGAGTTGAGGCTTACAAAAGAAATATGTTTGCCCTACTAGGAAAACCTGGCTACGAAGATGAAAAAGAACAGTTAGAATCAAGATTATAGTGCTTTCCAAAAAACTTACCAATTTAGGTTTAAATTTCTATTTAACAGGGTATACTATCAAATGTAAGACTTTCTCGTATTCCCCCTGTAAGCAAAGCGATATCGCTTTGCTTTTTTTATGGATAAATCTTCGTTTACTCCCCTGTTAAAAAGGCATATTTCTTTAGTTTAATTATAAGAAGTATAGTGAAAGAAATGTTATACTATAAAAAATAAATAGCTAGGAGGTCACAAATGGGAATATTTGATTTGCAACATAATAGAAAAAATACACGTTCGGTTAAATGGGATATGCTTAAACCAATGTTTCAAACAGAAGATGTATTACCAATGTGGGTAGCAGATATGGACTTTAAAGCTCCTGAACAAGTAAATCAAGCTTTAATTGAACGAGCACAGCATGGTATATACGGCTATACGGTGATTGATGATGAAGTCAAGAATTCTATACTTAAATGGTTATCACAAAGACATCAATGGAATATCAAACAGCAATGGCTATCATTTAGTCCTGGTGTTGTTACAAGCCTACATATGGCAGTACAAGCTTTTACAGAGCCTGGAGATAAAATTATTATACAAACTCCTGTGTATACGCCTTTTTATAAGGTAATAGAAAGTCACCAAAGAGAGATTGTGAAGAACCCACTCATCTATAAAAACAATTATTATCAAATTGATTTTGCTGACTTTGAAGAGAAACTAAAACAAGGAGTTAAAGCGTTTATTCTTTGCTCCCCGCACAATCCAGTAGGACGAGTTTGGAAAAAAGATGAATTAACTGAGCTAGCTCGTTTATGTATGAAGCACAATGTTCTAATTATTTCTGATGAAATTCATGGAGATCTTACATTCCCTGGTGAAGTGCATATACCGATTGCGTCACTTTCTGAGGAAGTCGCCGAACAAACCATAACTTGTATGTCCCCATCCAAAACATTTAATCTTGCTGGTTTACAAGCATCTTATGTCGTGACTTCTAATAAAGAAAAAAGGGAATTACTAGATGCTCAATTTGCTAAGCAAGGTGTTAATATGCTTAATACAATGGGAAATACTGCATTAGAGGCAGCTTATACACATGGTGAAAGTTGGCTTGACGAGCTTCGGCATCTTTTAAAAAATCACCAAACGTATGTAAAGGAGATGTTTGAAGAACATACACCAGAATTAAAAGTTATCGATTCTGAAGGAACCTACTTATTATGGATTGACTGTAGTGCGTTAAAGCTAGATCATAAAGAACTCAAATCGTTTATGATAAAAAAAGCAAGGGTAGGCTTAAATACGGGAGTTGATTATGGACAAGAAGGCGATACTTTCATGCGCATTAATATCGCTTGCCCTCGAGCAACCCTCGAAGAAGGAGTGCAGCGAATCATTTCTGCAGTTAAAAATAGATAATTAATGAGTTTGTGCTAAACAGAGAATTTGCAAGTCGAATGGTCATCCTATTGTAAACTGAAGTATGGTAATCCTTTCCACAGGTCCAGCTAACACGCTAACTTAGAAGCTGCTTAGCAGTGCCGCTCTTCGGACATTTGCGGATCTGCAGAAGTCATCCATATTGCCTCTGCTAGATTTACACTATTTTCGCCATTCCTTTCGCTTAGATACGTCACCATATAAATGAATATTCCGAACTGTAATCCGGTTATAACCGTATACGGATTACGGTTCGGAGTTTCTTTATCTTTTGTCTCGTCCTCTATTCTTCCTGTTTTTCATTATATTGCGTAGGATCTGTTGGAGATTCTTCTTGTTTTTCGTTTTTAGTTAATGTACCGCATATAATTCTTTCGCCTGAATTACCACCAGGTTGGCTCATTCCATCATCTTCTCCTTCTGTAACAATGACAGCTGTCCCATCCCCTCTTGTCAGAGAATTTTTCCCATCCAACAATGTTGCTTCCGGAAGCATAAGATCTGCATCAACCAAACCTCCTGAATCTGCCTCAATATTTGGCAAATCTCCTAAATGAGCACCCTCTGGATGCATGAGTCCATGCTCTTTTCCCTCTGGATTAAAATGATTTCCTGCTGATTTAAAATCCGGGCCTTCACACTTAGCGTATTCATGCATATGAATACCATGGAATCCTGGAGCTAAACCCTCAAGCTTTACTTTAAGATTCACGCCACCTGACTGTTCATTAAAAGTAATAGTTCCGAGCATATCTCCAGAAGCATTATACATATCAACACTTTTACTCTTTTCATCTTTCGGTTGGCAGCCTGTTATTAAAAGCATAATTAGAATAAAGGATAACCAGCGCATACGATTGTCTCCTTTTAACTGATTTGCCCTTTATTCTTTACCTATTTTAGAAAATCTAATCGTTGTGTAGGGATAAAGTGATACTTCAATCAGTGGAAGTTTGATTTATCCTCCACTGATTGTTAGTATCACAAGGCTAGGACCTAAAGGTCTTTGAATCAATCGGACATTTACTGCCATTCGTCCCCTTCTTATCCATATTGGTTTCTCTTTATTGCTTAGTGGGATTCTTACTGCTAGTTATATGCGGGAAGACAAAATCGCAAGTGCCCGATTAGAAATGTAGCGACTGGAACGACAACGAAGATAAAGGAATCACGGAGCTTGCGAACCGATGATGATTTATCCGTAGGGCTATTCGTGAACTCGCCTAGTTCCTGAAGGCTCTGGACGCGGCTCAACAGGCCCATATATATCCACAGGCTCAAATTTTATAATTTCGTAGACTATGAAAAAAGAAGATTTAGTACACATTATTCATTATTTTTATCGTTTAATTGCTCATTATATTGCTCATTAAATTTTTTCTCATCATTTTTAGATTTTTTATAGAACAAATACATTACAATACTAGCAGCAATTAAAAAGATGACTAAAGTGATTACAGCTGGGATATATTCTGATTTATCCTCTGGGAAATAGAGAAATGGCATCATTTTCATTCACTTCCTTCTTTGCTATTATAGCAAATTCCACTATATAACTAAATGAGTGATCTATTTTGTTCGCTAAACGGATACATTTTTGGCACAATAATAGTAAGGAGGACGATAAATATGCCAGAAGTTCAACTAGGGGAAACAGTTAAAGCCCATTATCGCTCAGGAACATATATCGGTAAAGTAATGGACGATAAAGGAGATCGCTATGTTGTAGAGGTCCTTGCTGTTAAGAAGCATCCAATGCAAGGAGATTTGCACAATCCGAATCAAACCGAAGGGGTTTTCTTCCATGAAAGAAAAGCCCTTGCACATCATGAAAAAATGAATGTAAAAAAACCAGCTGTACATTCATATCCAGATCCTATACCTAACTACATAGTATCATTAAAAGAAGCTGTAGAAACGTATCGAGCAAAGCTGCTTAAAGACGATACTGCATATCACAGAGCAGCACTGGAGTGTTTAAATAGGTTAGAAGAACAGTATTATGACAAAATATAGAAGAGGTCCAAGCCCACTTTCACGCTATAAAGATTTACTACACCCAAGCCTGATTAGCTAATTCATTACTATCAGCAGTGCTAGATGAAGGCAGCACCTTTTCACTATATGTAAAAAAGGCTGGGACAAAACACAACTTCTTTACCCAAAATACGAATAATCATATTATCAATAAGAGCATCATCGCCACACCGTGAAAATATACGCGCTTTTCGCGGGCACGGCCTCAGCTAACTTGGTAAAGAAAAACACGTTACCAAGTGGATTTTCGGACTCGTGCTGTTCCCGCCGGAGTCTCGCTTATTTTAGGTGCTAAATGAATGATTCTAATCAAAAAACGAACGATAATTAATTTCAATTAATTATCGTTCGTTTTTTATTGTTTCTTCATTCTTTTGTCTCAGCCTTATGATAAAGGACATTTAACAAATAACTTTAAATTATTATTCACCTAAATGCTCTTTAATTACTTCCTCTACACCCTTAAGCGCTTCTTCCTCATCAGTTCCTGTAGTGGTAATTTTAATCTCTGCACCTTTAGGAATTCCTAAGGACATAACACCCATTATTGATTTTAGATTTACTGTCTTCTCATTGTATGAGATTTCTACTTCTGACTCGAACTGACCTGCTTTATTTACCAGAAGTGTAGCTGGACGTGCGTGAACTCCTGTATCCGCTGTAATTGTAAAATTTTGTTCTTTCATCCTCATTCATCCTTCCAAAGATATTATCTTTTTATGTACATACAGTACATTGGTTTTTCATATGTTATTAAGTGAAAAACTGAACTAATAATATTATATACAATAATAAGCATTTTTGAAACAGATAAGCTACAGTTTTTTATGTATCGACAAAGATTTAACAACTTCTGCTTCTATTTTCAATCATGATACGATAGTTTATACCTATTATTTGTCAGAAAGGATGAATTATAGAACTATTTGTCTTTCCTAATAGCTTATGATAACGTTATTTTGAAAGTATTCCATTTATACTAGGAGGAATTAACATGAGTGTACATATAGGTGCAAAGCAAGGAGAAATTGCTGACAAAATATTATTACCAGGTGATCCCCTTCGTGCCAAATATATCGCAGAAACTTTTTTAGAACATCCAACACAATATAATAGCGTTCGCGGTATGTATGGATTTACAGGAACATATAAAGGAGAAAGGGTATCGGTTCAAGGAACCGGAATGGGAGTTCCTTCCATCTCTATATATGTGAATGAATTAATCCAGAGCTATGATGTAAACAAACTAATCCGCGTAGGTACTTGTGGAGCAATACAAAAAGATGTCAAGGTTAGAGATGTTATTCTTGCTCAAGGATCTACCACTGATTCACAAATGAATCGCATGACCTTCGGTGGTATAGACTACGCTCCACTTGCTGACTTCCATTTATTAAAAAATGCATATGATGCTGGAATAGAAAAAGGATTAAACTTGCGAGTAGGTAATGTCTTTACAAGTGACACGTTCTACCGTGATAACGCAAAAGAAATCAATGAAAAGCTTGCTGCTTATAAAGTGCTTGCAATTGAGATGGAAACAACTGCATTATATACCTTAGCAGCAAAGTATGATCGCCAAGCTCTTTCCGTTCTTACAGTTTCTGATCATATATTAACTGGTGAAGAGACGACCTCCGAAGAAAGACAAACAACCTTCAATGACATGATGGAAATTGCATTAGAGGCAGCGATTAAATAGCATAACATAGAAGGTGGGAGCCTACACCCACCTCTTTTATTCTCCTCTCTACTTTTCTTCCTTAAAGAAATTATCTAACATAGAAATAGTTTATCTAGCATTTAACAGCCACAATTTTTGTTAACCTAAAAAAAATGAGGTTGACAAAAATCCATTCTCCAATTACTATCATATACAGAGAGGATGAGATTATGAAAGGATTACGAACAATTGATCTTACATATGGAGCCGTATTTGTTGTTTTAATGGCTATAGGTGCAAATATTACGGTTTGGTTCCCTATGCTGGCAGTTCCAATCGGCGGGACAAGCGTGCCTTTATCCTTACAGACATTCTTCGCCATATTAGCCGGATTAATGTTAGGTAGAAAGCTAGGAACTCTTTCTGTTCTAGTGTATATACTTGTCGGATTTGCTGGTGTTCCCGTATTTGCTGGATTGTCAGCGGGACCTACAGCATTATTAACTCCAACTGGTGGATTTATCATATCTTTTATTTTTGTAGCCTATTTTACTGGATGGATGGTCGATAAACGGAAAGAAAGCTCTCTTTTTTATTACTTACTTGCTGCACTCGTTGGAACCATCATTAATTACGGTATAGGTGTATCATATATGTATGTCGCCTTAAATACGTGGTTAGCGGCTCCTATAACTTATCCATTAGCTTGGGCTTCGATGATTCCATTCTTGATTAAGGATATCGCCTTTGCTGGTTTAACTGCTTTATTTATGGTCAGAATTGCAACACGTATTCCAGTAGTTCGCCAAGCCAAAATTGGATAAATACTAAATTTATAAAATAATTCTTTGGTGCGCCTGATTACTAGCCATTCATGTGATAATATAGCATTAGATACCATGCATATTGTCATCTAACAAGGGATAAACTTTCCTTTAGAAAGGATGTTTAGACGACCATGGAATTATTTCATAATTACCCATTGTTTGCTGCTCTAACTGCAATAATTTTTGCTCAAGTTGTTAAAATTCCCATTTCGCTTATCGTTACAAGAGAATTTAAACCGGATTTAGCTTTTAGTACTGGAGGAATGCCAAGCAGTCATTCAGCTGCTGTAGCTGCATTAACAACAGGTGTAGGTATTGTAGAAGGAGTTTCCTCTACCATGTTTGCTATCTCATGTGTATTTAGTGTGATCATCATGTTTGATGCTACTGGTGTTAGAAGACAGGCCGGGGAGCAAGCCATCGTGTTAAATCAATTAATTAAAGATTTCCAGCTATTTATTGATGGAGCAAAAGATTGGACAAATAAAAAGCAATTTGAAAAACGCCAAGAACTAAAGGAATTATTAGGTCATCAGCCGATCGAAGTATTTTTTGGCGGATTAACAGGTGTAGCGATTGCATTCATTTTAAATGCATTGCTAAATTAATTCATGCTGGAGCAATAGTATTTTAGTTTAAGCAAAAGCCGAACTATCATTCGAAATATTTGGTACTGATCTCTTGAAATTAGATTACTCTAACTTCAGGGAGCGGTACCATCAGAACTCTTCGAATCTGTTCGGCTTTTTTGCTTTTAAACTATTTATTGGAAAAGCACTATTTAGCTGATAAAAAATACATAAACTTCTGTTGACCTATTTTAACTAATTATACTTTTTTAACTATCCGTTATTTCCTGCCTAAATACTTGTAAAGCTTGATTCTCATTTAATTCATCCAATTTCTTTTCCGAAAGCTTACCATTACCTTTTTCAATCACGTATACATCAAGTTTCTTTTTCCCCCACTGACTGTATACGTCCTCGACCGTATTATAATAAAGGTCAATTTTATTCCCATTAATAGCACTGCCCTTATCAGCAACAACTCCAAATCCATAATCAGGAATAAATAAGATAGTGCCGATAGGATATACATTAAGATCTGCTGCTATCGTAGAGTACAAATCTCTTTTTACCTTGACCCCAGAATAAGTAATCCCATATTCCGGATGATCTGGTGTCTTTCCTGTTGACTCAATTCCAGCAGTATATCCTGTTGCAACAACATTTGCGCTTGGATACTGTTCAAAATTAATTACATCAGCTAATGTCTCTGCACCTTCAATTTCCTCACTAGAAATATAGCGCTTCTTCTCCTTTAGATGATTCAATGATTTCCCTTGTAATACCGTATGCCTAAGGGAAGAATCAGACGCCTTTGCTTCCTTAATCATATGAACAGCAGGTGATTTCAGCTTGGACCACACCTCTACTTCTGCAAAAGATACATTGGTTATGGACGAAATAGTAGTAAGAAACGCTACGATTGCTAAGATTACTAAACTTGTTCTACGAATAAAACTTTTGACATTCATAAATAACACCTCTCTGGTAGTGAACCTTTGTACAGTCTATAGAAAGTTCCAGTAAATCAAGCTCTTCCCTGACTCAGGACAGATAGTTGATATGGACAAAACTCCCAACAAAGGTTTCCTTTTTCCTACCAGTTCAGCATTTCCAATTAATCAAAAAATATACAAAACCACATAAAATTTTTTAGATAAATATGAAAACTTTAAATTTATAATCGTAATGTTTGTTTATTTATAAACGAACTAAAATCTTAATACCAGTTATGCATGTATAGTAACTAGAGAATTATTCCTTTCAAAAAAACAATCCGAACTACTTTCCGAAAATAAATATACTCGGATTATAGTCCGGATTTACTGATCATAAATCCACTTATCTCTTTTTCTTTGTTATAAACAAAGCTTTTAAAACATTTGATATCCACTTTTTCTTAATAACTTAATAATGATTCCAGACACAATTGTACCTGCAAATCCTGCTACTAATATGGCAATATCAACTGGAGTGATTTGCATTAGCCTGGAAAAAGCTTCTGAAAATGCAGATCCTGGTGCCTTTAAATACTCCATTGTAGACATATTATCTACAATAATTAATACGACAAATGGATATAAAAATGCCATCAACCATGTTCTTCGTAATAACATATTCAATATAAATGCAATACCAAAAAAGATGACAAAATATAATATAATCGACACTACTAATTGAATCAAAACAGGTGGCTCCCTTCGCAACTTTACTCACCTAACAAGCAGTTAGACATTATTATGTATAAACAATTTCTTTTCCCTTTTCCATTTTAAATGAATTTAGAAAAAAAGCAAAGACAGTGGCACTGTCCTTGCTACATCCACACTTAATAAAAAATGTTAAACTTTCCTTTTTTCATTAATAAACTTAGTCCACCTAATTTCAATAAGTACCGATTATCAATTATTTTTTTCATCACAGTTGCTTTCCAGCCAAACAATTTTTGATCGTTAAATATAACCCCTATCGCATCATTATGGCCTAGAGAAGCTACTGTACCAAGTATTTCCGGTTCAAAGTGCTCCATTTCTCCGCCTTGAATATACGCTTTTACATTATGGGCAACTACGGCTGATTGTTGAATAGCAATTTGTGCTGTTGGTGGATAAGGTCTCCCCGTTTGTTCATTCATAATAAGTGCACAATCGCCAATTACAAATACATTATCATAGTCTGGCGCTCGCATATCCTTTTCTACTGCCACTTTGCCTCGATTATTTTCAAAACCGGACTTCTCAACAAGAGCGTTTGCTTTTACACCAGCTGCCCATACCGTTGTTAGTGTTGGAATTTCCGTTATTTCACCATTTTTTTCATAAACAACACTAGTAGCTGTGCATTCTTTAAGCATTGCTCCAGTAACAAATTCAACTCCGCGTGATTCTAATGAATTCATCGCATATTCTACTAATTGTGGATCAAACCCAGGCAAAATAGTAGGTGATCCTTCAATATTAATTATTCGTACTAAATTTTTATCAATATCATATTCTTCGCAAAGCTCAGGAATACGATTTGCAAGCTCACCTAGAAATTCAACTCCAGTAAACCCACCACCGCCTACAACAATATTTAATCGTGCGGGATTTTTTTCTGATTCGTTGTGATACAAAGCAAAATTATATTCCATATGTTCGCGAATAAGGCGAGCACTATTAATGTTTCCAATTGTAAACGCATGTTCTTCTAAGCCAGGAATACCAAAGGTTGCTGCTTCAAATCCAAGCCCGATTACCAATACGTCATAATCTAATTGGCCATTTTCCAGTTTAACTTTCTTTTCATCTGGCTTAATAGAAATAACTTTATCTTTAACAAATTTCACCTTGCTCATATTTATTACATCTTTAATCTGTATACGAGTTCGATCATGATGTAAGGTTCCTGCTGCGTTTTCATGAAGCCAAGTGGTTTGGTAATGATAATCATTTATATTCACAAGTGTTATATTTGCCTCATTTACTCCTAATGTCTTTTGTAATTTAACTGTAGTCATCATGCCACCGTAGCCAGCACCTAGAATTACTATATTCGGTTTTTTCATTCTAATCACTTCCATTTTTTTACTATTTTGTACGTTTGTGACATATTTCACTTAATAGTCATTAGAAAAAACTTGGCTACTTTACCAAGTGGATAGAAAAATTAATAGATTTATAATGTCGTTGTCACATAATCGTAATAAACATCCTTGATAATAGTAGCCTTTTTCTATCTACATTTCAACCCTTTCTTTTGTTTCCCCAATTATTAAATTTTTCTTAATAGTAAGTTACAGAGTGCTTTCATGTTCTACTAAGGGGAATTTATGGTACTATAAACAATGGTATACTAAATTTTATCGGAAGTGGAGGGAATTATTGTGACCAAAGAAGTCTATGATGTTACTATCATCGGCGCAGGTCCCGTAGGTTTATTCACAGCCTTCTATGGCGGTATGCGTCAGGCAAGTGTTAAAATAATTGAAAGTTTACCACACACTGGCGGGCAATTAACTGCTCTATATCCAGAGAAATATATATATGATGTTGCTGGTTTCCCTAAGGTTAGAGCACAGGAATTAGTAGATAACTTAGAGGAACAAGCAAACTTATTCGATCCAGAAATTGTTTTAGAACAGGCAATCGAAAATGTAGAAAGGCTTAAAGATGGAACGTTCAAATTAACATCCAATAAAAAGGAAGTACATTATACAAAGACGATCATTATTACAGCAGGAAACGGAGCTTTTCAGCCTCGACGTTTAGACATAGATCAATGCGATAAATTTGAAAACATTAATCTCCATTACCATGTTAAAGATATGAACCAATATAAGGGTCAACGTGTTGTCTTACTTGGAGGTGGAGACTCAGCTGTTGATTGGGCGCTTATGCTAGAACCGATTGCCGAAAAGGTAACTCTTGTGCATCGTCGTGATAAATTCCGAGCCCATGAACACAGTGTGGAAAAGCTTTATGCATCGAACGTAGAAATCCTAACACCGTTTGTACCATCAAATATCGTTGCAAATGAGCGTATTGAACAAGTCGTTTTGGAAGAAGTAAAAGGTGACCGAGAAATCACATTGGATGTCGATGCCGTTTTATGCAATTATGGATTTGTTTCTACACTAGGACCAATTAAAGACTGGGGACTCGAAATTGAAAAGAATAGTATCGTAGTAAATTCAAAAATGGAAACCAATATACCAGGGATTTATGCTGCTGGAGATATTTGCACATACGTTGGAAAAGTGAAACTCATTGCAACTGGATTTGGCGAAGGTCCTACGGCTATAAATAATGCAAAACAATATATTGATCCGAAAGCCAGAATTCAACCAAAACACTCAACTAGCATGTTTTAAGATACTAACTATAGATAGATATAAATAATAGCTGAAGCAACTTATTGCTTCAGCTATTTTTCTAACAATCGCCAGGCGCGCCTGCCTTATCTTTTGTTCTAAAAGATGATCCACAACCACAAGATACGATAGCGTTCGGGTTATCAATACTAAATCCGCCACCCATCATATTTTGTTTGAAATCAATCGTTGTTCCTTCAATTATAGGAATATCCTGATTATTGAGAACAACTGGTATTCCATTAATTTCTTTCGTTGTATCTAACTCTTCATTTATTTCGTATTCAAAACCTAGTGAATAGGATAACCCACTACATCCGCCACCTTTTACACCAAAGCGCAAATAGGCACCATCAGACTCTTCTTTCATCATATTTTGAATCTGCTTACTAGCATGATCGGTAATATTAATAGCCATCTCATGGACCTCCCTTTAAGATGATTGCTTATCTTCTTTAAGTATACAAAGTCCTTGAATAGGATTCAACTGATGATACTCAATCGTCATAGTAATAATCTCCTGTAGCTATAACTTCTGCTCCTCCAGTCATCCAGACATAGCCCTGATCATCCCATTTAATAAACAAATCGCCGCCTGGTAAATGAACAGTTATTTGTTCATTACGGTTAACCAAATCATTCAACGCGGCTGCAACTACTGCCGCACAAGCACCAGTACCACAAGCCTGTGTAATACCAGACCCTCTCTCCCATACACAAAAATTTATTTCAGTAGGAGTAAGCACCTCAATAAATTCTACATTTATCCCCTGTGGGAACCGTTTGTCCTTTTCAATTGATGGTCCTAATTCTACTAAAGGGGCATCATCAATATTGTCAACAACAAAAACAGCATGCGGGTTGCCCATAGATACCGCTGTTACTTTAAGCTGCTGATCCATTATTTTAAATTGTTCTGCTACTACTTTTTCTGTTTCACTGCCTATCATTGGAATGTCCGCTCGGTTAAGCTGTGGCTTCCCCATGTTAATTGTTACAAGCTGCACATTATCATTCTGTATTTGAACCTCTGCCTCTACAATATTAGCTTTCGTTTCTATTTGAAATTGAGTGACATCAACAATTCCATGTTCATAGGCATACTTCGCAGCACACCTTAATCCATTACCACAACTCTGCCCTTCTGAACCATCCTTATTAAATATCCGCATACCTAGTGCCGCTCTTTCACTGGGATGAATTAAAATGATACCATCAGACCCTATTCCTGTGTTCATATTAGATACGCTTTGCGCTAATGCTGGCAGCATTGCTTCCTCTAATTTATGCTGGAATAAATCAATATATATATAGCTATTTCCAAGTCCATGCATCTTCGTAAAAGGGATTTTCATGTTCGTTTCCTCGTTTCTATTTATTCTGTAATGGAATGTTATGTTTATCCAATGCATGATAAACTGTTTTTAACCGCGGTATACCTTCAGCAACCATTTCGTCATTGATCATGACAATGGGATAGAATAAATCATCACGCACTATCTTTTCAATAAATGCCTGATGCTTTTCCACATTTGGAGGTTGATCAATATCTATGTATTCATATTTTAGGTGATCATCTATATATTTCCGACCAATAGCAGCTTGTAGCCATTCATAAGTATCCCTAGAGCCTGGTGCGCCAACACAGCTCGCACAAATCTGTTCTGCCCCATATACCGTTATCTTTATTTGCTTCATCCCATCTAGCCTCCTTTATACGATATCTTTTATTTTACAAAATGTTTATCTAAAGATAAAATAAAAATGATTATCAGTTTCAATTATGCCATAGATTTTTTGAAGAATCCGTTCTATAATAGATAGAAGAAAGGAGAAGATGGATAATGCGAGACCAAGTACAAGAAGTATTAAATAAATTACGTCCATTCTTGCTACGTGATGGTGGCGATGTGGAGTTAATCGATGTAGATGAAAACGGCATTGTGCTTCTTCGTCTGATGGGTGCATGCGGGAATTGCCCGAGTTCTACCATTACATTAAAGGCTGGGATTGAACGCGCCTTAATGGCCGAAGTACCTGGAGTAACAGAAATAGAGCAAGTATTTTAAAACAAACTAAATCGATAACATAGCTAATAATTATATTTTATCCTATACAAAGAAGGCCTCCAACGATAAGGATGCCTTCTTTATTTTTGTCTAGGAAATATTGAGCCGCGTCCAGTTCCAGCGCCCAGAACTAGATGACTTCACGACTCGCTCCAGTCGCTACATTTCTAATCGAGCGCTTGCGCTTTTGTTCCTATCTATTTTACCAAACAGGCGTCTTCGGCTGACCGCCTGTTAATACAGAAAGCGTATTATCCAAACACAATTTCCACATAGCAGTTCGTGTTTCTGTACTCGCCGAACCAATATGTGGAAGTGCAACAACATTCTTCAACTGCATTAATGGATGATCAGCATGAATAGGCTCCTCTACAAAGACATCCAATCCAGCTGCCTTTATTTCTCCAGTTACTAAAGCATTCTCTAACGCTGTTTCATCTACTACTGCACCTCTAGAAATATTAATAAAAATACCAGTATCTTTCATTTTATGAAAGGTAGTCTTATTAAATAATTGCTCCGTTTCACCAGTTAAAGGCACAACAGATACCACAAAATCTGAATGGTGAAGCAACGTATCGAAATCTGTATAAGTGGCATTTAGCTGTTCTTCCGCTTCAACATTTCTAGAACGGTTATGGTATAAAACTTCCATTTCAAATCCCTTGGCTCTCCTTGCAATTGCTTGCCCAATTCTTCCCATACCTACAATCCCAATTGTCTTATGGTGAATATCGGATCCCGCCAATAAATACGGCCCCCAGTTGTCCCACTTATCTTTCCGTATATAATCATTTGCCTCCATAAGCCTTCTTGCAGTGGCCATTAACAGGGCAAACCCTAAATCAGCAGTTGTTTCGGTCAGCACATCTGGTGTGTTAGTTACAGCAATATTTCTAGCCTTTGCTGCTTCCATATCAATATTATCGAAACCTACCGCTAAATTCGCAATTACCTTTAAATGAGGAGCTGCATCTAGCAACTGCTGATTAATCTGTTCGCTTAACATGCAAATTAATCCCTCTGCCTCTTTTATTTCTCGCAACAACACATTTTCTGGTACTGGGTCATTCTCTTTTTCCCAAAATTTTATACGGAAGCTATTAGTATAAGGGGCGATTAATTCTTCTGGTATTTTCCGTGTAATATAAATCAATGGTTTCTTCAACGGTATGACCTCCATACGTAATTATGTTCATCATTCTATAGCCAGTGTACCACAGGAATTTGCAGAAGATCACAATCCACCTCTACTTGATTATAAAATTTCCCGAGCTTTTCTTCATATTCTGATTGTGTTTGAAGTAATTGCTTGAATTGCTCGAGTGCATCGTCATTTTCAGATGTTAAATTCCATTCCAAAAAATCAAAAATATGAATAGGAAAAAGTAACCTTGCATATATTAAACGCCAGCTAAACACAGATAATGGTCTGATCGCTTGATAATCATTTAAAAAATTGGAAGAAATTGCACCTGGATCCTTGTTTAAGATGTGCTGTCTTAAAAATTCAGAAATATCTCTCGATGGGTGATCATAAACTAATTCCATTGGCCACATAATGGGCTTTATCAGTTGATTTGTATATCTTCGAAAAGCAATCGTTCCCTGATCTACTTCATAAAATCGCTGTTCCTGTTCACTTTCACGAATATATTGAATTGCATTTTCACTTATACCGATGAAATAAGGAAGTACATCCATTACTAGACGGTAATATGCTGAAGGGGTTTCACGTGCTCTCTGCTCAAGATGATTCTCTAATGTGTTCACTTTATCGATCCATAATTCCTTCCATTGTCCATAGCTGGAAATAGCCTTTGGTTCATATCCATAAGCATTACCAATCTGATGAAATTCGGCTAGTAATTTTCCATCAGATAGAGTAATCTCTCTATATGAAAGTTTGCCTTGAACAACCATAAGCTGCGTATCCTGAAAAACTGTAAACCATTCTCCTTGATTATTTGATATTGGAATTGCCATATGTGTATAGTAGTCTTCCGCTAAATAATAAGCTACAACCGCCTGTTCCATATAAATAATTTCATTGTTATCAATAGAAATGGTAAAATAAACATATTCTCCAGATTTAAAGCATTCTTTGCCGTCAATCCATCTTTTTTCTTCTGGTTGAATGTTGTAATTTTCATAAAGCCACTTTTCATAAGACAAGTAGATCCCTCCTCTGGGCATTTATACTAATTGTATGTTGAAAAGTTACCTTCTTTACTTAAAACTATAAAAAGAGAGGAAGTTACATGATGGGTCAAGAGACAAATCAGAGTGAATTAGAAGTTAAAGCTAGACAATGGCTTACTGAACGTGGAGTGACGATTGATGATATAGCAGAACTCGTTTATTATCTACAGTCTAAGTACCATGATGATTTAACAATAGAAGTTTGCAGACATAATGTTGATCGTGTTCTAACAAAAAGAGAAGTACAAAATGCCATCCTGACAGGTATTCAATTAGATGTATTAACAGAAAAGAAACAGCTAGAGCAGCCGCTACAAAAAACCATTGAGGTTGACGAAAGTTTGTATGGTGTAGACGAAATCATTGCATTATCAATCGTCAATGTATATGGCTCAATCGGCTTTACAAATTACGGGTACATTGATAAACAAAAGCCTGGCATATTACAAAAATTAAATGATAAATCCTCAGGAGAGTGTCATACGTTTTTGGATGATATTGTAGGTGCAATTGCAGCTGCGGCATCTAGTCGCTTAGCACATTCCACTGATGAAGAAAGTTACTAGATAAAGTGAAACTTCAAACCATACTTTTAACTTAGACTGTCAAGCAGTTCTTCTTATATTAGAAAAAATCTAGATTAAGCCATCACTTTTAGCATACAAGAAGAGAATAAAAGACGAAGATATCGAAGTCTTATATAGTAAACAGAGAGTAGATATACCATTGGTTCTTCTACTCTCTGTTTACTTAAATATGTTGAAGCCATTCATGTAAACTATGCACATAATAGGTCGGCTGGATTTCAAGGTTTGGGTACTCCTTAATAGGAGTAACACCAGTAAAAACCATCAATGTATCCATCCCTGCACCTATGCCAGCTCGTATGTCTGTAGCATAATTATCGCCAACCATTAACGCTTCATCCTTTTTCACTCCTAACACAGTTAGGGCTTCCTCCATAATAATGGATTCTGGCTTACCAATAAAGGTTGGCGCTACTCCAGTACTAACTGTAATTACAGATGTCAGTGATCCATTCCCAGGTAATAATCCTCTTTCACTGGGAATCGCTACATCGCCGTTCGTAGAAATAAAAGTAGCGCCATCCCTGACAGCCAAACAAGCTTTTGCTAGCTTATCATATGAAATGTTCCGGTCAATGCCAACAACTACAAAATCACAATCCTGATCTGTAATAGTCAGTCCTTGCTCTTCTATAGCTTGATGTAATCCATCTTCTCCTATAACATAACATCTTGCTTGTTTCTTTCTTGCTTGAATAAACTTTGCTGTAGCTATACTCGTTGTCACTATCTGCTGTGCAGTTGCAGTAATCCCCATTTTATTTAATTTCGTAGATACATCTTCTTGTGTTTTTGAAGAGTTATTAGTTACGAACACATGTGGAATGTTATTGGTTTTTAATGTAGCAATAAATTCTGCAGCCGCTTCAATTGGTTCATTTCCTCGATACATCGTACCGTCTAAATCAATTAAATAGCCTTTATACGCATGTTTCATGAATATTCCTTCTTTCTAAACTAAAAAGTCCAAGCGACCTTGCTCACTCAGACAACGTCTTCTTTATTCAACTGCAGGAGAAAGATATAGTCCTTCACCTTTCTTCCAACTGCTTTATTGTCCACATACAATAAGGTTTTCCATCAGTAATACATGTATGTGAAATAACTTCACAGGTAGAAAAGATGTCTTGATACATTGCTTTTTCATTTTGACATACTTGTGTATATTTAGAGGATAACGCAGAAATCGGACAATGATAATTTTTCATTTCATAGTGTCCTACATCTACCTTTTTCAATTCTACCATATATCCATTTCCATCTTGAAACTTAGCCATTTCTTTAACCTTACCATCAAAGTCACTGTCACCTACGAAATCCTCTAGCTGATTCCGTTCCCGCAGCATTCTTTGCCAAAGTAAATCATCAACCGCTCTCTTACCTTGAAGATACTCAAGATCCTGAAGCAGCTCTAATGGCAGTTTTTCGTTTTGATTTGGGAATAATCCATGCCCCTTCTCTGTAAGCTCATAAGTAAAATATGGTCTTCCTAGTTTCTGCTTTATACTATTTTTCTTGATAAATCCATCCCGCACTAGAGATTGTATATGCTTTCGAACAGCAATTTCCGAAATCGTAAAAAAAGGCAACATATCTGTTATAGTTACTTCATGTCCTTTTTTTATTAACGTCAATAGCTTTTGCTTCGTAGGTGTTTGTTTCATAACGTATCACCCCTATGATTCATTTGAAAAAGCGTTAGCTACTCCTAGTTCATTATCTAAGTACACTCTTATATGTGCTGAAAATTGTTTATATACATGATAATTAGCTTGAATCGTATGTATTAACTTGTTATGGTCGATGTTTGTATAGTCGGTTACCAACACTTTTCTTAGCTGTATTAATTCTTTATAAGCAGTTTCCTCATCTTTAGGAAGAACCTGTTCATCTAACAAAATATCGATAATATCGTTATAACTACCTGGATCACGCATAATAAATCCATCGATCATCATATTTCCAACATCTAATGTACATTCTATTACTATATGTACAGCTCTTTCCAAACTTAATTTATCGATTAACGTTTCTGGAGCGTTCATTTTCAATACATTGATGACCTGGTCCATGTATTGAAGCGTCTGCTGAATCTTACTCCTATCTACAAAATACATGTAACAACCCCCCCATTATGAATTACAATCTTATCATACCATATATTATAGGATTATTGAGCAAAACATGATATAGTTAAGGAAAATGTCAATATTCGGAAAAGAGGGATATGATGGGAAGTAAGTATGAATTAATTAAAGATGAAACTGTTACAAAAGAAGTGCGTTATATAAGTTTCATGGGAAAGTTACAGCGTTATGATTTTGCTTTTTTAAAGAATGATGATGATCCAAGCAAAACCACCATTATCAATTTGCGTAAAAATCGATTTACAGTAGTAGGAAAAGAGGATTTAAACGATCCAGGAAAGATAGAGCATATCTTCCATGAGACAGCTATGGAAGCTGATGAAATTCGGAACTTCCTACATGAAGTTCTTTAATTACAGCAAATTTCATGCATAATTTAAATACGAGGAGAATGAAGGATGATGGGAACTGTGATCTCTTCCAACAAGGAAGATATACTTAATTTAGATGTTACAGCTATATCCCATGCTATTAAAGAAAGACAGTTTTCAGTGTTAGAAATCGTTAGTGTTTATATAGAAAAACAAAAACAAATAAATCCGATTATTAATGCAGTAGTAGAAAATCGGTACGTTGAAGCGCTACAACAAGCAAAAGAGCTGGATATGTTTTTAAAAAATAATGAGCCATTATCCCCTCTATTTGGTGTCCCAATAAGTGTAAAAGAATCCATTCATGTCAAAGGTATGAAAACGACTGGTGGACTAGAACATAGAAAAGACTTAATTTCTAGAAAAGACGCAGTAGTTATATCGAAATTACAGGAAGCTGGAATGATTATCTTAAGTAAGACAAATACACCTGCCTTATGTTTTTGTCAGGAAACAGATAATCGACTATATGGTCGTACCAACAATCCTTGGGATATCAATAGGACCTGTGGAGGCTCAAGTGGAGGTGAAGGAGCCCTGTTAGCAGCAGGAGGTGCTCTTGCAGGAATTGGCTCTGACATTGGTGGTTCCATTCGATTTCCCAGTCACTTCAATGGCGTTATTGGTTTTAAGCCCGGTTTTAAACAGGTTTCAGCTCATGGGCATTTTCCAGCTGTTACAAATGATATCCAAAATAGAATGTTAAGCATTGGACCAATGGGTAAATCCGTTCGGGATATGGAACTTATCTATTCAAGCATCTCCGAAAATGAAATAGATGATTGCTCTCTAAAGAATTTTAAGATAGAAATTTTACCTAGTAATATGGAACAACCATTAAATGAAGTAACGAAAAGACTGTTAGACGATATTGAAAAAGTACTAACAAGATCGTTTTCTACTTTTCGACGCATTCCTCCAATGTATCATAACTGCGCTACATTATGGCAAGAAATGCTCTCAAGTAATGGCAGTGAATTAATTGAAAAAGCTGCATTTAACAATGACAGGTCTTTTCTCTTGAAATCTTTTCTTAAAGAAAAACTAACGCAACGCTCTAAGATTCATCCGTATCTGTCGAAAGCAATTTTTGGAGCAAAGCTTTTTAAACCATCGATTAGCCGCATTCGAGAGATGGAAGAGACGATTTTACAGGGAGACAAGATTCTGGGAGCGTATTTACAAAATAGGCTACTCATTTTTCCAATTTATCATACGGGAGCATTAAAGCATGGAAAAGTCTATCGACAAATATTCTCCATGCGGCGAACATTTCTCACTTACATGCCTTATGTAGCCTATGCAAATGTTTGGGGATTACCTGCATTGACCGTACCGGTAGGAAATGATGAAAATAATATGCCAATTGCTGTTCAAATAATAAGTAAATCAGGAAATGAGGATGCAATTTTTCGATTAGGAAAAATGCTTGAAAAAAAATACAGAGGCTATAAACGTTGTGAGCTTTAATCCTAGCATCATTTCATACGAACTGCCTTTATTTTCTACCCATACAACTCACTATATAGTCAAAACTAATACCAACACCTTTACATTAGTTGTTGGTATTTTGTGTGAAAAGGATGTGTTTAGTTGATGGCAAAAGAAAAAAAGAAGACATATTCAAACTTTACCAATGTGGAAAGTATGCACGACAAGTTAATTCCTGAGGAATTCCCAGAAGGATCTTTTGGTTCTCCAATGAATGAATATGCTCTAGTGGAAGGTAAATCGACTCCTTGGGAAAAAGGACAACGACGGGATAGTGCTTTTGTTTACCCTGATAGAGAACGTCATAAGGACTTACCTAGACAGGCTGATGGCTCACATGACCCACATAATAATCCTGATGGCGATTTTGGAAAAGAGTAGTAGCAACATCGAGCTACTGCTTTTTTATGTAGCAATTTTTTGAAGGACAAAATAAGCACATCCAAAATTACAGTATTCATATAAATAGTCATCTAAGGCACTTATCTTATTGTCAACAGGTGCTTTTTGGTTTTGATCTGCATAAAAGCCTTTTAATCGTAACTGGTCATAACCCCAGTCACCAACAATAAAATCATACTTAGCTAATATATCTGAGTACCGTTCTTTTAACATATCCTCACTAAATCCATTTTTATGATTTTCCACAAGCTCGTATTTTTTCCCTTGCAACTCTATCATATAAATCCCCCCATATATCGTGTCTACAGTTTATCATCTTTTCGAAAAACCCTCCAGAAATAAAATAGTATGATTTTCAACTCAAATTGCAAACTAATGATGAAAAGATATTTTGAATGGAGGATAGCAATGAAAACAAGAACACTTATACCAATCGGCCTGACTTCTTTGCTACTCATTACTGGTTGTGCAAATAATAACAATGCTATTGATGAAAGAGACCAAATACGGAATGAATTAGATCCCAATCAAGAGTTACGAGCTCCGGCAGAAGATGGTGCTGATGATAAACTTGGCTATGTGCGTTATACGAAAGAACAAATGGAAAATAATACAGAAAAAAATCATTCCGTAAGTATTGACCGTACTGAAATGGCGAATATGATTACGCGAATTATGTTGCGTGGTGATGCTTTCGATGAAGTCGCAACACTTGTAACGGACGAAGAAGTGTTAATTGCTTACCAAAAATCTGGCCGTTATGATCAGGATAGAACAGCGGATATGGCAAAGCGTACGGCAATGTCAGTTATGCCTAGATACTTTAAAGTATATGTCTCGGACAATACAAGTTTAATTAATGATATCCACAGTTTGCATAATCTAAGTACAACAGAAGGTGATTATGATAATACAATTCAGAGCATTATTAAAGAAATGAAAAAATCACCTCAAGGTAGTAATAAAGGTATGTAATCAAAAACAGAAAGGAACTGATTGGAATTCCAATTAGTCCCTTTTATTTTATTGTATAATCAGAACTACTTTGACAAAAAATACAGAACATCAGCTACTTATAACGTTATTAAGTAAAGAAAATATGCGTGTAAGGTAAGGGTGAAACATTTTGTATGCAAAACGTTTTTTTTTCATGATCATAATTCTATTTTCGATTTTTCCGCATACATTTGCACATGCAGAAGAGAAAACGATTTATGATAAAAGAATGGCATTATTCAAAAAAACAGAAGCTTTAAGTCAAATTCCTTGGTACTATTTCGCAGCAATTGATAATTACGAGCGCAACAAAAAACAGGATTCAGATGATGAGAAAGTTATCTCTATTGAGGTGCCACCTGAATTATGGTATGGATTAGGAAATTCTTCTATGATCAAGGATGAACGATTAATCGTCTTTTTCAATGGAAAGGGTAAAGATGGCGATGGTGATCAAAAAGCCGACCCGAGAAATTCGGAAGATATTCTTCATACGATGGCAAATTATTTACTTGAATACGGTCAAACGAAGGATGATATAAAGATTGCATTATGGAATTATTATAAGCGGGATTTATCCGTACAGACGATAATGAACACTGCAAAGGTGTTTAAGGAATTTCAAGATATTAATTTAACGGATAGGGATTTTCCTGTTTCTATAACTCACAATTATAGTTATAGAAGCACATGGGGTGACCGAAGAGGATTTGGCGGATTACGAATTCATGAAGGTACCGATATTTTTGCAAATTATGGAACACCTGTAAAATCAACAACATATGGTGTTATAGAAATGATGGGCTGGAATCTCTATGGAGGATGGAGAATCGGTATTCGTGATATTTATAATATTTATCATTATTATGGACATATGAACGGTTACGATGATGATATTAAGGTTGGTCAAGTTGTTAAGCCTGGAGATATACTGGGGAGTGTTGGTTCGACAGGTTATGGACCGCCGGGAACATCTGGAAAATTCCCTCCACATTTACATTATGGTATGTACAAAGATAACGGCAAAAGCGAATGGTCCTTTGATCCATACCCTTATTTACGTAAATGGGAACGAATTGCGAAACAAAAAGATTAACAAGATAGTCAATTTAAACTTATATGACTTCTTCGCCTAGACTGGATAGAAAATAAATAATAAATTGAAGCGTTCAAAGGTCTGTTAGAATCGAAAAGGCTTCCCTTCACCTAGCTATAGCAACTAGAGAAGGGAAGTCTTTCTGCTACAAATTCGATAAAAAGGTCACTTCTTATTTTACTTCTTTTGATTTCTTCACAGCATACATAACACTTGCAGCTAATCCTCCCCAAATAATTACCATACTAAGAATCATCACTAAAATGACACTGCCAGTCATAGTTATTTGGCCTCCCTCTCCTCTGAATGCTCACTAACACCTTTAGCTTCGGACCTCCACTTAGTAGCAGCCATGACAATACCGATAATAAGGGCTGCTGCTGCAACAAACCAACCTCCAAATACGATAAATATATCTGCATATCCTTCATAATTTCCAGTTTCTGTGTCAAATTGCTTCATTAGGTTTAGTCGGAATAAATCGAACATCATATACCCCAATACTAGAGGTGTAATAACATTTAGACTTATCGACCACCACCAACCTAGGCGAATATCAGAAATAGCATTGGCATGTGTTTTTAGATCCTTTACTTTACGAAGAATCCATGCAATAAGCACTACTTCAACAAGTCCTATAAGCGCTACTCCAAATTGATTAATAAAGTAGTCAGCTGCATCCAAGAAGAACAGACCACCTTGAGTCGCAAATAAAAGTGAAATAATTGCGGCTATTCCACCTCCAAATAAAACTGCCTTTGATCTGGATATTTTGAATTTATCTGTTAAACCAGCAACATATGTCTCTGTAATTGACATCAATGAAGTTAATCCAGCAAGTACCAATGAAGCGAAAAACAAAAAGCCAAATAATCCATTCAGTCCTGGGAATTCATTAATTATCGCCGGAAAAACTACGAAGGCAAGACCAACTCCTCCTGAGACTACTTCCTCTACCTCTACACCGGATTGAGCTGCCATAAATCCAAGAGCAGAAAACACCCCAATACCAGCTAGTAACTCAAAGCTTGAATTACCAAATCCTGTAATAAAGGCATTGTTGGTAATATCCGATTTCTTAGGTAAGTAGCTTGAATATGTGATCATAATAGCGAAGGCAATCGATAAACTAAAAAATATTTGCCCATATGCTGCCACCCATACTTCTCCATCTAATATTTTACTGAAGTCTGGAGAAAAAAATGTTTGCAATCCATCCATAGCTCCGTCTAATGTAATTGCTCGAATAACAATAATAAGGAAAATAATAACTAAAGCGGGAATAAAGATGCGGTTTGCAATTTCTATTCCTCTCTTAACTCCTTTAAATAAAATACCTAGAACTACAACCCAAACGATAATTAATGGAATAAGTACACCTGGTACAAGACTTCCTATTTGTCCTGGTTCTACGGTACGATGTAAAAAGTCATTCATTAAAAACCCTTCCGTATCTGCTCCCCAGCTTAAATTAATTGAGAAAACAGAATAGGATATTGCCCAGGCAATAATAACAGAATAGTACGTAGAGATAACAAACGATACGAGCACTGCCCACCAGCCAATAAATTCTGTCTTTTTATTTATTCGCTTATACGTAAGCGGTGCAGAACCACGATATTTATGTCCCATCGTAAATTCCATAATCAAAATAGGAATACCGGCGGTTAGTAGTGCGAACAGATAAGGGATAAAAAAGGCTCCTCCACCATTCTCATAAGCGACAGCTGGAAAACGCCAAATATTTCCTAGTCCAACCGCTGAACCCACAGCAGCCATAATAAACCCTGCTCTTGTCCCCCATTGTGAACGAGTTTCCATTACAATACCTCCCCCTCTTCCTTACCAAAATAGTTGGTTTAAGGAATGTTTTTAAAGTTTTATTTTTTCAGATATTTCTGTTTGTATTATAACGGTACTTTTATACTATGTCAAAGAATTATTTGAATTTCAAGATATTTCTAATTTTAATTAACAAAAAAACAGCATATATAGTTATTAGATATTTTTAAACAATTATTATAGGCTTTTAGATTAGGTTATTCGTTACTTCTCCAGAAGAAAAAATACTCGATTCCTCATCGTAACACTAGAGATTCTTCGGGTATTTGTACAAAGCTTCTAGCTACATTCCCTCCACACAGAACAAAGACTTCATTTCGTAGCTTTAAAAGTTGGACAATATTTTTTCTACTATATAAAAATACTGCCGAGAAAAAATTCCCGACAGCTTGGATTTTAGCTTAAAGTTTTTATTTCCACAGAATACCATCGCCATGTTATTTAAACTGACTACAACAAGCGAAGTTTTCTATTGTAAGCACCGTAAGAGTATAACCTATTGGTCTCTATTCTAAACCGGCGATTTTACTGTATGTTACATGCCCGATACATAATCATTCGTAGCATAACACCGATCTCGTATTATGACTTTGTGTTCGATAAAAAGTGCAGGATTAATGCAATAGCTAAGACGATAACAAGTGTAGCAATTAAAGGAAATACGACTTGATTGGTGAAACCAATTATAAGATAGCCAATTCCAGCTGAAACAGCTGCCAAAATCGCATATGGCAATTGAGTCAAGACATGATCAATATGATTTGCACCAGCACCCGTTGAAGATAGAATTGTCGTATCCGATATTGGTGTACAATGATCACCAAAAACAGAACCAGCAAGCACTGCAGCCATAGAAGGTAATAACATAGAAATATCTGTAATTACTGTCACCTCAGCTGCGATCGGAAGCATGATACCGAATGTCCCCCAGGATGTGCCTGTAGCTAAGGCCATAAATCCTGCAATCAAGAAGAATAACAACGGTAACCATGCCGGACTAATCGAAGCATTATCTACAATTTGTGCTAAATACTCCCCTGTTTTTAATGTTCCTATCACTGAACCAATTGTCCAGGCCAATAATAGTATATAAATAGCAGGAAGCATTGTTTTCAAACCTTCTACAATAATTTTTCCTGCGTTGCTTTTCGGTTTCCTTTGTAATCCATGAAAAACAAATGATGTTAAAACAGCGATTGTACCACCAATAAATAGCGATAGATTAACATTCGTATTTGCAAAAATGGATATAATGCTAACATTACCATCGCTTGCATTTGCACCTGTAACAAGCATGGATACCACAGTAGCAAGAATCAAAACACCAATTGGGACAAGAAGATGATAGATTTTCCCATCTGTATGTGCTGCAAACGTATCGGTTAAATCTCCCGGTACTCTATCCTGCTTAGGATTTAGTAATTCTCCTGTCTGAATTGCCCTTTGCTCATGTGCTTTCATCGGGCCAATATCCATCTTTAAGTAGGCTACTAAAAACACAAGTAGTATGGCTCCTAATGCATATAAATTATATGGGATCATTTTAATAAACGCCTCTAAAGGTCCTATATCTGTGATGCCATTTGCTACAAATAAGCCACCAATAATACCAATGATATATGCTCCCCAGCTCGATATCGGTGATATTACCGTAACTGGTGCCGAAGTTGAATCAATAATATAGGCTAGCTTTGCTCGTGAAATCTTATGTCGATCTGTTAAGGGTCTTGCTATTTGCCCTACAGCCAAGCTGTTAAAATAATCATCAATAAAAATGATAATACCTAGCACCGCACTCATTGCTTGCGCACCGACTCTTGTTTTTACACGTTTGATCATCCATTCACCGAAGGCTCGACTCCCACCTGAAGCTTGGAGAAAAGCTGTCATTATTCCTAATAAAAGTAAAAATCCTAATAACAGAAGGTTACCTGTATTTAGCGAGCCTTCCGATATAAATATAGTATAAATAATAATTCCTATTTCCTTTAGGGAATCCCATATTGAAAAATCATGAATGAGAAGTGCTCCTGCTACAATCCCAGTTCCTAAAGATAATAATACATTTCTCGTTACTAATACCAATACGAGCATTAATATTGCAGGAATAAGGGAAAAAATTGTTCCTTCCATTGTTGTAACCTCCACTATGATTGTTTGCAATAATGAAAGAAAACATACTGTTCAAGAAAATGGGATACGTGGAAAACGGGGCTGCGTCAGAGAATGGGGGCTCTGTAAACACAAAAAGACAATGATAGAAAATAACCTACCATTGCCTTTACAATATACGTTATCCTCCATTTCGATCAGTAGTTCTCCATGCACATTGCTTCTTGCATGACAGTATACTTCTTATTCAAAAGCACACCAGCAATAATAAGGAAGACACTTATTATGCTTCGGCAATACATCCTTTCATCAATCATCATCGTTGTCATCCTCCGACTGATTAATCATATCCATTGCACCTCTACCTCACCGATCTGATAAGGTTTAAATATTCAACTAGCTAATAATAATTATTATAACAAGTACTTAATCAATATTCAAGTCATCCTTGGGAACGGCTATGTTTGGACCACTACTTCCTTCTCCACCACCAAAAAATTCTGGAACATCACCCATAAGTACCCTTGAGTCAACATATACCTTCGTTGTAATTTCCGCAGGCTCGGTCGTAAATGGTACGACAATCTGTGCATTAACGGTAACCGGTATATAAATTTCAAACAATGCAGCATTAATACCAAATTCTTTCATTTCGTATTTTATATCTGATTGAATACTGCCAACAATTTCAAAATGAACAGGGACTTTGGGTCCTAAATTAGCTAAAATAGTACTTCCGGTCACTTGACCGATGGGAATCTCGACTACCGTTGGATCTTTGTCAGCAAGTTCATTTGCTGAATCTCCGTAATCCTTTGGTTCCATATCTGGATCATCCGTATTTAACATTTCTCCTTTGTTCATTCCGTATAAAAAGTATTCCGCTCTAATGGTAGCAGCTCGCAATGCTCTGCTCACTGCTGAAGCATTCCAACCAACAATGGTAGGATATCCATTTTCATCTTTACTAACGTCCATTAAGTCTTCAAAGCTTATGTTTTCCGTTGACTTCACAGCTTCATTAATCGTTCTAGTCGCGAATTCAACTGTCTTCCTTTTGGCTATCTCCATCAGTGGAGGAGTTATCCCTTTATCTACTATTAGAATACTAAGGGAGGTTAATATGACAAATGTAATTGAAGTCATTAAAAAAATCGCCTTAGCTGGAGAAGTTGCTTTTATCTTTAATCCTGATCGTCTACCCATCTAAAAACCCCCTTGCAACAAACATATGCTTGTTCCAAGAAGGTTAGAATGTAAAAAATCTCAATCTATTTTGCATGAGAAAACCACCACATTTAGTACGTTAGCTAAATTAACATCATATGGTTTAGCTAATTTTCTCCCTTGCTCCTTGTTAATTCGAATAATTGGTCTGTCGCAAACATGCGGATTTTGTTTTACAACAATACCTTGTCTCCCATCATTTAGATCAACCATAATACCATTTGGATAAACAACAATAGAACTCTTTAACGCTTCAATCATTTCTCTATCATATAATTGTCCAGATCCGGCATATAAGATTTCTAAACCTTCGTGAGGAAGCATGGGATCACGATATACACGATTACTTGTAACTGCGTCGAACACATCTGCAATCCCTATTAATTTTGCATATTTGTGTATCGATTCAGAAGTTATTCCAAGTGGATAGCCTGATCCATCCAACCGTTCATGATGCTGTAAGGCACAAAGTGATACAACAAAAGGTACACTATCCTGACCTACAAGAAAACGGTATCCCGTTCTTGTATGGTTTTGAATAATTTTAAATTCTTCTTCTGTTAATTTTCCTGGTTTTTGTAATATATCTGGGTTAATAAACAGCTTTCCAACATCGTGCAGCATTGCTGCCATCCCTATTTCTTCTAATTGCTTATTAGATAGCTTTAACTTAACACCAATAGCCAGTGCATAAATGGCTACATTTAAAGAGTGTTGAAATATATAATTATCCGATACAATCATATCGGTTAATAATGATAATGACTGTTCGTTTTGTTGCAGCTCATTCGTGATTTGCTGAACAATCACTGAAAGTTCCGATCCTTTTTGATCAAGGATATAAGATCGGTTTGTCAATCCATTATGCTGTAGGGAAAGAAATACTTCCTTAATCGTTTCTGAAGCCTCTCGTCTGAGTGATTTTGAAATGGTCGGCATTGCCGCTATATCCTTCATTTCTTCATCCTCAATATAAATGTATGTAATCCCGTGCTTTACTAGTCTATCAAGAAACTGCTTTGTTAAGGCAACACCTTTATTTACCAGAATGACGCCACTTTCATTATATATTGTTTTTGCTAGAATAGCGCCTGGTTCTATTGATCTTGTATTAGCAAGTCTCATTATGTTCTCCTAACACACATATATAGTTATTTACACCCATTCAATTACATAAATCCACTTATTTTAACATAAATCTAATCAAATAGTACCAGAACATACGTGAAATATCTATACCTATTCCTTTATAAATCTATGATTCTTAAGAAACGTATTCATCATTATATGGTAGGTCGTAGGATGTAAAAAAGTGTCTGGTACGAAACGAAAATAGTTAGTCCAAAAGCCGAACGATAAAACAAAATGTTACTACATGGCGCAGTCAAAATCCGTAGGCGCTTTGAAAACAGAGCGTTTTTTCTGTGTACGATGTATCGCTACCGAAGTCTTCCATATCCTGTGGGAACAGCGCAAGCTAAAGACCCCGCGCAGCAAAACGCTCTTTGCTATCCAAGGAAGCTGAAGCCATGTCCGCAAAAAGCGTAATATTTTGCTGGAGCGGTGAGCGCGAGTAAACAAATAATCTGAACTGATTCGTTCGGATTACGATGTGAATAAAGTAATAATTTTTTCCCTGTCTCGACAGCTAAGAGATTCGGATCAATGCATCTTTCCCTATCATTCCTTCTTCCCAACCATATTGCTTGGATGCATCTGTTATTTTTTGTAACGGTGCATGCAAAAGCTCATCAATTGTCCGAACACCTACCGCACGACCAGCTACTACCTTTCGATCTGCTAATTTTTCATTTAATATATCCACATCTAGAGCTGCACACATGATATAACCGACTTCATTCGAAATAATTAACAAGTTCGTTTTTGGTAATTCTACAACGATAGCCGTAAAAAAGATTCCATCTACTTCTAGCGGGTTTACTGTAATCATAAACGTGTATGGCCTCCTTCATTCTCTTCTTCATATCTATATGCAAATGAAGGGCCTATTGTCACAAAAGCCTAAACGCTTAATCCTTAAATCCTTCTTTTAATGTATAAACTAATATATCTCTTAAGAATTCTGGTAAATAATATTGTTTGATTTCTGATTTAGCAACTTCAGGTAACAGCCTGCCAAATGTAAACGTATCCGCAGTAGCAACCGTATACGTTTTTTCTGGATCTAATGGATAAGACCCTAAAAATGCCTGTTTTACAAAGTACTCCCCATTTTTTAACTCCTCCATATCCATTTCAAGTCCAGCAAACGCCATTTTACCTAATACTTTTCCGCGAAAACCAAAACCCTTTAATTGTAATTGCATAAATTCTTTTGTTTGTGATGCTCTTATTACCTCCAGTAATTCGTCACCATTCAACTCTACGACACATGTATTTATCGGATGCGGACAAATGCGATGTACATCACCATAAGTCACTTTACCAGCAGGTAAACCTTCTAATAGGAGTCCAGCATTTAGCATGGCGCAATCTGCCTCTGTTTGTTTCTTAATAGATTCTGTTAAAGCCTGCAATATTGGCGTTGACTGAAACCAATTTACCTCTAAAGGATATGCTAATTCTATAATCGGTTTAGCAAGAATGGTAGTAGCTTGTTTAGATAATTGCTCTATTCTTCGTTCTGTAGTTTTATCTTTTGGTAAATGAGTTATATTCAACGCGTATGCCTCTTTACGACTCAGTTTATGCTCATCATGGTCCCAAGTTAGAATAACTTCTCCTACATAATGACAATGTTTTCCGGCAGCAGTTATTAATGTATTATTAACATACTCGCCATTACGCAACAGATGATGTGTATGTCCGCCGATGATAACATCAATATCAGGGAAGTTTTTGGCAATTTCTTGATCCTCACTATACCCTAAATGCGATAGCAGAACGACAATGTCTGCCTGTTTTTTCACATTATCAATCACCTGTTGTAACTGTTCAAATGGAGGTGATACATACCAATCTAGTAACTGATAAAAGGCATTAAATGGTGCCGTTAAACCGATAACTCCTATATTTACTCCATGAGCGGATTGTAGAATCGTACTCTGTTGCAGCCACGCTGGTTCTATTTGATCGCTACTATGTAAGTTGGCACATACTATTTCAAAATCAGCTTCATCATAAAGATGGAAAAGATCCTGATGCGATAACGTAATACCTTCATTGTTACCTAACGTAACGACATCATACCCTGCTTCATTCATAAGTTGAACATTTGCTTTTCCCATAAAGGCATCTGATATAGGGTGAACTCGGTCTACATGATCACCAATATCAACTGCCCAACAAGAACAGCCTAATTTACGTCGACTATCCCTTGTCTCTTTAAGATATCCTGTAACACGAGACCATTGATCAAAATTGCTATGTAAATCATTCGTATAATAAAAATAGATATTCTCTTTCATTATGTTATGCTCCTTATGATAGCCCTTGAGAAATCATGCGAATCCCAATAATGATTAATACAATTCGTAATATCCATTCTAGTGTTTTACCTGTTAGAAGTTGGTTAACCCAAGCACCTAATTTTCCACCAATCCATGCACCAGGAATAAACAAGAAAACATACTGCCATTCAATATGCCCTAAAGCAATATGTGTTCCAGCTCCAATAATGCTAATAAAGAAGATCATAAACATCGAGGTAGTAGTAGCAATATGCGCCGGTATTCCAAATAATAATATCATCGCAGGCACCATAATGGATCCACCGCCAATACCAAATAACCCAGACAGAGCTCCTACTATTAATGATAGTACAAAAGCTACCCATTTAGACACCGTATATTGATATGTTATTCCATTTAATTCGAATGTCCTTATCTCACTTATGTTATTACTTATCTGCTTTGTTGGCTCTTTTCGCTTAATAAAGAAAAGGAGCGAAATGACAATTGTAATACATCCAAAGTAGAGTAGAAATTGATCACCATCAATAAATTGATTTAACCAAGACCCTATCATGCCGCCAGGTAAACTACCAGATAAAAACAGTAGACCTGTTTTATAATCAACACGTCCACGCTTGTAATAAGCAATAGTTGATGACATGGCGGTAAAAACCATAGAGACTAATGATATTCCAACAATAGCTTGAGGGGTTGCCCAAGAAAATGCATCGGAAAGCTGGTTTAAAAATAATAGGCTTGGAATGAGAATAATTCCACCGCCTAGCCCCATTAAACCACCTACAAAAGCTGTCAAAATTCCTATAAGTATACAAATAACAAAGACCAATCAATATCCCTTCCATCCAACCATTTTTTCTGTCTTATTCAATACTAGCATTGATTTTTAATAATTCCTATATGGAAGCATTCAGTTTAACATAAACTTCAAAACCTCTAATGAAATATTGAAAAACAGCCGTAAACCAAAAGGCTTAAGACTGCTATCTCGTCAACATATAAAGTCTTTTTTTCACGTAATCGATACAAAAAATATTAATAACTTCGTCCCATAATTGAATCAAAAATAATCTTTCTGGAGATAATATATACAAAAGCAAAGGAGGGATGTGGATGATATATATTCAAGTCAAAGAGAATATTATATTGATAAAAACTTGGCCCATAATTATGACAATCCTACTCATCAAACAATTATGGGCACTGCTATGAAGAGGGGCTTGTCCCCTCCTTCCATTTATAGTATGGATAATTATATATAAAAATATACTATATGGAATAAATTTAATAGAAGATTCTATTAGACATAGACCTTAACTTATGAATCCTACTAAGTCTATAGACTCTATTAAAACTACAAATTAAAACGTAACATTATTTTTCCAGATGTTCTTGTACATTTTTTAAAAATTCAATTCGGCTATAAGCTGGACCACCCTCCATTAGTGGGTCAACTACGTTCACAAACACGTGATCATTTTTAAATGCATTGATGTTTTGTACAATCGAATTCTTTTTCATTTCCTCGAAGGCAGTTTCATTTTCTTCATTTTCACTAGTAGAGAATTGCACAAATAAATAATCCGGATTCATATCAGCTAGTTGTTCAACAGATATTGCCTCTTGTGTTTTCGCTTTCTTCACCTCGTCTGGAACTTCTAATCCCAGTTCATCATATAGTACAGGGTTAAAGAATACACCTTCTGGATAGACGAAAACTTGCCCGCCACGAACTCGAATAGCTGCTACTTTTTTACCTTGGAGCTTCTCTGTTAATGATTCTTCTGCAGTAGCCATATCTGATTCATATTCAGACAAGATTGTTTCTGCATCTGCTTGCTTTCCAGTTAATTCAGCCATTAGCTTCAAATTAGCTTCCCAGTTTGTTGAAATATGCGAAACTAAAATAGTTGGAGCTATTTTCTGCAATTTCTCTTGTACTTCTTCAGGAAATTTCGTTGTTCCAAGTATTACATCTGGCTTCAATTCCAGTATCTTCTCAAAATTTGGCTGTTGTTTTTCTCCAATGGATTCAGCTTCCTCGGTCGCTGCAGCATAAATCTCTGGGAACTCTCCTCCCACAGATATCGCTCCTGTTAAGTTTACATCAAGTACTGTAGCATCCTCCATTGCTTCCATTGCTCCTGTCACAACAACTTTTTCTACAGTTTTTGGTACAGTGTACGCTTCACCAAGATACTCAATTGTTCTTGTTTCGCTTTCCTCGCTAGTATCCTCATTTGCTTGAGCCGTGTCTTCACTATTATTAGAAGAACTTGACTCACTATCTTTATCTCCTCCACATGCAGCTAATACAACCATTAGTAATGCGATTAAACTAACGAACATAAATCTTTTCATCTTTCCTAAACCCCTTCCCGCTATAATAATAGTAATACTTAAAATCTAAGCTATCTTCCAATTAATTGTTTCACTGATAAAAACTGATATCCAATCAGACTTATTTCAGTGACAGTTTATGTGATACCTAAATGCTCACGTAAGGTAGACCCAGTATATTCACTCCTAAACAACCCTCGCTCAACTAGCATTGGCATCAGCTCGCTAAAGAACAGTTCCATCGATGTTTTCGAGCCTCCTGGTAAAGCAATAAACCCATCTGCAGCACCTGTTTCAAACCACTCCGTAATTTCATTTAGCGCGTCCTCAACTGTTCCTACGACGACCCAATGTGCAGAACCGACTACCTCCGGCCTTGACAACAGTTCTTCCACTGTGGGCTGCTGTCGTGTAATTAACCTGCGCAACAAATCAGCATGCGTCCTACTGCGAACTGATTGATTTTGATCGGGTAGCATATCGACTGTTATCGATTGATCTAAAGGTAGTGTACTGATATCCATACCAAGTATGGATTTTACTGAAGCATATCTATGCTCTTGACTTAGATGTGCATGCGCTTTCCGATGTAGTTCTAGTGCTTCCTCACGCGTATTGGCTAGGAAAAAATACAATCCAGGCAAAACTCGTATTGCGCTTGGATGGCGTCCATGCTTCTTCGCTCGTCTCCTTAGGTCATCACGTAATTCAATACCTGAAGCCATATCTGGAGTGGCTGCGAAAATAGCGTCCGCTACCGAAGCTGCAAAGTTACGTCCCGATTCTGAGGCGCCTGCTTGGAACAAAGGAATGGTCCCTGATTTATGTGCCGGTACATTAAGCGGTCCTTCAACACTAAAAAAATCACCGGAATGATTGATCGGAGAAACCATTTCCTTATCCGCATATTGTCCTGTAGAACGATTAATAACCAGCGATTCGTTCGGATAACTATCCCATAGCTTGCGGACAATGTCTGTGAATTCACTTGCTTTCTGATATCTTTCCGGTGATGACGGCATCGGATCATCCCCGAAATTTCCAGCACCTTCAATGGAAGTGACGATATTCCACCCTGCACGCCCATTGCTAATCCACTGCAAAGACTGAAGCTGCCTAGCAACCGTATATGGTGAGTTGAAAGTGGTAGAAGCAGTAGTAACCAGTCCAATTCGGTTGGTCTCACGAGCAATCGAAGTTAGCAGAAGCGTCGGATCTAAGCTGCCAAAGCCAGGTGAATTCCCCAGTACCTCTTTGTTCAGAAACAATGTATCTGGCCTAAAGATAAAATCAAGTTTCGCCTCTTCTGCCATCTTCGCTAATTGCACATAAAAGTCGCTTGAATATAAGTTTTCTACACCACTGTCTGTATGTCTCCAGCCATTCCCCTTCATCCATGTTGTTGACAAGGACAAACCGATGCATAGCTGCCTATTTGTGGTCATATGTACCAAAACCTTTCCTACAAAGTAAGTTGTACCCGGAAAATGCTTTAATCAGAAGTATTTTCTACATATGGGCACAGCAGCCATATAATAGTCTATGAATGGTAACATTGTTTTGGAAATTATGTCGCCTTGACCAATGAACTCCTTAGAACAAAAAGGAACACACTTGCCCTGCCCAATAATTAGTTAAACAACTAGTAACCATGCCTCCTTTTTTATTTCTACTTCTTCTGTAACATGATTGGCTACAACACCAAACGACATTTGCTGTTCCTACATCATTAAAAGACAGAATAGAAAGTCAGTAGATTATCTAATTGATATTGATTATCATTATCATTATAATGCTTGTGAAGCATAAAATCCAGAATAATTTTGTACTTTTTTCTAATTAGAAACGAAATCACGAAGTCTATATCAAGATTTAATGTTATTACGCAGTCCCAATCGTATTTCTGTAGTAGACGCAGGCAACAAAATTCACAAAAGAAAAACCTGTATATCTGAAGATACCTAATTAAATGAGCTAGAGGAAAAAGCACCCCGAGAGTCATATCTAAAATAAACGACTACTATGGAGATGCTTTTATTATTGGAGAAAAAGAAATATGTGTTTACAGAAGAAGGGGACCCCAAGTGATTGAAATAAAGGTATCTATATAACAGAATCTCGGGTCAACAGGCAAGGTAAAATGGTGGAATAACTTGTTAATAATCATCAAGTTTTTAAAGCTTCATTATAATGCTTGGCGTAATCACTAATATTTCTTATCGTAGCGGGAACATTTTCCTTTTTTATGGAAATTGTTGCATATTCTTTCATGGCGTGTTCTCCTACACAAACACTATATGTAGCATTTCTAAATAACTCTAAATCATTTTGATCATTCCCAAATGCGATAAATTCCCTTGATTGTATTCCCAATTGGTTTAATCCGTTCATTTTATGTATTCCTAATGGAGATATATCAAGCAAATTCTCTCTCCCATGTTCATAGATCTGTACAGGTAAATGACTCAAATTATGCTTGATTTCATCAGTAGTCGTAAATAAGACGATTTTGGTTATCATCTTTAATTCGTCTAATGACTTATTTTCAGCTTGCTTTTCAGGGTCTAGATTACGAAATATAGAATGCTGCACCTCACCTGTATAGCTGTAATCCCAATCACTGTCTACTAAATAGGTTAAGTGATACTTTTCAATTAATCGCTTTATTTTTAAAACTAAGTTAGGAGTAAACGTGCGCACATGCATTTTTCCATTTTCAAATGTGAAAGCTCCATTTCCTCCTACCATTCGAAAATGGCGATATCTCTTCGGCAAAACTGGTAATAAATCACGAATCGGTCGAGCTGAAGCAAATATGATCTCATGTCCATGCTGAATACAAACATCTAATGCCTCACGCATCTCATAACTTAATGACTCACCCTTAAAACAAATCGTACCATCTAAATCAAATACAAAAATCATTTCTTTCACCTCGCTTACAGTATAATCCTGTTTTGTTATAATAAAAAGGACCAATGTCCCGAAGGAGAACGAAATGACTACATTAATGAATTATATCCAAACCTTTCAGCTTCCATTTCCTGATCATCTAGAACCGTATATAGAATTGATATCCTTTCAAGCAGGTCAGCAGGTTGTCAATACAGGAGATAAAGCTTCAGGCTTCTATATATTGACAGAAGGGAAATATCGTGTAACTACAAATGAAGTAACAGGAAAATCGCTTCTCCTGCGATTTTGTTCACCAGTATCAATTCTTGGTGACATCGAATATTTTCAGAAAAAAACAATCCAATCAGATGTTATTACGATACATCCAGCTACTTTTATTTATATACCTTATACCATCTATGAGCGCTATTTAAGAACTTACAGCCCATTTACAGAGATGCTTTTAGAGGAGTTAAGTTACAAGCTACAAACCTGTACTGTGGCATCCCGAATTAATGCGCTTGCTCCTGTAGAAGCTCGATTCGCTGCATACCTGTGTACCATTTATTCCGATGCAAAATTTGGTAAACAGCTTTTTACGACGAACACGAATGAAGTAGCTTCACTTATCGGCACTACACCTCGTCACTTAAATCGTGTTTTGAAAAGGTTAAGCGAACAACATGTCCTTATCCGTAATAAAGAAAAGCTACATATTAAAAATTGGCCGGTGCTTCTACAATTATCAGAAGGCATTCGATATGAATAACAACAAAAGACGATGCAAAAATGCATCGTCTCGCAGCACTGGGTATAGCTAATTTTCTTATAAATCTGAACAACGAAAGCTTCCTATATAAAATCCTTGGCGATTTCTTCTTGTTTCGGTTTAAGCGTCTTAATTTTCTTGATGAAATAGTATTGTTTATAAAGAGCAAGTATCACTAATAAAATTTTCACCAAGAGAATGTCCACATAAAATACGGAAAACAGGATAAAAGCATCGGCAATCAAATTGATGCGAATTTTTTCTTTACGTGTCATACCCTTTTTTTGGCGGAATCGTTCTACATATTTTTCATAAAACGAAGTTCCCTTAAACCAATTTTCGATTCGCTTTGAACTTTTCGCAAAGCAAAAAGACGCGAAAAGAAAAAATGGCCCACCTGGCAGTACAGGAAGTACGATACCTGCAACACCAATTCCTAGCGAGATCGATCCAAGCAGAAAGAACAGGATACTTTTAATATTTTTAATGGTTATCACCTTACTTTTATTATACTGCAATAGATGACATAGAAATAAGATATTATTAGCTATAACTACATGATTACGAAAGCACTTATAGCTTTCTCATTGTCTGCGAAAAAATCTTACCTATACTCTTTCATAAGTATACAACATGGAACAATAATTGGGTAAGTCCGAGTGAAATTGTAACAGATAATTACTATTTTGGATATTCTTCAAGCTTCTTAAGGTAAATTCGTAACCGCTCTTCCACTTGTTCTTTCGTTCCAAAGCGAATTATTTGTTCACGGTCTAACGGTGTTTCATTTACTAACTTATAGTGTGTATACGTCATTGTAAGTAACTTTAAGAACACTTCAATATGTAGTGCATGACGCTTCTGTTTTGAACTACCAGTATACCCTTCAATAAAACCTTCTGCACTCACTATTAATTGGGATATATAAAGATGATAATTCCCTTTGCGATATCTTTTTGTGTTATGAAACAAGTGGAATAAGGCTTGATAATTAAACACATAATTGGCAGCAAAAGATACTCCTGTATATAGCAGTGGATAGGGATCTATAATTTTAGCACCACGCTTTGTATAGATAATATTTTCAGGAGATGTATCCTGATTTGTCAGAATAATTTTCTCATCGTTTATCGAACGACGAGAAATGAAACTTTCCCCAGCTTTTACAACTTTTGCCCTATCAAATTCGTAAGGACTATCAATTAATTTATTTAATTCCTCTTGATATTCTTTAGTTTCTTCAAAAACAAACGCCTTTAAATCCATATCTAGTTCACCTTTTAACTCACCTGTTTGTCCAATTTCCAAATGACCTATGCCCTTATAAGGAGAATTTAAGTTTTCAAGAGCAAGAAAAAACGCTCCTAACTCTTTTCCATACCTTCTCGATAGATCTGTTGTCTGACGCTGAAGGCCAATAGATTTGCCTAGTTACGATTCAATCGTATAGGTCAGTTTCTCATCAACAAAGAACTTAAATTGCTCCGGACAAACTCCCTCTTTCGCTCTGTTGGCATGTTGGTAAAATGCTTTTGTAGCAGCATATTCCGACGTTAGCGCTTTTCGATTGAATACGACTTCTTTATCATAGGCAACTCTCTTTGGAATACGAAGGACGAGCTGTTCCTTTTCGATTAAATATGCATGATGCCAAGCACCTTCACCTAACCTATTAATTTCAGTTTCCTTTGAAATCTCTTTTAATCCCTCGTTTCTCAAAGCATTATTTAAAAGCTCCAATTCTGTTAGATTTTCTGTTGTAAGTAATTTCATTTCCGTTGTTTTCCCTTCACTATCCTTTTTATTATATACTTCAATATAAAAAGACGTATCCCTTCTTATACAATTCCTATTCTTTCAATCAATTATTTCGCCCAAAATGCAGCATGTAGCTCCAATTTATTCCAGAACAAAAGTCCAATTAGAAATGTAGTTACTGGAGCAAGACAACAGAGATAAAGAAGTCACGGTGAGCTTACGAGCCGATGATGACTTAGATTAGGGCAATTCGTGAAGTCACCTAGCTCTCTGGGCGCTGAAGCTGGACGCGAGCCCCATATTTATTCACATGGGCCGATGTTATAATTTCCTAGACCATAAAAAAAGCTTACCTTATTACAGATAAGCACATCCGTCTTTATTATTCATCTATTTTTCAGATTCATCTTTGCCATGAAAGAAATAATGGTGATAAAAATCAAAATAAATTCTTGGTAAAGGAATACTATTAATCATTTTTTTGCCTTTGCAAAAAATGGTACACCGCTCCTATCATATTAGCATCTGCATGAAATGTACAGCGATCAACTCTTGGAACAATTGTTGCTACATCTACCATACCGACAACCCTATCTATTTCTTTTCTTAATCGTAAAAGTAAATCATCTCTTGCACTAATTCCTCCACCAATTAATATTATCTCCGGATCCAAAGCATATTGAATATTATATATTCCAATCGAAAGCATCGTGATAAATTCGGAAATAGCTCTCTCACACACCTTATCTCCCTGGTCAGCTAAGGTGAAAATCTTTTCACCTGTTAACGATGATATTTCTAGTTGTTTTTCACTGGCGACACGCTTAATAATAGAATAGGTAGAGGCTACTTCACTAAATGTATTCATGCCACTACTTAGATTATGTGGATTAAGTATCATATAGCCAAATTCTCCACCATGCAGTGTGTTCCCTTTATGAACGATTCCATTTTTTATCAATGCGCCACCTATACCCGTTCCAATGACGACAACACATACATCTTTTTTTCCTTTGGCAGATCCTTTCCATACTTCAGCTAATCCAACACAGTTCGCATCATTTTCTACTTGTGTTGCTAATCCTGTTTCTTTTTCAATAAGATGCTTAATATTGGGACCATGAATATACGGAATAGCGCTTGACCCATAAATGAAACCATCTTCTGAAACGGAACCAGGAGCGCTAACCGCAATCCCTTTCATCTCTTTATTGGTATAGGTTAGCACCTTGCTTTTAATAAACATTAATAAATCTTCAAGTGTAGATGGTGTTTGCATAAAATTCTTATGAAGTATATGCCCTTCTGTATCTATTAAACCATATTTTATATAGGTCCCACCGAGATCAAATGTGAGAACATTCGCCATATAGATCCACCTCTATCGTGTAATAATTTTTCATTTAAAAGCCATTTTTCCTAGCTACATCGCCAAACCACTGTCCACTCTTTTTAAGGGAACGTTCTTGTGTCCTTATATCAACACGATATAGTCCATAACGATTCTTATAAGCGTTGAGCCATGACCAATTATCCATAAATGTCCAAACATGGTAGCCAAAGCAATTTGATCCTTCACGAATAGCTTTATGCAGCCATTTCAAATGTTCTTTATAAAATTCAATTCGATAATCATCTTGAATCATACCTGACTCATCTGAAAAACGCTCCTCATTTTCTACTCCCATACCATTTTCAGCTACATACCATGGGATATTTCCATAATTATCTCTAATATTAATAGCAAGATCGTAAATGCCTTTTTCGTATATTTCCCATCCACGATAAGGATTCATCCGACGCTCTGGCCAAATATATGATCCAAAGAACTTTTCAGGTAAGATTTGATCCGATTGATATGGCTTCTCTCTCTCCTTCACCCTTCGTGGCTGATAATAATTCACTCCGAGAAAGTCAACAGTATTATTTTTTATAATCGCTAGATCTTCTTGATTTGTTTCTGGTAATAAATCATATGATCTGAGCAGTTCAGTCAATTCCTCAGGATAAGACCCATAAACAGAAGGGTCTAAAAAGCTTCTATTAAAAAATAGGTCAGCTATACGAGCAGCTTTGACATCCCCTTTTGTGTCACTACGAGGGTATGATGGTGTTAAATTTAAAATAATACCAATCTTACCTGTTTGGTTCGATTCATGATAAGTCTGGATTACTTTTGCACTTGCTAACATGGAATAATAAGCAACCACCACTGCTCGCTTCATGTCAACGACACAAGGGTAATGGTAATGATTCAAATATCCCATTTCTACAGGAACAATAGGTTCATTAAAGGTCGTCCACCTCTTAATTTTTTCACCGAATAGCTCAAATGCCGTATGAGCATAATAATTGAATGCTTCCACTACCTCAAGGCTCTCCCATCCACCCTTTTCCTGCATAAGTAAAGGCATATCAAAATGGAATAGGTTAACAATGGGTTCAATACCATGTTCAATAAGTTGATCAAACATTTTTTGATAAAAGGAAACTGCTTCCCCATTAACATTTATTCCATCAGGAAGCAATCGAGACCATGATATAGAAGTTCTAAAGGAATTTAAATGAATTGCCTTCATCCGCTTAATATCCTCAGTATAACGCTGGTAAAAATCGGATGTTTTCATCGTTCCTACGCCTTCATGAAATCGTTCCGGGTTTAGTTGATACCAGTAATCCCAAATATTCTTTGCTTTATTTTCATCATTAGCAGATCCTTCCGTTTGAGTTGCAGAAGCTGCCGCACCCCATTTAAAATTTGTTGGAAATATATAATCGTTTGCATGCATCGGTAACACCTCATCTTTGCAAATAATAGTTCGTTACGAATGATATAAGTAATACTTTTTAAATAGACATGAAGATGATTGGTCTTTAATGTCCCTGTAAATAGGCTTGCTCCGTTTCAATCCATTTACTTACATTTTCTCTAAACATATTAATATATTGCGAATAAAGCACGTCGATAATAATCAATAAAGGAATTTGCCCAGAAATTTGTTCCACTTCATTTGCATTTTTAATCTGTGACGTTAGTAAGGTTACATTTGCAAGATCACCTATATCTGAGGATTGATTTGAGGTAATAATAACAATCGTAGCCCCTTTTTCTTTTAAACGTCTTAATGATTGAATGACATGCTTGTTTTCACCACGTAATGATAAGTATATAATTAAATTTTCCTTATTTAGAAGGGATGAGATCATCTCAATAGAATCATAATCTTGAACAACTTCTACATATTTCCCTATCCTAGTAAAACGAAACTTAAAGTCTTCACCAGCAATGGCACTCAACCCTAGTCCATAGATGTGAATAATCTTATGACTTTTTATATAGTTACATACCAATTTAACATCTTCTATATCAATTTTTTCATCAATTTCATTAATCATTTCTTTATATCGATACTGTAAATTCCTTGTAACCTTATTCTTATCATTCGAATGTTCTTTTACCATTTTTCGATAAAAATACATTAATTCTTTATAATTTTCAAAACCTATTTTTTTACAAAACCTTGTAATGGAAGCTGCTGATACATTAATTTTTCGAGCAAGAACAGATTGCTTAAGTGGCGGTTTGCCACTTAAAAAATAATCAGCTATCTGCTCATCAACTGCTGTGAATTTTAATTTTGAGCTTTCTATAGTTAAAAACAAATCACTATTCAACAATTATTATCACCCACATGCTTCAGTAATTGCCAAAACAAGTCTCAATTCTTATGCAAACTGAACATAAATTGTTTTAATCTCTTTAGGTTTAAACATCCCTAGCTGAATCGTATTTTCTTGATAGACATCATTTTCATTTATGGTTTCCTCCATGTTGGTAAACGACCATCGTATGGAACCATGATGCGATATCACTTCCCCACCGTCCTCAATCTTTTTACAGGTAGGATTAAAAAAGCGAATGATAAACCCTTTCCCATCCCATGACTTTTTAAATGAGCTAAAAACAACCTTTTTCACTTTAGTCGTATCAAGCAAAGACAAATGATTAGGAACGGCATTAGATAATGGTTGCATGACAAAATATTTTAATGTTGTTGTAAATTGATTTAATGATTGCTGCTGATAATATGGCACAGAAATAGCATATTCTTGATAGTGTCTAAAAGCTTCAGACTCGGAAAAGGACTTTCCAAGCATTAACGAAAACTTATATTTTAGCTTCTTCTGTAACTGACTATCTGGTGTTTGAATGTATTTAAATTGATTTCCAGAAGCTACACCAGGTCGTCTAAGTAGATCTGGCTTCCCTAAATATCCAACTGCTCGGAATAAGGTAAGCGCGATTTTCATGTCATCTTTTCCAATTATTTCATACTCTTTAACCCCTTTTGAATAGACAGTAACACTTCTTTGCCCGTCATGTATGTTCACAAAATTCAACATTGGGTAAATTCCAGTTGGCTCTTCTTTCCATGCTTTTTCTTGCCATGACTGTAGATTTGGATCGGTTATCGGGCGAGAAATAGTTCCAAATGGAGTATCTGATATGCTTTGTTGCGTATTTACATTTCCATTTATAAGTAGTCGCATTCGGTGATCTAACGCGTTGTTTTCAAGCTCTAGTTGAATACCAATGGATCTTTCTCCTGTTTTCAATGTAATATAACATTCATAAGGGATTTCGCAAGTATTTTTCATCTGAATCCGTTCTTCCTGAGATAAAGGAACAATGAATGTTCCAGATAATTTGAGACAACACGCGAACGTCCCTTGAGAACATTCGATGAAACTATTCGAAAATCCAAGCATTATCGTTTTATCCTCTAATGGTGGCGAATAATCATAGTTATCTCCATCATCACCAGTGTCTTCAATCATGAAGAGCTTTTCATAGAATGTATCAGAGACTTTGTCATATACATTAATCTCTCCATTGACATAGTCTATCTTATAATATTCATTTTCTATATAATTTTTATGCTTATTTTCAACTATTTGAGGAGTATCTCCTTTATTCCCTTCGATAACATCTAAAACTTCATATCCTAGTGGAGCAAGCTCTAGTTTAAGTGCTATTTCTATCTCAAAATAATATGATTTTGGAGACGTGTTTGCTTTCTTTCGTATTGGTTCATTTGAATGTTTTTCCATACTGATAATTTCATAAGGAAGTTCTTTTCCATTATGATAAATTACAAAGTCGGATTGAGATAATGAAACCTTCAGCCTCAACACTTGTTCCCTGCGCATTGGCAATGTATTAAAAACAGTAATTTGATTATCCTTTATCTCTTTCCTAGATTCACTAATCTTCCTTGTTAAGTAATCAACCATAGAATAGGATAACTGATCAGCATCAATAAGCCTTTGTAGAATAGCTTGATTTGTTTTATCGCTATTACACGCCCCTGCACTATCATGTGCATGATTTTTTAAGGTTAGCTTCCAAATTTTATCCACTAATTCCTTTTTATAAGGAATACCTATCTGAGTTGCAATAGCCATTAAAGGTTCTAATTGATATATTAACCGACGTTCCACTTTATCATTTATATATTTATGATCATACCTAGAGGAGTATATAGAACGATGAATTTTCGATACTTCCGCATTCAATAATTCACCTTGAACCTTTGGCAAATCTTTTCTTTCGCTGTTTATTCCTTCAAACAAGTCATCATAATTACTTTCTATTAATCTATCAGATGACAAAGCTTTATTGTAGTCAGCAATTCTTTCTTTTAGATTAAAGTCTACATATCGTTGATCTCCACCCACAGGAAGTGCAATATGGGATGAGGTTGTCCCTTTCTTAATTTGCTTCATTAAAGATTCACTGTTATTGCTTTCAATAAGTTGAACTCCCACAAAATACCCGTCTTTTAGATTATAAGCTAAGACCCGGCTACCATCCTCGGATTCCCAAAATAATTCTCGTTGATTAGCTTTATCAGATGATAATCCCCTCCAAAATACAGCTTTATCTATCCCCATTTGTGCAAATATTTTCGGCATATCGATAGATTGTCCGAATGCATCAGGTACATAGCCTAATCGATCTGCTCCTCCTAGTGAATCTCCCAACTCCATTCCGATTTGCAGGTTACGTACAAGCGATTCTCCACGTATAATCATTTGATCTGACTGTGTGTACCATGGCCCAACCTTCAATTTTCCTTTTTTAATTAAGGCCATAAGCCTTTCTTTTTTGTCTGTATTTACTTCAAGATAATCCTCGACAATACTCATTTGTCCATCAAGCATATAATAATCCAAGACACCTTCTTCTAATGCTTTAATCACTTCATCTACATGATAACAAAGTTGGATGAACGACTCACTACTCGTGAAATACCATTCATAATCCCAATGTGTATGCGCTATTACATGAATCTTATTTGTCATTTAACACCCTACCTCGTCTAATCCTAATTGTTTTAATTACTAAATTTTCTCCTAATCAATTTGTACATCCCCGCTTCAGATGTAACAGATAAAAGCGAATCGATAAATGTTTCATCAATTAATGCACGAGAAATGGTACTTAGTGCTTTTAAATGCTCTTGATTTTCTCCCTCAGGAATCGCTAATGCAAATGTGATATGGACAGCTTTTTTATCCATTGATTCCCATTCAATTGGTTGAGTAAATTTCACAAGCATCAATGCAGGTTTTAATACCGTTTTATGTTTACAATGCGGAATCGCTATTCCATCTTTAAACCCTGTGGTCACTTCTTTTTCTCTCTTTTTCAGTCCTTTATAATAGGATTTAGAAGATTTAACAATTCCAATATGTTCTGCAAATGAAGCAATAAAACGCAATGCGTCATCTTTCGTTTCTATATCTGAATTAAATACAACATGATTTGCATCAAACATTTCATTTATCATCTTTTACTCGACCTTTCTTTTCGTAAGTCCAATAATTATGGCGGTTACTAATACACCCATCATGACGCTAAATATCCACGTAACAAAAGGAATTGGCTGTTCAATATACCCTATAAATGCTCCTAATGGTGATCCTATTCCTCCATAAAACTTAATTCCTAATCCAGCAGCAAGACCACCAGCAACAGCGGAGCCGGCAACAAAAGCAGGTATCATTCGAATAGGATCTTGTGCTGCAAATGGGATAGCCCCTTCTGTCACACCAACAATTCCCATGCCAAATGCACTGTTTGCAGACACCTTTTCTGTTTGGGAAAACTTTTTCTTAAACAGTAAAGATGCTAACCAAATTCCTAGTGGAGCGACTGAAATAGCAGCCTGTGTTGCTGTTTGTGGAACAAAATTTGCTCCCTCGATTCCATATTTTGCAACTGTATCTGTAAAAACGGCGGTACCAAACACTAAAGCTGTCTTGTTAATCGGTCCCCCTAAATCAAATCCAACCATAGCTCCGATAATGACACCGATAATAACAGGAGCTGCCGCATAGTTTTCATTTAAGGTCGTTAACCCATCGTATAAAAAGTTCATCATGGAGGCCATTGGATTTCCGACCACATATAAGACAAATAGTGCTATTAAGAGGGTACTTATTAATGGAATCAGCATAATTGGAACAATTGGTTGAATCAATTTAGGATATGGGATTTTTTTAAGTAGCTTTACCAAATACCCGGCAGTAAAAGCAACAAGTATCGCGGCTAAGAAGCCTCCTCCGGCTTCTGCACCAAGCATTTCTGCATCATTAGCAATATAAGTCCCTATCATAGCAGCAGCGATAGCTGGTTTGCCTGCAATTGAATTTGCAACAAACCCAGCAAAAAGTGGAATCATTAATAAGAATCCGACTTGTCCAACACTAAATAAATTGGCCATTAATTGGCCCATTGCTGTTGATATATCAAATCCCCATTCAACAATTCTTCCTGCCTCATCGCGTTGAAATGCATAAACATTTGCTATAGCTAAAATAAGACCAGAAGCAATTACCATTGGAATCATATATGAAATTCCAGCCATAATATGTTGGAAAAAACCACCCTCATCCGTTTTTCCCATTTTTGCAATACCAGCCTTTGTACCTTTTTCTCCATAAGATTTCGCTTCATTCAAAGCGCTTTCAATTAATGCATCAGGATTTTTTATTGCTTCAGATGCCCTGACACGCATGACACGCTTCCCAATAAACCGAGACATATCAATATTTATTTCAATAGCTAATATAACCACATCAGCTTCTTCAATTTCCTGATCAGTCAAACCGTTTTCAATACCAATTGACCCCTGCGTCTCCACCTTAATCTGATATCCTTTTTCTTTTCCAGCTTTTTCAAGAGATTCAGCAGCCATGTAAGTATGAGCTATTCCAGCAGAACAAGCTGTAACCCCAACAATCTTTTTCTGTGACATGTATATTCCACCTTCCTTTACAACGTTTATTTATGAACTATTTTCCTCTTACACTTTCTATGGTACTTAAATGTAACCTCTCACCGCCTAATCATTTAATGAATACTTATATGAATACAATAATTACAATGCCTTTTAGCTCTTGCACCTCATTATATGTTCAAATTGTTTGAATGTATATACTTTCAATGAAACCTGTTTCAACTATCAATTTTACAGCATTTAATGAAAATACTTTCATAAATCAATTATTCAGTTTTAAGCGAATATAAAGATGTAGCTGATTAGGAAAGTAGAGGCCAGAGGAAATCAACTATTGAAATTAAAGGCTCAGGGGGGGTTATAGAGAAAATATCGAAAAAAAAAGCCTATGGGGCACTTTGTAAGATTGGGAAAGTAATGTATTGTAGCTAGCAGGATTCGTATTTTCCCTTCCAAAAGTAGCAATTCCTATCAAATTTCTCATACAAAATAAGCTTGTTTTTCTAGTATGGTTCATGCTTATTAACAGTCGTAGCAGAATACAGGAAGAGATATTTTAGCTACGAAATACTTTCGAAGGACACACGACTCAATTAGCACGATCATTACAACAATTACCTTCATGATTTAACATTCTTAAGGACAAAGCTTGCTCTCTGCTTCACCCCTATTTTTGGTACCTCAATAAGCTCATAATCAAGTTGCTCATAAATCCTAAACATAGCTTGATAAGTTACGACCGCTTCTTCATAATCTTGTTTTCTCTCATCATCATTTTGGTATATGTCCTTCCAAGGTGGTAAAATAAATACCTTTTTATTATACCTGTAGCTTTTGACGGCGTAGTCAAGCTGTTCCGAAACAGGAATGTTTATTAAATATGTATAGGTAAGCGTATCTGGAATGCCCCGATCGAAAAATAGGGGTTGGTTAGAGGGATTCGTCAATGCTGAAAGATAACTTTCTATGGATTGAACTAGCATGAGATCACGATATTTTGTTACATTTCCCCAAGGCAGAGCATCACCATTCGAAGCAAGCTGTGCTTTAATAATCTCCCTTGCAACCTCAGGAACAAACGATTGATTATGTTTCTTTAATTCATGCAACAGGGTCGTTTTTCCAGATCCTGGTCCTCCGGTAATAATGATAAAGTCATTTCTTACTATACGATTCATTAGAAAATTCCTTTCTTTGTTCAAAAATAAGATGCTATCTATTTGTAGCATACTGTGAAGTAATAAATGGTAGTGAATCGTTTATGTAATTTCGGCATGATATATGTAGAAGAATTATTAAAATCCTGGCGTTATAGGAAAAATAAAGAGAAGGATCAAATCTTATTGGGCTGATTGGGGAAAAAAAGGATTCGGGTAAAGTTTAACGTTTTAACAATCGCAAATGTTGTAAGCTCAGATAGATAATAATATGCCCTTGTTAGAAATAGTGATTTTCAACTCCTACTCCGTTAACAGAATAAACTTCGTGCTAGAATACCATCGCCTCTCATGACTGCTAATAATTGAAAGAAGCAAATGTTCCAAAGTGTTCCACACGCTTTCAATTATTCACACGCCTCAGCTTTATCACTAACCTAGGTTTTCTTGTATAGAATTTCCTTCGGATTTATTATAATTAATATAATTGCGAAAGCAAAATAAGCAAGCATAACATATACCAAAATATCTAATAATTCTCCTTTTATCAACACAAGAGAAAAATTAAATAGTTGGTGGGAAATAATTGGTATCATTAGGTTCTTATTTAGGTTGTAGAACAGCGTCATAATAATTGAAAAAGATATAATTCCAATCATAAAAAGTACGATGTACTTGATTAAATTGACTGCAGTATAGCCTGAGACAAACCATAGTGGGGTATGCCAAAATCCCCATAAAACGCCTACTAATAGGGCTGATTTCAAGGGAGAGTACTTTTTTTGAAGTTCATTTAAAGCATATCCTCTCCAACCTAATTCTTCACCTAAAGGTCCCCTTACTAAATTATCTAAGAATGCAAAGAACAATAATCCAAGACCTGCAAAGGATAGTGTCAATTTTTGAGTATCGTTTGTAATGGTTAGAAGAAATAAAGTCACAGCGATAATCATAACCTGAATAATCACCATGGTACTAAGAGAGGAAAACCTAATTTTGGGAGAAAATTGGTCCTTTACAAAGTCTTTTAACTTTAAACCCGGATAGATCTTTCTAAATAAAATAACGAAGGCAAAGGTTGATGACCATGCAGAGATGATTTGCAAGAGGTTTGTTATGCTACTAGGTGCTCCAAAAATCATACTTATCCCGATAAATATAAAAAATACAAAGAATATTACATAGCTTGTACTAACAAAACTTAGTAATGGGTGCTTTAATGCTTTTTTCACTTTTATCATAATAATCCACCTCGTTAAATCGTTCGTAAATGGATTATATAATTATTAATAATCAAATGCTTCAGACTAGAGGCTGAAACGCTATGTTTTTTGTTGAATACTCCAGTAACAATCATTAAACAAGCTGGCTCGATTTAGAAAGTCACCTTCTTATGTGAGAATGGTACCCTTCATGTTTCAGGATAGAGGTAGCTTATTTTTTGAAAACATCATCTACAGTTGTACCAAGAACAGCTGCTATTTTAAACGCAAGCTGCAGTGTAGGGTCATATCGGTCGTTTTCAATTGCATTAATTGTTTGCCTTGACACATTACATTTTTTTGCTAACGTATCTTGTGTGAACCCTTTGTTTTTCCGAAGCTTTGTAATTTTATTTTCCATTTCCACTCATCCGCCGTCTATAAATCCAGTAATATACAAAGTAGCTAATAATCGCAATAAAAAAGTAAAATAAGCCTGGATATTCAAACTCTACCATTGCTAAACGCTCATCATTTAAGTTAAAAAAGTCAAAAACAAAATTAATAATAAAAAATACAATTAGCAGTAACCAACTGTTTACGATTGCCTTTTGTTTAATCAACTGCGAACGCTCATCATCCTTTGTCTTAACTCCACCATATTCATCCGTGCCAGTAACCCAGCCTATAATAAAAAACACAGCCAATCCAACTAAAAACGGAACCGTCCATTTTACTAACAATGCTATCACCTTCTAAAAATGTCAAAAATTCTTTCCATTTACTGTATCGTAAAAGACTTGCTTATGTCAAAACATTTTTACATAAATTATCCAGCACCGTGCTACATAAAAGATGATAGCAAAGCAAAACACGCTCATTCTTATGCCTTCGGGAAGAGCTTGGTCGGTTGCTTTATTTTTCAAAAAAATTAAAGTCTTCTTCTATATTGCTTAGTTTTATTAAAAACGGATGAAGTGACATAATCAAAAAGAACAAAACAGGAAATAAACGAAGCAAGATAATTCCAGGAATATCAAAGAAAATATTAAATAATAGTGGTAGAGGAACGAAAAAATTCAGAAGCCCTGCTTTCTTTTTTGACTTTTGTGTTAGATATTGTTTTTCTCTACAATAGGGGCAAGTCATTCCGGTATCCAATGTAAACATCTTCTTAAGGGTTTGTTTCCAGCTCCACTTGTTATTGCACTTTTGACAGATAGGCATTGAATTTATCACTCCTTGTTAAACACTGAGTTTCAATCGAGGTGCAACATTTATGCAATGCTAGCACTGTTAGCTTATTAAAGTATAGATTGTAACAAAAAAGCTAAAACCAGATGCAAGCATAAGCGTAATGGCAGTTGGCTTTCGTTTTTTAAATTCAATAATGCCTGTAACAAAGAGCATTGTCCCTAAAAATAATAATATATAAAGAATTATTACTTCAGATGTATCCGTTATCAAACCATAACTTGATAATGAAACTACAATAATAGCTAACACAAGTCTAAGTACTTTCAATAATATCTCCCCCAAAAACTAAAATGTAATATGCTATTTATTAATAGTTATATAAGGAAAATGATTAATTAAATAGCCAACCACTAATAACTTGAAAAGCTACTATTGCAACTGCTATAGCTGGACCAACGATAAGAACTCCAATGAACAATGATTTTAATATATCTCCTATAATGAAGAGTGGTTTGCCACCGTTTTCCATGTCATCTATTTTGTTGCTCCTATGCTGTAATGATTTATTTATATTTTTTAACTCCTCTAAGATTTGGCGTTCCGTACTATTTTCCATATCAAATCTCTCCTTTCAGATTTACGAACAGGCTCGAGCCAAGAAAATTAATGGAACATGGTATCCCTATTGTTTCATACCAATTATCAAAGTAGTTTGACTGCTTTTAAGTTAAAAGTTAAAGCCCCTTCCTAAAAGATAGTGGGGGCTTTGCTTTTTCGATGACCTATCCATAATACTTTCCATAGATAAATGGTTACTGCTAGCAATCTTCGATTCTTGTTTTACATATTGATACAAGTTGTCTTACCTTCAGCTGTATACCAGCACTTCTTTTCTTGTTCCATTTTTTGAATATCTTCCTTTTTGAATGTTCCTTCTATAAAGTTCTGATGCCACACCATAAACATAAGAACTGTCCAAATTTTCCTGCTATAATCAACTTTTCCCTGACAATGCGCTTGAAGTAATTGTAAAATGTAATCCTTGTGTAGCAAATGATCTGTTTCACTGTTTCGAATAAGTTGTTTAGCCCAACTGTTCAATTCATTTTTCAACCAATGGCGAATAGGTACTGGGAAGCCTAACTTCTTACGATCAAGTACATGATCAGGAATAATCCCACGAGAAGCTTCTCGGAGAATCTGTTTTGTTGTACCATTAGCAATTTTCATATCAACAGGAAGTTGCCTAGCAACCTGAAAGACTTCTTTATCCAAAAAAGGCACGCGTAATTCAAGGGAATTAGCCATTGTTACTCGATCTGCTTTTAATAGTATGTCACCACGCATCCATGTATTAATATCAATATATTGCATTTGATTTACCAATGGATATTCCTCTACATTATCAAATAGTGATTCAGTGATTTGCTGATATTGTACATGGTCGTTGTATTTCTTTAATAGTTTTCGTTTTTCTTCTTCTTCAAACATCTTAGCATTTCCAATATAGCGGTCACGTAAAGGAGTTGTACCACGATACAGGAAGCTTTTACCTTTTACACCTTCAGGTAAAACAGCTGAAACTTTAGCTAGCAAACCTCTTACAGGTGCTGGAACGGAATCAAATACCTTTAGGGATTCCGGTTCACGGTATATATTATAGCCACCAAATAGTTCATCAGACCCTTCTCCGGATAAAACTACTTTTACATGTTGACTTGCTTCCGTTGACACAAAATAAAGTGGCACACAAGAGGGGTCAGCCAATGGATCATCCATATGCCACATTATTTTTGGTAGGCTATTTATATATTCTTCAGGAGAAATAATTGTAGCTATATTTTCCACATTTAATTTATCTGCAGTTTTTTTAGCTACATCCATTTCGGAAAATCCTTCTCGCTCAAATCCTACTGAAAATGTTTTAATATTTGGATTGAATTCCCTCGCAATAGAAACAATTAAGGTTGAATCAATCCCTCCAGACAAAAATGATCCTACCGGCACATCGCTACGCAAATGCTTATTCACCGAATCGTACATTACATCTTGAATTTGTTTTATCCAATCATGTTTGTCCTTAGTTACTGGCTGAAATGTAGCATGCCAATATTGAGTAAATACAATTGATTCACCTGGTTTCTTTTTAAAATAGTGACCAGGTTTTACCTTTTTTATCCTACGGGACAATGTCATTGGTTCTGGGACGTATTGAAAGCTGAAGTAGTGTTGTAATGCATCTAGATTTACTTCCTCCTTTTCCATCATTAATGAGATACTTTTCTTCTCTGAGGCAAAGCATGTCCCTAAATCATTTTCATAATAGAAAAGCGGTTTAATTCCAAATGGATCTCTTGCACCATAAAATTCTTTCCTTTCTTTATCCCAGATTAGAATAGAAAACATTCCTCTTAAGTATTTAAATGCCTCCTCTCTATACTTAACAAATAAAGCTGCAATCACTTCTGTGTCTGAATCAGTGTCAAAGTGATAACCCTCTTTAATCAGGTCTTGTCTAAGTTCTAAATAATTATAAATCTCCCCATTAAAAACCATCCATATTTGCTTATCATTATAGCTTAATGGTTGTGTTCCACTCTCTATATCAATAATACTTAATCGGCGGAACCCAAATGATACATAGGAGTCAAAATAATATTGCTCCTCATCCGGACCGCGGTGGGTTATAATATTATTTTGTTCCTTAAATTGCGCAATATCTTGTTCAGATCTTTCCATTGGAGTATCAAATAACATACCTACAAATCCACACATATCATATATCCTCTCTAAAAAAGGGAAGGCCCTATCAAAATTGTAATATTAACGTTACATTAAAGTAATGCAATAGAAATATTTTAACATGAATTTAAATAAAGAACCATCATTTAAATGATATGTAAAATAATGGTTTTACATGAGAATCAAAATTATATCTGAGTACACACGATCCTATAGAAATTAAGCAATTTCTTCATGATAAGACATTTTTAGAAGTGAAGCATTATTACATTAGAGAATTTACTTGCTTTCATTAATATTGGAGACATTCATAGAAAACTCCTCAAAACTTAATTGTCCTAAGGCAAACTTCATACTTTGAACAAATATACGTTCATTTTTAGTTAGTTCTCGTTTTGCTTCCTTTTCAATCCATTCATGCTCTATGTCCAAAATATCCAAAACATGCTTTTGTTTTGAAAAAGCTTCATAGTATCTTAATCCAAATTTTCTTTGGGAGATTGCATCAATATGAATGCCATCTGGATTTGCTGTTAAGTCTTTTGATGTTACAATATAGCAATTTTTTTCGGTATGAGCTACTTTAGATAATATCTGGTTTATTTGTTTATATTCTACAGCGCTTTTTCCAAATCCGACCTCTCCAAGGTAATGGCCCAATTCACCGATAATAATCGGGATATCTGGTGCATTCAATTCTTCTCTCAAGTGTTTAAATAATGAAAGCAATTTATCTTCATACGTCTGATAACGTTCTCCGTAACTGTCGCTTTCTCCTTGATGCCACAGAATTCCCACTATTTCACTTGTTTCCATAGCGAATTTTGCTTCAGAAATCGCATGTCTTGTTAATAGTCCATCAATTGACCACTCATCAATAGAGCTTCCTCCCTCGGCACAGGTTATTAGCCCAATGGACTCGCCCTGATGATCCTCTGTCCATGCCTGAGCAAAAGAGGCTGCCGGCCCAATACCAGATACGTGACGATCAAAATTAAGCGGTTCTGCCATCATTTGCCATCTGCCGTTTCGCAACATATGTATGTACTCATTATAAATTGGCGGTACATCCTCAATAAATCCTCTGCCTGCCATATTTGATTGTCCGATTAATAATATAGATTTCATCGAAAAACCTTCTTTCTTTGTTTGCAATGGTCTAATTAGACTAAATGGGGTTAAGAGTATTACTCAATTAGTCTTTTTGTCAAGTCAATTTTGTCTTTATTCAACTAAATAGCCCTTTAATGAAAATGAGCGCTGACCCTTATTCGGAAAAGCGCCCGTTAACGGAATAAGCAGTCCTATCAGTTCGTTAAAATCACTTTGCCTTGATTTCCCCTCGATAATTCAACAATCCGAACAGCTTCCTGTATTTCCGATAAACTGTGATATGATTTAGGTCTCATAAGCCTTAATTTTTTACCATTAACCAATGTTATTAAATGGTTAAATGTCTCCTGCCAAACATCGGCTGAGACTCTTTTATTCCAATGCCGCAAATGAAATAACTTTGCGTTCACTTTTGCCTCATTTGTAATCCTAGCCCAGTCTACTTGGATTCCTGATAAAAGACCTAAGGTTAAAAAAGTACTTTCAGGACGAACGCAAAAAGCTAGATCATTACCGACTGATCCCCCAATTGAATCAATAGCTGCATCGGCCCCAAACCCACCAGATAAATCCATAACTGTTTCACGTAATGGATCTATAGAGGTATTAATTACATAAGAAGCACCAAGCCTTATTAGATCCTTTGAATACTCATCATTCCTAGTTATCGCAATTAGCCGGAAGCCCAGCACTTTAGATAATTGGGCAAAAATATGCCCGATAGATGAACCACAGGCATTGACTAAGAGGATATCATTTGGTCTTAATCCTAACTCCTGAGTACAGATGACCAAGGCTGTAATTGGATTTATGTACATTTGCGCAGCTGTAAAGTCATCAATAGAATCTGGAATTGCCACTGTAAATTCTGCTGATGTTTTAACAAACTCCTGCCAAGTACCTTCTCCCCTTAGAGGCAAAACCCGCTTGCCAATAAGATTTTGAGATAACAAGGAACCTACGTTTTCGACAATTCCAACTCCCTCATAACCCGGAATATTTGGTAAAGAAATCCTGTGAGAGTAAGCACCCCTTATCGGTATTAAATCAGATGGGTTAATTGGTCTAGCTACCATGCGTACAAGAACCTCGTTTTCTTTTGGGGGTTGAATGTCTTTATATTCAACTTTAAGTACTTCTTGGGGGTTGCCAAATTCATTGAATTTAAGGCATTTAGCTTTCAAGAAACCCTCTCCTTTGGTCATAAAAAATTACATTTATTGTAAACACATTTTCTTTCCTAAACAGTTCCATGTTCTTAAGCAATCTGCCCCTTTTCTTAAACACAGGACGCAGTTGTTTATTCCAGAATCGCGACCGATTAATGAATGTTTCATTATTATTAAGCCAAACGGTTTGATTTTTGATGTAAAGTGTTATGCAACTTTTTTCGGTATATATGCTGAAAAAGTTTGCTATCAATTTTATTACCACTGAACTTTCCAATGACTTTACGCACATCTTTATCATAAACAATTAGTTCTTTATAGTTTTTATTATTTAAAAGGTCTTGAAACCACTTATATTTCTTCAAGCGGTTTATATTACTACAAATATCTTCTTCATCGCCTTTTAAAAATGGTAAATAAAGACCAATATTTAAAAATACAATCAAAGCTAGGATGAAAAAATAAAATATAAGTTTCAAATTACCCCTCCTGAAATAAAGCATTTAATTGAAATACGACTGCTCTTATGAAAGGTTTCATTTTATTAAACATTATGGGACCTATAGAAGCGCAGCTCTTATTCTACAACTGCGACCGATTCTGGAGTACGGTTATAAGATCTCTGAGTAGAAACAATCATTAACTAGGCTTTTAACTGAAGAAAAAAAGGAAACTCGGTTTCTACAATTGTAGATGTGGATAAGCATTTCTATAACAATATGGCCCGATTGAGGCGCAATTCCAGATAGGTGACCTAAGTGTTACCTGTTATTAATTTTTCAATGAGACTCCTTTGGTTTCGTTTTCCTTGCTGATATAAAGATTCCAGAAATAACTAGAGATATAATTGGAAAATATATATTCCAAGATGTGAAACTAATCTCCAAATCAGGATAATAATATTTTGCATACCATACTTCATACAACAAATTAAGAATTAATGTCACTAAAGGTCCGACAAAGATTCTTTTAGTAGTAACTGCTGACAAAACACCTAATCCAATTACTACAATAGGGACTATGTGTGACCGTCAAGTAAAATGACACAATTTCTGCTTATTAATTTGAAACACTTTA
>NZ_JAJERH010000080.1 GCF_016919725.2 Virgibacillus sp. AGTR
GTAAAACTTCAATCAGTGGGGGGTACATACCCCCCACTGATTGCTAGTACCACAATGGTATATCTAAATGCCTTTGAATCCATCGGATATTTACTGGTAGTTAGTCCACACTTACCAATATTGGTTTTATTTTATTGTTTGAAGTGTGGATCTTACTGCCAGTTATATGTTGGATAATATGATTGTTCGTATAGTATAGAAGTTGTGTATTGTCTGAGACCTATCACTAATCTATCAAATCATAACCTTGCAGATATCATTCGTAAATGCAACTGGATCATTTACAGGCATCCCCTCTATAAGTAAAGCCTGATTATATAATAGGTTTGTATACAGGGCTGTTTTGTCCTTGTCATTCGCAAATGTCGTTTGTAATGCTTGGAAAATATCATGGTTCGTGTTTATCTCCAATACTTTATCCGCTTTAACTTGCTGGTTATTTGGCATGGAATTCAACACTTTTTCCATTTCTAAAGATATATCTCCATCAGCAGATAGACAAACAGGGTGAGATTTCAAACGTTTGGATGCACGCACATCCTTTACCTTACCCGCTAAATTTTCCTTCATAAATGCAAAGAGTTCTTTATTTTCTTCCTGCTTATCTTTATCTGTTTCGTTATCTGTCTCTTCATCTAAACCAAGATCGCCACTAGAAACAGATTTGAATTCCTTATCTTGATAGTTCATGAGCATTTTAATAGCAAATTCATCAATTTCTTCAGTGAAATATAGTATTTCATACCCTTTATCTGCTACCATTTCAGTTTGTGGTAATTTCTCAATTCGTTCAATGGATTCACCAGAAGCATAATAAATATAGGCTTGGTCTTCAGGCATGCGTTTAACGTATTCATCCAGTGAGACTAATTTCTTTTCTTTAGAGGAGTAAAATAATAATAAATCTTTTAACGTTTCTTTATTTGCTCCAAACTCGTTATATACTCCAAACTTTAATTGTCTACCGAATGAATCATAGAATTTTTCATACTTTTCTCGATCATCTCTTAACAAATGCAATAGTTGAGTCTTTATTTTTTTCGTTATATTTTTCGCTATTACCTTTAATTGACGATCATGCTGTAGCATTTCCCGAGAAATATTCAGTGATAAGTCCTCTGAATCTACCATTCCTTTAACAAAGCTAAAATAGTCAGGCAGAAGGTCCGCACATTTATTCATGATTAGTACCCCATTGGAATATAACTCTAACCCTTTTTCGAATTCTTTTGAGTAATAATCAAAAGGTGTATTTTCAGGTATGAATAAAATAGCATTATACCTAACAGTACCATCTACATTTATATGAAGGGATTTTAAAGGCTTGTCAAAGCCATATCGCTTTTCCTGATAGAAATTTTCATAATCCTCGTCTGTTAATTCATTTTTATTCTTCTTCCAAATTGGAACCATACTATTTATCGTTTCTTCTTCTACATAATCAACATACTCATCACTTTCTTCATCCTTTGGCTTACTTTTTGTTACATCCATTTTGATTGGATAACGAATAAAGTCAGAGTATTTTTTAATAATTTCTTTTAAGTGAGCTTCTTCTAGATAGGAATCATACGACTCGTCTTCCGTATTATCCTTTATCTTTAAAATGATTTCGGTTCCAATCTCTTCCTTCTCATATGAAGTAATTGAATATCCTTCTGTACCAGTTGATTCCCATTTATATGCTTCTTCACTGTCCAAGGCTTTACTAATGACTGTTACTACATCAGCAACCATAAATGCAGCATAAAAACCCACACCGAATTGACCAATAATGTCATGCCCATCTTTTAATTCTGTATCATTTTTAAAAGCGAATGATCCACTCTTAGCAATCGTACCAAGATTTGTTTCTAATTCATCCTTTGTCATTCCAATTCCAGTATCTATTACTTTCAGTGTACGCTCTTCTTTATTTGGAATGATCTGTATGTAATAACTATCCTTATTAAAAGATAAATTCTCATCCGTCAAACTTCGATAGTACATTTTATCCATGGCATCACTAGCGTTGGATATTAACTCACGCAAAAACACCTCACGTTGGGAATATATCGAATTCACCATCAACTCTAGTAATCTCTTAGATTCGGCTTTGAATTGCTTCTTTTCCATTTTAGCTTCTCTCCTTTTTAATCGGTTCTGAATAATTAATAATATCATAGTTTAAATATCATAATCTATATCTTCTGTCAATAATCTAGTTAATTGTCTATTATTATAACTAAATAGGCGGAAAATAATTAAAATTATAATATCCGTCCGAAACATTTTACCATTCATTTTAATAATGTAAAGAGAATTTATGAAACAAGTAGTAGCGATTCTGATAGCATTTGCAACAATTTTCTTTGCATCGCTTTCATTGATTTCAGCAAAATCAAACGTTACTGGAACATGGGATTATATTGGTTCTTCCATATTTTTTAATACTACTGGCATTGCCGAGTCCACTGGTGGTGATTTTAAGTATTGCTTAACAGCTGGGCCATCGGGATGGTATAAATTATGGGAAGATGATCCTGTTGGAGACGACTTTGTAGGCGAAAGGTATTTATCTCATGATGAATGTGCAATCTTTAGGAATATTGGTGGATATGTGGATGGATCTAATAATGAAGCGGAATTTTATGTAAAAAAAACTTCACAGTACAAACGTCAAAGCGTATATGACTTTTTATGATTAAGTAAAAAAGACGGAATCAAACGTGTTTTCATTAAAGAAAAATATAACTAAGCTATTCCGGAAATATACTTCGCTGTGCTGCGAATGGCTGGTGAGTCTCCTCGCCTAACTTACTTTGGAGACTCACCGATGCCTTTTCTCCCTCATATATGGAAGGGCAGCGATACATCGCATTTTTTTCAAGGCGTCTACATATATTTCAAGTGATAGCGTATTACATTGTTCGCCTTTTTAATGGACCGTTTTAGCTATATTCCAACCCTATTCTAAGACAAATACATATATTTCCCCAAGCTCACGGGTCACAATTGCTTCTTTAACGTATCTAAAAAGAGAGTAGTAAATCGATCTGCATCTACTGCAAAGCACACTTCAATATTTGGTTCTTTTTTCCATAGGTGGAGAAAATCACAAATGGTTTGTCCGTAGCTCAACTCACTTTTTGTTTCAATGTCCACAAAGTATTTTGCCGTTTTAACAAGCGAAGGATCAAGAACAACCCCGACGGTTAATGGATCATGAAGTGCGCAACCATTCTGTCCATAATTATCCATGCTATACTTACGATAAACCTCCGTGCTTTTCATTACAAAATCATAATACAAAGACCCTTGCAATTGTTCAATGTGTTCTTTCGTAAGAAAGGTTTTCATGGTTACGTCTAAGCTGACTAATTTTATAGGCATTCCAGAATGAAATACAATCTTTGCCGCCTCTGCATCTGCAAAGATATTAAATTCTGAAGTTGGTAGCGTATTTCCTCTACCGCTTTCAGAAACAAGCCCCCCCATCACAACAACTTGCTTCACTAACTGAGGGAGAGTTGGCTCTTTACGTAAAGCTAAAGCAAGATTAGTCAACGGGCCAACCATAATTAATGTTAATTCTCCTGGAAATTTCTTTGCCTGTTCAATCATAAAATCAGGAGCAAATAATACTGGATCCTCTACTCGTGGAACGATGTTTTGAAGCGATCCACCTATTCCATCATCTCCATGAACACCAAACTCATGGAAGGCTCCTTTCAAAAGTGGTTGGCCAGCTCCACGATAAACTGGGATATCACTTCTTCCAGCCAATTGTAATACCTTTTTGCTATTTACCATAACTTGTTCGAGTGGTACATTCCCATTAACAGCTGTTATTCCTGCTATTTCTAATTGTCCACTTTCTACTGCCATTAAAATAGCAAGGGCATCATCCACTCCGGTATCAACATCCAGAATTATCTTATCCATTTCCTCATCCTCTTTCTGCTCACCACTAATTCATTCATATTTATCAAATTAGCATTCCTGCTATTGCTGCACTCAATAAATTTGCTAGCGTTCCACCAATAATGGCTAGAAATGCCAGCCTTACTAAATCATTTTTTCGCGATGGAGCAAGCCCACCAATTCCTCCAATGAGCATCCCCATACTTGCTAGGTTAGCAAATCCGCATAAGGCAAACGTAATAACTGCTACTGTTTTATCTGAGAAATGTTCAATTTCTGCTCCAAAGTTACTAAACGCAACAAATTCATTTAAAACGAACTTTTGACCAATAAAAGAACCGGCTTGTACTGCTTCATCCCAAGGTACTCCGATAATAAAAGCTAGGGGTGCCATCACGTATCCAAGTATTTGCTCAATGGTAATTGCCTCAAATCCAAACAGGCCACTAACCCAGTCTAGCCCAAGATTCACCAATGCAATAAGTGAAATAAACGCCAATAACAATGCGCCAATGTTCAATGCAAGTTTAAGTCCAACTAAAGCACCGTTAGAAGCTGCATCAACAATATTTTGTGCATCTTTTTCTGCATCAATCTTAATTAGTTGCTCTTCTTGCACTTCTGTCTCTGGTACTAACATTTTAGCAATTAACAAACCTGCAGGTGCAGCCATAAATGCCGCCGCAAGTAAATAATCTAATGGCACACCAAGTAGCGAGTAACCGACAAGTACTGTACCTGAAACAGAAGCTGCTCCTCCAGTCATCACCGCAAATAACTCTGATTTTGTCATTTTTTCCAAATATGGTTTAACGACAAGTGGAGCCTCTGTCAAGCCTACAAATATATTTGCTGCTGCTGATAATGACTCTGGCTTTGTTGTCTTTAAGATAAGTGATAAAAAGCCACCGATCGCCTTTGTTAGCACTTGCATAACCCCGATATAGAATAAAACAGAAATTAGTGAAGAAAAAAAGATAATGACAGGCAACACTTGAAACGCAAATATCATTCCAACTCCTTCCATACCAAGCAAGCCTCCAAATAGGAAGCTAATACCATCGTTTGATGTGTTAATAATTTGCTCAACAATAGAAGTGATCCCTTTAAAAAAGTTTCTTCCCAATTCCCATTTTAATACGATAAAACCAAAAATAAATTGAATGGCTAGTGCACCGATAACTGTACGAAAGTTTATTGATTTCTTGCTTTTAGAAAGTAGAAATGCAATAAATAATATGATTATAATTCCAGTAATTCCCCATAAAATTTCCATTGTAGCAAACCTCTCTTCGTTGTCAGTATGAATTCGTTGATAAAACTTTGATGAGCGTATTTCTAAACTTTTCTCTATCAACACCTTCGCACACACGCACATTTGGTGATTTTTCACTACGGTTATTCCTATCCACTAAACTGTAGCCTCTTGTTAGTTCACCTTTTGTTTCAATATCAACAAAATAATCATTAGATGCTATCATTAGTTCTTCGTTTGCTGCAATAGCAACTAACAATGTATCAGGATGGGTTGTCCCATCGATTTTATGAACTTCCTTATTAAATTTCATGACTACGCGATTAATATCCATAAAAAATTTTGAACGTGCCGTACCGATTGCCGCAATTTCCTGGTGATCGGTATCATTCATTACAGAATAATCCGTACACATATCCCATCCCACCATCGTGATTGGGATGCCAGCATGTAAAACAATTCTTGCGGCTTCTGGATCTACCCAAAAATTATACTCAGCTGCAGCAGTAATATTTCCTAATGCATTATTTGTTCCACCCATGATATAAATATGTGGAATATCCTTTACTATTGTTGGATCCTTTTTTATGGCCATGGCAATGTTTGTTAATGGTGCAATCGCTAAAAATTCAATTTCACCAGGATTCGCTTTAACTTTTTCAATGATGAAGTTAACCGCATGTCCATCTTCAGGACGTTGATCTGCCTTTTCAAAAAAGGAATCTCCCATACCATCTTTGCCATGAACATCCTCTACTGTGCGATGAACAGTTTCCCCAATCGACAAAATTGGCCTCTCATGTCCCTTATAGACAGGTACATTATAATCTGGATTAAATACTTGAATGGTGTATAAAGCATTCTCTACCTCTTGATCAAAATCAACATTTCCGCCAGTAATCGTAACACCTTCAACCTTAAAATGATAAAGAGCAGTTAGTAATGCGATTGTGTCATCGCCAGCGGTATCCGTATCAATAATAACTCGTCTCATGATGCTGCAACTCCTATTCAGTTTTGTCTTGATAAGTCTGTAATGTATTGAAAGAATTGATCACGGTTCACTTCATATACTAAGTTCACTGGTCGACCATGTTCTGATAATTCTGTCCTACCTTGACTTTTTCCTTCCGTATGAACAATACTATTCACTTGTTTTTTCTTAACGAGATCACTTTTCCCAATTGTTGCTGTTGTCAGAACATCCCAAAGGAAATACGTAGAGTTTGTTTGAAAATGAACAAGTGGCGGAACCATTGCATAGCATTGCCCTAGAAAATCAATTCCTAAATCCTTTCTTTCTGAAGCCCAACTATTTCTAACGTCTAGTGTAAGTGGAACCATATTTGTGCTTTCCAGTGCTACTAAATCTATTTCAATGTTGCTTTCCCAAACGGTTTTCACTGCCTCTGGATCCCAAAATGCATTCCATTCCGCTGACCCATCATGTTCCGGTTCTTCTACATTACCTGTCTCCAAGAAAGTTCCGCCCATCCACGCTAATTTTTCTATTTTTGCTTCAATATCAGGCGCTTCCTCTAAAGCTCTAGCTAAATCTGTCAAAGGGCCAACAAAGACTAATGTAACTGGCTCTTCGCTTTGGCGTAGCGTTTGAATCAAATGTTTATGAGCCGGTATATTGGCTTCTTTTGTTTTAATTGGTAAAAATTCATTTAAAATTGGTAATGCGTCAACTAAAAATGCGTGCATTCTCCAGTCTTTTGGAAATGGATGCTTTCCTCGTGATGTAGATGCAGCTACACTTATTTCCTCACCATTACCAAATCGATCAATAATTTTCCGACTTGCATACATCGCTGGTTCCAAATAGCAATCCGCAGGTATGACACCAACACCTAATAATTCAACCTCTTCCATTTGAAGTAATAAGAATAATGAAATTAAATCATCAACACCGCCGTCGTGATTTAAATAAACTTTCTTTGTCATAAAAAAGTCCTCCCATGTTGTTTAGTATTTTTCATGTGAATGATTCTATTATAAAAAACCCTCATTCCAATTACAATGAAATATTCGTTTTTTATAAAAAAAATTACAATTTAATTAAGTTATCCAAAAAAATATAAAATAAATCCTAATGTAATCATACAAACAATAACAATTTACACTTATTTACATTTTATTTCCGAACAATAAAAAGAAAGCCCTTGAGCAGAGCTTCCTTATTTGTGATTCTGTCTAAAATGTTCAATTTCTTGACGAGCATCATGTAAGTGCTCCTGCGTTTGTTGAAACTGCGGATTTTCGAGAGCTGCTGTTCCAAAGCGTTCCTGAGCTGCATGCAAATTTTCTTCAGCTTGACGTAACTCCTGCTCAGCCTCTTGTAACTGTCGCATATCCCCATTCGTTTTCGCTTGTTCAATCATTTGATAAGCCTGTTTTACTTGAATCGTGCATGTTTCAATCATTTGATGTTGGTTTTGTTGTGACATCGCTACCCTCCTATCAAATAAATAAAATGACATCTGTTTATATAATCCCATTATTTGCAGAAACTATGTATCGTATAGCTACTGCACCAGATTAAAAGCGCAAACTCCCTATTTGAAACGTAGCGACTGGAGAGAGCCAGCAGAGATAAAGGAATTACGATGTGTTCGCGAGTCGATGATGGCGATTCATGAAGTCGCCTAGTTCTGGGCGCTGGAGCTGGACACGGCCCAACACACCCCTATTTATCCACATAAGCAAATATTATAATTTCCTAGACTAAAAAGCCGGGTCATTAAAATCACGCCAGCTTTCCATCGAAGAGCGCCTTATTTATTTGGTGAATAAAACTTTTTCAGCTTTTTTAATCTTCAGCTTCCCTATGAATTAAATCCACTACTCCGTTTTTCCACACCTTTGCTTGCTCACAGGAGTATCATCTATTTAAGCCCCTGCACTACAATGAACTTTAAGAGACATTTTATACTAAATTATAAACGAATTCTCTAATCGTATAGAACCTTACCAGGATTCAAAAGATTGTTCGGATCCAACACACTTTTTACTTTACGCATGATTTCAAGCGCGTTACCATGCTCTGCTTCTTGGTATTTCGCCTTACCAATTCCTACTCCGTGTTCTCCTGTGCAAGTTCCTCCACGTTTTAAAGCATATTCAACAATCTGCCTATTCACTTGATTAGCCTTTTCTATATCTGTTGGGTCATCCGCATCAACCATTAGCAGAATATGATAGTTGCCATCGCCAACATGTCCCACAATTCCACCAGTAAGTCCTGAGGCCTCTACTGCCTTTCTCCCATCTTTAATTGCTCCAGCTAGTTCCGAAATTGGCACACATACATCCGTCACCATTTGCTTTTTACCTGGATAGCTATGAAGAAATGCATAGGCTGTATTATGCCTTGCTTCCCATAATCGATTTCTAGCTGCCGTGTTTGATTCAAAGGCTAACACTTGACACCGGTGGTCTTCTAATAAATCTTTCGTAAATGCCACATCCTGCTTTAGACCCGCTTCATTTCCATGGAATTCTAAAAACACCGTAGGAACTTCTCTATAAGTTGTGTCACTAAAAAGATTGATTTGCTTCATTGATTGATCATCTACTAATTCAACCCTCGCTATCGGTATTCCAGCCTGTAAAATACTAATAACTGCAGCAACAGCTTCATCTAATGTTTGAAAAGCAGCTCTCCCTGCCATTATTTGCTCTGGAATACCGTGTACTTTTAACGTCAACTCTGTAAAGCAACCTAATGTACCTTCCGATCCTACAAATAAACCATTCAAGTGGTATCCTGAAGAAGACTTAGCTGCCATACTTCCCGTATGTATAATCGTCCCATCCGCGAGCACTACTTCTAGATCTCGTACCTGGTCTCGCATAATTCCATATTTTACCGATGTAGTTCCACTTGCATTCGTAGCAGCCATACCACCAAGCGTTGCATCCGCCCCTGGATCAACTGAGAAAAACAGTCCATATTTTTTCAACTCCCTTTCGAGTTGTTTCCTCGTCACACCAGGTTGAACTTTAACCAGAAAGTCGTCTGGTCGTACTTCTAACACCTTGTTCATCAACGTATAATCGATTACAATTCCTTTTTCGTATGGAATCACGCTACCTTCTAGACTTGTTCCCAACCCATAAGAAACAACAGGCGTCTTATATTCACAAGCTACTTTCATTATCTGGCTAACCTCTTCAGTGGTTTGCGGAAATACCACAACATCCGGTAACTTAGGAGTATGATACGATTCATCGGAACTATGCTGTTCAAGAACCGTGTCATTATCACTTATATGCTCAGACGGAAGTATCTTTTTTAATGCATCGAGTATTGTCAATCCTCTCTCTCCTTCTTTTTAGTAAACGAGTCATTCCATGCACTACCTACAGCTTAATACATGTGGATCGCTGAAAATATCTGTGAATTATTGCATTAGCATTTTTGGAAAATATTTGTTTTATCTATAGGAAATTTATTACGAAAATCCTATTCATATGCCGGCTCCAATAGGAAGTATCTTTTTTAATCCAAGACAACAAATCGTCACATATAAAAAGCTCTTCAATTCCGATATACCACCCTCGTTTGACAAATCATATCATGCAGCGCCTTTTTTTCCTCATTCCAGCCTGCCAGTAAATAACCGATAAACAGTGTTAGCGCCGAAACGAAATAGCTTAAGTATCTTCCAATTGATTTCCATATACTAATTTGGGTCATGTTTGTATTTACGACTTGAATATTACATATAATTTTTCCCGGACTCCCCTTCCATTTTGTTGCAGTAAATATAATGATAAATACAATGATATAAATAATGGAAGCCCAAGTATCGGAAGTAGAGGGATCTATTTCCGTTTGGGAATAAAAGAAAACAAAATCTTGATCATTAATCATAGCAGCAATCATAGCAGCTAATACAGAAATTAACAAAGAATCGAGCAAACTTGCCAAAACCCGTATCCAAAAGCCTGCAGGTTTATAATTCGTCATTACTTTTTCCCTCCTTGATGATTTACTCAGATGTATACGAACTACGATATTCTTAGCCTTTTAACTCTTTATAAAGTGAAACTTCTACCTATAAATAATTATCTAAATGTATGTATTTCTCGTAAGAGTTATGAAATTCGCGTGCCATTTTCCACCTCTTCACAAGGACTTAATAAGACGACATCTCCTTCCTCTTGTACGCCACCTAACACGAGGACTTCTGATTTAAACCCAGCAATTCGCATCGGTGGAAAATTAACTACCGCTGCAACTTGACGCCCAACCAATTCAGCTGGGGTATACCGTTTTGTTAGCTGAGCAGAAGATTGTTTCATCCCCAACTCCCCAAAGTCAATAAAAAGTTTAATTGCTGGCTTTCTAGCTTCCGGAAATGATTCCGCTTTCTTTATCGTACCGATGCGCATATCTATTTGTAAAAAATCTTGAATAGTTGCCATTTACTATCCCCTCCAATTCCTTTTTACTCCTCTTACACTAATTCTACATTTGATTCCTGTTTTCCTGTCAAAATAGTAATTTGTAATGATGATTCTGATCAAAAAACGAACGATAATTATTTGATGAAATTAATTAGGTTCGTTTTTATTGTTTCTTCATTCTTTTGTCTCAGCCTCATTCTATTACTATCTTATTGATGGGATCTAAGGGTTTTGCTATGGAGCATCTGCACAAATGCTTGGCGCAAACCATTCACTCGTTCGGGGTGAGGAAGAAGGGGCAATGGGTAGCATCGCAATGCCGACATCTGCCTTATTTTTAGCTTTAGTCGTACCAATCCTTTCCTTTATCTCATAGTTTAATAAGTACAACTGCAAATGATGGAGGTGCTTTGCACATGAGCAAAAATCTGCTACGTGAAGGAATTGAAGAGGTGAAACGCTACTATATAAAAAAATTACAAAAAGCCGGAGTGCTAGAAAACGATAGCGACCTAGAAGCATTGACGCTAAGCGAACTCCAAAGAATGGTTGAATTTTATCAATTATAGAAGTTTCGGGGGATGTCTCATCAGCGAAAAAGTACAAAAGACTGGAATATACAAGACACTATGGGAACAATCGTATGCACAGCTTGATGTGAGTAAATTTTGTTTAATGCTGAAGCGTCACCCACGGAGAATGGAAATACTCCAATTAAAGCGACCTTTTGGGACATTCCTTTGATATTTTTCATTTGTCTAAGCAATATGTTAGTTTCTCTAACATCAAAATGAGATACTAGAATAAACATAGCTTTAGGATGGTTGAAATGACATCATATAAAGATCCATTGGAATTGTACATGGGCTTACTGGATTGTCTGAACGAAAAATTAGGTATTACGAAGAATGAGGTTTATTATTTCCTGATAGAAGCAAGGTCGGTACACGTAAATACTCCTTTACAGCTATTGAACTATTGAACTATTGAACTACTCATGAGAATAGCAGATTTATGTGAGGATGGGGGACAAACGGCCGAAATAAAAAGGTCATAGAAACGGCTACACGATGCAGCCGTTCTACTACTATCCAAGCTCTATTAGCTACGAATTTGTCCATTTCCTTGAATAAAGAATTTGCTTGATGTTAATGCTGGAAGTCCCATGGGACCTCTCGCATGTAATTTCTGTGTGCTAATTCCAATTTCTGCACCATAACCAAACTCAAATCCATCCGTAAAACGAGTAGAGGCATTGTGATAGACTGCCGCTGCATCTACTTGTTGTTGAAAAAGAGCAGCATGTTCTACATTTTCTGTAATGATCCCCTCAGAATGCTTCGTGCCGTATAAATTGATATGATGGATCGCTTCTTCACAGCTTTTAACTATTTTAACACTAACAGCTAAATCAAGATATTCTGTCTGCCAATCCTTTTCAGTCGCTGGTTTTGCAAAGGAAAATTTGGAACATACTTGTTTATCCCCAATGACATCTACATCGTTTTTATGCAGCTGCTCGAGTAACTGTCCACCATAGTTTTCAAACCACCGCTCCTGAATTAATAAGGATTCCATTGCATTACATACCGAGGGCCTTTGGAGTTTTGCATTCAATACAATATCCTGCGCCATTTGGAAATCTGCAGATTCATCGATAAACAAATGGCAATTACCTGCTCCTGTTTCAATTACTGGGACTGTTGATTCACGTATTACAGTATCAATTAAATTTTTTCCGCCTCTAGGAATTAAAACATCTAAATAGCTATTTAATGTAAAAAGCTCCTTAGCTGATTCTCTGCTTGTATTTTCGATTAGCTGAACAGAATCAATTGGTAACCTACTGTTCGCTAAAGCTCGATGAATAACAGAAACGAGCGCTTGATTAGAGTGTTTGGCGGATGAACTTCCTCTTAAAATTACCGCATTACCTGTCTTCAATGCCAGCGTAGCTGCGTCAATAGTGACATTTGGCCTAGCCTCGTAAATCATGCCAATCACACCAATAGGTACACGCTTTCTCGAGATACGTAAGCCATTCTCTTTGTCAATTGATTCGAGCACTTCACCAATAGGATCAGCTATTTGTATAAGTTGAATAATAGCATCATGCATTGCTTGTAATCGATCGCTATTTAACATAATTCGATCTAATATAGAAGCTGTTAATCCTTTATTTTCTCCCTCTTGTAGATCTTTACGATTCTCTTTTAATATCAAATCCTCTTCCATTAGAATTTGCTTCGCTATACATTCCAGCGCCTTATTTTTATCATCTGTACTTACTGCATTTAATTGAAAGCTTGCTCTTTTAGCCAATTTTCCTTTCGTCTGTATCTCTTCCATCTGTTCTCCTCTCCTTTTTACATTTTTACTTTAACCGCACCCAGCGGTCACGATGAATGACTCTTGAAGATTGGAAGCTTTGCTTTAGACTTCTAGCTTCGATTTCTTTTACAATTACTTCCTCGGAGCAGCTTACTTCACCTTTTCCAATCAAACCATTATGTCCATATACCTCTACAACATCCCCCTTATCAAAATGTCCTTTTACACTATTTATGCCTGCTGATAACAGGCTAGCACCATGATATAAGATTGCCTCTTCTGCTCCTATATCTACATAAATTTCCCCCATAGATTCAGAGTGCAAAGCAATCCATTGTCTATTTGTAGTAATGGTTTCTTTTGATCGATTTCGAATATATGTACCATCACCATTCCCATTTAAAATTTCCAGTAATTTATTTTCTCCTTTTCCTGTTCCAATGAATACACTTACTCCTAAAGATAATGCCATTTTTGCGGCTTCCAATTTGGACTTCATTCCACCAGTACCAACCGTTGAGCGTGTATGATCAACTGCAGCAATCATTTCTGGAGTAATTGTTTCTAAATAATCATATTTTGTTGCGTTTGATTGATGACGGGGATTGCCATTATATATGCCATTAATATCTGTAAGCATAATCAATTCGTCAGCATGAACTATTCCGCTAACCAAAGCAGAAAGCATATCGTTATCCCCAAAAGTCAATTCATTAACGGACACCGTATCATTTTCATTAATTATTGGAACGACACGCCGCTCTATAAGCTCCATGATGGTATTAAAGGCATTTTTATATCTGCTTCTGTTCGTAAAATCATCGCGTGTTAATAAAAGTTGTGCAGCTTTTAAATCATGTTCTGCGAACTTTTCCATATATGTTTGAATAAGTAAACCTTGACCTACTGCAGCTGATGCCTGCTTTCCTTTCAAGGTAACTGGACGAGAGCCGTACCCAATTTTAGAAAATCCTGCAGCAACAGCTCCTGAAGAAACGAGAATAACATCATGATTATGCTGGCGCAGCGCTGCTATCGCTTGAACGTGTTCCGTTAACTTCGCCACATCCATTTCCCCCTGCGCATTCGTTAATGAACTACTCCCAATTTTAACTACAATTCTCTTTTTACTCATTTTCATATACCTCATTTCTTAAGCCCAATCACCTGACGTTTAATTCTTAATCATCAGACTTTTAAAGTTAAAAAATAGCTAGCATCTCCATTTATAAAGTAAAACTTCAATCCCTTGGAGTTTTTTTCATCTCCCACGGATGGTTAGTACCACAAGGGTATGATCTAAAGACCTTTGAACCAATCGGACAATTACTGGCAGGCGATCCCCCACTTATCTGAATTGATTTCCCTTTTTGCTTGAAGTGGGAGTCTTACCCCACTTATATGTAGGATAAAAAAGCCCTATTCGCCCTATGAATAAGGACGAAAGAGCCTTTTCTTCCGCGGTACCACCTAAATTGGATGAATAACATCCCGCTTATTGCTTTAACGCCATACAAAGCGCCTACTTCAAGTAGGACTCAGAAGGCACGTTCTGTAACTAAAGAGTATGTGAGCTTCCAGCAAATACCTCACTTCTCTGGCACTCATTCGATTACATACTATTCCTTCTTTTCCGTTCACATATGTTTTTTAATATTATGGATAGAAATGTTACTAATGTCAACTGTTTTTGCAAAATCACTACCGATTATCTACGAATGTGTACAGAATCAGGCTGTGAACGCTTGATAAAGAAAGAGAGGATTAATGCAATAATCGCAAACACGCCTGCAACAATAAACGAAACATTTACTCCATGAATCATTCCATTTATACCTTCATCAGGTACTGCACTGTTTGTCATAACCGTAACCAATAGAGCAGTACCAATTGCCCCAGCCACTTGTCGCATCGTATTATTCATAGCTGTTCCGTGCGGAATTAATTTTACGGAAAGCTGATTTAAACCAGCAGTCGTAACCGGCATCATTACCATCGCAATACCAAACATCCGAATTGCATTAATTGTAGCAAGGTAAGTAAATGTCGTATCTGTTGATAAATCGGTGAACATAAAAGTAGTAACTGTTACGATCGTTAATCCGATGATCGCTAACCAACGTGCACCAAACTTATCAAATAATCTACCTGTAATTGGATTCATAATTCCCATTACAACAGCGCCTGGCAATAGCATTAATCCTGATTCCAATGCAGTAAACCCAAGCATATTCTGCGCCAATAATGGTAAGACCACTGCAGCCCCAATCATAGCCATAAACGCAACCATCCCTAAGACTGTTGTAAGTGTAAAAATGCTATTTTTAAATACACGAAATTCAAGAATTGGTTGTTCTAATTTCATTTGTCTCCAAATAAACAGCGTAAGTGCAATTGCACCTATAACTAAGGAGAGAATTACTTGCAAACTTCCCCAACCGCTATTTCCAGCAGTACTAAATCCGTACAATAGTCCTCCAAAACCTAAGGTTGAAAGGATAATCGATAATATATCCAATTTGGGGAATGTACGATTTGTAATATTTTTTAATATGAAATAAGCAACAATAATATCGACAATAATAATTGGCAATATAACGAAAAAAAGACTTCTCCACGGAAAATGTTCAACAAGCCATCCAGATAATGTTGGTCCTATCGCTGGTGCAAATGCAATAACTAAACCAAACATTCCCATTGCCGACCCACGTTTTTCAATCGGAAAAATAAGGAATAAAATGGTTTGCATAAGCGGCATAATAATACCAGCAGCTGCTGCTTGTGCTACACGTCCAGCCATTAACACAGCGAAATTCGGTGCTAATGCACAAATAATTGTCCCTATCGCAAAAATCGTTAATGCTGATAAAAATAGTCCTCTCGTTGTAAATCGTTCAATAAGAAATGCAGTAATCGGAATCATAATTCCATTGACGAGCATAAAAATAGATTGCAGCCATTGCGCTGTATTTGCATCCAATTGCAAATCAATCATAATATGCGGCAGGGCTGTAGCTAATAATGTCTGATTTAAAATGGCAACAAAAGCACCGGATATCAGTACGATCATTAGCGGTACCTTATTTACAGAAGTTGGACTATTTACTTCTGAAATGTTGTTATCCACCATAAAACTTCCTTCTTTCTTTTATAATCTGATATCTTATGGATTCCTCAGCAATCGCTTTTTATTCAACTTTTTTGCTTGTATTATAACTCCATAAGCAGACTTCAATTTTTAGTCATAGATATCATCTTACCATAATCGAATACCAACACAAACTAAAAAGTTTCAATAGCTGTCATAGGATAGATAAATAAAAAATGACATATTTTTGGTTTGAAATCCATCACAAAGGGTTAAAATGATAACTAGCATCTTATGTAGAATGGAGCGATACATATGCAGAAAAAACTAGCTATGGTTAGAGTTATAGCATTACTAGCCTTAATCGTATTATTCAATGTAATAACTGCTTGCGGAGCAGATGATACGCAACAAGAAACCGAACAAAAACCGGCTGATATGCAGCAAGATAAGAATAACGGTGAGACTACCTCCGTATCCGAGGCGCCTTACAGCTTTATAGAATTTGATTTAGAAGCTGACTTTGAAAATATAAAAGACGCTGTTGAAGTGGAATACGAATTTGTACCTGACCGGGTCGAAGCGAGTTATAACGATAAAAATCAAGGAATAAGACTTTCTAACGATGAGGCGCTACATGAGTTAGATGATCACTTCGCTCAATTTGACTTTGATGAGAATAGTTCAAAAGAGGAAGTATTAGCAGCGGTTCGAAAAGCTTTTAACATTCCAGAAGATGCCTTACTGGATTTAGACATTACGTTTGCAACTGGTACAGAAAAAGAATATTAAATAACGACTTACTCTAATTAAAACAATTAATCGAATTTAAAGCAAAAGGTTAAGTTTGACTGTCATTTTGTAAGGATTGCTGGATTCCCACCTTATCACATCATAATTATAACTTAAAAAGAACAAGCGATGGAGACCCTCTAATCTCTATCGCTTGTTCTTTTTACATAGCTAATAAAGTTTATGGTGAGGATGAACATGTAACTTACCATTCTGAAATGGATATAAGTTTAGCTCTTTTGCCTCTGTAGAATGGTTAACGATGATCTCTTCCATTAGTTCATCTGCGCTTTTATTGGTTGTAAGTATGCCTAATTTTTCAGCAGTATGGTATAATTTTGCCTCATGAATAGCTTGGATTAAGCCACGAATATCCTCGTCTTCTGTCTCAATTCCAAACTTTTCAGCTGCTTTTGTTACCTTTGTTTTGATAATTTCTTTCTGAAGCTCTTGAATATCCTTTCCCTCGGCACTTATGCCTAATTTTTCTGCCTTTTTCTTAATCATTGTTTCATGGACTTCTTTTGCTAGCTGATCTGGTTCCTTTCCTTGTACATCTAAACCTAGTTCCTTCGCTTTTTTTATTACTTTAGCATGATGGACTTCCTTTTTTAACTCGTTTATATTCTTACCTTCTGTTGCAATCCCTAATTCCTTAGCAGTATTGGTTATACTGGTCTGAACAACTTGCTTTTTAATCTTTTCTATGGATTTCCCTTCTACTTCAATACCTAACTCTTTTGCTTTTTGTAACAGTAAAGCTTTATAAACATCTTTATGCTGCTTTACATCATTTGTCTCCGTTACTCGCATATCAAGAAATTCAGCAGAGACAGCATTCCCTCCAATACTAACCAAACAAACAAGCACTGCTAGGAAATACATTATTTTTTTCATTTTTAACACCCTTTCTAGTTGCTCTCAAGCAAATAGTTTCCCCATTAGTTAGAAAAACATTTATACATATATGCTTGAAACTTAAACAGGCATTTCAACGTAAATTAATTAAAGACACAATTGTACTGAAAGGAGAAGCAAATGAAAAAAAGCTTCCTATTACTTATTACTGTTACATTAGTATTCCTTAGTGGATGTTCGTTGTTAGAAGAAACGACTCATTCATTGAATTATGCAAATGAAGCAAGTGATTATATCAATACACTAAGCAACTTTGCTGAGGAAACCTCTTCACTTGAAGGGCAAGCACTATTATCTCATCTAGAATCTTTAAAAGGTACCATAGAAGATTTTATGACAATTGATCCACCTACCATTGCCACAGATATTCATCAAGAATTAGAAAACAAAAGCCAAGTACTGTTAGATACAACAAATAATATCATCGACAGTGGCGAGACAGCAGTGGAACAATTAAAACAATCGGATTTATATCAAACCATAGAAAATATCACCGATCTTAAAAATCAAATTGAAGCTCTTGACCAATAGATAGTAACGCCAGAACTTCGCTATACTAAGAAAAACGGAGCAAAATTCGCTCAGTCCTTATCACTACATGCTCAGATTTACGCTTCCTCTAGTAGCTATTATGGAATCACTCCGGCTGCCCACTTCCCTTTCCGTGGGGTTTGTCCTTCAGCTAACTTTTTTAGCAAAACCCGCTCAAAAAAGTGGATCTTCAGGTCAAACATTTCCCACAGGAGTTGAAGTGGCTGACCTTCGCTATTATCAGGCTCTACAACGCTAGCATGAAGTAACACAGCTGCTTTTATACTCACGGATAGCGATTTTCACTTTATCCATTGTAAAAAAGTCAACTATTACTTATGACAAGAATTGTTGCACCTTCTCATAGCGGAGACTAATTACGTAGACTCCTGCGGGATTAGCGGCGAGCCGAAAATCCACTTTGCAACGTGTTCTTCTTTGCAAAGTTAGTTGAGGCCGTGTCCGCGGAAAGCGAAGTAATTAGTCGGAGCATTGCCAATATACATCAAACATTTCAAAATAACTACTTCGCTTAACGCAGTCATTGCACTGATTTTATACTTTCTTAACTTATAAAAAAAGCTAGGAGCTGATCTAACGTTTAAAGGTCAGCTCCTAATATATACACCCCTGTCCAAAGTTACGCTTTTAACTTCTCATAAGCCAAAACTTAGTATTCCCCTCACAACGCCTCTTGTCAATCAAAGAATTCCATATACTGCTTTTCATCCCTATAATAGTCTAATCGATCCGCAAGCGTACCTGTATGGAATTCAAACTTATGACCATCTGGATCAGTAAAATAAATGGATTGTTGATCACGTATATCTCTTTTTCTTCCATTTAGAATAGTTACACCTAGGCTCTTTAATCTTTGATAAACACTTAAAAAATCCTTTTCCTCAATAGAAAAAGCGATATGTGTATAGGAATGATGAATTTCCGTACGAGGAATTCCTATTTCTTCATTTAGAGCCAGCCATAGACCGTTTAAATCAAAATATGCTGTACGCTTCCCCCTCACTAGAAGCTTTGCTTGAAAGACCTGTTCATAAAAGCTAATAGACCTACCTAAATCCGATACTGAAAAAAGCAAATGATTAATACCATTAATTGTCAACGTCATCCCTCTCTTTCAACGCATGTTTAAGCAAATTCGCACCTCACCAAACAAACTATACATTCGTCCACTCCTGTTGTCTCCTATCATGACAGAGTGTCAACCAGCTTAAGAGGAGGCTAATACGTTTAATTAATTATCTCATTTATATGAATTCAATGCTTGCCTCATTTTTGGAGGAGGTAAATGTCAGTATTTTTCCTAAGGAAAAGCGCAAGCGCCCGATTAGAAATTTTATACTTTCTTATCTTTTTTAAAAA
>NZ_JAJERH010000081.1 GCF_016919725.2 Virgibacillus sp. AGTR
TTAGTTGAGGCCGTGCCCGCAGAAAGCGAAGTAATTAGTCGGAGCATTACCAATATACATCAAACATTTCAAAATAACTACTTGGCTTAACGCAGTCATTGCACTGATTTTATACTTTCTTAACTTAGAACAAAAGCAAAAGCACTCGATTAGAAATATAGCAACTGGAGCGAGTTAACTAAGATAAAGGAATCACGGTAAACTTACGAACCGACGATGACTTATCGTAAGGTGATTCATGAAGTCGCCTAGTTTCTGGGCGCTGGAGCTGGACGCGGCTCACGCCCATATTTATCCACATGGGTTAACTTTTAATTTCCTAGACAATTAAAAAAGCTAATCTCCGTCGTGCAGAGAATAGCTTTTTATGATTGTTATTTAATTTTGGAAAATACCGTATGAATCGCGTTAATTGTTTTCTCAATATCTTCATCCGTATGAGCGGTTGATAGGAATAGGCCTTCAAACTGTGATGGAGGCAAAAATATTCCTTCTTCAATCATCCCTTTATAATATTGAGAGAAATAATCTAGATTGGAAGTCTGTGCTGTTGCGAAATTAGTCACATCTTCATTGGTAAAGAATACCCCAACCATAGAACCAGCACGATTAATATGCAATGGAATATTATATTTAGTTGCAGCTTGGGTGAAGCCTTCCACTAATTGGTCAACCTTCTTATTAATCTCCACGTAGGTTTCATTGGTTAGTGCTTTTAGTGTTTCAATACCTGCAGTCATCGCTAATGGATTCCCTGATAACGTTCCAGCTTGATAGATAGTTCCTGTCGGAGCAACTTTTTCCATTATTTCTCTTTTCCCACCATATGCACCTACAGGAAGACCCCCACCAATTACTTTTCCAAGGCATGTCATATCAGGAGTAACTGCAAAATGTCCTTGTGCACAATGATAGTCAACGCGGAATCCTGTCATAACTTCATCAAATATTAGAACCGTACCATTATTTTCTGTAATCGTCCGTAGCTCTTGTAAAAAGTTATTACGTGGAGGTACAACACCCATATTTCCTGAAACCGGCTCAACAATTACAGCAGCAATATCGTCACCAAATTGTTCGAAGGCATAACGAGTACTTTCCAAATCATTATAAGGAACTGTTATGGTGTTTTGTGCAATTGACTTTGGAACTCCAGGACTATCCGGTAGTCCTAGTGTTGCTACACCTGAACCAGCCTTTATTAATAAAGAATCGCCATGTCCATGGTAATTCCCTTCAAACTTTAATATTTTATCTCTTCCCGTGTAGCCTCTCGCTACACGTAAAGCACTCATCGTGGCTTCTGTTCCTGAGTTTACCATTCTTACCATTTCAATAGATGGAACACGATCAATAACGAGTTGGGCTAGTTCATTTTCTACTAAGGTAGGAGCACCAAAGCTTGTTCCCTTTTCTGCCACCTGCTTTAATTTCTCTACGACACGATCATCTGCATGCCCCAAGATAAGTGGTCCCCAGCTTAATACATAATCAATATACTCGTTTCCATCAATATCTTTCATTTTAGAACCTTTGCCAGATTGCATAAAAATTGGTGACATCCCTACAGACTTAAATGCGCGGACAGGCGAATTTACACCTCCAGGCATTAAATCAACTGCTTCTTTGTATGCATCGCTAGACTTGGTAAAGCTTTTCACAAATAATCACCTCTGTTTTTTAACTGATAAAATGCTATTTATTTAACCATTTTGCAACATCTTTTGCAAAATAAGTAATAATCAAGTCGGCACCTGCTCGTTTCATAGAAAGTAACTTTTCCATCACAAGCTCTTCCTCATTAATCCATCCATTCATTGCTGCAGCTTTTACCATCGAATATTCTCCACTAACATTATAGGCAACAACTGGCACATCAAAGTTATTTTTAACATCTCTTACAATATCTAAGTAGGATAGTGCTGGCTTCACAATCAAAAAGTCTGCGCCTTCCTCTACATCGGATTGCGTCTCACGCATTGCTTCCAATCGATTTGCAGGATCCATTTGATACGTTTTTCTGTCGCCAAATTGCGGTGTGCTATCAGCTGCATCACGAAATGGGCCATAGAAGGCTGAAGAATATTTTACAGCATAGGACATAATCGGAATATTTTTATATCCGGCTTCATCCAACGCGCTACGAATGACTGTTACAAATCCATCCATCATGTTAGAAGGGGCGATTATGTCCGCACCCGCTTCTGCCTGTGATACAGCCGTTTTAGCTAACAATTCTAGTGATGCATCATTATCTACATCATGGTTATGAATCACACCACAATGACCATGGGATGTATATTCGCATAAGCAAGTATCAGCTAGCACTAACATCGAAGGAAGTGCCTTTTTAATTAAACGCGTAGCTTCTTGGACAATCCCTTGATCTGTAAATGCACCAGTGCCTTGCTCATCCTTATCCTTAGGTACACCAAACAACATTAATGCTTTTATCCCAAGTTGATCAATTTCTTTTACTTCTCCTAATAATAAATCCAACGATACTTGATAAACACCAGGCATAGATGGTACTTCATTTTTTATATTCTCACCTTCGATAACAAACAATGGATAAATGAGATCATTAGTGTGCAAATGTGTTTCTCTTACCAATGCCCGCATGGAATCCGAACTTCTTAGCCTGCGATGACGTGCAAACCCTTCTGTAGCTTTCATATTTATCTATCCTCTCTTTTGAATATCGTTTATCATACAAGTTATCATACCATCAATAGTAAATTCATTAGGTACTAATATAGATTGAAATCCCACTTGTTTTGCCCGTAGTTCAGTAGTTGTACCGATGCAGACACAGGGTATATGTGGTATGTGAGAAGTCATCTCTACAAATGCTTCAATAGTTGATGGACTTGTAAATGTAAGATAATCAAAGCTATGTTCTTCTAGAATGCTTGATAATTTATCTTTCATCACTTCATTGGAATAGGTTTCGTATACTACGAATGGTGTAAATAATAGATTTTCTGCTTCCAATCGTTTCGGCAAAATATCTCTGGAGCGATTACCTTGTATCAATAAAATTGGGCCAGGATCACTATATTTTTCCAAGAACTCGGTTGCCATCGTATCTGCATTATAGGCTGAAGGTATAAATTGGGCAGCATATCCAAATTGCTTAAGCTTTTCTTCCGTTTTCCGGCCAACCACTGCTATCTTTACTTGTTGCAAATGTATATCGACTTGATAACGATTGACAAGCTTAAAAAAGCAATCAACCCCATTTGAACTTGTAAAGAAGATCCAGGCAAATTTAGAGATAGACTGAAAAAATTCAAAATGATTCTCCCTATCTCTACAAGCAATGCGTAATAATGGAGCTGAAACAGGTTTACCACCTAAAGCCTTTATTTTCTCAGCAAATGATAGCGCCTTAGTTTGTTCTCGAGTGACGAGAATCTTCCTTCCTGATAATGGCAAGGACATTATTTGTCTAGCTCCTCTTTTACTTTTTCAATAATTTCCTTTGCACCTTGATTCATCAGTCTCTCAGCAGCTTCTTTCCCAACTAATTCTGGATCTGTTCCACGAACAACTTCCTTCAAAATCGTTTTCCCATCAGGTGTACCTACAAGCGCGGTCAAGATTATATCATCGCCTTCTAAATATGCGTAGCCACCAATAGGAACTTGACAGCCTCCTTCAAGAAGATGTAAGAAAGTTCTTTCTGCTGTCACTGTACGCGTTGTAGATGCATCATTAATTTTAGAAAGTAATGCACGAAGTTCTTGATCATCTTCACGACATTCGATAGCTAAAGCGCCCTGTCCAACTGCAGGAACGCAGACATCTGGCTCTAAATATTCTGTAATTAGTTCTTCACTCAAACCGACACGTTTGAGCCCGGAAACAGCTAAAACAATCGCATCATAATCTTCTTCCTTTAATTTTCGAATCCGCGTCTCTATATTTCCTCTGATCCACTTAATACTAACATCTGGACGTGCAGCTAATATTTGTGCCGCTCTACGTAGACTACTAGTACCAACAATCGCCCCTTTCCTTAAATCATGAAGCATAACATTCCCTTCCGAAATAAAGGCATCACGATGATCCTCACGCTCTGGAATGGTTGTAATCACAAGACCATCTGGCATTTTAGCTGGCATATCTTTCATACTATGTACAGCTAAATCGATTTCTTTATTATACATAGCTTGTTCAATTTCCTTAACAAAGAGTCCTTTTCCCCCTACCTTTGATAAGGTAACGTCTAAGATGCGATCACCTTTTGTTACAATTTTTTTTACTTCAAACTCATTTTCAACTCCAGCTTGTTTTAATCTGTTAATCACCCAATTCGTTTGCGTTAATGCTAGATTACTTTTTCTTGACCCAACAACAATTTTACGCACTGTAACTTCCTCCTTAACGACTAAAAGTGAAAATTTGATAAGGTGCTAAATAAAAAGAAATTAATTAATAAAATAAGAAACGCTGCGGTATTATACATTGCTGTCACCTTACCTTTATACCCTTTTAGTAATCTTAAAATCAAGTAAATGATATATATAGCGAGTACAAAGAAAGATCCGATCGTTTTCAAATCAAACCAGTAGAATTCTGCGTTTGACACATATGCCCATACCACACCTAAAATAATAGCAATTAGTAATAATGGAACACCAATTGTTACTGCTTTAAATGAATAATCATCAAGTCTATTTAAATCCCCAAATCTCCACATCCATTTAAAGCCTTTTTTCCGCTTCAGAAGCTGATATTGAATGATATACATTAACGATAATAGAAATGAAAATGTAAAGAAACCATAGGAAATGATGGCAACCGTGATATGAGCAACTAATATCTCATGAACAAGCTGGATACCATGTGTTTCTAAATTTGCCTGTGCATCCAATAGTAAATATAATAATAAGATAAAAAAACTGAAGACATTTGTAAAAAAGACGATAAAATGAATAGGAAATAATTTGTTCGCAATTAACGAAATCGTAACTAAGACCCATGCATAAAAAAACAAACTATCATTTAACGTAATGATTGGAAAGTTATGTTCGATTAGTACTTCGTACAATAAAAAAACGGTTTGTATAACCCAAACCACACTAAGCAACCAGAAGGCAGCTCGATTGACCTTCCGGTTGTCCTGAATAAAATCGATAAAATATCCAATCAAGCTCAAACCATAGATAATCAGTATGAATTCATAAAGCCATTTTAGTTCAATCATACGTGAAATCCTTTCATTATAAAGTTGTTATCTTATCCAACAACGGAAAGGATACCTCTTTCTTCTTGATTGCTGTAACCGAATCATTTTTTTTTGCCTGCTTTGCATATTCAGCTTGTACCTCATCTTCAATTCCAAAAATATCAATGAATAACTGCAGTGTGTCATCAGCATTATGACCAGCAGCTAATTCCTTTACTTGCGTAACAGGTTCTTTCAGAAGTTGATTAACAATGCTTTTAGTATGCTTGTTAATAACTTTCTTTTCTCTTTCTGTCAAATCAGGAATTTTACGTTCAATGCTTTTTACCGTTTCCGCTTGGATGGAAAGTGCTTTTTGCCTTAAAGCCGATATTACTGGAACTACACCAAGTGTTTTAAGCCATTCTTTAAATGATACAATCTCAGCTTCAAACATTAACTCAATTTGTTCGGCAGCATTTTTTCTAGCTTCTAAGTTTTCATCCACGATATGCTGCAAATCATCAATATCATATAGGAAAATATTATCCATCTGACTAATAGCAGGATCTACGTCTCTTGGTACAGCAATATCAACTAAAAACAGTGGGCTACCCTTACGTTCTTTTTGTACAGGTTCAACCATGTCTTTCGTCAGAATTACGGAATCTGAACCTGTTGAAGTAATTACAATATCCGCACTTTTTAATACATGTGGTAAGTAATCCATTGATTCAGATTGTGCAGAAAATTTTGTTGCAAGTACTTCTGCCTTTTCCTTTGTTCGATTAACAACTGTAATTTGCGTTGCGCCAGAGCCTTGGAGGTTTTTGGCAGCAAGTTCCCCCATTTTCCCTGCTCCTAAAATGACTACATGTTTATGTTGTAAGCTGCCGAAGATTTTTTTTGCTAACTCTACTGCAGCATAACTAACAGAAACTGCGTGTTCGCCTATAGACGTTTCCTTTTGTACTCGCTTACCAAATGTAATAGCCTGCTTGAACAATTCATTAAAAATGGTACCTGTTGTTTCCATTTTTTGAGCAGTTAAAAACGCTTGTTTTACTTGTCCCAAAATTTGTGTCTCACCTAAGACCATGGAATCTAGCCCTGTGATTACACGAAATAAATGCTCCATCGCACCATCATCTTCTGTTATTCGTAAAAAGGGTGCGAACTCGTTCTTATCTACTTGAAACCAGTCCGCTAAAAATTGCTTAATATAATAGCGGCCTGTGTGAAGTTGATCAACTACAGCATAAATCTCGGTACGATTGCATGTGGAAACAATCACATTTTCCAGAATGCTCTTTTGTTTCTTCAACGTAACCATAGCATCATGAAGATCTTCTTCTGAAAATGCAAGCTTCTCCCTTATTTCTACAGGGGCTGTTCTGTAATTAAACCCAACTTTTAAAATATGCACACTATCTACCCCCAAAAATCCTAGCTAATCCATACGTACTTTAAATAGAAAGTTTTACTTAATAATTAGTATAAACTAAAACCTTTGCTAATTTCCATTATAACATGATTATTTATTTACAATTTCTTTAAATGTGAACATAATCTGAAACAATATGGTAGAGTAATTATAGGATTATTAACACGAATGTACTTTATCATAATGGCATAAAAGAAGCAAGAATCTGAAATGCAGCTACATGAGGTGAAAGCTTGAAAAAACAACAAACTTTAACTGCTTATTTACTAATTGGTATCGGTGTGTTTTTTCTATTACAACAATTAAACATCCCCATACTATCTAATTTTTATTCATGGCAAACAATAATCATTCTAATTGGGCTTGTATTACTTATCCATAGCTATGTTACAAAAAGTTATCAAAATTTATTTACTGGTACAGTAATCTTAGGATTAGGTATACATTTTTATGGGATTGCTTATTATTCCTTTTGGATAGATCATTGGGCCATGTATCTCCTTATCGTGGGTATAGCATTTATCATCCGCTATTTACATACGAAAGAGGGAATCATTCCTGGTTTATTACTTATTGTTTTTGCTATTATTATGCTTTTTTCTATTCAACTGCCGGTTTGGTTTAATTGGATCTATATCGTTGTAGAATATTTAGAACGATTTTGGCCAGTTATTCTTATTGTCTTAGGCTTGTATCTATTGAAAAGGAAAAAGTAAGTCTAGCCTAAAAAAAAGACATCTGCATTAGTTTAAGCAAATGTCTTTTTTTCATACGTTGTTTTATAATACAGAGCTCAGAAAGGCCTGTGTCCTTTTTTCTTTTGGATTATCAAATAATTCATTTGGGCTGCCAACCTCAATAATTTTACCTTCATGCATATAGACAGCCCAATCAGCAACCTCACGGGCAAATCCCATTTCATGTGTTACAACAACCATAGTCATCCCCTCTTCTGCCAATTCCTTCATTGTTGCTAAAACTTCTCCCACCAATTCAGGATCTAGTGCGGAAGTTGGTTCATCAAACAGCATGACATCCGGTTTCATTGCTAATGCTCTAGCAATTGCCACACGTTGTTTTTGACCACCAGATAAAGTGGAAGGATACACATCATACTTGTCTCCTAAACCAACTTTCTCTAATAAATATTTCCCTTCTTCTATTGCCTCCTGTTTCGTTTGTTTTTTAACCTGGATGGGAGCCTCGATAACATTCTGCAACACCGTCATATGTGGAAATAAATTAAAGTGTTGAAACACCATACCTACTTTTTGTCGTATTTTGTTTAGATCATGGGTATCCTTTTCAATTTGTTCTCCCTCAATGATTATTTGTCCACTGTTTTTTATTTCTAAAAAGTTCAAGCAACGAAGTAGCGTGCTTTTACCAGAACCACTAGCACCAACTAGAACGACAACATCACTTTCCTTTACCGTTAAATTTATATTCTTTAAAACATGTAAGTTGCCAAATGATTTATTTAACTTATTAACTTTAATCATTTCTTGGTTGTTCAATGTATCCATTTCTTTCCTCCTCTAATTAATCACTACGTGCGAGCTTTTTCTCAGTTAGATTCACCACATAGGTTAGAATGAGTACAATCAAGAGATAGTAGATTGCTACAGTTAAATAATATGGTAGATAATCAAAGCTATTCGATCCCATCGTACTTGCTACTCCAAATAAATCCTGCATTCCAATAAAAGAGACTAAGGAAGAATCCTTAATACCTATGATAAATTGATTTCCCAAAGAGGGAACTGCTCTGCGAAAAGCTTGCGGGAGAATAATTCTTCGCATCGTTAATCCTCTGCTCATCCCCAGTGAGCGACCAGCTTCACGTTGTCCTTTATCAATTGACTGGATAGCACCTCGGATAATTTCAGCAATATAAGCACCACTATGAAAGGCTAAACCGGCTGCTCCTGCCCAAAACATTGGTATAAGTAATATATCAGTAAGACCATAAAAAAGAATAAAAATTTGCACAATAAGTGGAGTACCTCTTACTATCCAAATATAAGCATCCGCTATCCATTGCAGTATTTTTATATTTGAAATCTTCAATATTGCAAAAAACAAACCAATGATAAAGGCTATTAATAAAGAAACAACAGATAGCTTAATCGTTATCCATAGTCCATCTAAAAATACATCTATGCTCCCTGTAAAAATCTCAAAAAAGTGTGTGATTGCTGACAAATCATATTTCCCTCCCTTAAAGATGGAAGTGTGCGCAACTTTTTGCGCACACTTGTAACCTTCTGTATCCTATTCTATTATTCAACAAACAGCTTAATCCACAGTTTCTGGTTTTTGTGTAATGTCACCACCAACCCATTTTTCAGAAAGCTCTTGAAGCTCTCCATTTTCCTTCATTTCCTGTAATGCCTCATTAACCGCCTTTAATAACGCATTATTGTCTTTTCCAATAGCAATCGCTTGTTCGCTTACTCCAAGCTGACCTCTATTTTCTATTTTTAACCCATTATCAATCGCAGTTATTCCCGTGACATCGTCCGTTATGACAGCATCATGATGCCCTTTTGCCAAAGATTGTAAGGCTACTACATCACTATCAACCTGTGGAATGTTATCTGTATATTCCGTTGCCATTTCGATATATGTCGTTCCTCGCGCAACAGAAACCTCTTTGCCTTCAAGATCCTCAGGTGCTTGAATTTCACTGTCTGGCCTAGTATAAATTACTGGACCTGAATAATAATAAGGTTGGGAGAAATTAACCTGCTTTAAACGTTCCTCTGTTATCGTATGACTGGCAACCGCTATGTCGTACCTTCCTTCTGTAACTCCTGTAACGATCCCAGAGAATTTTGCACGCTGTGGATTGGGTTCTAATCCTAATTTATTAGCAATTGCCTTACCAACAGCAATATCATAGCCTACCATCTTCGTCCCCTCCATGTAACTGAAAGGTTTAAATTCTCCAGAAGCAGCAAATGTAAGCTTTCCATCCTCTACAAGCCAGAAGGCATTTTTTTCACTTTCTGAATCACCCTCTGATGAAGTTGAACCTTCATCTGACCCACAAGCAGCAAGAAACAACATTAATAAAAAGACAAATATTGTAATATTCAGTTTTTTCAACAGGTAAACACCCTTTCTAATTCTTAGTGAATTGCTCAGAAGAGATCGCATTTTTCTTAATTGCGCACCAATAAGTAAAATTATAACAATGTTAATGATTAATCACCAATTGGCTATAGGCGAGTCTCATATCTTTAAAGAACAAATGAATATTCTATCAGGTTATAACTCTATTTCTCTTACACATACCCATAAATACTAAGTTATACTCCTGAATTCTAAAAATTTAATATTATTTCATTTATTGTTTATAATAAAGATATTTTAAACTTCCTTTCCTGTAGGAAGTTTAGTAGGACATCCCTTTTGCAAAAATGAAAGTGAAGAAGCTCGTTTTATTATTCGGAATCGAGGTCCTTCGTTTCCCTCTTACTATAACTTCTAAATAGAAATAGTGGGCAAAATCATCCGTTCGATGACTTTACCCACTTATCTTCGTATGTTTATCTGAATTTCTTTTGTCTTACCTGCATTTATCTATTGACCGATATGATTCCTAATAATTGACCATGCCTGATCCTTTCCCTCTCCAGTTTCGGCTGAGAAAGGTAATAAAACATCATCTGATTCCATTTGTAGTACAGACTTTGTCCGTTTGATATGTTTGGCACGTTTACTTTTAGGTACTTTATCCAATTTGGTTGCAATTACAATGACTGGTAACTCATAATGTTTAAGATAATCATACATTTGAATATCATCTTTTGTAGGTTCATGACGGACATCCGTAATAAGAAGGACTGCTTTTAATGATGAGCGCTTTTCGAAATACTCCTCCATCATTTTACCCCATTTTTCTCGTTCTTTTTTTGATACTTTTGCATAACCATAACCAGGAACATCTACAAAATAGAAACCATTATTTATCTTATAGAAATTAAGTGTTTGTGTTTTACCTGGTTTAGAAGAAGTTCGAGCTAAATTTTTTCTGTTAATTAATTTATTAATGAAGGACGATTTTCCAACATTAGATCGCCCCGCCAAGGCAATTTCTGGGAGGTGATCATTTGGGTATTGTTTTTCACTTACAGCACTAATTACTATTTCAGCGTTTATTACTTTCATTCTTCTCCCCCACTAACGCGTGTTCTAATACTTGATCTAAATGACGAACAGGTATAAACCTTAAATCATTCCGAACACTTTCAGGAATGGATTCAATATCTTTCTCATTTTCCTCTGGAATGATTATCGTTGTTATACCTGCACGATGAGCACTTAAAGACTTTTCTTTAAGCCCACCAATCGGTAATACTCGTCCTCTTAATGTAATTTCTCCAGTCATTCCAACTTCCTTCTTTACCGCTCGTCCAGTTAACGCAGAAACTAACGCAGTTGCCATCGTTATACCTGCGGATGGACCATCCTTAGGGGTTGCGCCTTCAGGAACATGTATATGAATATCACTATTTTCATGAAAGGAAGGATCTATATTTAATTCCTTGGATCGAGACCGTATATAACTAAATGCTGCTTGAGCGGATTCTTGCATAACATCACCGAGTTTTCCAGTAAGTGTCAATTTCCCTTTACCAGGATAATGAGATACCTCAATTGATAACGTGTCTCCCCCAGCTGCAGTATATGCAAGACCTGTTGCAGTCCCAATCTGATTCTCTTGCTCGATTAACCCGTAACGGTACAATGGTTTTCCTAATAGTGTTTCAATACTATTATTAGTAACAATTACACGTTTCTTCTCTTCGGAAATAATAATTTTAGCTGCCTTTCTACAAAGGGTAGCCAATTGTCTTTCTAAATTACGTACTCCTGCCTCTCTAGTGTATGTACGTATTAATTTTAAAAGTGCATCATCGCGGATTTGTAAATTACTTTTCTTCAACCCATTTTCTTTTAACTGCTTCGGCAATAGATGCTGCTTCGCTATATATTGCTTTTCGACTTCTGTATATCCGGCAATAGAAATTAATTCCATTCGATCTAATAATGGCTCAGGAATATTATTTACATAATTTGCTGTTGCTACAAATAGTACATTGGAAAGGTCATAAGTCTCTTCAATAAAATGATCACTGAAATTGCTATTTTGCTCTGGATCAAGCACTTCTAACATTGCAGATGAAGGATCACCACGGAAATCATTTGACATTTTGTCTATTTCATCTAATAAAAAAACAGGATTTACCGTTTTTGCCTTCTTCATTCCTTGAATAATCCTACCGGGCATGGCACCAATATAAGTGCGTCTATGTCCTCTTATTTCAGCCTCATCCCTAACTCCTCCAAGGGAAATTCGAACGAAATTTCGGTTTATTGATCTAGCAATGGATTTTGCTAATGAGGTTTTCCCAACCCCAGGTGGTCCAACTAAACACAATATAGGTCCTTTTATTGAATTGGTTAATTTTTGTACAGCTAAATATTCTAGTATTCGTTCCTTTACCTTATCAAGACCATAATGGTCTCTATCTAATATTTCCTCTGCATATTCAATTTCGATCGTATCCTGTGTTTTTTCTGTCCAAGGTAATGATAATAACCATTCTAGATAGTTGCGGATTACAGAACTTTCAGCAGAACTTTGTGGTACTTTTTCATACCGGTCTAATTCTTTCCATGCAACATCCCTAATATTATCTGGCATATCTGATTGATCAATTTTTTCTTTTAACTGACTTACCTCACCTGACTTACCATCTTTTTCACCTAATTCTTTTTGAATAGCTTTTAGCTGCTCACGTAAATAAAATTCTTTCTGTGTTTTTTCCATAGATGTTTTTACACGTTGTCCGATTTTCTTTTCTAAATCAAGGACCTTCTTTTCATTTGAAATTATTCGAACTAACTGCTTTAATCTATCCTTTACATTTGTTGTTTCTAATAGCTCTTGCTTTTCTTTTATTTTCAAGGATAAATGCGAGGTAATCATATCCGCTAATCTCCCAGGTTCTTCAATATCGGAAACGATGTCGAAGGTTTCATGAGTGAGTTTTCTAGATACTTTAATGTATTGCTCAAATTGGTTTAACAGTGAGCGCATGAGGGCCTCTTCCTCATGATAGTCAGTTTGAATATCTTCTAACTTTTTGATTTCGACCACGAACTCTTCGTTTTGTTCCACATAACGGACTATTTCTCCACGATAAAGTCCTTCGACTAATACACGTATTGTTCCATTTGGAAGCTTTATCATCTGTTTAACCGTAGCTAGCGTACCTGTAGAATAAATATCTTTTGGCTCTGGCTCTTCCAGCCTGTCTTTTTTCTGTGCAGCGAGAAAGATTTCCTGATCATCCATCATTGCTTTCTCTAATGCTGCAATTGATTTAGCACGACCCACATCAAGATGTATTACCATAGATGGAAATACTAAAAGTCCGCGTAAAGGAAGGAGGGGAAGCTGCATGTTTTCTTTTGTCATGATATGTACCTCCAAAACTATGTAATCAATATTTCACATTTTTTCATATGTGCTTAAAGTTTATATAAAAGTCTTAAATTTGTAAATCAATATATCGAATTTGTTTTAGTTGCTATTCTTATGATTCGCTTGCTCAAGATAAATATACAATTCAGTCATGAAAAGAGACTGACTTGGTTACATGAAAACGTGTAATAAAGTCAGTCTCCTTAACATCAGTATTCAACTTAGATTTAATGGTAGGTGTTATGCACTTTCTCGAGGATGCTTCTTATTACCTTCTGTAACCGTACCATCCCTATACACTAATTTAGGGCTTCCATTTTCATCTTGAACAGTTTGTTCAGTTATAATACATTTTTCTATATCTTCTCTTGATGGAAGATCAAACATCACATCGAGCATGATACCTTCAATGATAGAACGCAAGCCTCTGGCTCCTGTCTTTCTTTCGATTGCCTTTGCCGCAATTTCTTTTAATGCGTTTTCTTCAAATTCCAATTCAACATCGTCCATTTGGAATAGCTTCTCATATTGCTTTACGAGAGCATTTTTCGGCTTTGTCAATATTTCCACAAGCGCTTCTTCATCAAGCGGTGTTAAGCTGCCGATCACAGGAATTCTTCCAATGAATTCAGGAATTAATCCATATCGAAGTAAATCTTCTGGAAGAACTTTAGCAAGTAACTGTCCCATTTCAAGCTCCTGTTGTCTTTCGTTGGCACCAAAACCAATAACCTTTTCTCCTAATCGACGTTTCACTACTTGGTCGATACCATCAAACGCTCCACCTACAATAAATAATATATTGGTTGTGTCAATTTGGATAAATTCTTGGTGGGGGTGCTTTCTCCCTCCTTGTGGAGGTACACTCGCTACTGTCCCTTCCAGAATTTTTAATAGTGCTTGTTGAACACCTTCTCCAGAAACATCACGTGTAATTGATGGGTTTTCTGATTTTCGAGCAACTTTATCAATCTCATCAATATAAATGATACCTTTTTCGGCTTTCTCCACATCATAATCTGCTGCCTGAATTAGTTTAAGTAAAATGTTTTCCACATCTTCACCTACATAACCAGCTTCCGTTAAGGATGTAGCATCGGCCATTGCAAAAGGGACATTAATGATACGAGCTAATGTTTGTGCTAAAAGTGTTTTACCGCTTCCTGTTGGCCCAATCATCGCAATGTTACTTTTTGACAGTTCCACATCGTCTACTGTGCTTTTCGGTGTATTAATTCGCTTGTAGTGATTATAAACAGCCACAGATAAATTTTTCTTGGCTTTATCTTGACCAATTACATAATCATCTAATATTTCACAAATTTCTCTTGGCTTCGGGATTTCTTTAAGTTCTGTTTCTTCTTCCGTGCCCAATTCCTCTTCAACAATTTCAGTACAAAGCTCTATGCACTCATCACATATATAAACGCCCGGTCCAGCAACTAATTTACGAACTTGATCCTGGCTTTTACCGCAGAATGAACATTTCAATTGTCCTTTTTCTTCATTAAATTTAAACATCATTTTCACCCCTAAAAGTTTAAATCTACTCCTAAGCTTTTCTTCGTTAGGTTTCAACTTTATAGTCATCATATCAGATCAAAATTAAAATACAAAACAATAAACCTTTTTAAAAGGTTTTTGCTACCCATGTCATCCATTTTCTTCAATGATCTGACATAACCATCAATCATTTAATCATAAAGCTACATATTACCAAGCATCCCATATTTACTTGGAATTTTCAATTTAAAAGTCAGTACATACTATTTATACTATATGTTAGTTCTCTAAATAAAGTCGCTTAATTTATAATTCACCCAAATTCTTTGAGAGTAAATAATGGAAAACAAGGTGCGAACACATCGCACCTTGTTTTAGTATTTGCCTTATCCTACAGTATATAAACCTATCCAATCAAGATTAAACTGTTTTGCTTTGTTCTACAAGGAAATCAATCGCTTTTCTCATTTTCAAGTCACCCTCGATTGCATCCGTATTACCGCCAAGCATTTGCTTAAGTTGTTCTACTTCAGCACCATACATGGATGCCATTTTTTCAAGTTCTTCATTTACATCTTCTTCTGAAACTTCAAGATTTTCCTCATTCACAATAGCTTCTAGGGTAAGATTTGTTTTCACACGTTTCTCTGCGTCTTCTCTCATTTGTTCCTTCAGTGCAGCTTCATCTTGACCAGAGAATTGAGAATACATTTCTAGAGTCATACCCTGCATTTGCAGACGTTGTTCAAACTCTTTAACCATTTGGTCAAGCTCCGTATCAACCATTGCTTCTGGAATATCCATTGCTGCATTCTCACTAGCTTTTTCAATTAATGTTTCGCGTTTTTTGTTTTCTGCATCTTGTTTCTTTTGTTCTAAAAGCTGCTCTTTTTTCTTACTCTTCAATTCTTCTAGTGTTTCAACTTCATCATCTAAATCTTTAGCAAACTCATCATCAAGTTCAGGTAATTCTTTATATTTTACTTCATGAATTTTCACGTTAAAGGTTGCTTCTTTACCAGCAAGCTCTTCGGCATGATAATCTTCTGGGAACGTTACGGTAGCCTCTGTTTCGTCACCTGTTTCCTTTCCAATTAATTGCTCCTCAAATCCAGGAATAAATTGACCAGAGCCGATCTCTAAGGAATGACTTTCACCTTTTCCACCTTCAAAAGCTTCTCCATCAACAAAGCCTTCGAAATCAATAACAGCTGTATCGCCATCTTCAATTTTTCCTTCTTCTTTTATTACTAATTCTGCATGGTGTTGACGCTGATGCTCTAAATCATGATCAACATCTTCATCTGTAACCTCTACAGATTCTTCTTCCACTTCTAACCCTTTATAATCGCCAAGTTTCACTTCAGGCTTAACTGTTACTTTAGCAGTAAATACAAGTGGTTGACCTTTTTCAATAGTTTCAATGTCTACATCTGGTTGAGCTACTGGCTCAATGCCTGTTTCTTCAACTGCTTTCATATAAGCATCAGGAAGTACAATATCAACAGCATCTTGATATAATGATTCTACACCAAATCTTTTTTCAAAGAGTCCACGTGGAATTTTACCCTTACGGAATCCAGGAATTTGCACATCTTTGGACACTTTCTTAAAAGCTTTATCCAATGCTTTGTCAAATTCTTCAACACTTACTTCTATCGTAAGTACTCCTTCATTTCCTTCTTGTTTTTCCCATTTCGCTGACATAAAAATTCCCTCCAAAATCTATTGTGTCCTTCATTTTACACGTTCATTACTAGATAATGATCTAAAAATACAACCATCTTATTATAACATAATTGCATGTCCTTTCAAGCATTTAAAGTGATTCTTATTCCTCAATAATACTTGCATAAAGTGTTTCACACAGCTCAATTTCTTCTATATAATATTTTACTTTCTCATTGTCATCCTTAGAAGTCATTGTATGTATATTTAAATAGTCAGAACCTACCTGCTTTAATGCTTTTGCAATATATTCAGCATCTTCTTCTGGAGGAACTGACGGATATCTAACGTACATATAATGGTGTATTAATTTATAAAGCAATTCAAACATAGAAGGATTCGTTTGTTCAAGCTCACTTATAATAAGTAGAATTTGCTTCGTTACAGGAAGGCTATGTATTTTTCCAATATCACTTGGTTTAACCGTCATTTGTTTATCCCATTTATGTATCTCAACAGCATCCATATCATTTACTTCCTGTAACCACATGAAAATAGCTGACTTGATTACAGGATGGATATCCTTATTTAATAATAAACTGCGGATTCTTTTTGTCGGTTGTGTTTTCAGCTTACGTAAATCCTCAATGAGCTGCCACTGCCTTTTATAATCATCTGAGGAAATGGCTTGCGTTAGATCATCCAAATAAGCTGACGCGTGTTCTACATTTATATCCGCCTTCATTTTACTACTCATATCATATAGCTGTTGAAATTGTTCCTGCATGATAGGTGGAACTGCATTTGTAGCGAATTCAAAATCCACTTGTTCCATAAGTAGATCATACTGATTTGTTTGGAATAGAATGGTTAAGTAAATATGTAAATAATGATAATAATGTGCATCTTTTCGTTTTAACAATTCTTCACATATATCTTGTGCCTCTTGATGGCGACCAAGCTCCATCAAGCAAATAAGTTTACCACTTATGATTTCATAGCTATCTACTTGATAGCTTAATAATTTATCTAATTTCGATAGTGCTTCTGCATATTTCTTCTCTTTGAGAGCCGTTAAGCTTTCCTCTTCCAAAATTGTTCTCCATTTTGGAAAAAGAATGACGTTCTCAGGTAGCTGCTGCATCATCTTCCTCCTTTCTGCAGTTTTAGTATTTATATATAAGATACTAGATATACATTCCCTAAGCAAAGTAATTTAAAACCAAATTTATAAGCAAAGTAATTTCTTTATCAAAATTTATATATATTAAAATAAATCTATAAATATAAATTTATTAAGACGAAAAATTCCAATTTCATTGATCTCTTATTCTTTACCTTCGATTTAAATGAGAGGTACTGTTCGGTACTTACGAAAAAACTACTATGTCATCTCAATCCTAATTCCCTCTACGATGTGTTCCATTCATATTAACAACAGACTTTCAAGTTTACAATATAATTTTTTAAATTTTATATTGTATTTTATTGTTGTCATGTATTGTATGATAATTATATCGGATAATTACCTCTCAGTTTAAACGATACAATTTAGGCAGCTATTCTTTTCATACTGATTTTTTGCGATTCTAATTCTAGTATTTGCTTCAATGAGGCTCAATACATAACTCATTTAAAATAGATAATTTAACTTAAAATCTTGGCATCGATTTACTATTTAAAATCACAGGAATAGAAGGAGTATATAGGTTGAAAAAATTTGTAATCATAACAGCATTCTTTCTCTTCTTCTTATTACTTGTACATAATTACTATTCTAAACCCGGATATTTTGGTTTAATACATCTAGATAAGAAGGAAGATAAACAAGGACAATATATGGTCACATTTCATAAAGTTGGAGATACGGAAAAGGTAACATTAGACTTAAGTGACTCTAAGATATTAATTAGAAATGAAGAGGTTATACCAATCGCTGAAAGCTGGAAGGATATTAAGGAAGACAATACGTATCATGTAAGCATGGAACAAAATAGGTTTCCATATAATAAAATTTTCGATACTCATACAATTGAAGTTTTCTATATGGATTGAGTAATGTAAGGTAATTCTGTCCTCATCAAACTTAGAAATAAGTATAAGAACACTAAACCGTTATTTACTATAAAAAAAGTAAAGCACCAAGCCTTAAGACTGGATGCTCTATCCATATCATTAATCCTTATACGCATATATTTAAAGAGCATTTTTATATGTAATAGTCTTTTTTCATTTTTCTCAAGTAAGCTATTTGCCCTATATGGTAAGCATTATGTGTAGCAGCGTTACTAATTAATCCCCACCACTCAGCTTCGACGGGAAAGCCTGTTACACCCATATGTAAACTATCTTCTGTAATTATGTCCTGCCAACGTAAAAGTACTTCCAATAACCGACCTTTAAGCAGCTTAAAACTATCATCCCTTTTTACAGAAAAACTTTTTGAATTATTGTCCAAGGACGTTACGGCATTAAAATTACGCTGTTCATATCTCTGTTGCCATACTTCATTCCAATAAATAAGGTGTTGCACAATCTCTGCTATACTATGACTTTGATCATCTGGCTTCCAAAATGCATCCTCTTCAGATAGATTCTCAACGGACTCCTCAAAAGAAACATACCAGCTTCGATCATTTGCATTTGCTAACAACTGATCTAAGAGAACTGTACTTGCTTGAACCATGTAAACACCATCCCTAACTATAAATATGAAAACCTAACCATTTAAGCTCTTTAATCATATTTACTTTCATTATAAATAGCATACACTCACTACAATAAGTATAATAGTCATTATTCCACTTGCTTCTTAAAAGTACCTACCAGAAGGAGAATGAGCCCTAATAGGAAAAATAACGGAAATAAGTACCATATAATCAATGCCGCCCAACCATTTTCAACAATCCTTGCATATGTCAATCCGATCGCAAAGGATAAAAATGGAGCCAGCACTGTCATAACCATGATTCCGAAGTAGATATATTTTCTTTTTATTGACTTACCTTTGCTAAGTAAATAAGTGGTAACCAAACTTAAAAGTGAAAGTAAATAGCCGAAGCCGATTGCCATAATGAAGCAAACTCTCTTGACTAAATTCAATCGATTGAAAAACTCATTCGGTCGATTAAATCATGTGAATTTTCCGAATATAAAATAAGCAGTATTATAAAATATTATCACGTTTTTATTACTTACGTTACATTATACTGTATTTTCACTCAACATCAAATACTTTTTACATAGAACACCAATAACATATAATGATTCAGCTATTTCAAAACTTAATCCT
>NZ_JAJERH010000082.1 GCF_016919725.2 Virgibacillus sp. AGTR
TGGTTGTTTTGTTCAGTTTTCAAAGATCAATTTTAATGTTTTGTCGTTTTTTGCGACAAGATATAATTTATCATGATTCCAAGTGATTGTCAACATGTTTTTTAAAATATTTTTTGATGAAAACTATTTTATAATGTGTTGCGTCATTTGTTGACAACAAAAAATAATATAGCATATAAACGTCTGGACTTCAATAGTTTATTTAAAAAAAGTTTATTTAAGTTCAATAAATTTAAAGAGTCCTTCTTCTGTTAGAAAGTAAAAGAACCCCCAATACTTGAAATACCTATGGAGATTCTTTTAATTTTTTATTGATTCTCACTGCGTTTCGGCATATATTTCAAGCACTCATTTTCGTTAGCTACTCTCCGAAATAATTGAAATAGGATATTGTATCTTTCCTTCATTGCTCGTTTAACCATATGATCAATTCGATGATCTTCTAGATCCATTAGCAACTCTTCCAATTCTCTTCTTAATAAGTATTCTACTTCTTTTTGTTCTATCTCATTGATTAACAATCCTAACAATGCGTTCACCTCATATTTCAATTCAGGTTATCTTTACCTTTTAAAAAAACAGTTATATCAGATTTATTCGCAGAAATGGTTGAATTTTGTCGGTTGTTCCCTTTTCTTACGAGAAAATTCCTTCTACTGCATACTATTCCCAAAAAAATCAGATTTACATCCGTAAAACAGAACAATTTTACTAAGTTTTTTTCATTACTTGTTCTTATTTCATTCTTCTCAGCATAGCTTTTTATAAAGGACAAGTTATAAGGAGCGGTAGAATGGAACATTTCTATGTATGGCGATTTAATAGATGGAAACGCTGGCTTGTTGTGATTTTATTTGCCTTATTTACTGCTACGTTTATTTGGTTTGAAAGAGATGGAAGTTTTTCTGTATTCTCTAATAAAGAACCAACTGCACTAACGAAAGGCAATGCAAACGAAAGTGATATTGCTTTGACATTTAATATTAGCTGGGGAGAGGAAAGAGTATATGATATATTAAAAACCCTTGAAGAAAAGAATGTACAAGCTACCTTTTTTGTAAGCGGTGAGTGGGCTGAAAGACATCCAGATATTTTAAAAAAGATAACAGAAGGCAAGCACGACCTAGGAATATTAGGTTATCGTTACAAAAGTTATCTTGATCAAGATATAGAGGAAGTACAGAGAGATTTAAAAAAGGCGAGAGAAGCCTTTGATAAATTAGGTTACGATGATGTAAATTTATTACGCCCACCGAGTGGCCATTTTAATAAAGAGATCATTGAAGTAGCTGAAAACATGGATTATAAAGTTATTCATTGGAATGTCAATCCTAATGACTGGAAAAATCCTGGGACTGATTCTATTGTTGATACCGTAATGAAGAAAACTACTAACGGAGATATCTTGCTATTCCATGCATCAGATTCTGCAAAACAAACGGCAAGTGCGTTGAAGACGATTCTCCCAGGGCTAAAAAACAAGGGCTTCACCTTTGTTTCAATTACTGAATTAATTAATCAGGCACATGCTGAACCAAAATTAGTGGATTAAGCCATTGGCTGAAAATCTTTTCACTTCTATATGTAACGCTTTAAAACGCCGGTATGCATCATATACCGGCGCTTTTGATTTATGCTTTCTTTGGGTTCACATGCTTCTTCTGACTTGATCTGTTTGCTTCCGTTGAAGCCTTTACAGAGTCACTATTATTTATTCGATGTAGTGCTAATAGCTGATATGTATTACATGCAAGTAAAGGAATAATCATAAGCCAAGCATAATCTGTACCTTCTGTTCGAAGCCCAGGTACCCATTCAACTGTTGTAATAACGACCATTAAAAATAGAGCTGGAATAAAAGCCTGTCGATTCGTTTCTTTTGCTTTAATCTTCGCGACAATCCAACCGTATGCCAAAATGGCAACAGCCATCAAGATAAACCAATAAATAGCTACCTCACCATCTGTAGCTTGATAAGGAAAGTAAACTAAATCAAATATAACAAATGCTATAAGCAGAACTTGAACGGTTGACCAGAAAGACCGAAACATTCCTAACCCAAATCGATTAATAAATAAATATGCGAAAAAACCAGTTTGACTTATAACACTAAACACTAAACCAATACCTATAAAGAAAATAACTAAGCCAAATAATTCCATTACGTTAAACGGTTGAAGGTTTGCTGCATAATCTTCAGCTTTTACAAAAAAACTGGTTAACAATCCAGCTAACCCACCTATGAACAATGTTTTAAAAAAGAAATGCACCAATTTTCGACTATTCAAAACTGCTTCCTCCTACCACTATGTAAAATGACCAATAATTAACTGTCTCTATTTTAAGCTGTTTAAAGGTATTTTATCATGAAGGGACACTTTTTTCCTTCCTAAAGCGAATATTTTTCATTTCTGTCACTCATATTAAGTAAGAAGAGGAAGGAGGATTTCCTAATGATTCGATCCATTTATTTAGCCGTTATCATGATATCTGTCATCTTGATTAGTGGCTGTAACGGCGGAAATGCCTCTGAAAAGGAAGGACAGTATGAGACAACCAAAAAAATGGTTGTTGATATATTACAGACTGAAGATGGTAAAAAAGCACTACGAGAAATTATGACAGATGATACCATGAAACAAGAGCTAGTCATGGAATCTGATGTAGTGAAAAAATCCATTAATGAGGCCCTTGTTTCTGAAAAAGGGAAAGAAATGTGGACAAAGCTTTTTCAGGATACGGATTTTGTAAAAGAATATACAAAATCGATGAAAGATGAACATATAAAGCTGATTAAAAGCTTAATGAATGATGCAGACTATCAGAAACAAATGCTCGAGCTGTTACAAAACCCAGAGATGACAGAACAGATGCTAGAAGTAGTAAAAAGTCAACAATTCCGCGCTCACTTAGAAGAAACCATTCAACAAACATTAGAAACTCCACTATTCCAAGAAAAAATGCAGGAAACATTGTTGAAGGCTGCTGAAAAACAAAGCAAAGGTCAGCAACAAAAAGGCGGAGGCGGAAGTGAAGAAGGCAACCAAGAAGAACAAGGAAGCGAAAGCGGTGGCGGATCTGGCGGGGGACAATAGCCACACATTGTAGCACTTTCTTTATTTAGATTAAACAAGCGGCATTGCAGATATTAAAAAGCGGACGCCAAAGCGACCGCTTTTTCATTATTATTATAACCATGCCTTGAATTACTATTGATTTCTGGTTATGCCGTACTATTCTTCCAGCATCGCAACAATTTTTGAAGCTATTTTGTGATATGCTTGTCCATTCGGATGATCCTGCTGGTAAATGGAAGGAGCAAATTCATCTTCTTCCTCATAAGGCTGCTGTAATGGCAATTGACCAAGTACTTTTGTTTTAAGCACTTCAGCAAGCTTTTTACCTCCACCTTGACCGAATACATATTCTTTTTCACCAGTAGCCTTACTTTCAAAATAGGCCATATTCTCAACGACACCAAGAATTTCATGATCTGTCTTCAACGCCATTTGTCCTGCACGGGCAGCAACAAAGGCCGCTGTTGGATGAGGTGTAGTAACAATTACTTCTTTACAGGTTGGAAGCAATTCATGAACATCCATAGCAATGTCACCAGTCCCCGGTGGTAAATCAAGTAGTAAATAATCTAAATCGCCCCATTCTACCTCTTTAAAGAAACTGTTCAACATTTTACCGAGCATTGGTCCGCGCCAAATAATTGGTGAGTTATCCTCAACAAAGAAGCCCATGGAAATTACTTTTACACCGAATCGTTCTACCGGAATAATCTTCTCACCACGTACAGCCGGGCGCTCCTCTACTCCCATCATATCTGGAACACTAAACCCATAAATATCAGCATCGATAATTCCTACCTTTTTCCCTAAGCGCATTAAAGAAATTGCTAAGTTAACGGTTACAGTAGACTTACCAACGCCACCTTTACCACTTGAAACAGCAATGAATTTCGTATTTTTATGACCACCCATTAAAGCAGCCTCTTGCTCTGCTTCAACTGCTGGCTGATACTTCTTAATGATATCGTCTGGTAACTGTTCGAAACGCAAGCCAACCGTTACAGCTCCATTTTTCTTTAGAATGCCTACAATTTCCTGTTGAAGCTGCATCTGCTCAGCTGTATTCGTTTTAGCAATACCAATTTTAACACTGATATGCTTCTTATCTTCCTTAATAGTCACTTCCTTTACGCCTTCTGTTTTCTCAAGCGTTATATGTAAAAACGGATCTTTAACAGGGTTAAGCAGTTGTATAACTTCATCTTTTGTTAACACAATAAATCACCATCCCTTTTAAACTGTCTGCCCTTATTGTTATTTCATTCAAGGCTAGTATAACATAAAACATAGAAATTCTAAGTAATATGCTGTGTAATAAAAGGGATAGTAATCGTTTTCTTAGCTAGTTATCCTCTTCTTCTTTCATATCTTCTGTGGCATACCTTAGAATACCTTCATAGATACTTGCTGCCATTTTTAGTTGATAGTTCCTATCCTTCAACAATTCCAGCTCTCGCTCATTAGATAGAAAACCTATTTCTACCAAAGCCCCGGGAACTTCGGCATGCTTTAACAAATATACGCTGTTAATAGGTAATGGTGTACGGTTCGTGTTTTCTAAATTGCGAATAATCTCAGACTGAATCATTTTGGCTAAATGCTTATTCTCATCCATGCCCGGAAAATAAAATGTTTGCGCTCCGCTCCAGCGAGAGGATGGCAATGCATTTAAGTGCATCGTAATAAAAAAGTCTGCTTCTTTATCCTTTATAAACGCTAGCCTCTCTCGAATATCCTCTGATTTTCTTCTCGCTAGTCCTTTGGTATCTTCCGCAGCTAGGTCTTTATCTTCTTCACGTGTTAGATAAACCAATGCTCCAGATTGTTGCAAGTACTTTTGCAGTTTTTTAGACACTTCTAAGGAAATATCCTTCTCTAGCGTATCATCCTTACCTACTGCCCCCCCATCTGGTCCGCCATGTCCTGGATCAATAACAATCGTTTTTCCAGATAGCGGTAACGACCATGATGAGCCTACCCACGAGGACTCATTTTTCTGAATCGGAAATTGAATAAGAAATAGTAATAATAGTGCACCTAATCCCCATATGACTATCTTCATAATATGTTTCATGACCCTCGTCCCCTTTTTTTATGCTTTTCTATTTTATGGGACATACCGGTAAAATATGCTATTACATCCTATGATCCACCGTTTACTTTTTATGGTTTCGTGGTATATTAAAGAAATACATAAGAAAATATCAAAACACCCAATTTGTAGCACTGAACTAAATCGGTGCAAGCTGTATGTATTTTCATGAAAGGGGTAGAAAAAATGGATTGGTTAGGTATTGGTGTTGTTATTATTGGAATAGCACTTTTCGTACTTGTAGTTATTTTAATTAAACCACTTAATAAACTTGCTGGGATATTAAATAATTTACAGAAAACAACTAGTGGTCTTCCTCAACAAATGGAAGAGCTTACTTCTCAAGCTACTGAAGCCCTACGATCAGGGAATGACACGCTTCATGAAGTAAATCAACAAGTTAAAGAATTAACTCCCATATTTCAGTTAGTGGGCGATGCAACAAGGGCAGCCAATTACGCATCCTCTTCGCTAGTAGATGCTGTCATGAAAGTGAAGAAGGACACAGATGGAAATGAATTTACTAAAAGGAATCATTTGGAGGGTATTTATGGGCTTGCCACTTTGGCCTACTACATTATTCAGCAAAGTAAAAGACGAAATACAATAGACATGGAGTCTTAAAAGGCATTACTTATGAGAACACATATTTGATATAGGGATAATGAGACCACTTTAGGGTCAATTATCCCTTTTTTAATTGTATCTATTCGATTAAGAATTTCTCTTAAATGCTATCATCACTTATTTTTTTGAATTATGAGGGGGAGTGAATATTATATATTATAAAATGCGGGATCATACGTGAATATATCTATTGTAAAACTAAGGATAGGTCATACAAAGCTATAGCCACTATCTGTACAAGAGGGAAACATATACGGCACTCCCTTTATGAAGCCAGCGGATTTTCATTTCAAGAAAAAAGAATCACAATGACAGAAACAGAAGAAAAACAAGTTTCTTTAAGATATGCAAGGCAACTACGATTAAAACCAAGAACAAAAGCGCAAGCGTCCGATTAGAAACGTAGCGACTGGTGCAAGTCAACGGAGTTAAAGGAATCACGGTGAGTTTGCGAGCCGATGATGACTGTAGGGCGATTCGTGAAGTCGTATCGTTTCTGGGCGCTGAAGCCGGAAGCGGCTCAACGCATCCCTATTTATCTACATGGGCTAATTTTTTAATTTCCTAAACTATTAAAAAAAGGGGTTGTCTTAAATCAACCCCTTGGCCTGACCTTCCTACAGGTATATGAACATATGTAGTAAGAATTTTTACTGGATGTTCCTACTCTACATATCAACGCTTCAGCTTTTGTTGGATATCCTTTTTCAAGCCATCAATCTTAATTGCACGAGCTTGACCATCTTGATATACTTTTCTCTCTATTTCCTTAGCTGTTTCCCAGATAGAACGCTTTTCCTCTATCCCCTGCTTTGTCATATTGCTTTTCACAAACCAACCTACAGCTATGCCAATTGCTGCTCCGGCTGTAATTACACTGACGCTTTTACTCGTTATGTTCGTCATTTAATGGTGCTCCTTCATGCTGATCTTTCTTATGCTGTCTACGTTTTTGCAACCAGTAGTATCCAAGAGCAAATGTTCCGTATAAACCACCAGCTTTATTTTTATTAGTTACTTCCTTCGTATCTTCCGTTTTTTGCTTTAACGATTCCGTTACATCAACCAAGGATGAGGAAAATTTCCGAGTTACATTTCCAACATCACCGACAATATAAAATAACGGACTTAACTGTTTCATTTTTTCATTTATATCTGATAAGGTATGGTTACTTTCTTCTATTAAATTAGTGGTTTCCTTAAAAATGGAATTCATTTGATCCGGAAGCTGATTCACCGTTTTCTCGACACCATGAAGCACCCCCGCTAAATTATTTAATACATGTGCAATAAAAATAGCAATTATTAAACATGCAATCCCAATTAATAATACTCCAATACCTGTTAACATGATTATCCCTCTCTCCCTGAATGATTGTTTGATACATCAGCTGCTTCCTCTTGCTTATTCTGGGTAGGTGTATGCCGCTTCCATTTATCAAATAAATAAAATGCTGTTTCAGCCCAACGAATACCTTCAATATATGGTTTTGTCTTTTGCTCCATTTCGGCATCTGTAAGCTTAGAATTATTTTTCATTAATACATGATTTATCGTATTGATCGAGTTACCCATGTTCTCTACAGTTGCAAACACACTATCAGTTGCCTTCATTTTTTCTTCTATGTCGTCCATCATTCCATTCGTTTCTTGTAACATATGTGTTAATTGTGGGGTTACTTGTTGCATTTCTTGCCCAACTTCCCCTAATGTATTTCCCATCGTTCTCAGTGTTTTAGACACACGATGTAATACTAAGGCAATATACCCGACCGTTAATGCAAATGCAATACTAATCATTAGAATAGCTATATATATAATTCCTTCCAATTCGAACATCCCCCTTCCTATACATGCATTATACCACTTGAATACGCGAATAAAACGTATTGTGCTTTGACGATTACATCATGGAAATAATGGGTATATGGTAATTAAACTACATATGGAGGAACGTATATGTCAAATATAAAAGCAATTGCCAAGCAATTTACAGCAAAATTCAAAAGTGATAATGTTCCCTTGTTAGCAGCTGCCTTAGCCTACTACTTCTTATTATCTATCGTACCATTATTTTTAGTTTGCTTTGCCTTAATTCCATATTTTAATATACATCCTGATGATGCCATTACTTTTATTGAAGGTGCTCTACCTAATGAACTTTCAGCTATCTTCGAAGAAAATATTGTTCGACTTATCGAAACACCACGTGGTGGTCTACTTACCATTGGAATAATAGGAGCTATATGGTCATCTTCAGCCGGGATGAATGCCTTCATTAAAGCAACTAACGAAGCTTATGAAATGAATGAAACAAGGAACTTCCTCGTTGTTCGCATCATTGCACTCGGCCTCACCTTAAGTATGATTATAGCATTGGTTGTTGCCATTATCGTACCCATTTTTGGAAATGTCATTCTCCAATTTTTAGATTCCTTATTCTTCTTTTCTGCTACCACTGCTTTGTTATTACAAGTGCTTCGATGGACTGTTAGTCTCATTATATTATCAGGATTCATTCTTATTCTATATCGTGTTGCTCCGAATAAACGACTCCCTTTTAAACATATTATTCCCGGAACCATAACAGCTAGCTTTCTTTGGCAGGTTATCTCGTTAGGCTTTTCCGTATATGTCAGTAATTTTGGGAATTATTCTGCTACATATGGTAGTCTTGGTGGCATCATCATTTTATTAATTTGGTTTTTCCTAACTGGAATGATTCTAATAAGTGGTGCCATTATTAATGTTATATGCCATCAGAAGCAACAACAGTCAGATGATGAGAAGATTCTCACATCATCAATGTAAAAAAGCAGCCAAAAAGGTTCGTACAGATGTAGCAACTGGATTACGCGAGAAACTCCAGCGAGAAGAACGGCTGCATTAAGCCTCGCACCGAGTCGTATTTACTCCCTAGGAGTTGAACCACCTTCCGGGGGCTGGTTTAGGATGAGAGTTGTCTTTTAGGACAACTCCTCTATCGCGATAAGAAGCCTATCAAAAAGGGCTCGTACCAAGCAGTATCGCGAGGAGAAATGATACGCTTCCAACTATGGTCCCACTTAATTGGCGTTATAAATGTTGCCTGCTGCCGAAATTGACTTTCTGGATCCGCTGCAACTGCATCTCCAACAGTCACGCCAGAAGTTATCTCTAACATAGAATTCATAAGAATTCCCGTATCTACTTTCTGCTTCAATAAATTTCCCTCTTTTGTCATTTTCCATACATTACCTTGAGCGATCATATCTTCATATAAGACTGTTGCCTGTTCCGATGATTTCGTAATAATTGTTACATCTGCATGATAGCCAGGTAATAATGCTTGTTCAATCGACGCTTCCTGATTCTCATTATCTTTGGTAGATGCTTCCGTACCATCTGTTGTCTTTTCTTCCGTCTGATCCATTGTATCAGACGAACCGACAGCTTCCGGGTTTTCTACTGTTTCTTCTTTCTCTTCCTTCGCACCTTCCATATTTGCCTCTTCCTCATCTAATTCAAACGTTGCAGCAAAAGGGTAGATACTATCATCTTTTACAGTCACATTCCCTTTTGGAGCATCACTTACATGATTAATAGTACCTTCCAGACTTATATCTTTCTCGGAAATGCTAATCTCAACGGGTAAGCCTGCTTGTACAAGCGTACGCTCTTGTTCCGTCAACTCCCCCTCAGCATGTAGAGATGCACTTTCAATCGTTATAATTGGATCTTGCAATGAGGAAGATACCGATGCAACTCTACCTTCATATGGACTTTCCACCGTAATCGTATCACCCGTCGTTTGAAGCTCTTGTAATTGATTGTTAATACTTGTTAACGCAGCATTTTTTTGTGCCAATTCTTTTTCCTTTTCTACAATATATTGCTCTTTAACCAAATTGGCTTGGATCGGATCTTGTGGAAACTCTACACGCATTTCCTCCGATGTTATTTCTAATGATGGGGATGCTTCTGTATTTGTTTGCGGAATCTGATAAGCTCTCATTTGTGTAATCGCCTGTTGAATAGCAGCAATTTCACCCTCTACCTGATCTGCTTCTTGAATGAGATTCGACTCCGCTTCATAATAATTGTCTACCGTATAAGAAAAAAGTGCATCTCCCGCACTAACTTGGCTCCCCTCTTTTACCAGGAATTCATTAAAGCTTCCTGTTTGAGGATCAAAGTAAACGTGGTTCGCTTCCGTAGCAGCTAACACCCCAGAAGTATGCAACTTTTCTTCCATATCCATCTGATTAACCTGAGACCAGTCAGAGATATAAGCAATTCGATCTACTTTTTTTTCATCATCGATATAAACCAATACAAAATTAACACCAATAAATAATACAATAGCGACTTGCAGAAAACGTTTTTTAGCCTTTTGCATTATCCAAACCACCCATTCAAGATGTATCGATCAGTATATGCTATCAATGCAGCAAGAATCCAATAACACATATGTAATCCTATTACAATAAGCCAAAGCCACTTTTTCTTTATATCTGATAAATAACCTATGTATTTGACTTGAAAATAAATAATCCAGAGCTGAAATAATGAAATGGCTCCGAAAAAATAAATAAACAGCGTATTGTCGAAAAGGTATGATGCAATAATCCCTAGAGATAAAGGAGATACATACCAATCTAGCCCATTAAAAACTGCTAACGGAATCCATATTAGTCTTTCAATTAAAACTACCAATAAGACAACCTGTTGCATGATTAATAGTTTCCGATAAGGTACTCCTGTAATAACATAGAAAATCAATGAAGGTATAAACAACACTAACGCTGTAAATAAAACTGCAAAGGCTACCCTTCCTACCAGAAACCAAAATTTTTGTTGCTCATAGATTAATGGCTTTAGCTCCATAGCTCCTGACGAAAGAAGATTTGTTCCTATGCCTACGTAGGCCATCCAACCGTATAAGATGACAGTACATAAAAGAAGTAAGAAATTCATTTTCCACAGATTTTTTATTTTCTCTGCTTTCTTTACTCGAAATAAATGATCTTCTATGGAAAACAGAAATTTACCCATGTTGCTATAATAAGTCATCTGCTACATCCCTCTTCTATATTTCAATTATCAGAATTACAAATATTGCCTTAATTTTATCGTAGAATCGGATAAAAATCTATTGTTTTTGTAAAAATTGACAAGATCCTACAACATATGAAGTCAAAATGCTACGCTTATAATCAATGATAGAATGGCCAAAAGAGATAGCAAAATAAGCTTTGGCGAAAAAATGCGCTCGTCCTTACATAAGGAGCAAGCGCATATACCTTCATTAATTTACTATTTTTATACTTGATTGTACTCTATTCAATGCTTGTCGTATATCATGAATAATGTCTTCACTGTCTTCTAAACCTGCTGATAGGCGGATTAGACCATCTGTAATCCCGTACTTCAAACGTTCTTCAGGTGGAATTGACGCATGTGTCATCGAAGCAGGATGCTGAACCAATGTTTCCGGGTCGCCCAAGCTAAAAGATATCATAGCTAATTTAAGATGGTTTATAAACATTTTTCCTGCTGGGCACCCTCCTTTTACTTCAAATGATACAATTCCTCCCATCCCACGCATTTGTTGAATTGCTAATTGATGTTGAGGGTGCGAAGATAGACCTGGATAGTGAACTGTATCAATCATTTCATGCGTTTCTAAATACTCCGCTATTTTTTGAGCATTTTCACAGTGCTTATTCATACGTAACGCCATTGTTTTTATTCCTCGAATTATCAGGAATCCATCCCAAGCATTTAATTGTTGACCAAGATCACCTGCAATTCTCTTTCGCATGAATTGAATAGTGGATGCATTACTAATAATCAAACCAGCTAATACATCTCCGTGTCCGTTCATATACTTCGTTGCACTATGAATGACAACATCGGCACCTAATTGTAACGGATTCTGTAGATACGGGCTCATAAATGTATTATCAATAATTAAAGGAATATTATAACGCTTACATAAATTAGCAATTGCTTTTATATCAAGCACTGTGAGTCTCGGATTCGACGGAGTTTCAATATAAACAGCTTTCGTATTATCCCTTAAAGCACGCTTTATAGAAGATAGCTTCGTACAATCTACAAAACTAACATCAATTCCAAAGCGTGGGGCAAGAGAGTGTAAGAAACTAAACGTACCTCCATAAACATCCTTTGTTACTATTACATGATCACCATTTTTTAAAAAGGTTAATAATGCTGTGGAAATTGCCGCCATTCCACTAGCTAAGCCTAAACAGGCTTCCCCACCTTCTAAAGCCGCTACTTTCTTTTCCAAGGTCTGTACAGTTGGATTACCATACCGCCCATAATAGATTCCTTCCCGTTCTCCTGAAACTACATCTGAAGCTGTTTCTGCATCTGGAAAAGCATAAGCTACAGCAGGTGTAATACATTGTGTGATCATCCCTGTCTTAGCATCTGGCTTTAAGTTCTCATGAATTAGTTTCGTATCTCGCTTCCAATCCATATTCTCTCTCCTTTCACTATCTTACGTTTTGTATAATTGTATACAATTATTTTTAGATGGAAGCATAAGTTAATATAACTCCTCCATCTTTTTAATAGCAGTATCTAGACTTTTCATAACATGCTGCTGTGAAATAAGTTCCGCTTGATGCGCATCGCCTTTTATCATATGGTCTAATATTAAAGCATGATCATCTAGCTGATTTTCCGTTGAATCTGTTGTTTGTATTAGGCCTAACCTTCGATAACGATTTATATGATTATTTAGTGTAAGTAGAATTTTCTTTGCCGTTTTATTTCCACTTAGCTCATATAAGTAAGAATGGAACTCCATACCGTATTGAATATGATCATCTTCCAATCCCTGCTTTTTAGCCTTATTTATCAGTAGCGTTATATTCTTTAAATGGTAAATATCTTTTTCTGTAGCATGTTTTGTCGCATCTCTAGCGATTTTACCTTCTAATATACTGCGAATCTCAAAAATTTCCCTTGCCTCTGTGATAGAAAGTGGCGCAACCTTTAATCTGCCATTCTGTTTTCTTACCAATAATTCTTCAAATTCCAATTGTTGTAATGCGGCACGTAGAGGTGTTCTGCTAACTTCTAATTCCTTAGCAAGACTTTCCTCAATAACGTCCTGATTAGGCTCCATTTGCCCACAAATAATTTTGTTTTTTATCTCCTCATATACATAATCCTTCGTTCCAAGACGCATTTTACTTCACACCCTTCCTATCCACCACTTGTGATTTTGTATAATTGTATACAATTATTTTGTGCTAACTCTACCCAAATGTCAATAAGAGGTTCATTCTTTATAGACTATAATAAAAGAAGCGACGTTGATAAGCCGCTTCTCCATCAATAGTTATTAAATGGTACTTGTATCTCGTACCATTACCAATCCAGAGACAATACCTGAATGATCCTCTTCTCCATTAAACCGGAAACCCAACCGCTCATATAAGGCCTGCGCCTTTGTATTATCTCGTGTGACACTTAGATAAATCATTTCTGTATCATATAGTTCTTCAATATGCTTGAGAAGGATTGGCAAAATCTTTGATGCATAACCAAGTCCCTGGTACTTCGCATCGATCATAAAACGATCTAGCCAAACGTCACCTTCTCGTTTTACTTGACCATACATAGCATAGCCAATTGCTATTTCTCCATCATATAATCCTACAGATTGCCATTCCGATTCAAACATCGATTGAACAATGGAGAGCGCATTACTCTCAATGTAGTCCTGCTGATTTTTCTTTACCGAAAGACAAGCAATCGTTTGCCAGTTTTCAGTCGATACCTCACGTATATGGAGGTCCATGTTCCCACTTCACTTTCTTCAATATGTAAACATCATACACGTTTATCTCACATATAACCGGCAGTAACTCTCCCACTTATCAATATTGGGGGATCGACTGCCAGTACATGTCCGATTGGTTCAAAAGCCTTTAGCTCATACCCCTGTGATACTATACAGGAGATAAATTAATAAGTTAACCTAGAAGCTTGCCTACAAAACTAAGTTCTATTTAAGGGTGCTTTCATAACAAAATGGATCTGTTTTTTTATATTACTTTTAATAATAATTTTTTCAGAAGTGGTGCAAAGTGATCAGGAAGTTCGGAAACGCTTGGAACGAGAATACGATGCTTACCATAAATATTCTGCATTAGCTTATCTGCCAACTCATCTACTTCACCATCAGCGAGAAAAGTACCAATGACTTCCATTCCTTTTTTTCGCGCCTCCAGAACTGCAAGATTTGTATCGACAATGCCATTTTGATTATAATTAGCTGCTGCTGGTTCCCCATCAGAGAATACTAGTAAAAATTTATGTTTTTCACGGCGGGCCTCTAATTGCTCTGCTGCTACTCGAATACTAAATCCATCACGATTATCTTCTTGAGGCTCGAGCTGCATAATTTTTGGTCCATTATTTTGGTATAAGGAATCGGAAAAGGAGTGAATGATATGAAGATAATTAGGCTGGTAATGATCCGTTACCTCCATAGCATCTTCCCAGAATCCCATGATAGAATGTGGGATTTGAAAGGATTTAAGCACTTCATGAAATAGTACAATTCCTCGCTTTGTTTCTTCCATCTTTCCATGCATCGAGGCAGAACAATCTACTAGCAATGTAAAAGCGGCATCTAATTCCTTCGATTCTTGATTCTTCTTATAGAATATTCGTGGCTTCTCATCAAGCACCATCGGCAATAATTTTTTAGACAATCTGCCAATCATTAAATCCTTTCTTGCTGCATTCTTCTTATGTTCCAGTGTTTTTGTTATAATCGTCGATAGCTTGCGCTTATAGTTTTCAATATCTTTCACAAAATCAAGATATACATTAATATCCGCTTGGGAAGGAGGGCTTGATTGTTTGACACATTTTACCGCATTCTTATTTGCTTCCCCATATATTGCATCTCTGCCGCTTCCTGGCTTTATTTCTTGTTTATCCAAAGTGTCTAAATCTGAGTAATCCTTATTTTTAGTTTGTCCTGATGACCCTTGAATCGTTCCCATTGCTTGATCACCATCTTCTGTTTCTCTGGCACCATTGCCCATTATATTCGTTTTAGTACCAACTTCTAATTCAAATTGCAGAAAGGTCTGCTGTCGATCACTATTCTCATTTTCCCGATGCCAGGTGGAAAACTGTTCATCCATATATTCATTTTTCTCTTCGTCCAATTCTTCGCTATCCTCATTTGCAAGCTCATCCGTCCTTGTTAACTCATCAAATAATGTGTTTTTAGTATATTTATCAATATGATGAATGGGAAATACAAAATAATCATGAATTGTATCTACGTATCCTTCATGAAGACGGGAAACAATTTGCTCGACAATCCCTGAAACAGCTTGTGTACTTCTAGCTTCATATACAGAATAAATAAGTGGCTTGACCTTATTTAATTGCTCAAGCTGTGATTGTGAAGCTCTCGGAAAATTAGGGTCTGGGCTATTCGATTGTAAAGTTAAATAAATCAAGCAAAATAATTCATCTAATGCTAGGCCCCTTGTAACATGTGCAGCACGTTCATTTTCAAATTTATGTTTATAGTAATTTTTCCGAACAGTAAATACATGCTTTGTCCCCGGGCGTTCTTGCTTTATTTTCTCCTCTAATCGAATATCTTCAAATAATGCAAATAGTTGAGAAGCGAATTTTGGCAACGAAGATTCATTTACGGTGTGTAAAAATTCCTTCATAGCCTGTATATCAGAATAACGAAACGATCCAATTGTTCGTAAAAAAACATCCGATTTCAAGCCAGCCACTTTTACATTCGGACTGGTAGTATCCCAGGTTCTGCTTGCGGTTACCTTCCCATCTAATAAATCAATATAAGAACCAAAACTATACTCGAATAATAGCTCGGGATTACTGGATAAAACCGTAGTCAGATCCTGCAATTGCCGAAATAAATTAGTATCTACTTTAGAATCATGAAAACGATACATCGTATAATCTCCTAACTAGAATAAGGTTGCCGCCAGATTCAAGACAAACTCCCTCTCCCTATCTTCTTCCAGTTTATCAACAATGGCTCGTTGAATCGCTCGTTCCGCAGGAATAAGGACACTTAAGTCACATGCATCTAGTAAAGCACGAATAGACGCTGCATCTTCAGCTATTTTCCCTTGAACTACGGCTTGAATGAGGTCAGCTGACAACGTAACAAATAAGTCAATGGTATGCTCATCATTAAGTTGCGTATTCTCTTGAATCAGTTGCTTTAGTTGCTCACCTTCGATATAAGGTATTTCAATCACAACAAAACGGTTTTTTAATGCCTCATTGAGCGGAACGGTACCAACATACCCTTCATTAATGGCAGCAATTACATTAAACCCTTTATTGGCAGACACCAGTTCATTTGTAAATGGATTCGTTATCGTTCGACGATAATCCAAGACTCCGTTTATTAAAGGCAATGTTTCCGGTTTTGCCATGTTAATTTCATCAATATATAAAAATGTGCCATGTTGCATCGCATTAATGACAGGTCCTGAAACAAATTCGATAACCTGCTGATCATCTTTATTTGCAAGTGTTTTAAAGCCTAACAGGCTTTCAGCGTCTAAATCAACGGAGCAATTGACACTAAACATCGGTTGTTGAAATAGCATAGAAAGTGTTTCAGCAAATTTGGTTTTTCCAGCACCAGTTGGACCCTTTAACAGAATGTTTTTCCCCATGCTGAGCGCTGAGATGGCATCTATTAATAATTCTTGATTCGGCGGCATATAACCACCCTCACCAATTAATTCCTGAAATGCGTTGCTATTCCTGTTATAGCTATTCAATAGTTCTGTCATTTTGTCTGATAATTCATAGTTCGTACGCATACATAAACTCCTTTCAGAGCTATTGTATCTTTTTTTATGAGAAAAACAAAAGTTAGCTGTTTTATGACGCTATTAAAGGATAGAGATGAGAATTAACTAAATCACAAAAAAGCAGTATGTAACTCTTCACTATATATTACACCAATGAATTAACATACATCATATTGTGAAAAAATCACAAATGTATTCATGAATCTATGCTGGGGATAATACACAAATGAAAATGTCGGGAGGTAATGAATATGAGTGGAATTTTAAGTAGTAAAGTGGTGCTAATAGGTACAGGAGCGGTTGGGTCCAGTTACGCGTATTCATTGATAAATCAGGGATTGAGTGACGATACCATACTAGTGGATATAAATAAGAAAAAGGCTCAGGGAGATGTAATGGATTTGGATCATGGGATTGTATATGCACCTAGTCCCATGACGATCCGGTATGGGACTTTTAAAGATTGTAAAGATGCGGCGATTGTGGTTATTTGTGCTGGCTCAGCACAGAATCCCGGAGAGACAAGACTAGAGCTGGTGCAAAAAAATGTAAATATCTTCAAGTCAATAGTGGATGAGATTATGAAATCCGGTTTTGATGGTATTTTCATCGTAGCAACGAATCCGGTTGATATACTGGCTTATGCTACATGGAAATTCTCAGGCCTTTCAAAAGAGAGGGTCATAGGTTCAGGAACGGTCTTGGATACAGCAAGATTTCGAAGCCTGTTAGGAAGAGAATTTGGGATCGCTCCTATAAGTGTTCATGGGTATATTATCGGTGAACATGGTGATTCACAGCTTCCGGTTTGGAGCTCTGCTAATATTTCAGGCACACAAATCACTACCAAGATATCCCATGAAAGAAAAGAAGTGATCACCCAACAGGTTAAGGATGCTGCTTATCAAATTATTGAAATGAAAGGTGCGACCTATTACGGAATTGCAATGGCATTAGCGAGGATCACGAAGGCGATCCTGCGGAATGAGCAGGTGGTTTTACCAGTTGGTACGCTACTCGAAGGAGAGTATGGTGTCAATGATGTATATATCGGCGTTCCAGCGGTTGTTGACCGAAAAGGGGTTAGAAATGTGATTGAGCTCTCGCTGGATGAAAGAGAACAAGAAAAATTTGCGATCTCTGTACAACTATTGCAAGACTTTCAACAGAAGATAGGGTAATAGGGCAAGCTCATCATCCAATCATTCTTACTAAAAGGGAGTCATTTGTATGTTAGTTGAAAGTGTTAATCCGTTCGGTCATTTAGGAATCACAGCGATGGTTGCAGCCATTCCCGTTTTGTTATTTCTCTTGAGCCTGACTATTTTTAAAATGAAGGGCATACATGCAGCTATATTGAATCTTGGTGTAACGTTCATAATCGCACTGTTTGTCTTTAAGCTTCCTATTGAGGAATCGGTGGGCAGTGTCGTACAAGGTACCATAATCGGAATATGGCCGATTGGCTATATCATTATAATGGCAGTATGGTTATATAAAATTGCCGTTATATCCGGAAAATTTGATGTTTTACGAGGAAGTATCGCTGGGATTTCACATGATCAACGTCTACAGCTTTTATTAATTGGGTTCTGCTTTAATGCCTTCCTGGAAGGTGCTGCAGGCTTTGGTGTACCAATTGCCATCTGTGCTGTGCTCTTGGTTTCCCTGGGATTTAAACCTTTGCAGGCAGCCATGCTGTGTCTAATTGCAAACGGTGCTTCCGGTGCTTTCGGTGCCATTGGAATTCCTGTTGGAATTATTGATACATTTGCACTGGAGAATGTGACATCCATGAAGGTTTCCGTGATGACAGCCCTTACCCTACCAATCATTAACTTTACGATTCCATTCTTACTTATTTGGCTCATGGATGGATGGAAGGGAATCAAGGAAATATTCCCTGCTATTTTAGTGACGGCAGCGACCTATACTGTGTCACAGGCAGTCATCACGATCACCATCGGTCCAGAACTTGCGGATATTATTCCTTCTCTCTTAACGATGGGGGTATTAGCACTGTTCTTGAAGAAGTGGCAGCCGAAGAACATCTTTTTGCTTGATGATTATAAAAATAAGAGAGAAACCTATTCCATTGGAGAAGTGGTAAAAGCATGGTCCCCCTTTTATCTGTTGACCTTTTTTATCATGATTTGGAGCCTCCCTGTATTTCAAGGACTATTTGCAGAGGGGGGTATACTAGAATTTTCAGTTGTGAAGGGACTTATACCAGGTTCAACCATACCAATAACTGTCGATTTGCTCGGGGCCACAGGGACAGCAATCTTATTATCTGCCTTGACGACGGTGATCACTACGAAAGCCATCCACTTCAAAAAAAGCTGCAAGCTTCTGGGAAAAACCGTGGTTGAATTTAGTATTCCTATCGTCATGATCTGTGCCATACTAGGAATTGCCAAACTCATGACCTATGCAGGAATGACAACGGCGCTTGGTGAAACAGTGGCTAAAACGGGACAAGTATTTCCGTTATTGTCACCAATTCTTGGATGGATCGGTGTATTTATGACAGGCTCTGTTGTAAACAACAACACCCTATTCGCACCAATCCAGGCAACAGCGGGAAATATCCTAGGTACTAACCCATCTCTACTGGTTGCTGCGAACACAGCCGGAGGAGTCATGGCTAAACTCGTTTCGCCACAATCCATTGCGATTGCAGCAGCAGCCGTAGGTGAAACAGGAAACGAGGCCACACTCATGAAAATGACTCTTAAATACAGCTTTGCATTGCTCGCATTCGTTTGTATTTGGACATTTTTATTGTCCTTAATCTTTTAAAGTGCAATGGAATAGCGACAGAACCTAGTAG
>NZ_JAJERH010000083.1 GCF_016919725.2 Virgibacillus sp. AGTR
GTAAAAAAATCTATTGCTGCGATCGAAGATAATGGTATATAAATTTGCTCCGGAAATATACGTTGCTCCTTGAAGGCGCTTCGTAGCTGGATATCTGAATATAAAGACGAGGGGAATAAGGAAAATCCCTTTATGTCCTAGTATAATCGCCCAATAGTTTTGCTGGGCAAATGCATATCCTATTTTCATAGACAATATGGAAGTGAGGGAAGTTCTATGAATGGAGATTGGAATATGCCTGCGGCGATGCCTCCTGAGCAACAATTTTATGTACAGGAAGATATTGAACGCAGACCACCATTTGGTCCTGGCCCAGGATTTAAAGGAGGCTATGGCAGACCACCATTTGGAGTTCCAGGATTTGGAGGTCCGGGATTTGGTGGCCCAGGATTCGGCGGCCCAGGGTTTGGAGGCCCTGGATTCGGTGGCCCGTTTTTCGGCGGGTTCGGCGTTCCACTAATTGGTGGGTTAGCTGGCGGGCTTTTAGCAGGAACACTTGTGAATGCGTTCGATGATGGTGGCTACGGCTATTATCCACCCCCTTACCCACCGTATTATGGCGGGTATTAGCTAGATCAATGAAGAATAAAGATGAAATAGATAAATGGAAGATGCTTGATTCAAGGTCAGCTGTACTATACTCGTTGTCTGGTTGAATGAAAACCTCTTTATGATATATAAGCCATCACATGATGTATGTGGTGGCTTAGCTATTATTTGCTCCATTAACCGTTGACGGCTAATGAAGCGTTTGCTATCTTGAACAGGATTCATTGAAGGAAACAATATGCTGTGTATTTTATAAGGGAGGGCTCGGGTGATGAAGGTGCGATTAACAGATTACGATAAAAAATGGGTACAAATGTTTGAGCAGGAAGCGCGATTTCTTCGCGAGTTGCTAGGAAGTGAAATCACTACCTATAAAATGAAAAACCTTCCTACTGTTAGATTCGGAAGGTTTTTTTGTCATACACAATTTTAGTATAGCATGAAGAAATATAGTTTATTAGCCGATTTTGTTGAAGATCATTAAAAGCCTTATTAAACAAAAGCAACTAGTTAGGAAGAACTTTTATATTTAAAATTATTTCTTTACAGGTTCTAATTTCATCATAGCTCCAAAGTACTGTGAAGCAGTAGTAAACGAAATAAAAGCACAAAGTTCACTGATTTCTCCCTCAGTCATGCAATCCTGTAAAACGTTAAAAATTGAATTTGGTATATTCCCCCTTAGCTTTAAAAACACCTCCGTAAAAGCAACCGCAATAGAAGTTTTTTCATCAAACTTATCAGGATCAGGTTTACCTTTCACTTTACAATACTCACAACCATTACTTTGGGCTAACGTTCTCCTTATTTGCTCTTTTAATTCAGAAGAAAGCAATCCTCCTTTTTCTAATACTTTCCCTAAATGTGACCATCCTTTCATTACTTCTACATTGTGTCCTAAAAGTCGTTGAAATGGTGAGTCTCCGAAACTTGATTCCTTAATTCTTGCCATTTAAAATCCTCCTTTGCTATATTTAATTTTAGAAGATTTAATACAAAAATAACATTAAATTTGTAATGAGTAATCGATAAATTAATTAAACAATTAACGATATTAGGAGGATTTATTTAAAAATGAAAATTGATAATGTTGACAGAAAGATTTTAGATGAATTACATAAAAATAGTCGCTTATCTATGAGTGAACTTGGAAGAAGAGTTAACCTATCTTCTCCTTCTGTAACAGAACGGGTTAGACAAATGGAATCATTCGGTATTATTAAAAGCTATACATTAGAAATCGATTATGAGAAATTAGGTCTACCTATCCAATGTATAATTGAAGCAACAGTCAAAAATGGGGACTATACGTCGTTCAAAAACTTTATTCTAAAACTCCCAAACGTACATTTTTGTTATCGTATAGCTGGAAATGCTTGTTACATGCTTAAAATGCACTTTGAAAACTTATCAAAAGCGGAGAAATTCATAGAAGAAGTAAATCCGTACGCACAAACTGTAACACATTTTATTTTCTCACAAGTACCAACAGTTCCGCGTTCTGCGAACTAACATTAATATTCCTTTAGGGACTATTCAACTAACCCCTCTCTATAAAGAAAGAAGTATCTAGTGTGATTCCACAATCTGTCCCTTTTATGCTAATAGGCTCAAATCCTTATTCCGAAAGTACTGCAAATGTACACCTTACAAACTATGGATAGATGATTGGTAAGGAAGGTGTAAAATAGAAATAAAGTTATTTCACGTTAATATGCAAACATTATGTACCACAAATTCACCAAGTAAGTCTTAGTTATAGGGTTCATGTTATAAATCGCAAAGTAAAAGGAGCGTTTATCAATCCGCTATGATGACACGAGGTTCTACAGCAAAGCAAAGAAGCCCTTTGTAATGAATTGGTATAAAAAGAACCAACATATGTCAGATACCTAATGGAGCATGAGTGGAAGCACCCTTTCTGTGACAGCCACATTTACGAAAGGAGCCAAATCCGTTGGGGAAGAAGGAAAAGTGTTTGAATCAAAGAAAAAATAACTAGAAATGATGTTCATGAAACGAAGCTACTCGGAAATATCCTTCGCTTGCCGTGGGCGGCTGGTGAGCCCCTAATGCTGCGGGATCTCACCGATACCTCCCGTAAGACAGTGGGATGCTATTTACCACACTTGCTTTTTATTTCTAGCTTATCCGTCTTACCGGATGACCATTTTTGGCCTATTTCCATTCATATGGTGTTTCTTGATAGACGTAGTAATTAAGCCAGTTCGAGAACAGTAAATGTGCATGGGAGCGCCAGCGGTTTAATGGTTTTATTTCCGGATTATCGTTGGGAAAGTAATTTTTAGGAACAGCTGCATCGATGCCTTTATTTCGATCGCGATAATATTCGTCCGCAAGCGTAAGATCATCATATTCCAAATGACCAGTAACCATCACGTGTTTTTCATCCTTAGACAAGATAATAAATGGGTCATTGTCTAACGTCGATGACAGGAGTAGCAGCTTATCATTCTTTTCCACTTCCTCCGCTGATGTACCCGTATAACGGGAATGTGGTGCTAAGTATTCCTCATCAAATCCACGGACAAGCTCTACAGTAGAATTTGCCACTGTATGAGAGAGCACCCCTGTGCATTTAGCGGGTAGCTCAAATTTGCCGATACCATAATGATAATAAAGTGCTGCCTGGGCAGCCCAACAGATATGTAAGACAGAGGTAACATGTGTTTTCGACCATTCCATAATTTCAGAAAGCTCTTCCCAGTAATCAACCTGTTCAAAAGGCATGAGCTCCACAGGTGCACCAGTAATAATCATGCCATCAAATCGCTGGTTCTTGATATTGGCAAATGTATTATAAAATTGATTTAAATGGGACGGACTAACTGTCTTTGATTCATGTGTTGCTGTATGAAGGAATGTAACGGTAACCTGTAATGGCGAATTACCTAATAAACGCAGTAATTGTGTTTCCGTGCGTTCTTTTTCAGGCATTAGATTGACAATAACTATATTTAACGGACGAATATCTTGTGTCGTCGCCCGATCCGTATCCATTAAGAAGATGTTCTCTTCCTCTAACACATGACGTGCAGGTAATTGCTTAGGTACATTAATTGGCATGCTATTATCCCCCTTCCGATGATGCTATTTATTATAAAGTAAGATACGGATAAGTTCTATACCTCCTCTGAAAATCGTACAAAGTTTCAAAAGATATACGCAAATGATCACAATTCTCCACCTAAACATTTAAAATTGTGCCTTGCCAAGGTGGTTCATTTTAGAGGGTGTCTGATCAATAAGCTATTTAAATGAAATCAAATAATAGAGAAGATGGATATTATTATAAATCCAGTTGTAGTGGTTAAGTTTTTGGGGTATAGATTGTGCAAGTAATCTCTTAAAAAAATCTTTTGATAGATTATACATTCTCCTCCAAATAATAGATTATTCATAAAAAAGTAAATACATCTTTACATTTAGTGAGCTATATGTTTAAAATAATGTAAAGATATATTTACATAATGGAGGTGACAGTTATGCCTGTGAAGAATAACATTCGTCAGATCAGGAAAAAAAAGGGGATTAAGCAAATACAAATGGCTGAGAATTTAAAGGTTACCAGGCAAACATTTACAGCAATCGAAAAAAATAAATATAATCCCAGCCTGGAATTAGCATTAAAGATTGTGAAATATTTTGATATGCCAATAGAAGATATTTTCATTCTAGAGGAGGATAAATAATGAAAAGAAAATGGACATTAGTATATGGAGGAGTAGCCCTTTTAATAGGAACTTTGACTGCACAATTAGGAAATTATGTAAGCGATGACAATTTTAATTTTTCAATTGCTCCATTAATAGGTGTAATTCCAATTGCATTAATTTTAATAGTAATAAATATTGTACAGGTTTATCGAAAGAATGATGAAACTCCTGATTTAGATGAACGAACAGTAAAAAATATATTAAAATTTCAGCTCTTTTCTTCCAACATTTTTCTAGGGCTATTATTTATTTCATTATCAGTAATCACATTTCTAGATATTACAAAAGTTTCTACATTTTATTTATGGTTAATTATACTAATATATATGTGTATAAGTGGTATAGGTACACTAATCGTAAAAAGACAATAAGGTATAATCATAACACTTCTTTTAAATAACTTTGGTAGGGAAATAATTATAAGGGGAAAAATTTAATGATTGAAGAGATTATCGATCCGTTAATATTTTTTCGTTTCTCTATCAAGGAAATGCAGCACCCAGATTATTAAGAAAAGATATAATTTCTATGAAAAAACACTTAATAACTTAATGGGTATGTAAAAAATTTGGGGTAGGGCTGGTACTTCATGTGCCAGTCTAATACAAAATTATTTATTGCTCTAATAAAGAATAGGGTCTTTAGGAGCAATGAAACAGTTTAGGTAATAGTTATAATTTAGCTGTTAATTAGGAAGGAAGCTTAGAAAGTATTCCTTTCAAAGATGATTAGAGTGAATGTTTATTTTGAAAAACAGGGTATTGCTCATTAAGACAATACCCCTTCATAGATAAATTTACTTATGCAGCGCTGTCCCAATTGGAGATATCCTCTTCCAACGGAACATTGTTTGCTCGAGCCTTCTTCGCAGCCTTAAAGAATAGGACAAGTAGGATTATCGTTCCAATGACACCACCGGCCCAAGCAACGTTCATCGGTAAGCCGAAGCCGATTTGCTGGGATAGGATATAGGCGATTACCATAACAAGCATGAATGTACCTGGTATGAGTGAAACAAAGTAATTTTTCTTTGCGATATAAAGATACATCGCTCCTACAAATAGCGCGATCACAGCTGTGGCTTGGTTCGCCCAGCTAAAGTAACGCCATAAAATATTAAAGTCAATTTGCGTTAAGACAACCGAAATAGCAAACAGTGGTAAGGCAATCCATAAGCGGCTGGATAGCTTTTTCTGAGCGATCTTCAGATAATCTGCAATAATCATTCTTGCACTACGAAATGCAGTATCTCCGGACGTGATTGGCAAAACGATGACACCTAGGACAGCAAGTGTTCCACCGATTGCTCCTAGTAATACTGTGGAGGATTCACTTACAATTGCTCCTGGTCCGCCAGCTGCTAAGATATCACTTAGTCCTTGATAGCCATCAAACATGCTCATCGCTGCCGCTGCCCAAATCATTGCAATAATCCCTTCAGCAATCATCATACCGTAGAAAATTTTACGTCCTTCTTTTTCCTTCTTCGTTGTACGCGAAATAATCGGTGTCTGCGTTGCATGAAATCCAGAAAGCGCACCGCAAGTAATGGTAAAAAATAATAAAGGAAAGATAGGTGCATGGTCTGGGTGGAAGTTTTGTAAGGACAGCTCAGGAATCGGTGCACCAGTGACTACTAATCCAACACCAACGCCAAGTGCACTTAGTAATAGCAGTGCGCCAAAATATGGATAGAGTCTGCCAATGATTTTATCTACTGGAAGTAATGTAGCGACAATATAATAAACAAAAATAGCAGCAATAAAGATCCACACGGCAACACTACCATCTGTCAGTAAGTGAAGCAGGCTGGCTGGTGTTGAGACAAATACCGTACCTACTAATAACAGGAGCAGAACAGCGAATGCATTTACAATATGCTTCATGACCTTTCCTAAAAATTTACTAGCTAATTCCGGTAAATGGGCACCACGATTACGAATGGAAATCATCCCTGTTAAATAATCGTGTACCGCACCTGCAAAAATACAGCCAACAACAATCCAAATGAAGGCTGCTGGTCCATAGAGTGCTCCCATAATTGGTCCAAATACAGGGCCAGTACCAGCAATATTCAACAGCTGGATAAATGAATTTTTGGCGGTGCTCATTGGAATATAATCTACCCCATCAGCGTTTACATAAGCAGGTGTTGCTCGCTCCTGTTTTACACCGAATAATTTTTCAATGAATTTACCATATGTGAAATAACCGATAATCAGTAGTGCAATTCCAGCTAAAAAAGTATACAACGTGCTTTCCCCCTATTTTTATAAATGAATGCGATTACATAAAGTATAAAAGAAACCTAAGAAAGAAAGGGGGAATGGAGAATAACACGTAGAAAAATCAGATTAACATGTTAGCCTGTTCTATTAAGATGTAAAATAGCTTACTAGATTTCTAAACGCTGTCTTAATGCTTTGGCATAATTCCTGCTTACGGATAACACTTCGTCATGTCCATCTACATGCAGGTGATAGGCACCATTGAACCATGGGGTTAACCGGCTAACATATTCTAAATTCACTAAGAAGCTTTTATGAATCCGGAAAAATCCGTATGCAAGCAGCCTGCTTTCTAATTCCTTTAATGGAATCTTCGTTTCATATTCGCCGGTCTTCGTAATCAGCTTTGTTAATTTATCCATCCGTGACATATAGAGGATTTCTTTTGGCTCCAGATAAAAGATCTCCCCATCCGCATCAACGGCTAGCTTACCCGTTGGTTTCGTTTTATCGGTCTGCTGGCTAGTAAATAATTTATTTTCAATTCGTTGAATTGTCTCCTGTAATTGCTCCTCATCATAGGGCTTCAGCAAATAATCCACAGCATCATGACGGAATGCCTCCGCTGCAAATTGTGGATAGGCAGTTGCAAACACAATTAACGGTGCATGCCTCAGCTTTCGAATGGCTTCTGCTGCCTTCATCCCATCCATCTTCGGCATTTCCACATCCAAGAAGACAACATCTAGCTGGTGCTGAAGGGCCTTTTTCACAGCATCCTCGCCAGACGCAGCTTCATCAACGAGCTGAATAGAAGGAAAGCTGCTTAATAAATGCTTCAATTCATCTCTACTATATAATTCATCATCCACAATAAGTGTTTGAATTAACTGATCCATTGTTGTGACATCTCCTTATAGGGTATGGAAAACTGAATAGCAGTTCCTTGATTAATGCTACTGCTGATTTGCAGCGAAGCATTCTCGCCAAACATAATGCTTAATCTTCTATTTACATTGTATAGGGCCAAGCCACTGCCAGAGGCTGAATCAATAGGCGCTTGAATGATCTGCTCAGCCAGCTCCGTGCTCATTCCCTTGCCATTATCTGCTACATAGATGCAAATTCGATCTTGATTCCGGTTTATTTTTATTTTCAGCAAGCAATCTGTTTCTTTATCCTTAAAGCCGTGCTTCATGGCGTTTTCAATTATTGGTTGTAGCGTAAGTGGCGGAATAAGCTGGTTAAGTACACAAGGATCGATTTCATAGCTAACCGTTAATTTATTTTTAAATCGTTCTTCTTTAATGGATAAATAAGCCTTCACATGAGCCAATTCCTGTTGTAAGGTGATCGTGCTTTGGGTCGTAGCTGATAGATTCTGCCTGAGAAAATGAGAGAGAGACATGAGCATTTTTCGGGCTTTACCTGGATCTAAGCGGATTAAGGAGATAGTCGTATTCAGCGTATTAAACAAGAAGTGTGGACGAATCTGCGCTTGAAGCGCTTTTATCTCTGCCTCTTTTGCCAGCTGATAGGCACGATCTACCTCTGCCGTTTCAAGCTGGTGACTAATCATCGAACTAAGTCCTTTAATCAGCTCTTTTGTTACGTTTGTAATCTCCTTTTCCGAGCGAAAATAGAACTTTAAGGTGCCAATTGTCTTTCCGCATTGTCTAAGTGGTGCAATAACTGCTGCGCCTAAGGGGCAATTCGTAACTGCACAATGAATCGACTCCTGATTGGCAATCAAGACCTTCCCCTGTTGGATTGCATCAAGCGTAATCTTTGTTTGGATCGGACTATTGGTACGGTGGTGATCATGTCCAAGCCCAACATGTGCTAATATTTCCGAACGATTCGTAATCGAAACAGCACTCGTTTGAATTTCCTGATGGATAATATGACAAACGGCTTCAGCCGCCGTTGGTGTTAATCCATGCTGTAGGTGAGAAATCGTCTGATCGGCAATACGAAGCGTCTTCTGCGCTTGGAGAGCGCTTACTTTTTCTTCCTCGCTTAATACATTTTTAATGACGAGCAGGAATAGTGCAGATCCAAGCCCATTTGCTAAAATCATGGGAATGCCAATAATGTTCACAAGTGCGCTTGCCTGTTCAAACGGCTGGGCAATCATTAAAATAATTAACATTTGCAGGGACTCCGCAAGCGCACCAATAATAAATGCGGTTTGCAGTCTCACCCGTTTATGCTTTTTATAAAATAGACTAGCAAGGATACTAGCGATTATCGTGGCAAGACCACAGGCAATTGCCGTAAATCCGCCTAAGGTAAATCGATGTAATCCGGCAATGATCCCAGCGCCAATTCCAACCGTTGGACCGCCAAGCAGGCTTGCAATTACCACACCGATAACACGCGAGTTGGCAATTGCTTCATCAGCCGTTAGCTCCGCTGCCCAACGGTGAAACTCCAAATTCTCTGTGCTAAGACTAACACCTGAATACGTACCGATAATGCCGAAGAAGCCGAAGAATAGAATGGCGGTAAATTGCTGTCGGCGATTCAGTTGATTTTGATAGAACATACTGCGGAAAAATCGGAACCTTGTTAAGATGAATGCGATCGTAACGAGAATCCCAATCCGTTCTACCATGGTTAATAATAATTCCCACACAGAAATAACCCCTCCTTACCGAGCGGATTTAGCTACATCTAGTATAGCAGTTTTCGTAGAATTGAACGAAAATTTAGGTAGAAGGGTCTAGTGAAAGAGGTGCTTTGCCTAACAAATTGCTTTTGAGATTTACAGTAAAGGGAAAATGAAGATAATGTATTTGGCAGGGAAGGTGGGAGAACGCGGCACTTCGTTAAAAGATTTTAGATTTTTTGGGAAATAATGGTTTGAACATCTTTAAATAATTCTAACCAGTATTATGAAGTGATAACAGATGAATAAAACTTGAAGGTCAAAGTCCAAGGCCTTAAGGATTTATTCTTTAATAGGCATATATATTACTTTTAAATCAATAGGTATAATGAAGAGGTGTAAAGGAAAGGTCAAGTGATCTAAAGTATAGAAAGACCTAAAGTCAATAATATAAACACTTGATCGAACAGTCGCAAGTTCTAACGCATTTAGCCTTATAAAAATATTGCTATACTTCATAACATGATTTCTGTTTACTCTCGGATGAAATAAAGGTGCGTTTGTCATATAATTACTCATAAGAAGTGTTATATTTGAATTTTTTGGTTGTTTTAGAGACTACATATTTTTCAAGAAGAATAAACTAGTTCAAAGAATGAGAGGGGTTAAGGTGGATAACAATCTAATACAACAGCTCTCAGACATAAAATCCGAATGTCAACGATTGGAGAAAGAAAATCAAAGACTGAAAGAAATATTGAAAAAACATAATATTCCCTTCGGTTGTGACCAAGAGAGTAGAAATGATAAAAATGAAGAGATTGTACGACGAATCCAATTATTTAAAAACTTGTTCAAGGGCAGAAACGATGTATATGCACATCGTTGGGAAATAAAAAATGGCAAATCTGGTTATTCTCCAGTATATAAAGAAATAGATTCTTCTGTCGTTTTCGAGAGACAAGGAGCTAATGATGATAATGACTATAATAAAACGGCCTATAAACCTTTAACAGATAAATCTATTTATAACCATCTTATTGGTAAAGAAATAGTGGGGATATATCCTCTTTTACATGATAATACATGTTGGTTTTTAGCACTGGATTTTGACAAAGGAAAATGGAAGGAAGAATCAAGAGCACTTGCTTCTACGTGCCATCAATACGATATTCCAGTAGCGATCGAACGTTCAAGGTCTGGAGAGGGCTGTCATATTTGGATTTTTTTCAATGAGAGAATTCCTGCTTCGAAATCCCGGGCACTGGGGAATTTCTTACTTACTGAAACGTTAAAAATCAAGCTTTGGTCTAAGTTATATTCCTTTGATCGAATGTTTCCGACGCAGGATAGTAGAAAAATGAAAGGCTTGGGGAATTTAATTGCGTTACCTTTGCAGAAAAAAGCGAGAGCAGAAAAGAATAGTGTTTTTATTGATAAGGATATGAATGTTATCCCTAATCAGTGGGAGTTTTTGCGAAATATAAAGAAACTTAGCATAACAAAATTGGAAGCTATTTTAATCAATAATGCTGTGGTACATAAAACGGAACAACATATGAACATAGAACCGAACCCGAAACACATTCATGCAGTATTGAAAAATGGAATTTATATACGTAAACAGGCACTTCCAGCTAAACTTTTGGATGAGATTATTCGTTTAGCTGTATTCTATAATCCAAACTATTACAAGGCGAGGGCAAAGCGGTTATCGACGCATGATATACCCAGAAGCATTGATTGCTCCTGGCAAGACACGGAACATGTCATTATTCCAAGAGGGTGTATCAATTCTTTAAAAGATTTATTACAAAATAAATCGATTCAATTAACAATTACCAATCAGTGTTATCAGGGAAAAGCTATTTCATGTGAATTTCAAGGGGATTTGAGCTTCCAGCAAGCAGAGGCCGTCGACCAATTAATACATGTAGATAACGGTGTAATAGCAGCTACGACGGGCTTCGGAAAAACTGTTTTAGCAGCTTCCCTAATTGCCCAAAGAGGTATAAACACATTAATTATTGTTCATCGGAAACAATTAATCAATCAATGGAAAGAGAAGTTATTGGCTTTCTTAAAAATCAGCGAAAAAAGTATCGGCCAAATCGGTGGGGGGAAGAATAAGCCTTCGCATTGTGTAGATATTGCTACCATTCAAAGCTTAAATAGAAATGACGGTGTTAAAAATAGTTTGACGGAATATGGCCAAGTAATTGTCGATGAATGCCACCATATTTCTGCATTTAGCTTTGAAAAGGTATTACAGCATGTTATGGCCAATTATGTTTACGGACTAACAGCTACGCCATCAAGGAAAGACGGATTGCACCCGATCATGAACATGCAATGTGGTCCGATTGTGTACAAGGTTAGCGCTAAAAAACAAGCGAAGGTTCGCCCATTCCAACATATTTTAATCCCAAGGCATACGTCATTCAAAAGTGCTTTAGAAGATGATGAGAAGAAAATGGTGGAGCTTGGTACAGAATTAGTAAATCATCAAAAGAGAAATGGATTGATATTTAATGATGTCTTAAAAGAGCTAGATAATCATTCGACACCTATTATTTTAACGGAAAGAATCGAGCATATCCGTACATTGGAGCAAATGTTTAAAGGATTTGTGAAAAACATTATTATCTTGAACGGTAATTTATCCGCTAAGCAAAAGCAGCAGCAATTAAATGCTTTAAACGAAATATCGGATCAAGAAACACTTATTATTGCGACGGGTAAATATATTGGGGAAGGCTTTGATAATGATCGTTTGGATTGTTTATTTCTTGTTTATCCTATTTCCTGGGAAGGAACGTTACAGCAATACGTAGGGCGGCTCCATCGACTACACCAAAATAAAACCGAGGTAAAAGTCTATGACTATGTTGATCATCAAGAGCCATTTTTACAATCAATGTACAAAAAACGGCTTAAAGGATATCATTCGATTGGATACAGAACGAAAGAGAAAAGTGCAAATGATCCAGAGCAAATGGAATTGTTTTAGTTGTTGATTGTAATATTAATATCTGAGTTGGACGATTATGTGAAATATTTTATTGAAGCCCATGAGATCACTATTCGTTTTCGGTATAGCAAGTGTTCATTTTTCTTAAATTAGATTATTAATTTTAAAGGCAATTTATATAGCTTATTTTTCGTTTTTAATAAAAAATGTGGTGTAATGATAGACCACAACTCAATCCTATCCTATGATCAAAAAAACCCCAAAGGATAGAGAAAGAAAAGCTAGCTGTTGAGGCATAAATATTTCAACTAGCCTCTTTTATAGAAGAGGCATTAAAAATATCACTGATATCATCATTCGTTGAAGGGAATCCACTAATGAAGATGATCTGGACATGTTCGATTCAGTAATAAGACTATTTCTTTTGCGCAGTATCAAGGTAGAAGGGTCTAGTGAGAAGTGTTCATAAGGGGATATATAAGACCTAGCCAGTAGCTAGGTCTTATAAGCTAGTTTAAAAGATTACTTATCTTATCTGGGGGATTGTACGGGCTAGTTGAAAAAGATCCCGGCTAATCGTATGTCCCTTTTGAAATACCAAGTTATTCATCAACACGTAATTAGTAAACTTTATCTCCATTAAAGATGGAGTTCTTAACGACAACATAGTCTACATGGCGAATCGACTCCAGCTTGTTGCCACCTGCATAAGAAATCGATGATTGTAGATCCTGCTCCATTTCCTTTAGCGTATCTGTAAGGGAGCCTTTATGCTCCACAAGCATTTTCTTTCCCTCTACATTTTTCTTTTCCCCTTTTTGAAATTCAGAGGCAGAGCCAAAATATTCCTTCAGCACCTTACCGTCCCTTTCAATCGTTTCGCCAGGGGATTCCTCATGTCCTGCGAATAATGAACCGATCATTACCATGGTTGCACCAAAGCGAATGGATTTCGCGATATCACCGTGTGTCCGGATGCCACCGTCGGCAATAATAGGCTTGCTTGCTGCTTTTGCACACCAACGAAGTGCCGCCAATTGCCAGCCACCTGTACCAAAGCCTGTTTTTATTTTAGTAATACATACTTTCCCAGGACCGATTCCCACTTTTGTCGCATCAGCACCAGCATTTTCTAATTCTCTAACCGCCTCAGGTGTTCCAATGTTTCCAGCAATGACAAAGCTTTGAGGTACATGCTGTTTAATATGCTTGATCATTTTAATAACTGCTTCTGAATGACCATGAGCGATATCAATGGTGATATATTCTGGTGTTAGCTGCTCATCAGCTAGTTGCTTCACAAATCCATACTCTTCTTCTTTTACACCAACGCTAATCGAAGCAATTAGGCCTCGCGCTTGCATATCTTTGATAAAGGCAATACGCTTCTCTGGTTCGAAGCGGTGCATGATATAGAAGTAATCATTTTCTGCTAAAAACAAAGCAATCTTTTCATCTATGATCGTCTGCATATTTGCAGGAACGACTGGTAATTTAAAGGTGTTTCCACCTAACGTAACAGTTGTATCACATTCTGCACGGCTATTCACCATACATTTTGCAGGAATTAGCTGAATATCTTCGTAATCAAATACATTTTCCATGATTTACACCCCAAAATCCGAATGATTTTATATAATATATTATGATTGTTCGTCTATTAGTAATGTACCTCATTTTGTAGCAAAAGTCAAAATATAAAATGTAAAGGCTTAACTAATCAATACATGTCACCGATTAACGATGAAAAGAAGTATGATAAGCGCTTAAACCATACACTGTGTAGAAGGTATTATCCTTCTCCTAACAGAGAGGGCAGTAAGCGAGGCACGGTAGGGAAAAGAAAAATTCTCCCCATTCGCTGCATCTATTTTATTGACATAATATCAGTCTGCTTGGTGTTCTTTTAAACACAATAAATACTCCCTTCATAGTAGTAAGAGAATTTTTATTTTCTCTGTCTACGATAAAGGGAGCATATCACAATGGTTCGGATTATTATGTGAATAGAATACTTTTGTCAGATTCATTTTAATCAGGTTGAAAGTCAATGGCTCTTCTTTTTTTTAATGGAGTCAACAATAATGTGAAAAGCCATAGCTAAACCAAAAGCAAAAAATATAACAATAACTATGTTTAATAATACACTCCAAACATTATAGCTAGGTAAATAAGAAAATAACATAAACATAGGAACTATAAATATTAAGTCTAATAATCCTATTCTATTAAAAACACTATTTAAATGATTCAATTACAACACCCACTTAGGAAAGTATTTTACAAGCCTGTCTTTACCTCCATACGTATCGACTGTTGTTTGAAATAAATATTTACAAACTGCTCCTCCAGCAAAACTTATTTGCGTATCAAATTCTTTATTTCTAGGAAGGTCACGTAAATCCCTCTCTACCTTGCAAATTCTTTTTTTGAAAGATGGGCGAAAACCACATGACAAGAGTCTAGTAAACAAAAATTTTTATATAAAATCGATTGTAATTAAAACTGCGAATTTACTAAAATGACTAGTAGAGCTGTAGCGTTTATTGAAGGTGCCATTCTCAATAATAATTAGATAAGGAAACATAATAAATTAAAATGCAGCAACTTGATGTGAGAATGATATAATGGAAGTATGACAATCAAGAAATGAGGGTGATGAGGATGGATTTGAAGCGAATTGCTGTATTCTGTGGCTCAAGCGCTGGTCAGGACAGTGTTTATATAGAAAACGCAAAGCAACTAGGTGAAGCGATGGCAGCAAACAATAAAACCTTGGTATATGGCGGTGCCCAGGTCGGTTGTATGGGAGCTGTGGCAAATGCTGTGTTAGATCAAGGTGGCCAAGCGATTGGCGTAATCCCCCAAAAGCTAATGGATGTAGAAATTGCCCATGAGCATTTAACAGAGCTTCATGTAGTAGAAACGATGCATGAGCGTAAGGCAAAAATGGCAGATTTAGCCGATGGTTTTGTAGCATTACCAGGTGGAGCGGGAACGTTAGAGGAATGGTTCGAGGTGTTTACATGGGCACAATTAGGATATCATGATAAGCCAATCGCTTTATTGAATGTCAACGGCTTTTACGATCCACTCATTCAAATGCTAGACCATACAATTGATGAAGGATTTATGAAAAAGGAATATCGCGATATGATTATTGTTGCCGAAGAGCCAGCAGCATTAATTGATAAAATGAATCGTTATGAAGCTAGCTATGTAGTGAAATGGTAGAAAGAGAGGAAGGGAACTGTCCGAAGAGATAGCTTCCCTTTTTACACTATTGGAATACACTAACCTTGTTCCTGGAGGTTCCGCCCATTCGTTAGTATCATCTGAGGCTGCGCATGACTGTTTCTCATAAGGTTATCGTATAATACAGTTGCTTTATTTGCAGCTGCTTGATGAGACATGAGGTTATGCTACATAGGTTGCTCTATAATACTAGACATGTAGCTTTAACCGCTTTTTAGCTTTCCGTTCTTCTGCGCTTACAGGAATGTGATTCTTTGCCTTTGCTAGACCATAGATGGGCATATTTCCATATATCGATTCATAGTGCCCTTTCGGAACAACATATGTTTCATGATAGATACCAACAGCATTCGTAGCGCTCGCCTTTTGATTAAATGCCCGCCAAGCAGCCAAATGCTTCTGCCCCCTTGCATAGTTCAACAAATGCTCTGTTGACTGCCAATATTGGATCATCACCGTTGTTCGTAAGCCGAAGTAATTCTCCATCGCTAGAAACCCTAACTCCTCTTGATGTGTATACAGCTCCTTAATCATGCCAGGCATTGCGGTAAAAACAGGAAGCCATTTGTGAACAGCCAGCCGACGATTAATCCGCATGCCAATTAGAAAGACAACCATATCCTCATCATTTTCTGTCGTATAGCGACCGTGAAAGATCTGTTTCCCCATCTTAATCCTCCTCCTGATTGATTTGTCCCTTGGTTACCTCACACCACTCCATGGTGGCTTTCGTCATCCGCTTGCCATAATCCAACGTGTACAGCCAATAGTTTGCATCCGCGCTTTCTAGGTGGCTGCCTTTGATCATTTGTTCGATGGATTGATAGGTTTCATAACGCTCCAGTAATTTTTGCTTGTAGTCCTGTAGTAGCGCTAAGGTATGCTCTGTACGCTGGTGGCGACTGAAGAAAAGCTTCAAAATGACTTCATTTCGCTCGACAGGAATCTGCTGAAGCGGCTGCTCCAGCCATTCCTGTAACGTTTTTTTACCTTCTGCGGTTAAGGTGTATTCTTTGCGATCTGGCTTCCCATCCTGAGCTGTCGTCGTAACGGTTGCTAACCCATCGGCTACTAGCTTTTTTAAGGTTGGATAAATCTGTCCATAGCTAATTTTCCAAAAGTGATTTAAGCTCTGATCGATCAATTGCTTTATCTCATACCCCGTACGACAATCTGTCGTTAATATTCCAAGCAATGCATAGGTGGTGTGATTGTAGGTTTTATTCATATTTGTTCATTCCTATCTATATGATATGTATCATTTAGATATATAATACAAGAAAGAATTCAAGAGGACAAGTTAATTTTTGGAAGATTTATGTAAACTGCGAGGAGAATTTGTTATAGTAAAGAAAAAACGATGGGGTGTTGGGGATGAAGGTTATGCTATCAGCTATATTGGAAATCGTCCGTGTGCTTGTGGTTATAGTTTTCTTTTTTGTGTTAATTGGAATAGTTGTGAATGGTGTTTTTGAAAATACGACCAACCTAGACGTTCAAGAACTAATCGAGGACAATGGATATTTGTTTTTCTTTCGACTTCTTCAAGGAGTAGGGGTAGTAGGGGTCATCTATATTTTGTATCGCAATAAGTATCAATTCTCAGGTTGGTATAGAGGAAAACAAATGCAGCGTTTATCGAAGCGAACAACAAGGATGTTACTTTGCATTAGCCTTGTTTGTATGTTCGCACTATATGCTGTTGTTTGGTTGGTAGTGTAGTTTTTAATTGGTAAGTTGAAGGAAATGGGTTGTATGGTATTATGCTGAAATAAGGGATAGAAAAATTCGAAAAAGGAAGTTACGTATTATGAAAATTACGATTGTATCGGTTGGAAAATTAAAGGAAAAATACTTGAAGCAAGGTATTGACGAATACATGAAACGGTTAAACGCTTACGCCAAAGTGTCGATAAAAGAAGTAGCGGATGAAAAAGCACCAGAAAATATGAGCGAAGCAGAAATGCTGGAGGTCAAGGAGAGGGAAGGCGAGCGCATCTTATCACAGCTTTCCGCAGACTCCTATGTCATCACACTAGAGATCAATGGCAGGATGCTAAGCTCAGAACAGCTTGCCAAGAAAATGGACGAGCTAGCTACATACGGTAAAAGTAAAATTGCCTTTGTCATCGGTGGGTCTTTAGGAATCAGTGAGGGAGTACAAAAACGAAGCGACTTAGCATTGTCCTTTTCAAAAATGACATTTCCTCATCAATTGATGCGCTTGGTATTGTTGGAGCAGGTTTATCGTGGGTTTCGGATTAATAGAGGTGAACCGTATCATAAGTAAATGAGGTTTTTTTATAAGAATTTTCGAAAGCGGGGTATTTATATGTCAGGTTACGAACTAGTAAAGGATTCATCTGTTAGTAAACCATCTAGTTTTTGGAGTTTTGTTTCATAAGTTTTAGCAGAAACGTATATAGAGAAATAAGAGTCTGTTATATCAATACTCTTATTTCTCTGATAAATATCATTATGGGGTATCGTCAGGAAAATGAGCTTAGCGTTGTAAGTCCGCATTTTCCTGACGGTACCCCTAAAAAAAGTTATGATTTTAAATCAGATATTAAATAAAAGTAAACAACTATTCCTAATGGTATACATAAGTAAACAATCGGAGTCACCATGTATATAGGAATCGTACCTAAATAAGTAGTGCAAATGACGATCAATATTGAGATCAAATGTTTTTTTAAGAGTTTATAACACAAAAAGCCTAGTATTCCTCCAATGATTGATATAAAGATAATTGATACAATTATTGTAATTGCCACAAAATTCTCCTTCCACTGTAATATTTTGTTGATATGATTAATACAAATAACATAAGGGGTGTTTAAATGGGAATAAAAACTAAATATTCATTTGTTTTACTTCTAGTATTTACCTTATTTTTTGCTTTCCAAAACAGCAATGTCTCCGCAGAATCTACTAAGATATCTTCAGAAGAAATATCCGAAATTACTAAGCATATGAAAAAAGATGGCATCTCAGATAGTGATATTGAAAAGGTTATCCAAAAGATAAAAGCTGGGAAAACTTTAGATTCAACTAAAGCAATGCAAAGTAACGAAAAAATGTTTTTCTCTAATCAAGATATTTTAGAGAGTGATAATAATGGATTAATTTCTACTTTAGAAAATAGCGAACCCGTCACTAAAATGATTAAATATGATGATGGTTCTTATACAAAACTCCAAGTAGATGTTCTTGATGATATAATAGATAATAACACTATTAACAGAAAAATAGGAAATTTAGCTTCTAACGGAGTTTACAAAACAATAAAAGTGAGTGGTTCGACTCCATTCAACAAAGCATCTTTTAAAGCTAGAGTATATCTTAACACTCACTTAGGTAATAATTTCATAGATAAAGTGTATCAAAGTACCGTTAATATTTTCACAATCGGCGGGTCATACAGTAATGAAAATTTAAAAATCACTAGAAAATATGAAATTAGAAGTAAAGGCATAACTGCAAAGTCTCGTCTTGTATATGATTTTAAAAGTTTTAATGACCTCGGTGCCTTTAAGGTCTATCTAAAAATGCATACTGGCGATAAATTAAAAGACAGATATGGAATATGGGTTTCTATGACTGGTGGCACAGCAAAATATGAATGATTCTATTTTCAACCATAAGAGATGGACCTTGTAATGGTTCATTTCTTTTTTTAATTGAGTATCTTATCCCCTTCTTGCATAACCAAGTACAGATTTTGTTTATATATCAACATAAGGCCAGACTATTTGGATATTTCAAATGCCATATCACAATCTCCACAATTTATATTAATATTCTTCGTTGTTGATCTTACGCTAGTATAACAATTAGGGCACAACCATTTGATGGAATTCCCTTTACTTTCACCCTCACGCTCTTGACTACTTTCTGACGGTGTACCGCCTTCCTCAATAACCTGATAATAATCATCTG
>NZ_JAJERH010000084.1 GCF_016919725.2 Virgibacillus sp. AGTR
TTTATTACTTAACATTGCCACATCGTCACTAGAATACAACATTTTGGATCCCTTAGTCTTTTAACATAAATATCCAGTTAAACTACTGAGTGTTATTCATTATCCGACTGGAGACACAGTCCTTTTTCCATTATTACACCTAACTGTTTAAGACAAATAAGTTGTTTTTAAACTCGACATCCACCCAATTATTTCATCTGATACTTTTTTTGGCGAATCCCAATGTAAATTGTGCTTTGTATTATTTATACCTACAACTTTCACTCTTTCTATGCCCTTTTTTATCTTTTTAATTCCTTCTGTCCGCGAATCGTCCTCTATCGGTACAGTGGCATGAAAGAATAATGTAGGACACTTTATACTTTCATAAGTACTAGAGCTAGGTTCTATGTAAAAAGCTTTAATTGTAGATAAAAGACTAAATGTATCTGCTTTCAACTTGAATTTACCATCAACCTTGTCAAAATTTGAAATTATAATATGATCAAGGTGGTTGTTCCATTTCTTTGTTGTATATGCTTGATATGTGTCAACAACATCTTTCCATGAAGAATAAACAGCAGTATCAATGTATTCTTCGTATTCTTCCCAAGCAGAAAGTGCCTTCTCTTTTGTCAATCCTTCTACATGCTCAGGAAACACATACCCTCCGTCAATCAAGATCATTCGCTTTACTAAAGAAGAAAATATATAGTCCTCTTCATGCTCCAAAGGTGGAGTTTTCCCGTGGCCTGGACTATCTAAAAAAATTAGGTGAAAGTCATCTTTCAGGTATTCAGCAAGACCACCAAAGGAATTCGAATCACCCGTCATGCCATGGAGACATATTAGAGAAGGGGCACTTTGATTGCCACATTCATAGCCGTAGAATGTATGATTATCGATAGTTATTTTAAACTCTTTCATATCGCCATAGCCCTCTTCCTAAACATTTCTATTCATTTAGGTTAAATATTTCCCCTAACTACAATTAATTCAATTTTCCTCTCTAAAATCCATTCTGCATTCTATCCCTTTAAATGAAATATGGAGGTGTTCATTATTCAGATTTTGCACTCTTTTGTTGAAAAAGGAATATTATTAGTTGGTTATCAGCTCTTCAAACTTATAATTAGTTTATTTAACATTTCTAATTAAACAAAAGTGATTATATCTTCTTTCGACATTTAAAATGTTTTCTTCGAATAAAACACAATGTTTGTTTGTACACTTTTGTCCTCCTCTTCTTCCACTATTCTGCCCAATAGTTGAAATACTTAACATCCGAAACATTATTTATATTTTAACATAAAATATCCTCGGACTAGTTTTAATTACTCCTTAATATGGCTCTATTCAGGCATCACATCTATTCAAGAATCCCGCTCTATAATAAAATAACGAAGAGTTTTATTTCATTTTCTTTAATATCCCTCTTAGCAATTTTTAAAATATTAGAGATGTAGAGATAAATATTTTTTACAGCTTTTTTATATTTCCATTAACATGTAAATAATAAATAAATATCTGTGTCATATTAAAATGTAAAGTTCTCTATACGAGGTGATGTTATGGAACATGCATTACAAATATTAAAAGTTTTAGGTCGAGTTGTCACCATTTTGCCACTAGCACTGTTTGCAACACTTTATATGGGAAAACGCTCGATAGGTGAATTGCCGGTGTTTGACTTTTTAGTCATTTTGACTTTGGGTGCTGTAGTTGGTGCTGATATTGCAGACCCACAGATCAATCATATATATACAGCGATTGCCATTATTGCAATAGCTTTACTACAGAAATTAATTGCGACTTGGAAAATCAAAAATCGTAAAATAGGTCGTTTGTTAACATTTGAACCTACAATGGTCATTTATCATGGACAGTTTTTAGTGAATAAAATGAAAAAAATACAGTACCCGATTGATACCATTTTGCAAATGTTAAGAGAACAACAAATTTTTAATGTAAAGGATGTTGAATTAGCTATAGTTGAAGCAAATGGATATTTATCTGTTAAATTGTATCCTGAAAAGGAAGTTGCACGCGTCGAACATATTTCACCAGAACCGGATGTTTTTAATAAGGGGATTGATGTACCAGTTGTTATGGATGGAGAGATCTATGAAAAAGTCCTATATTCAAGAAATTTAAATGAATCATGGCTTTATGAAGAGTTAGAAAGAAAAAATATTTCCGATGTAAAGGAGGTCTTTTATGCAGCTGTTAACGATATGAATGAACTACATGTAAGTATAAAAAACACAAATAATCCTCAAAACCCTCCACCTATCCTACACTAGAAAGGTTTGAAGTTTTATATTTCTAAATCGTAACTATCAAATGTTCCCTAAAAGTTAGACGGTTATTTCATGAGGCAGTGAGTTTGGCACAAGTTCGATATTGTATGGGACTCTAGCTTTTAATTTTTCCTTCATGCGCTTTATGTTGTAATATGATATGTACTATATGAACACTAATTCTTATTATTCAGTTAGGTAAGGGTTTGACGTTATCGCTCCCGGCGATCTGCCCATTCCGTCGGGCGTATAGACAGGATGGGCGTGTTTTACTAAATAAATATCTGTCACTAACAGGACCTCCTTTTCACATCGTTTCCTCCACAAAAACCCGATGTTCTCTGAAGAAATCAGTTAGATCCTGATTCGTCGCTTCTTCCATAATCCGTATAAAATCAGCTGTCGTTGCTACACGAAACTTCATTTTCCTATAATACGTCTTCATCCCTTTATAAAAAAGTTCATCACCGACTTTTTCATGCAAATCATGTAATGTCTTCGCACCAAAATCGTAGATCACATCACTATATTTCCCCATTCCACCCTCATCTTCCCGGTCCGTGAACGTAGACACAGGAGAGGTAAGGTGATAGTTCTTATTCCCGAATTTTCTCACCCAGCTAAAATCAAGTGTTTCATAAAAAGCAACATAGCTGGCATAGGTAGAAAAAGATTCATCCAGCCATGGCTCAGCATATTGGTCGTTCCCCACAGCACCGTAAAACCATTGGTGTGCGGTCTCATGTTCAACAGTTTGGTAGATTGCCTCAACACTCGAATGTGCTGGCGTATTTACCATGATCAACTGTGGGTACTCCATGCCTAAATCGGATTCCTTGCCCATATCAAGGCTGATGATATCCAGTTCATCCCAAGGGTATTCACCAAATAAGTCTTTAAAAAGCGGAAGGACATAGTTTGCTGTTGCAAGCATTGCTTCTACATCATCCTTATCTTCGTCTGCATAAAACACATTTACCTGAATTCCGTCCACCATTCCTACATTTTGATTAAAATCCCTGTTGAATACCATGGCAAAATCCCGGACATTTTCTGCTTGGAACTGATATGTAGCCATAATTTACTATCGGTTTCGCTCGCTGTCCAGTAGCGGCGACTGTATAGCTTTCCTCTATCTGTATAGTGACCTCGAAATTACTTGACAAGGAATAGAACGACTCTCCTTCAGCAAAATAAGGATTTAGATTCCACCCATGATGATCGTAGACTGCTAGAATAGGAAACCAATTTCCAAGTGAAACCTGTGAACTATGCCAGCCAAATCGACCCTTTTGTTTAGGAATTGTTACCGTGAAATCCATTGAAATCGTGGCCTCTTTTCTTTTTTCCAAGGAGATGCCGCTTATATTCAACACTGTATTTTGCACCATAAAATCAGTTTCCTTACTGTTCAACTGAACATTGCTAACCTCGATACTCCCATCTTCTAATTGCTTGGCGTTTGGCCATAAATTAAAATATATATGCTCTAGGGTTTTATCGAGATTATTGTGAAAACGTACATCCATATTACCCCTTAATTCATGGTTTTTTTCATCATAAACTACATCTATTTTGTACAATGGATCTGTAGGTCCGTACAAGATATCGTTTGTAGATAAGTCCTGTTTTGCAATCTCTTCTTTTTTCACTTCTGTTTCGTTACTTTTTGTTGCATCTGACTCCCTTGTGCATCCACACGTAACAATAAGGAGAGAAAGAAACAGGAGCAACAGTACTCGCATGATTGCAGTCTCCTTTCTATATTTCTATTAAGTATAGCTTTATTCGGTATAAGCAATTATGTCATTTGCTTTCATATCAGAGATGCCATCTTTATTGTCAAACAGCTATGCCGTCGCTCACTATATTCGCTTCATCGAGTTGTGTTCATAAACAGCAAATATACAAACAAGAAAACTAGAAATCCACCTACCAACGCTAGATAGCTTCCCTTTTTTTTACTATTTCTTCGATCCCAACGGTAAGACTGTATAGTGCGAGAGATATCAAACCAAGATGCAAATAGGTATAATCAATCATTAATGCCACTAGATTGAAGATAATTACTCCACCTGCGAACAGTAATTTTGAAGTTAACAGCACTTTTGGCGTATCGACAAAATGCTGCTACCTGTTTTTTAGGAAATTTCTCATTGGAGTAGTCGAAACATCCTGTAGCTTCATACAATTCCTGATAAGCGTATTTACTCCGACCCGTTCAATCCGCTATCCTAACTATAAGATAGGTTGCAATAATTGTAAGCATAGCGAAATGGCACAAGCACTTATACTTATAGTAGAAAGGGTGACCCAGCTATTAAGAGTACGACCTTTATATCTCATCAGATTAATAATGTGAGGTGTCAATGTAATTATTCCAAACACAATGCTACCGATATCGAGCAAAAATATATTTTCCCCTCGCGTTATTTATCTACTCTTTCTTCGACAAAATGGGACTTACCTTCAAAATAGGGCGATAATCCTTACTCTAGAATTGCGCCCTTTTCTGGAATATTACTTATTCCTTATTAGTTTCCGATTATTTTTTTATAATAATTGACCGCAAATCCTTGAACGGTGAATAATAGTAATACCCATATCGCATCCCTATATGTATCATATGGTATGCTCGCAATGAAATTGTGATATAAATGAAGAATAAGCCATCCGATTGGAAATACACCAAGTGCATATTTAGATGAATAAGTTAATATTTGTTCTTTTTTATCTTTAGATTCATCACTTCTTGAAAATTTAAAATCCGTTATTAGAGCATATATAAAGAATGGAAGTACCAATGCACCAATAATAAGGCATTAATTGAGTCCTCCTCTCTTTAAGAAAATAATATTCTTTTAAATGGCTCTTACATGCAAAATGGGGACATTGCTTCATAGGTATCTTCGTTTATACTCATTGATTATTGGTAAATCTGGTGGGCTAATATTGGAAGGAAGATCAGTCAAAGTAAAGAATTTCAAATCTTTAACTTCATTCTCATCTCTTTTTAACATTCCACTATAATTCCGGCAGATATAAGCTGTCACTACATTATATACTTCGTCACCGTGGGGATATTTATAGTAAAAATCAAGTCCTGAATAGACATCTAAAAGGGTTAAACTATTTGCAATTAAACCCGTCTCTTCTAGTAACTCCCTTTTCGCTACTTGTTCTAAAGTTTCTCCTATTTCCATAGAACCTCCAGCTAATCCCCAACAATTATTATCTTTGCGAAGCTGTAATAATAATTCATTTTTATTATTTACAAGAATTACGCATGCTCCCACCATGATTAGAGGACGACTACCTACGATATCCCTTAAATTCATAATGTACCCCATAATATCCTCCGATCGCATATGAAATTAACCATAAGTCCTTACTCAGTAAAATGGCCCTATTGTCCAGAGATGATGACGTCTGAAGATTTAAAAGCGTTAAGTGCACTTATCTACAGCCACGTAAATCTTATGGCACTTTTAAATTGGATATGATGGAACGAATTCCAATCGAGGAAAGGCAATCAGAAATGGAAAACCCTTTACATCTTTAATTGTATTCCTTATTGCTGGTAGTGACAGGTTCGCTGGTACTACCCCAAATAGGTAAATATTTAAAGCTTACTCCAGCATTTTCGCTCCATTCGCCGTTATAAACTGAATTATAAGTTCTTTATCCTTTTAGATAAGAGATTTTAGAATTCTCTGAGTCAACATTTTATTCGATATTGATCTATTTTTATAACCGATTGATACAAACCAAGCCTAGTAGATCTGATACTAAAGTGTTTGTTCTTACTAATACGGTTGTTTGATGTTTTAGAAGCTTATAAGCCTCAAAAAGAACTTGGACACTGGACACTAAAATTCATTAATTTTTAAAATTATATGGATTTTTAAAAATTATATTATAAAATATATATTTTTGCCACAAACTTGGGAAGGGAGGACTAATAGATTAAGTATAAATATCTTGTCTCAGGTCTAGTATTGATAGTAATTCTCGCTACTTCGTCAATGCTATACTGTTACAATAAGATGGATGATTTTAAAAAACTTCAATGGTCAAACGGACAAGTCTCACCATGGGGTCAAGATCTAATGGGGGTAAATGCAAATACAGAAGATGAAAATATTAAAATAGCAATATTAGATAGCGGTATTAATAAAAGCCATGAAGATTTAGAGGGTAAGATAGTAAAAGAATTTAATGCAATTGATGGAAGTATTACTAACGACGTATTTAATCATGGGACAGCAATTGGAGCGATGTCTCTAAAGTAATATCGCATGTAATGCGTTATGGTAAAGAGAGTGCGTATAAAAATGTTCGTAAAAAAAACATTGAAGATGAGTGGAAGAACTACAGTAACTTTTAAAAGGTCTAACGGAAAAATATACATTAGTAATGGGTGGGTGAACTAAATTGATTAACAAGTTAAAGGACTTTATTTTAAGTGGTAATCTAGAAAAGGCTAAAAAAATCTCTAGCGATCTTTCTTATGAAGAACTTGATGCAGAATTAACAAACATTGCTTTTAATAATTCTAATATTACCAACTATGCCTTTATTATGAGATTAATAGTTGAGAATGAAAAAGTAGAACTTCATGGAATAGCTTTTGATATGCTGGTTAACCCACTATGTCACATTAAAGGAGCTTACTACGTTGCATTATATCACGCAAAGCGTTGTGTTGAATTAACTATCAACAAGATGTAGGTTATTTAACTAACCTCCTGTTTTTACATGATGTTCCTGATACTGTAGTATCCGAAAAGGAAGCATTTAACGTTGCTAGAAAGATTCTTTTATTAGATCCTAACAATGAAATAGCAAAAAATTTATGGATGAAAATAGTGACAGCAAACTGTAAATAGTCGAGTTGAAGGAAGTGACTAACTTCCGACCCATGCATTTCTTTTAAATCCAACACCTTGTTCGATATCGATAAGTAGACTCTTCAGCCCTTGGCTTGTCCAGTATTGGTCGTCAAGGGCTTTATATGAGATTGTATTTTAGAATTCATCCATTGTTTTTTGTGAAAAAGTTTGATTTTAAGTAAGCCCGAACTAAAAAATGCAACTTCCCAGAAACGCATGACAAATAACCGCAAATCATTCATTTTTTTAAATCGGATTTGCGGTTATTTGATTTACTTGCCTGTCACTTTTGGAGGTAATTTACACCTATTTTAAGTGTTATTTTGCATAGGGATCAAAGAGATGGCGATCGCCACCCCTTAAATACTTTTCTGCAACAAACCCCGTTTGAGGAAGATGTCCATAAGGTTATTCTAGCTGTTCGCATATATGACATACAATCTCTGATACTGGTTTTATTCCATCAATGATGATGTCAGAATTGGGTTTAATTGTATTTAGCATTTCAATGTAACCTTTTCTACCTTTGGAAATGTAATTCTCCATATCTGCCAAGATATTTTTAACGGAAGCCGTTCGAAAATCTCTAACCATTCGGCGTGCTAACGCAATATCCAGAGGAGTATCAATAAATACAGCGAAATCAATAAATTTACTTATTTTAAAATGTTTATAGGCAAAAGGAAAATCTAAGATAATATAATTGAGTTGCTGATTGCGTAGCACTTGTAAATCCCTTATGAGAGGTGTTAAGTTCCATAGGTTATAATTAGAACCACTCTCCACCCAATTTATAATGTTATCGGGACCATCAAAATAAAGTGCCTTTGAATTAGATAATTTCTGAATTAAACTTGTAGTGACCGCTGTTTTCCCTCCACCAGAAACTCCGGCTATTGCAATTACAAAGGGAAGTTTCCTTTCTTCATGACATCCTTATCTTTTTTTGATTCGCCTCTTCTTCAACAAACTAGCCCTTTTAACCAATATCTGAAATAACCTTATTTCAGATTTGCGTCGAATTGCGTAACATCTTGATGTACATCTCTTAAAGCATTCGTTTAAAGATGGATTAAGATATTGACGAGCTTACCGAACGGATCCCTTACGAAAAAACGTCGTACACCCCATGGTTCACTAATTGGGCCATACTCAATTGGAATTTCTGCTTCTTGTATGCGGTTTAATGCATCATCAAGATTATCAACTTCAATTGACAAATCAGGTACCGGTGTGCCGGAACCACCTTCTGAAAGGAAACTAATTTGCGGTTGCATTTTTACATGCGATCCGTATGTTGCAATAAAATTCATATTCATTAATTGGTCAAGTCCAAGAATTTCCTCGTAAAAACGCTTAGCCTTTGTAATATCTTGTGTCTCCACATTGGCAACAATGCGTTTAACTTTCATTCTTACAACCCCCAGTCGCTATTAATTTCTACACTCACTTAAATAATCCTTGTCAAAATGCAAATCCTCTTAAAAATATTCAATAAGGTAAAAATTCAATCAGTAGGGGATAAACAAACCCCCACTGATTTTTAATACCACAAGGGTATGACCTAAAGGCCTTAGAACCAATCCAACATTATTTACCGTCAGCTGATCCCCCACTTATCCATATTGTTTCACTTTATTGCTTGAAGTAGGGGGCTTACTTCCAGTTATATGCGGGATAAAATCCTTTCTTGAAATACAGCATAAAGGTCCTCTTATTCCCGACATACACCCGTCAATTAAATAAGAACGGACTATTATTCAAGAATAGTTTCTTGACAGAAATACGTCCTTTAATGAAAGAAAATGACATATATTATAATAGCTAATATTAATACAAGAATGAGTATTCCAGTACCCTTCCAACCTATACCACCTACTAAATCAGGAAGACTACTTCCGTGAATACTACTAGAAGTATTTTTTAATTCCTCTTGTCTCATTCTTTCTCTTCTTTCTTCAGAAGTTTCGTTATCTCTGTCCATTTTATCCCCCCTAAAAGTTGTTTTATTCCGTAAAATGTCCTTTTAAATAAATATATGGCACTGTTCATTATTCCAGATTCGTGCCCGATTGTGGAGTCTAGTTATGTGGATAATATGTAAAAAATAAAACCTGATGGTCTTATAAAAACTCAATCAATCGATAGATTGTTATGGCTTTCGAATAACTGATGGATACTTATAACTAATCAGCAAATGTCGAAATCAATAAACTTATTCCAAAAAAGAGATAGGCAACCTGTATGATTATGTACATTGTAAATTCAAAGATTAAAAGTTTTCTTTGCTTTTTAGTTTTTTCTAAATGTCGTAAATAGAAAGCAGCACTAATAATAAGTATGACGTAAGAAATTGTACGTAATACCTCTGCAAAAATTACCAAGTATATCAACTCCTTCTTCTTGAATTATATACCCGCATCATTGATCCACAAAATTTGTTCTTATGTTCTGATCGAAGTTAACTCTCATATTGAAATGGACCCGATTATTAATTTATGTAGTTCGCTTTTTTGAATAACGTTATTATAAGTGCAACTAAAATGACACCTAGTATGGAACCTAAAAAAATCTCTCGCATTCCATGTTTGCGCCCGTTTTTTAAATAAGCATGGTTCCTTTAATAATTTGTGTTTCCTCTTAAATAAAGTCTGTTATCTTTCAGATTTATTTTTATTCCAATCATATGGCTTTTTTGACCACTCCCAAAATGCATAAAACAAAAATGTAAAAACAAGAATTCCGATATTGTCTATCCACTGAATTTCCTCATTAAAGATTAAATCATTAATTGTAAATCCCACAAAAAATATTAAAGCATTGATAATGCTATTTTTTAACACATTTATCCCTCCGTTAAAACAAACCTATCTTGTAAATTCACTGTGTCTATATGTCCTTGAGCACGACAATAATTATTCTTCATTAGATCCAATTTCCAAAAATTAAGAACAAAATAATTTCATTTCTTTTCCATCTCATAAAAAGGAAATAAACATTAAGAAAGAGCACAATTCTTGCTATGGAAGCGCCCATTTTATGCAACATTAATGCTCTTTCTCTCCCTTTAATCCAACATTTATCAATGAAAGATATTATTATAGCTAACTATTATTACAATAATGTGCTCGATTTTTAATTTAATCCAAAGTTTTATATAAATCGATAATATCTTAATAAAATGTAATTTTTATTCCAGTATTCTGTTTTTTCATATTTGAAGGTGAAACCTCTAGCTTCATAAAATGGGGATCCCTTTTTGGACATAAATCACTGAGTAATCTTCCGATGCCTAATCATTTTAAATTCTTCTGTTTATATTCTTTGATTTCATCAAAGACAGAATCAACTCCTGCTATTATGATAACCCACTCTATTAAGGTAAGGTCAAAGCCATTGATAATGCTAAAACAAATAATGTCACCATTAACATTGCGATGGTTAGCCTAATGATTCTCATTGGTTTTGTATTTAGCTGTTGCTCTTGTTCTTTCTAAAAAAAATAAACCTATTTTTGACACCCCTCTGTTAAGCATTTTGCTAATTGATTCCGGTTAGTCCTGCCATAATCTTTTGTTAATGCATACGTAAATAACGTAGTACCTGATGCTTACCGCAAGAAATGTACTTATTATCTCCTTCTAGTTTACTAATCATAATACTTCCCTCAAAAATTGCAACAATAAAGGAAGCCAACTCCTCTGTATCAATGTCAGGAGCTAACTCTCCGTTTTGAATACCTTCTTCAACAATCTCTTTAATCATGTTGAGGAATGTATGGAGAGCTACGAGTGCTTTCTTCCTTAAAAGTGGATTTGTATCATCACTATCTACGGCAGTATTTAGCAATGGACATCCCCCTTTTACCGGTGGATTATTTACCACATCTTCATATACATCAAACAAAGAACCGATTTTTTCTGTTGCTGTGTTAGCATGAAGAATCGCTTCAGAAAAGTGTTGTGAGACAGTATAAGTAGCGTAATCAAATGCCTCTAACGCAATCTCATCTTTACTTTTAAAATTGCGGTAAATCCCCCCCTTTTGTAGACCTGTAGCATCCATAATGTCATTCATTGAGCAGCCAGCATATCCCTTTTGATTAAACAATTCCGCTGACTTTTGAACAATGTGTTTCCGAGTTTGCTCACCTTTTCTCATAATATCCTCCATTATCTTTGTTGATAAATTGAAACATGTTTTAGTTGTACATTAACATATAATGAGTTATCTTAGAAGAGACCGATCGGTCTTTTTTATGATCTAGGGAATTATAAAATTAGCCCATGTGGATAAATCTGGGCGTGTTGAGACGCGTTTAGCTTCAACACCCAAAAACGGTGCGACTTCATGAATCGCCTTAGATAAGTCATCATCGGCTCCCTAGCACACCGTTATTCCTTTATCTCCGCAGACTCGCTCCAGTCACTACGTTTTAATCGAGCAATTGCGCTAAAAAAAGTCCGTAATAGGAGGTGTTGTGAGAAATCTATTTGACTAGCATGTAGCATCCTTTTTCCTATCATTAACCCTCGTTATAACAGTAAACTGAAAGAAAAAAATTTATTAAACTAAGGAGAAAAATATGGATAACATCATTATTCCTGACAGTAAAGTAGCAAAAGAAGCAACTCAATTAGTTTACGAGATTTCTCCAAAATTTCTTTATAATCATTGTTTGCGAACTTATGCTTTTGGCGGTGCGTTGGGGAAAAAATATGGATTCAACTATGATCAGGAGTTATTCTACCTCGCTTCTGTCTTGCATGATATTGGTCTTACAGAGCAAGTTTGTTGTAAACATTCTTTTGAATATGAAGGTGCTGATCATGCTGAGAAGTTCCTTCGTTCTCACAGCTTTTCACAAGATAAAATTAATGTAGTTCGTGAAGCGATTATTCTACACACATCAGTAATTGCTGAAGAAAAACAACCAGAAATTGCTTTGGTTCATTTAGGAGCAGGAATGGATGTAATGGGGTTACGTATCGAAGATATTTCAGAAGAAACCTTTCATTATATAATTGAAACTTATCCTCGATTAGGTTTCAAAAAATCTATGATTGAGCTCATAAAATATGATTCTAAACTTAAAAATGCTCAGCAACAACCAAATAACTTGAGTTCTTCTATGCTTCGTATGGGTTTTGTAGATTGGGTTATGAATGCACCCTTTAAAGAATAGTAAAAGTAACCCCAGATATGTAAGGTTATATAGTATTCTGGGGTTCTTGAACAAGGACAAACTCCTTACCATGCTATTATTTACATGCTTGATTACATTTGAAGCGTATTAAAAAATAATCGGTAGCCCGCCATCCATACGAATTGGAGATCCTTTATAGGGGTAGCGTCAGGAAATCGGAATTATCTTAACTTAGATGTGAGAACAATTGAAATATCAACGGTTCTCACATCATTTACATGTATTCAATGTAATATTGGTTTAAATTTAGTTTAACCATTTATGATGTGTTATTAAATAACGCACTCGTTGAATAACAATGTTATCCAAAAATCTGTGCAGCTATTCCATATAATGCTTTATTACGTGATGGTAATTGCTTTGAATTTTTAATCATTATAGGAGGCTGACTTACTTTTGTGAAACCACACTTTTCCAAATGCGACATAAAAGCCTCATTCCCTGATGGAATATCGATTCTTAATCTACCTTGATGATTATTAGCCAATTTATCAATTAACAAAGATGCTATATGAGCATTAGGTGCTACAATAGGTCCTAAAATTAGATTAATAGGTCCTAAAACAGATAGGGCAAACCCTATGATCATTCCATCGGAATCTTTGACGACAAGTGCTTCTTTTGCCTGCTTAATCCGATGGATAAGAAAAGTCTTTCTTTCCTCGCCAAAAGCATTCTTATCTAACCTCACAATTTGAGGTAAATTCTCTTCATGTATAGGAGTTATTTCCATATCCAAATTATTGTTTTGCTCTATCGAAAGATAGCTGTCACAAAGATATTTATAAACACAGTCTATCGAACAAAACCCCATGCTCTCATACATTGGTTTTCCTTCATCTGTAGCAATTAACATAACCGTGGTTTCGTCTGAAACAGAATCTAAACATTTTTGGGTTACTTTTCTTCCGAGTCCTTTACCTCTGTAATCTGGATGAACAATAACCATACCAATAGATGCTAGACTTGACCCGTACGGAATAATTGCTGCACTCGATACAATTTTCCCCTCCATATTCTTGTGTCCGTAAACTTTACCAGATGACATTACTGTTCGAATTTCATGTTTATCATAATCCCATCCAACGGCAGCTGAAAGTGCAATTAACCCTGGTATATCCAGTTCTTCAAGTGCTACTAAATTAATTTCGGTTTTTTCGGATACACTCATTTGAAGTACTCCTTCATATTAAATATTTTGTTTCTTTTTAATTTTATATTATCATTCTATGTTTTACTATTTTCATCCACCAACCCAAACCGAACCAATAGTACAATAAGTAAAACTGAAATAAAGTAGTAAATTTTTTTATTATCAAATTTTATCATAGATCAGACCACGTAATTTTAATAATTCGTCCTTTAAACGTTTGTTTTCTTCTTCAAGTTTTTTAATGCGGTTATTTTTAGCTGCGATAAGCGAATCCTTACTGGCATCAGTCATATTACGTTTTATGGTTTGCGGTGAATTTAGCCCTTCTTGCTGCTTTCGTAATCCTTCTATTCGGTTCCGTATTTCTTGATTGTTATAGAGAAAAGCTTTAGATACACCTGATTCCATGGCAACTTGATTAAAGTTAATTTTAGCCTTCGTTTTGATAAGATGTTGAATAGCCTGGTCTACCTTTTGGGCTGTCTCTTGGCTTTTCATCTGGGCATGCTTTTTTACACCTTCGGTATTTCTAATATGCTTACTTCTCATGAGTGCGTTCCTTTCCAATATATTCGCGGCCTTTTTTTCCGGCTAAATGATGAGTTGTACCATTCTTCAAAGTTTCTAGAATAGGCTCTAGACGTTCTAGAGTGGTCTGATTCTTATCTATCCATACTTGCCGCCCTAAAGCCCTGCCTCGCTCAATTACATTTTTAACTTCCGTAATTTCCATTTCAAATTGGGGTATGAATTCGGGTGTAGTACAGAAATTACGGCAAGACAGACAAGGGTTCGCTTGAGTGGGGCATGGTTGCTTAATTGGTTTCATACAAATAGCCAAGCTCCATCTTAACAGCGTCTAAATTATGGCGTATATATTCCCATTCAATGATATCTTCATTCTCGATATCCGTAAGTTCAACTTTAACCGGACGTTTATTTTCAATGTCAATACGAAAAATACCTTGTTTTGTAGCTTCTTCCCAATATTTACGCATAGTAGTATCGAGAATTTTTGCATAATGTAAAGTCATTTCAGGGGAAGCGTGGGCCATCCATTTTTGAACATGCAGTATGTTCATTCCGTTATTAAGGAGCTCTACACCCTTGGTATGCCGAAAGGCATGATTTTTGATAAAAAAGGGATTCTCTGAATCGTCAACTATGTTTTCTTCCTCAGTAAAACGCTTCAAACTTCTGCGAATGTCGTAATAATTATAGGGGCGGCCTCTCCGGACACCTTCCAGCTGTACAAATAAATAGTTTTTTGGATTATTAATTGTATTACTTTGATCTTTAGTCACTTTTATTACAGCCTCTATTACATCTGCTACTTCTTTTGTAATCGGTACACGATGATTCATTACTTGTGTTTTTCTAATATCGCCGCATAAGTACCATCCCTGCGGTGTTTGTTCCAAACAATTATCGTAACGTAGATTAAGAATATCTGATATTCTCCAACCAGTAGCCTGAAGTAATACAATAATCGGTACGTATTTTGATGGCTTTAAGAACTCTAGCTTTTCCTCAATTTGTTGAAGAATCCCTTCAGGAATGTATTTGATATCATTTTCAGACTTTTTTATCGGTCTAGGGATATCTTCTTTAAATAACAAGAGATTTACAGGCAACACAGGTGCTTCATCGAATTGCAGTTTTTCAATTGTTTCCAAGAATACATTTAGGACAATTAAATAACTTCTCTTTGACTGTATTTTTTCGTGAAACTTCTTATTATGATATATTAGATAATCTTCGATATCTTTCCGTGTTAAGGCATTTAAATCCTTCCAAGAAGGATTTTTATCATGTATAAATGTCAAAAATAACTTTAATATTCTAACGTCAAGATTACATTGGCCAAGAGATAAATGACTGATCCTAAATTTTAAATATCTTTTTGCTAAAGGACGAAAGAGAATAGGGATATCTTCGAAATTCAGGATATGTCTTGATTCGTGATCAGGAAATCTTGCACCTGGAATATTTCTAACATCCCAGATATCTTTTTCAAATTCATCTCTTATATCATAGAAGTCTTTATAAAACAAAAACAAACGATTCAGTAGATTTTCGTAATTAGATAGTTTCCTTCTCCCATAAATTCGTATGCTCAAACCTAATTCACTTAAATGTGATCTTAATTGCATGAATGCTTTATTTATGTCTAAATCTGCAAAACTATTAATATTGGGATAAAATTTCTTAAGAAATTTAGAAAGCTGTTTAAAAGACCTGGCATAATTATGTACTGCTGAATACAATTGCAGATCACCTTTTTGAATACGAGTAAGGATAAAAAACTTAATTTCATTTTTAAGTTGAGATGGAAATACTGAAAAATTCATTTTACGATGAGTTTTTCCCCATTCCGATTTTCTAAAATCAATAAAAGCTACATCGTCTGTATCCCAAATGTCATTTTCAAAGTATCCAGAAATTTTTTTGGTTATTTCACTGACTTTATTTTCTGGGAGTAGGTATCCAACAGATAAATTCATTCGTTATTCTCCTTATTTTCTTTGTTGATTTTCATTCTCTCTTGAGCGTTTTCCCAATCTTTTTGAATGTCTTCATCCGAAGGATGAATATACATCTGCATTGTTGTTTGAATATGAGCGTGGCCAGCCCGATTCATTAAATGTTCATCTCGCCAACCAGCCTTTCTTAGTTCTGTTAACGATGTGTGGCGTAACATATGCGGAGTAAAATAAATGCCTGTTTTATGACGCAGACGCTGAACCAGCGATACTACATCGGTATATTCTAACGGTTGTCCTTTGTTTTCCCCTGAAAACTTAATAAAAACATGATTTGTATCCACTTCATCGGTATGAAATTGAGCAATATAATCAAAGTACATATTAATTAGATCCTCAGATACATCGATACTTCGGGGACTACATACCGTTTTAATTTCAGCTAGATTAAACAATTCACCCCGATCACGTATATGAATTTTTCTCGCATCAACCTCGAAATCCTCAAGCCATAATGTAAGTGCTTCACCAATACGCATAGAGCTTTCCCAAAGTAGCTGTATTAAAAATTGATCCCGTATATTTACACAAGCATTCATTATTAATGCAATTTGATCTTTTGAGAGCGTTTTCATCCGCTGTTTTGGCACTTTTAATTTCAGAATATGAGAGGTAAAGGATTTATTTTTGTTTATATGGTGCAGAAAACTTTTAAACCCCTTGCGGGACCCTGATACTTGTTTCTTTAAACGTTCCGTCAGCTGAATACTATAGTCCTCATGTCTCATTAGGTAGTCATAAAATCCAAGAACAGTATTGATGATGATATTTACTGTCTTTGCTTTTCTAATTGGCTGTTTAGGGAAGATAGGGGACACCTTTACATCCTGGTGGGGGTTTTGTAACCACCGCATAAAATCCGCCATTTCATCTATTCCGATATCACGATAATCCTTGTTTATTTGTTCTAGGAATTCAAAGAACAGTTTTAAATGATATGAGAACGACCGTAAGGTATTACGTGAAGCCCCACTATTGTCCTTAAACTTTAAATACTGTAAAACGGGCTTGGACTGGCTCATTGTCATTATCTAGTAACATGTACCGAGTCTTTCCTTCTTTTGTGCAAAGGGTAATTACTCTCATGAAATCCATCCTCCTGTAGCTGAATTGTCTAAAATGGCATGATTCCCAATTGATCTTCTAATTCAGCTTTTTCTTCTTGTAGTTTTACAATTTGCTTTTTAAGATCCGTAATTTCTTCTAGTAATCTCTCAATCTTAGTTTGATCATCAATGCCTTCCTCAAAGGCTGTACCTTCCCATCTGTATGCTTCTATAAATCTATAAACTTCTTCCTCCAAAACTTCGTATGCTCGACCGTTTTCAATGCTTTTAATATTCCCCTCACTTATCCAATGGCTTACCATTTCCGTGTCACATTTGAAACCATACGATTGTAACAGAGCTGTTGTTTCTTTTAGGTTGAACATATTCATAATTTTGAATCCTCCTGATTAAATGATGTTTTTTCAAGTCTTTGCTGCTTATTAAGGGAACCATCAAATCTTCCAGGTCAGCCTCTTAAACATGAGCTTTCTTAATTTACTATAAATACTATAAAACTGAATACAGTTATCTAGGATTTAAAGAAACAAAAAAACGGATATCTTTACATTGAATACTGTAAAGTCATCCGTTATGGATAGTTAAGATAAATGCGGATTTACAACGTTAAGGAAAGTTCCATATTAAAAAGCCTAATTTCTCAACATTTATATTGAGAAATTAGGCTTTTTTCGTTGCTCCATTAAAGCGCCCTTTTCTGGAATGAATAACCCTTATAATTCAATTGTAATTGGAAAGGAATTATTATTTATTCAAGTCAATTTTTATTGGCTCTAATTCTAACGGATCATTTGGGTCTCCACCGGTTAAAGCCACTTTTGGGTGAATTTTAATATAATTAGTTTTTTCCTTTATTGATTGCGGAATAATACTCCTACCTTTAACAATAATCCTATCATTTTTCGTGATAGTTTCTAGGTCGATTCCATCTGTGGATATATGGATCTCTTTACCTTGGTCATCATAAGCCTCTAGTCGTACCTGATTATGTTTTCCTTCGATTACAAAGGTAATCTGTTTACGAGTTAAAAAATTAAGCAATTAACAACGATTTGAGACGAGTTAAATGAGACATTACCATCCCTTTTTTTGTGTGAATGACATTTTGTCGCAATAGATTAACTCGATCAAGACAAAGTTTTCCATATCTAAATGAATATCCCGTTTAGAAATATTTGAAACAAATAGAAATAATTGTATATTAGTGGTTTTATCTATGATGTAATATCTGTGTATTTCCAATATAATGAAATAGAGGTGTCCATTTTGAAGAAATCATTGATGAAAATTATTTCTGTAACTCTTATTCTCTCATTTTTAATTACAAATGTAAGTAGTATTTCTGCAAGTGC
>NZ_JAJERH010000085.1 GCF_016919725.2 Virgibacillus sp. AGTR
ATTATGCGCCTAATTGATTTAATTTCTTAGCTAGACGTGATTTTTGGCGATTACCGTTGTTAGCATGAATAATCCCTTTTTGAACAGCTTTATCAATTGATTTATTCGCATCTTTTAAAGCTACGATTGCGTTTTCTTTATCGTTAGCTTCAACTAATTTTTCTACACGCTTAATTTGTGAACGCATTTCAGATTTTTGCATAACATTGTTTGTGCGTTTTTTATTATTTGTTTCTACACGTTTAATTGCAGATTTAATATTTGCCATAAGTTTTTCACCTCCTGAAATATCATCACAATTATGAATGTATTTGTTTTCATCCCAACAAATGTAAAGTGATTTGTATTTGCTTTTTTTGTCTATGGACAAAAGTCATTTTACCAGAGGAACGGTTTGTTTTCAATAGCTTTGTTATCAAATGTATGAGTTTCGCTATTTTGTTAAATCTATTACTAACAGATGAAGAAAGGATGAGCGAGCTATGGAAAACAAAAAGAATGATATTGTACCATATCAAGTTAGGACAGATCTAGCCATTGAAGCAAAGGATATGTATGTTGAAAATCAAGAGGCAACTGATCAGAAAAAAATAAAAGGAGTCACTATAAAAGAAAGAAATGATGAAGGAATTAATATTTCTTATGTAGAGATCGATGATACTGGTGCTGAGCTTCTAGGTAAAAAACCGGGATCCTATATTACCATTTATGCTGATGGTGTAAAACGACAAGATACAAAAAGACAGGAGCAAGCTGCAAAGGTGTTAGCTAAAGAACTGGAACAATTAATTGCTAAAAACAATATTCCAGTCGATAGTAAAGGTTTAATTGTAGGATTAGGAAACTGGAATGTTACACCCGATGCACTTGGTCCGATGACCGTAGAGAAAGTGCTAGTAACTAGTCATTTATTCCAAATGGAACATGAAACGGTTTCAAAAGGTTACCGGCCAGTAGCTGCTGTGACACCTGGCGTAATGGGGGTTACTGGTATTGAAACAAGTGACATCATTTTCGGAATTGTGGAGAAATATCAACCAGATTTTGTTATTTGTATTGATGCACTTGCCTCAAGGTCCATTGAACGAGTTAATGAAACCATTCAGTTATCCGACTCTGGTATACATCCTGGATCTGGTGTAGGAAATAAACGAAAAGAAATAAGTAAAGAAACGTTAGGCATTCCTGTGATGGCTATTGGAGTTCCGACAGTTGTTGATGCTGTTACCATCACAAGTGATACCATCGACTTTTTATTGAAGCATTTTGGTAGAGAGTGGGAAGAAAAGGATGATCCCTCCAAGTCATTAACACCTGCTGGTATGTCATTTGGTGAGAAACGTTTAACGGATGAAGATTTACCAGATGAAGAAAAACGTCAAACATTCCTTGGTATAGTAGGGAATCTATCTGACGATGAAAAGCGAAAACTAATAACAGAAGTATTAACGCCGATTGGTCATAATTTAATGGTAACACCTAAAGAAGTAGATGGTTTTATGATTGATATGGCTAGCCTAATAGCAAACGGCGTTAATGCTGCTATGCATGAAACTGTCAATGTAGATAATTTCGCATCTTATTCTCGTTAACCTTTCTATCAATATTCCAAAAAATAAAAGATTAGGTTCTAGCTTCTGGATTTGTGTCATAGAGTTAACTATAGCGTGAATTCAGAAAGGGTGGAACCATGGATCTGCATAAACATAGCGGGCTTCGTCTTTTATATAAGCGAAGTAGCTTATACATTATCGGTGCTCTAATACTTTTTACTTGCATCGGTATTCTAACAACGATAAAGCCCGCTTATCGCCTTTCTTCTGAAGTAATTACGGAATGGACAACTGATATTAATAGCTCTACTTTTTTATACTTGCTAGGAATTGAAAATCGGGCATTTCAGCAAGCTGTACCTGAAGATCACAAATTCCTTGATTTGTCTACAACTCTGTTTCGCATTGCAACAAGTCTAAAACCAAATGATATTAGAAGCTTGTTAGGCAATGAATTACCTGGATTTAAGGTTTTTGATAACCACATATTAATTGCTGGTGAAGGTACAAATTATACAAACCTACCAATTGAATCTTCTCCACCACTACAAGAAGTTCTAAAAGAGAGAGAAGCAATAATTGAAGATGAGGAAAGCACAACAGAACAATTAGAAACGAACAAAGAAAAAAATACGCCAACGACAGGGAATAAAGAGGTTGTTTATATTTATAATTCACATAATCGAGAGTCCTTTCTTCCTTATTTACCTGACGTAAAGGACCCTGATAAGGCTTATCATAAGGAAGTGAATATTTCAAAGGTGAGTAATCGACTAGCTAAATCATTGCAGGCAAATGGAATTGGAACTGTAGTTGATGATACAGATATAACCAAAAAATTGCATGAAAAGGGCTGGGGGTTTGGCAGGTCGTATGATGCATCTAGGGAGGTAGTTGCTGACACACTATCCACTAATAAGGATATTCAATATGCTTTTGATTTACATCGTGATGCTATCAAAAAGGAAAAAACGACGAAGCAAATAAACGGAAAATCCTATGCCCGCATTATGATAGTTGTTGGCGCTGAGCATAACTCTTATAAGAAGAACCTTGACTTAGCAGCTAAGCTGCATTATCTGTTAGAAGAAAAATATCCTGGTTTAAGCAGAGGAGTATTTCCGAGAAAAGGTAAAGGAACAAATGGAGTATTTAATCAAGATTTATCTAATAACGCATTGCTGTTTGAATTCGGGGGAGTAGAAAACAAACTGGACGAGCTATATCGTTCGGCTGATGCTCTAGCAGACGTATTTAGTGAGATGTATTGGGATGCAGAAAAAGTAGATACTGCTTCATAGGAGGTGTTAAGATGACTCGTTCATTAATTGTATTATTATTATTAGCAGTTTGTTTTTTAACTGGAGTGGTCTACGGGAATGATAAACAAGCAGAAGAGTCAACACCTCAGCAAACAGAAATGAAGGTTGATGTTAAAGAGGCTAAAGATGAAGTATTGCAAACTAAAACAACATCAGATACCACTGAAGTTATTACGGAAGAGAAGATTAACACGAATGGACCTTCACCTGTTACAGAGAAGACGGCATCGATATTAGAAGCTGGTGTATCTGGATTTTATGAAGTGGTGGTAGAGATACTTTACCAGGTTTCCCAATTATTTTTTTAATTTTTATATAGGTGCAATTATGTTGTAGAAGCGCAGATCCTAAAGTTATAGTGCTCTGCGCTTTTGTTCTAGTCTAGGAAATTATAAAATTAGCCCATGTGGGTCAATATGGACGTGTTGAGCCACGTCCAGCTTCAGCGCCCAGAAACGAGGTGACTTCACGAATCGCCCTAATCTAAGTCATCATCGGCTCGCAAGCTCACCGTGATTTCTTTATCTCGGTTGACTTGCTCTAGTCGCTACGTTCTAATCGGGCGCTTGCGCTTTTGTTCTTGAACATAACTGTTACTATTGCTATAATCAATGCTAGTCATTGTCACTGATAATTTAAGGCCTTTTATCTGTAGAGATAAAAGAAAGTAGGAGTGAACATCACTAATGGCAAAAATTCAAAGAAATGTGCGTAATTTTTCAATTATCGCACATATTGATCATGGCAAGTCAACCTTGGCAGATCGAATATTAGAACGCACAAAAGCAATAACACAAAGAGAAATGAAAGATCAATTACTCGATGCAATGGATCTCGAGCGTGAGCGTGGCATCACCATTAAATTAAATGCTGTACAATTAAATTATCAAAGTAACGCAGGAGAAGACTATATTTTTCATCTCATTGATACACCGGGTCATGTCGATTTTACATATGAAGTTTCTAGAAGCCTTGCTGCATGTGAAGGAGCAATTCTTGTTGTTGATGCTGCGCAAGGCATTGAAGCCCAAACGTTAGCGAATGTTTATTTAGCTCTTGATAACGATTTAGAAATAATACCTGTTATTAATAAAATCGATTTGCCGAGTGCAGATCCAGATAGAGTGAAAAAAGAATTAGAAGATGTGATTGGTATTGATGGCGATGATGTCATTTTAGCATCAGCAAAAGCAAATATTGGGATTGATGAAATTCTTGAAAGAATTACGGAAGCAATCCCTGCGCCTGCGGGTGATACCGAAGAGCCGCTTAAAGCGTTAATCTTCGACTCTTTATACGATCCCTATCGAGGAGTTATCGCCTACGTTTGTATTAAGGAAGGTTCTATAAAAGTAGGCGATAAAATTAAAATGATGGCAACGGATAAAGAATTTGAAGTCAATGAATTAGGGGTATTTAGTCCCAAGCCAATTACTAAAGATGAACTGACCGTAGGAGATGTCGGTTATTTAACAGCTTCTATTAAGAACGTGGGTGATTCGCGAGTTGGGGATACGATTACATTAGCTAACCGACCTGCTGCTGAACCGTTACCAGGATATAAGCGATTAAACCCAATGGTATTTTGCGGGCTGTATCCAGTTGACGCCAATAATTATAATGATTTGAGAGAAGCGCTAGAGCGTTTAGAATTAAATGATTCATCATTACAATATGAAGCAGAAACATCTCAAGCATTAGGATTTGGCTTCCGTTGTGGATTTTTAGGGCTTTTGCATATGGAAATCATTCAAGAACGTATTGAACGAGAATTTAAAATAGATCTAATTACTACAGCACCTAGTGTTATTTACGAAGTGGAGCAGACAAACGAAGAGGTTATTGCTATCGATAATCCTTCCGTTATGCCAGATCCTCAGCAGATCAAAGATGTTCGAGAACCGTATGTAAAAGCTACAATCATGGTTCCAAATGAATATGTTGGAGCAGTGATGGAAATCGCACAAAAAAAACGTGGTCAATTCATTGATATGGAATACTTGGATGACATTCGAGTTAATGTTATTTATCATATACCATTATCTGAAATTGTTTATGATTTCTTTGATCAACTTAAATCCCAAACAAAAGGGTATGCTTCCTTTGATTATGATTTAATTGGATATCGCTCTTCCAATTTAGTGAAAATGGACATTTTATTAAATGGTGATACTATTGATGCACTTTCATTTATTGTCCATCGAGACTTTGCTTACGAACGTGGCAAGCACATTGTTGATAAATTAAAAGAGCTAATTCCAAGACAGCAATTTGAAGTTCCCGTTCAAGCTGCTATTGGAAATAAAATAGTGGCTAGATCTACAATTAAGGCAATGCGGAAAAACGTTCTCTCTAAATGCTATGGTGGAGATATTTCTCGTAAACGTAAGTTATTGGAGAAACAAAAAGAAGGTAAAAAGCGTATGAAGATGGTAGGTTCTGTAGAGGTACCGCAAGAAGCCTTTATGGCAGTTTTGGAAATGAAGGATGATTAAATCAACGTTTTAAGGATATATCAAATTGAAAAATAGACGCTTTGCTACTCTACTGCCACCACATTGAATATGTTGGTGGCAGTACTATTTATTAATGGTTTAGAATACCTCTCCTCTGGCTATGCGGGGGCTCTAAAGAGCTTAAAGCGTGATAAAAAAACTCACTGCAAGTTTATTTTTTGAATATATGGATAGCCGTTTGTAACGCCAGGAGGATATACACTTCGCTTTCTCCTGGCAACACCTCAACTTCCTCGGAAGCAAAAGGCGGTTTCCTGCGAGAGTCTAAATGTATATCCATCACTTTCGCTGATACAGATCTTTTCTCTAAACCCTACTTTTTGGTATTGAATACGCCTAAAAATAGCATCTTTTATATAGCGTTGATGAAATCAGCTGGGAAAATCCTTTTAGTTGACCCAGTGACAGTGGGGAAAACATTCATATAGAAAGTCTTTTCATAAGCACTCTGTAGTTATTTTTTAATCAGTGATTATTTATAATGTTTACCACTTTGTTACAATTCATCAATTCCTTCGTTCAATACTGTATAGAACGAAGACTAATTTGTTAAATAGTATAATCAATGGAATAAAATGAGGTATAATCATTCGTATACTTTTGGTGTGTTTTGTAAAACTAAAACGGAAGCACAAGAACAACACACAAAGGGTGATAAATATATGAATAACCGACAAGGTATGATGACGTCAATACTTGCTATTGGAGCTGCAGGAGCAGCTATTTATGGTATTACAAGAGGAGTTCAAAATGGAACATTTAAAAATTTGCCTCAAACCATTTCTAATGCATTAAATAATTCTGGAGCTCAACAATTGACTCAACCTTTACAAAATATGACTACCAATCAGAATGTGCAACAATTATCCAGTGCTATACAAGGTGAAACTGATAATTCACAGCAACAAACAGCAAATAATATTCAGTAAAAGAAGGCTCTAGATGCTAATAATCATGAAAAACCCTCATTAAATGTAGTGAGGGGTTTTTCGTTTTTCTCTTCCCCTTCGTATTAACTTGCTCTATATATCCATCCCCTTGGGAGATCATTCAAATTCACATAAATTTTGCGAGAAATCAAAATGAAACAAACTACATAGCTTAAAATAACATGTTCATCATTCTCATTATAATAAACTCTTTTTCTTCTTCGATCCTTTACTCATGGGTATACCTTGCATCGTGGACCAAGTTCTACGAGGAAATTCTCTAGATTTAAGTTTTCTTCAAAGTTCTTATCAAGGTGGAATGCTGGTAGGTGCAATTAAATTAAGGGAAAAATGAGGTTTAATGATACCCATAATGATTACAGTATTAGGAGTTTGCTTATCCTTCCAAGGAGCTATTTGGCTTGATAAATAATGTTAGATATAATAAAATACACAAAGATACAATTAGCAATTAGAAGTCTTTATGGTAATTTTAGAATAAAGGATCATCAATATCTGAAACGGAAAGGGAGAGCTGTTAAATTGGAAAACAGTTTTTCCTTTTTCCTTTTCGTAAGGAGCACTAATATGAATGCAATTCAATCTGTATATATCCATATCCCGTTTTGTCAGCAAATTTGTTACTACTGTGACTTTACAAAGTTCTTTTATAATGAAAAGAGAGCTAATGATTATCTTGTTGCATTAAAGAATGAGATTTCTACATATGTAGACGATACAGGTAATAAAGTAAAGACGGTTTTTATAGGTGGAGGAACTCCGACAGCTTTATCTGTTAACCAACTAGAATCACTGCTCTCATTTATTGATAAGAAATTTGATATGACTCAATGTGAAGAGTACACGATTGAAGCAAACCCAGGTGATTTTAATGACGAAAAGGTCAAGTTATTAAAAACATATGGTGTGAATAGAGTCTCACTTGGCGTACAAGTTTTTGATGATCATATGTTAAAAGAGCTAGGTAGATTGCACAAGGTAAAGGATGTTTATGAAACTGTTGAATTACTTCAGAATAACGGAATAACTAATATTAGTACAGACCTAATATATGCACTACCTAATCAAACAATTGATCATTTCAAAAATTCTTTGAATCAGGCCATGGCACTGGGACTACCACATTTATCTACGTATGCATTGCAAATTGAACCGAAAACAGTATTCTTTCAGCGTCATAAAAAAGGAAAACTGCAACGTCCAGCTCAGGAAGAAGAAGTTGAAATGTATCATATTTTAACCGATACTACAAAAAAACATGGATTACTGCAATATGAGATAAGTAACTTTGCGAAAGCTGGGTTTGAAAGCAAGCATAATTTAACATACTGGGATAATAATTATTATTATGGTTTTGGAGCAGGTGCATACGGGTATATTCCAGGCAAGAGGTATGGCAATATAAGACCATTACCAGCATATATCAAACAGGCAATGGCTGATGGCAAACCTGTTCTCCATATTGATCAAATTAATAATAAAGAACAGATTGAGGAAGAAATGTTTTTAGGTTTACGAAAAATGCAAGGTGTAAACAAACAGACCTTTGCATCTAGATTTGGATTCTTTCCTGATAAGTTGTATAAGTCATCCATTGAAAGTCTTGTGCAGAAGGGCTGGTTACAGGAGGATGATATGTCGATTCGCTTAACCAGTGAAGGAAAATTATTAGCTAATGAAGTATTCGAAAGATTTCTATTAGAGGATTCCGTACAAATATAGTCACGTCGACACTAAGATTGATTGATAAGAGATATATGTAAAAATAGCCTGTTCTCTTTTGTACAGGTTATTTTATATGGCACATACTGAGATACAAGTCATTTCGTTGACAAAGAAAAGTGGATTTGGTAATTTATAATTAGCATTAGCACTCGATAAGGTTGAGTGCTAACAGAGGTGATCATCATGTTAACAGAAAGGCAATTATTGATTTTACAAGTAATTATTGATGATTTCATCGAGTCTGCACATCCTGTTGGCTCACGCGCTATATCGAAAAAAGAGCATATTTCATTTAGCGCTGCAACCATACGAAACGAAATGGCGGATCTAGAGGATATGGGCTTCCTTGAGAAGACGCATTCATCTTCAGGACGTGTACCTTCAGAAAAAGGGTACCGATATTACGTCGACCATCTCATTTCTCCAAGTATAATGCATGAAGACGGCGATGTGATTAAGCATATTATTCAAGATAATTTCTTTGAATTTGAACAAATTGTTCAGATGTCAGCAGAAGTTCTATCTCGATTAACCAACTATACAACGATCATTCTGGGACCTGAAATATTTGAAACAAAATTAAAGCAAATTCAAATTATTACCTTATCGTCGAATACGGCGGTTGCTATTCTTGTTACAAATACTGGTCATGTGGAACATCGGTCATTTTCTATACCTCATGAAATTGAACCATCTGATATAGAAAAGATGGTAAATATTATGAATGACCAATTGAGTGGCGTACCAATTATACAATTGGCAGAAAAATTCAATTCACAAATTGCTTCCATGATGAAAAAGTACGTATCCAATCTAGAGAATTCATACCATTACTTGAATGCAGCACTTATTCAAGATCATCCGGTTAAATTATATATTGGTGGAAAATCTAATATGCTGATGCAACCGGAATTTAATGATGTAGATAAAATACGTTCTTTCTATGCAATGATCGAAAATGAGGATGAGATTGCAAGTATGCTGAAACAGTCCAAGGATGGGATTAAAGTATCCATCGGAAGAGAGAACAATGTCGAAGCCATTAAAGAACTGAGCTTAATTACTGCAGCTTATCACTTAGGAGAAGATCAGACGGGGACAATTGCATTACTTGGCCCAACAAGAATGGAGTATCGAAGAGTTATTTCATTACTAAATATTTTGTCACATGAAATGACAGAAGCACTGTATATGTGGTATAAAAACAATGAATAAATCTTATGAAATTTATTAAAACATGACTTCGCTATTGTTTCGTTCAAAAGTGCAACGTGTTATAGTGAATGTTGGTTAGTTTAAATTGGAGGTGTCACACGTGGAAGAACAGGATAAACAAACGAGAACCGTTACTGATGATGAAGAAAAAGTAGAAGCAAAGGCAGAAGCAGAAACTGCTGACTCGATTGAAGTAATCGATGCAAAAGAGGAAGAAGTAGAAACTGATAAAACTAATCATTCGACAATTGAACAGAGTGAGTTGGATACACTCCAGAAAGAGAAGGATGAAATATATCAGAGAATGTTAAGGGTTCAAGCAGAATTTAATAATTTCAAGAAACGTACCTTAAAAGAAAGGGACGCAGAGCGAAAATATAAATCCCAGGATTTAATCCAAGAATTGTTACCCGCATTGGATAATTTTGAACGGGCGTTGCAAGTTGAAAAAACAGAGGCAACATCTAGTTTAATTGATGGGATTACGATGGTCTACAATCAATTAAAGGATGCTCTCTTTTCACAAGGTGTAGAAGAGATAGCTACAGTAGGTGAGGAGTTTGATCCAAATTTACATCACGCAGTAATGCAAGTAGAAGATGAAGAAAAGGCATCTAATGTAATTGTTGAGGAATTGCAAAAAGGTTATAAGTTGAAAGATCGTGTTATTAGACCAGCAATGGTAAAAGTTAATAAATAATTGTTTACGTAGCTAAGGAGGAATAATCATGAGTAAAATAATTGGTATTGATTTAGGTACAACAAACTCTTGTGTGTCTGTAATGGAAGGTGGAGAGTCAGTAGTAATACCTAACCCAGAAGGAAACCGTACAACTCCATCAGTAGTGGCTTTTAAAAATGGTGAAAGACAGGTTGGAGAGGTTGCAAAGCGTCAAGCAATTACTAATCCAAACACAATTCAATCTATAAAACGCCATATGGGAACAGATTATAAAGTGAAGATAGAAGATAAAGAATTTACTCCGCAAGAAGTTTCTGCTATTATCTTGCAACATATTAAGTCATTTGCAGAAGATTATATCGGTGAAACAGTAAGTAAAGCTGTTATTACAGTTCCAGCATATTTTAATGATGCAGAGCGACAAGCAACAAAAGATGCTGGTAAAATTGCTGGTTTGGAAGTAGAACGTATTATTAATGAGCCAACCGCTGCGGCACTAGCTTATGGCATAGATAAAGAAAACGAAGACCAAACAATTTTGGTCTACGACCTTGGTGGCGGAACGTTTGACGTTTCTATCCTAGATATCGGTGACGGTACATTTGAAGTTGTATCTACAGCAGGTGATAATCGTCTTGGCGGTGATGACTTCGATGAGGTTATTATCGATTACATGGTACAAGAATTTAAAAAGGAAAATGGTATTGATCTATCAAAAGATAAAATGGCTACACAACGTTTAAAGGATGCTGCCGAGAAAGCGAAAAAAGATCTATCAGGGGTATCTCAAACACAAATTTCTTTACCATTTATTACAGCTGGAGAAGCTGGACCACTGCACTTAGAAATGAATCTAACAAGAGCAAAATTCGAAGAACTTTCTTCAGAGTTGGTAGAGCGTACAATGGTGCCTACTCGCAAGGCTTTGTCTGACGCTGATTTGTCAGCAAGTGACATTGATAAAGTTATATTGGTTGGAGGATCAACACGAATTCCTGCAGTTCAAGAAGCAATCAAGCAAGCGATTGGTAAAGAACCGTCTAAAGGAGTTAACCCTGATGAAGTAGTTGCTTTAGGTGCTGCAATTCAAGGCGGTGTCCTACAAGGTGACGTGAAGGATGTTGTATTATTAGATGTAACACCTCTATCACTTGGTATTGAAACAATGGGATCTGTAACTACGAAATTAATTGAGCGTAACACAACGATTCCAACAAGTCATTCTCAAGTATTCTCGACTGCAGCGGATAATCAAACAGCAGTAGACATTCATGTCCTACAAGGTGAACGCGAAATGGCTGCAGATAATAAAACTTTAGGTCGTTTTCAATTAACGGATATTCCACCAGCACCACGAGGAGTACCGCAAATTGAAGTTTCCTTTGATATTGATGCGAATGGTATTGTAAATGTACGTGCCAAAGATCTAGGTACAAATAAAGAACAATCTATTACAATCAAATCCTCTTCTGGTCTATCAGATGAAGAAGTAGACCGCATGGTTAAAGAAGCTGAAGAGAATGCGGAAGATGATAAAAAACGTCGCGAAGAAATTGAATTACGTAATGAAGCTGATCAACTAATCTTTACAACAGATAAAACAATTAAAGATTTAGGAGATAAGGTTTCTGAAGATGAAAAACAAAAAGCAGAAGCTGCTAAGGAAGAATTGCAAAAAGCCATTGAAGCTGATGATATTGAACAAATTAAAGAAAAGAAAGAAGCTCTTCAAGAGCAAGTTCAACAATTATCCGTGAAAATGTATGAACAAATGCAACAAGAGCAGCAAGCACAGCAATCAGATCAGGCTGGTAATAGCGATGATGATGTGGTGGATGCTGATTATCAAGAGGTTGATGATGAGGAAGATAAAAATAAATAATATTGGGATGAATAGGTTTAGAAACTTAAGTTTCTATCCTTAATCCGGTAAATTAAAAGTCAAAGTCAGGATCCTCTTGACTTTGACTTTTTTACACGTTAGCGTATTTGTTTCAACATTTGCCACAAGACTGTATAAGGTGGTAAGATAAAAGTTATGCAAAAGTGAGTATCGGGAGAGTGATTGTCAAGTGAGTAAACGAGACTATTATGAAGTACTCGGTGTCGATAAAGGGGCATCGAAGGAAGAAATAAAAAAAGCTTATCGTAAGCTAGCAAGAAAATACCATCCGGACGTTAATAAAGAAGCTAATGCTGCAGATAAATTTAAAGAAGCCAAAGAGGCCTATGAAGTTCTAGGTAATGAACAAAAGCGTGCTCAATATGATCAATTCGGTCATGCTGGTCCACAAAACCAAGGCTTCGGTGGATTCGGAGGTTCGCAAGACTTCGGTGGAGGCTTTGGTGATATTTTTGATATGTTCTTTGGTGGAGGTGGACGAAGTAGAGATCCGAATGCACCACAGCAAGGAGCCGATCTCCAATATACGATGGTTCTTGATTTTGAGGAAGCAATATTTGGTAAAGAAACGGATATTACGATACCAAAAGAAGAAACATGTGATACTTGCTCTGGATCTGGGGCAAAACCAGGAACGAAAGCAAAGACATGCTCCCATTGTGGGGGATCAGGTCAATTAAATATGGAACAAAATACACCATTTGGTAAAGTTGTAAATCGAAGGGTTTGTAACTATTGTAGTGGATCAGGAAAGATTATTCCTGATAAATGTAACACGTGTGGTGGTACTGGAAAGGTTAAAAAGCGCAAAACTATTCATATTACCATCCCAGCAGGAATTGATGAAGGCCAACAAATACGGGTATCAGGAAAAGGCGAATCCGGGGTTAATGGAGGTCCTCCAGGAGACTTGTTTGTAGTAGTTCAAGTCAAACCGCATGATTTCTTCCAGCGTGAAGGAGATCATATTTTCTGTGAATTGCCATTGACCTTCGCGCAAGCAGCATTAGGTGATGAAATCGAGGTTCCAACAGTCCATGGAAAGGTAAAATTGAAAATACCAGCTGGTACACAAACCGGGAAAACGTTCCGAATGAAAGGAAAAGGAGCGCCGAACGTTAGAGGCTATGGTCATGGAGATCAGCATATTAAAGTGAAAGTCATGACACCTACTAAATTATCAGAACGCCAAAAAGAGCTGTTACGTGAATTTAACGAAATTGGTGGTCACGATGCCACGGATGAACAAGGCAGTTCATTGTTTGATCGATTTAAGAAGGCATTCAAAAGTGAATAACGGTGTGTTATAAGCACCGTTTACATAACAGGAATTGATAGCGGTAAGGTGTATGATAATTTCAAAAGGAAATGGGTGGATCCAGTATGAAATGGTCTGAACTCTGTATTCATACAACAAATGAAGCGATTGAGCCAATCTCGAATATTCTTCATGAAACTGGTGCAAGTGGACTCGTTATTGAAGACCCGATTGATTTAGTAAAAGAGCACTCCACTGCTTTTGGTGAAATATTTGAATTAAATCCAGAAGAATATCCAGAAGAAGGAGTCTATATTAAAGCATACCTTCCAGTTAATAGTTTTTTAGGAGAGACGGTTGAGGAAATAAAACAAGCTATTAATAATCTCCTATTATATGATATTGATTTAGGAAGAAATCAAATCTCATTAAGTGAAGTAAACGAAGAAGAATGGTCAACAGCCTGGAAGAAATACTATAAACCAGTGAAAATTTCTAAGCAAATTACGATCATTCCAACATGGGAAGAATATACACCAGTGGATACTGACGAGGTGATCATAGAACTTGATCCAGGTATGGCATTTGGGACGGGTACACATCCTACAACTGTCTTAAGTATTCAGGCATTGGAGCAATTTATGAAAAGCGGAGATACTGTCATTGATGTTGGATCTGGTTCAGGAGTTTTGAGTATTGCTTCAGCATTATTGGGAGCAAGCCATGTGCATGCATATGATTTAGATGATGCTGCTGTAAAGAGTACAATTCTAAACGCAAAATTAAATAAAATGGAAAAAAAGATTTCTGTTAAGCAGAATAATTTATTGGATCATATAGCAATAGAAGCAGATATAATTGTATCAAATATTTTAGCAGAGATTATCGTTCGTTTTGTTGACGATGCATGGAATAATCTAAAACCTGGAGGTTATTTTATAACATCTGGTATTATTCAAAATAAAAAACAGATGGTAAAGGATCGTCTAGAGCAGCAAGGTTTTCAAATCATTCAGATGAATGAGATGGAGGATTGGATCTCCATTGTTGCACAAAAATTGTAGATGTTAAAGTAGGTGTGGGTTGTTGCAAAGATATTTTGTTCCAAAAGGCATGTGGAATGAATTTACAATTAAAATAACTGGTGATGATGTTCATCACATGAAACGAGTGATGCGTTTTAAAGCAGGGGATTGCATTATTTGTAATCATCCGGATGGACAGGCAGCAATTTGTAGGATCACGTTCTTAGATAATGGTGTTGTGTATGCAGATATTAAAGAATGGCTTAAGCAAGATGCTGAATTACCGGTTGAAGTAGCAATAGCACAAGGGCTTCCTAAGGGAGATAAATTAGATCTAATTTTTCAAAAAGGAACGGAACTTGGAGCGAACACGTTTATTCCTTTTCAAGCATCTCGTTCTGTTGTAAGATGGGATGAAAAGAAGCAAGAAAAGAAATTAAACCGATTGGTAAAAATTATAAAAGAGGCTAGTGAACAAAGCCACCGTAATAAACTACCAAATGTCCAATACAGTAAATCTTTAAAAGAACTGATAGACTTTAGTGATAGTTATGATATGAAACTCTTTGCCTATGAAGAGGAGGCAAAGACGTCAAATTACCAATCCTTTGGAGAAAATCTCCGCAAGTTAAAGCCTCGACAGCGAATTTTAATTTGTATTGGCCCTGAGGGGGGCTTTTCAGAAGATGAAACCATTGCTTTAAAAGCAAGCGGTTTTCAAGCTGTTCGATTAGGACCAAGAATTTTACGTACGGAAACAGCGGCATTATATGCGTTAGCTAGTATTTCCTATCATTTTGAAGAATTGAGGTGTGAGTAATGCCGACAGTCGCATTTCATACATTAGGTTGTAAAGTTAACCACTATGAGACAGAGGGTATATGGCGAATGTTTATGGATCATGGCTATGAGCGTGTTGAATTTGATCATGATTCAGATGTTTATGTAATAAATACGTGTACGGTGACAAATACAGGTGACAAGAAAAGCAGACAAGTAATTCGCCGAGCGATTCGAAAAAATCCTGAAGCAATTGTTTGTGTAACTGGCTGTTATGCACAAACTTCACCAGGTGAGATAATGGAAATTCCTGGAGTTGATATTGTAGTTGGTACACAGGATCGAAAAAACATGATTTCTTATATTGAAGAACATAAGAAAACGAAAGAACCAATTAATGGTGTTTCAAATATCATGAAAAATAGAGTATTTGAAGAAATGGATGTACCTGAATTTACAGATCGTACAAGAGCTTCCTTAAAAATACAGGAGGGCTGTAATAATTTTTGTACATTTTGTATTATTCCATGGTCGCGTGGGCTATTACGATCAAGAGATCCTGAAAACGTAGTTAGACAAGCACAGAAGCTGGTAGATGCTGGTTATAAGGAAATTGTCTTAACGGGTATTCATACAGCGGGCTATGGTGAGGATATGAAAGACTACAATTTTGCGATGCTTCTACGTGATTTAGAAACAAAGGTTCATGGTTTAAAACGTATTCGAATTTCTTCAATTGAAGCTAGTCAGATTACTGATGAAGTTATTGAAGTACTAGATAAATCTGAAAAAGTTGTAAGACATTTGCATATTCCACTCCAGTCAGGATCAGATTCTGTTCTTGCAAGAATGAGAAGAAAATATTCTACTGGCTATTACAGAGAAAAAATTGATAAGCTGAAAAAGGCATTACCTGGGCTAGCTATTACATCTGATGTTATCGTTGGTTTTCCGGGAGAGACAGATGAAGAATTTATGGAGACATACAACTATATTAAGGAAATAGGCTACTCGGAATTGCATGTCTTCCCTTTCTCACGAAGAACTGGTACACCAGCAGCTCGAATGGATGGACAAATTGATGATGACGTAAAAAACGAACGAGTTCATCAGCTAATTGAGTTATCTAATCAATTAGCCAAAGCCTATGCGTCTACGTATGAAAATGAGGTATTAGAGGTTATCCCTGAAGAACATGCTTCAGATGATAACAACCCAAATCATTTAATAGGTTACACGGATAACTATCTAAAGGTTGAATTTGAGGGTACACCGGACATGATTGGTAAATTAGTTCGAGTAAAAATAACAAAAGCAGGTTATCCAATAAATAAAGGTACATTTGTACGAATCATGGAAGATGTTTTGTTTGAAGAAGCTAAGTAAATTCGTATGACGGGCTGAGAAAAAATACAACTTTTTTACACAACATACGAATAACCAAATGCTGAATTAGTTATTCTATGAAAAAAACGAAGGATAATTACTTAAAACTAATTATCCTTCGTTTTTTATTGTTTTTAAATTACTTCTGTCGTAGATCCTTTTTTGTATAGCAATTTATTTTCAATTAAAACATAGAACTTCAGACAATGATTTGCAGATATTTCTAAGTTTGTTTATTCGTCAATCTATAGAGACTATGTTGGTTTATAAAGCTGAAATTAGATTTTTATACTCTTCCATGCTATGATAGCTAGAGAGGTACGTACAACAATGATAGGAAGGAAGATTCATGTGACAAATCAATTGGCAAAATACATTGACCATACACAATTAAAACCAGAAACATCGAAGGAAAAAATCACACAAATCGTAGAAGAAGCAATCGAATATGACTTCGCATCTGTTTGTGTAAATCCATACTGGGTTCCATATTGCTATAGTAAATTAAAGAATACAACGGTTAAGGTTTGTACGGTTATTGGTTTTCCACTAGGAGCAACATCAACGGAAGCAAAAGTAGCAGAAACGAAGCAGGCAATTAAAGATGGTGCAACAGAAGTAGACATGGTAATCAATATTGGTGCGCTTAAATCTGGAGACGATGAGACAGTTAAGTCAGACATCGAAAAAGTGGTTCTTACTGCCAAAGGACAAGCATTGACGAAAGTGATTATCGAAACATCACTATTAACCGAGGAAGAAAAAGTTCGCGCATGTAAGCTAGCTAAAGAAGCAAATGCTGATTTTGTAAAGACGTCTACAGGTTTTTCTGGAGGCGGAGCTACAGTTGAGGACATTCGTTTAATGCGTCAAACGGTTGGACCAGAAATGGGAGTTAAAGCTTCAGGTGGTGTTCGTGATTTAGAGACGACAAATGCAATGATTGAAGCGGGTGCAACTAGAATTGGTGCAAGTGCAGGAGTTTCTATTTTAAAAGGTGATCAAGGTACTGCTGATTATTAAATCTCTATGTATAATAAATTAATTGGCTGGAAATAATCAGTTGACCAAAATAAAGGAATATATTATACTTTAAAAAGGCATGTGGAATGAACAACATGCCGGTACAATCTGTTTTGTGCTTCGGAGGGAGGGAAATTAGCATGTCAAATACTACTCGCGTTCGTAAAAACGAGTCTCTTGAAGATGCTCTTCGTCGCTTTAAACGTAGTGTATCCAAAAGTGGTACATTGCAAGAATATCGTAAGCGTGAACACTATGAAAAACCAAGTGTTCGTCGTAAAAAGAAATCTGAAGCTGCTAGAAAGCGTAAATTCTAAAGAGGGTGCAAATGCATGACATTACTTGAAAATCTGAATCAGGATATGAAGCAAGCGATGAAGAATAAAGACAAAGAAACCCTTAGTGTTATTCGCATGGTAAAAGCTTCAATACAAAATGAATCGATAAAGCTTGGCAAAGATTCACTTTCAGAAGACGAAGAAACCACAATATTGTCTAGAGAAGTTAAGCAAAGAAAAGATTCCCTCCAAGAATTCAAATCAGCTGGACGCGAAGATCTTGTGCAAAAACTTGAAAATGAAATTAACATTTTACAAGAATATATGCCAGCACAGCTCACAGATGATGAGCTTGAGGCAATAGTTCAGTCGACGATTCACGAAGTAAATGCAACTTCTATGAAAGATATGGGAAAAGTGATGAGTGCAATCATGCCTAAAGTAAAAGGGCAGGCAGATGGCTCTCAAATTAATAAACTCGTACAAAAACAGTTACGTAATTAAATAAAAGGTCTCAGTTATAATAGTAACTGAGACTTTTTT
>NZ_JAJERH010000086.1 GCF_016919725.2 Virgibacillus sp. AGTR
AAACAAAAAATACTTTCCTTTGCATTACCTATTCATGCAAAGGAAAGTATTTATAATGTTAACTTAAAGTTTAATTCTCTTACTATACCTATCTACTAGCTTTTGATTATGTTCATCTGCTCCTTCAATATTCCCACTCAGAAAGACTGGAGGACTATAGTTATTCTCAGCCATCACTTTAACAGCTTGAGCAAAGATTGCATTCAAAATAGCGGAGCCAATTACGGTTGAACTTGGTGAAAAATTTACCTTTACCTTATCATGAGATAACAGCGCATCTCCAATAGGTGCATGATTATCGATGACAATATCTACAGCATCATACAAATGCTCACCACTCGCATGTCGTGATGGCTGACTAGAAGAATAGGAAATAGATGTAATCCCTACTACAAAAGCGCCTTTTTGGTTTGCTATCCTTGCTACATCCACTGGAACAGGGTTTCGACCAGATGTAGAAATAACAATTAACATATCTCCGTTTTGAATATCTTGTTCGTCCATAAATGTTTCTGCATAATTATTTTTCCTTTCAAGCGTTGAAGATCGTAAAGCACCCTCGTGCAGCATAAGTGGTTCATGTAAAATAGGATGAATAGGCACTAATCCTCCTGCTCGATAGTATACTTCCTCTGTTAAAATGTGAGAATGACCACAACCAAATAAGTGAATCACCCCGTCATGCTCTATCGTTTTTGCCACCTGCTGAGCTACTTGCTGCATTACCTCCTGTTCCTCTTTCTCAACAACAGCTAGTAGTTCTGTAATTTCACGAAAGTATTGCTGGATCATGACAAACAGACCTCCTCAAAATTTTTAAGATTTTACAAATGCTTGTCTCTCTCTTTCTAAACATCGCTAACTCGAAGCCTTTTCAGTTAAAAGCCTCACCATATTCTCAATAGCAATATCTATGATATATTTCCCTTTCTCACTCGTTGCAAGCTTGGCATCACCTAATACAGCTGATTTTGTAAATGTTTCCCATGGAGTTGGAGTAACATCAGCATTAGCTGGAATCTCAGGGATATCCGTAATAGCTTTATCCATATCTACAAAATCCGGAGCTAAATATAGCATATAGGAAGTCTCGATTTCACATGCGTGGAAATAGGTGTTATGAGCTGACTTTGTTTCCCGAACGTCTTCAGCTGCTTGATTCATACCTGGATAAAAGAAATAGAATACTCGTAATTCTGGGCAGGTTTCAAAAAGTACACGAGCCGCTTCCTTCAATGCTGTTCCATTACCTAAATGACCATTAATCATCGCAAACGTAGTAAAGCCTTGCTTGTATAAACTTTCTCCTATATCAACGAGAATCGATATAAGTGATTCATTCTTTAACGTAATGCTTCCTGGAAAATTACGTAAGCTCCAAACTTGGCCATACGGCAATGTCGGTAATACTAATCCATTTACTTGTTCTGCTAGCCTCCTAGCAACACTTTCTGCCAAAATATTGTCCGTACCTAATGGCAAATGTGGACCATGCGCCTCCACAGCACCAATTGGCAAAAGCGCCACTTTACATGTCTTTATCTTTTCTTCAATCTCGTATGAATTTTGATATTGAAATTCCACTTCATTCACCTTCTACGCCTTACTTTTTAAATGAAAAACAGTTAGCAGGGTTTTCTATAAAAAATCTATCAACCAATTGTTCTCCATCAAATCCTTTTTGGTTTGCTTCTTCAATAAAACGTGGTACCCATTTACCAAGAATATTTTCTAATCCCAAACCATGATCGTAATGCTTATAATATGATTTTCTAGCTGTATCTCCGCTAATAAGAATTTGCCTTTCATACCCTTTATCAACTAACTCCAAAATACAGGAAATCCGAGTACTCTCTGGTGCATATTTAATTTTCGAGATACCATCAAAGGAAAGAAGTGCACCTGTCTTTGCAACCTGTTCATGATAAAAAGGATCTGGATTTCGATCCATATGCCCAAAGCTAATAAATTCTAAATTCACACCTTCTGATTTAAGAAGTTCGATTTGTTCTAACGCCATCGTACCTGCTTCTGTATGTGAATGGAGAGGTGCCTTTGTTTCATGATGCGCCCTTGCAACAGCACGTAATGTTTTTTCTTCTAAAGGGGTAATCCGGTTATACCCTGTACCAAATTTCACCTGTCCTCCACGTATTCCCGTTCCTTCAAGACCTTCTTCAATTTCCTTAATAACAACATCAGCAAGATCATTAATGGAAGTTGCATCAATCCACTCATAAAATGTTTGATAATTCCCAATTACTGCTTTTACATGCTCTGGTACAGGTGCCTCCCATAAGAAGCTTTTATTAAAACCAGCTGTCCCAATGATTGTAATTCCAGTTTCATCAGAAATTTCCTTAACTGCCTTTACATCTCTACCATAATCAATAGCAGTAGCATCAACAATTGCTTGACCACCGAGTTGTTTGAAATCTAAGACATCGAGCTTCGATTTTTCTTTATCATCAAGTAGTAAATCTTCCGCTTGTTTTTCAACCCAATATGGCGGACGACAAACAATATGTTCATGTGAGTATGTTACTCCCAATGTTTTGGGATTAATATCTCCATGAAACGTACGAATAAAGCTCATAAAGTACACACTCCTATCATTTTATTATTATAAGATGGTGTAGTTACACGCCTATATAGTGAAAGGAATATCTCAAAAGTTAGACCTTCTTTTAACAATCTCCTCTTGAGCAAAGCACTGTAAACTTTATACAGTTTCTTCTCCCACAGAAATACCTTCTTACCAATTGAAACCGATGAGATATCCACTTCAAACATTTTTAAAATAACAATTGTGAAAGAAAACGGATAATTGGTCCTAAGATGAACATATCCGAATCTGCTGCCCACATTGCTGTATCTGGAACGGTATCCGGCAAAAGTAGTTTAACCATAACAAATTGGCCCCACGCAACTACTGTAGAAGTAATAAAGCCTGCAATTAATGCTCCTCTTACTCCACCTGTTGCATTTCCAAAAACTCCAGCTGTAGCCGAATGGAAGAATAAAACAATCATTGTCGGAACGAATACATAGCCTACTGTATTTCCTAATACAACTAACCATAGTAAAGAACCAATAAAGGAGCCTAAAAAGCCTAAAATCACGGCATTCGGCGCATATGGAAATACGATTGGGCTATCTAATGCAGGCTTGGCACCAGGAACAATTTTTGTAGCAATCCCTTTAAATGCTGGGACCATTTCTCCGATAAACATTCGCACCCCCAGTAATACAACAGCGATTCCAGCTGCAAAAGTGAAGGATTGGATGATTGCATAGATAATAAAGTTTTGATCACCGGCAGCAGCTACTAGCTCTTGTGCACCTGGTGTATTCTTAAAAGAAATGATAACTGCTCCAACTAGAAATAATAATCCCATGGTTAATGCCGTAATAACATTTGAATCTCTTAGAAATTCTAATCCCTTTGGAAGCTTAATTTTTTCTGAGTCATTCTCTTTGTTTCCAAGAAATTTACCTGCTAATGCGCCAAGTAAGGCTACAGATGCAGAAGTATGACCCAAAGCAATATTGTCGTTACCTGTAATCTTCCGCATAAATGGTTGGGTCAGAGCTGGTTGAATTGTCCAGTATAATCCCATGACAACTGCTAGGAAAATTACCAGCTTTCCAAAGGAGACATCACCTGCTGCTTGAATGACAACACCTGCGAATATCGTTGTCGTCCAAAACATCATATGTCCTGTTAAATAGATGTACTTTAACTTCGTAAAACGTGCTAGCAATACATTGATAATAAAGCCTAATGTCATTGCCAATGTTACAGCGCTCCCATATTTCGCATTAAAGCTTTCTTGCCCCATAAAATTGCCTAATGGCTCCGCTGAGAGGTTGAATACTTCCTTCCACAGAGGCTCAAAAACAGTTAAAGCATTAACAATGACTCCAGATCCAGCACTAATAATTAAAAATCCAATAACAGCCTTAAATGTTCCACTAATTGTTTGACTAACTGATTTCTTTTGCAGTATTAGTCCCAAAAGCACGATAAAGCCTAATAATATCGCTGCCTCACCGAAGACGTTCGTAGCGACCCATACAATAACATCCATCCTTAATTCCTCCCCTTTTATATCTCATTAGTAGTTGTAATTAGTTGCTATCAACATTCTGCTCAATTGCTTGATTAATTTCTTCCATATCAAAATAATTGTTCACAATAATAATTTTTGCAGGATGTCCTATTAGCCCTTCCGATAGCTCATTACTTGTAATAATGTAATCAGCATTCATACTGGAAGCAGTTGAAACATCGGTATGCTCAACATCTGCTCGTATCCCTTTCTCTCTAAGCGCCTGCTCTACATTCATTTTTAAAATTAAGCTTGTTCCTTGACCTAAACCACATACAGTTAATACTTTCATCATTCTTATCTCCCCATTTCGATTATTTTGTTTATATCAGCAATTCCTCTTGCATGAATTAATTGATTAATATTGTCAGCATTATTTAATAGTCCAGTTAATTTCCTTAATAAAACCAAGTGCTCATCGCTAGAAGCCGCTCCTAATCCAAATACCAGACGAACAGGATCGTTTGTTGCATGTCCAAATGGAATCGGTTTTTTAAGTTGGACGAGAGAAACCGAGGCTTCATTTACCCCATCCTCGGGCCTTGCATGAGGTATAGCTATTTGTGGTGCTAGTACAAAATATGGACCATTCGTTTGATAAGCTTGTTTCATTGCCTGAATATAGGACGATTCAATTAATTTTTGCTGTAATAGAAGGTTACCAGCAGCTTCTATTGCCTCTTCAGCATTTGCTACTTCTACATCAAACTGCACCATATTTTCTTCTAAAAATTTCATATGCTTTACACACCTAACTTTTCAAATAATAGTTAATTTTCTTTTGAGTAAACGCGGATAAAATGACTAATTTCACTTTTATCCATTGTCTGGGTAAGATGATTTTTATTTTTCTTATTGGAAAATAACCGTGTCAATTGTGATAAGGCTTTTAAGTGCTGCTCGTTATCCTTTGATGCTAATATGACAAGGATACGAACTTCCTTTCCTAGAATATTGACAGGCTCACGTAAGCCAAGCATACTAAAACCAGTTTTGTTAACACCATCGAAGGGGCCGGCATGAGGTAAGGCAAAATGTTCGGATATTACCACGTATGGCCCACTATTTTTTATATTCTCAATCATTTTTTCAATATAATGATTCTCAATATATTTTTCATATAATAATGGTTTTGCAGCTATTCTAACCGCCTGTTCCCATGTATCTACACGTTCCATTACCTTAATTCGTTGTGGTGGTAATAGTTCATGTAAACTCTGCTTCCCTCCCTCATTATCAAGGTGTACTGGAGCATAGAGATATCTTCTTAATTCCTGACGAAGCGCATCCTCATTGTGAATAGAGGAATAACGCCTTACTATATCTAATATAGTTTCAGCAGAATATCTTTGCTGCTTATTCCCATTGTCAAACAAACTATTCACTTTCTTGAATAACTGTTCTTTATCATCATCATTTAGGACAGGATTAACCACAAAAACAGGAACTCCACGTTGTGGAAGCGCTATGGTAGACACGATGAAATCTATCGTTAATTCCATTTGTTGATATTCTCTTAATGAGGTTACACCTTGAATCTCAATATTGGAAAACAACCCCTCAAGCTGACTTTCTAGGAGTCTTGAAGTCCCTAAACCATTGGTACAAACAATGAGTAATTTCTTAGGTGATTGCTCAAGAATTACTCCCTCTTTACGAAGCCAACCGCCAAAGTGAATCGCAATAAATGCTATTTCATTCTCATCAACTTTTTGATTCATGAGATTTTCAAAATGACGCATTACCTTTTTTGTAATATGGAATACCTCTGGATAATTCTGTTTGACGGATGCAACTAGCGTATTTTCTACTTTAATTCCGTATTTAATTCGGTAATAAGCAGGCTTTAGATGAAGCAAAAGATTCTGAATGATAATATCTGGTTCATCAAACTCAACCGCTGCATATAATTGAAAATCAGCAACCATGTTCTCTACCACGTCAAGCAATGACTGCATTTCTTTATTTGCTAAATCTGGGCCTAAATTATATTTCACTTTGGCACTGAGCAAATATTTAGTGATATAATAAACTTCTTCATGTAAAGCTTGTGGGTTTGACAATCGTTTAAATAGTTGCTCGCATAATAATTTAGCCCCTACATATTCCTCTGTTGCTGCGATGATTTGTTTCTCAATAGGGTCATTCTCAATGACTGCTCCTTTTTCCATTCTCTTCATAAAGAAATGAAACCATATTACTAAGTTGTTTAAAACATCATCGATGATCTCAATCTTAAATTGCTGTTCATACTCGATTAGATACTTGTGGAGAATTTGCAGCCACTCCATACGAAAAATAGAGAATGTTTGTAACGGTGGTATTTCATCCATCAGACTATACCAGCCGTCATTTGGGGTTACGATGGAAAGATAGTGAATCAGCAAATCTCTGACATCGCTTTCATTTCCAGTAATATAATAGCCTTCTCCTCGTTCTGAACTTAGTTGTAATGCATATTCACCTATTTCCCGCTTTAATTTCTTGATGTCTTCAAGAATGGTATTCCGGCTTACTTGTAGAAGCTCTTTTAAATCTTCGATAAAATACGCTTGGCTACTACTAGTTATATGAATATATATCCATGCCCTTCGTTCACCTGCAGAATATTCATAATAGGAATCCTCCATCAACGTGTACTTCTTTATTATTTCCTGTTTCGTTTGATCATCAAGGTATATCCCCTCAGATCTAACTTGTTTAATTGCATCAAACCCATGTTCCTTTAACCAATCATTAACCTTTTCTAAATCATTGTAAATAGACCTTCTTGATACATTAAAAATGGTCGAAAGCTTAGATACCGAGATATAAGCATCCTGTTGAATCAATTGTTTTAAAACTGCCATACTACGTTGATTCATATGATTTCCTCCTACATTCAATCGAAAAAGTAGTATGTCTTATTCTTATTATAATCAACTCGTATTGTCTGAATAAGACCAAATCAATCACAGCCAAATATGCAAAATTGGATTTTGATCCATAAATTTGTCGAGGGGGACAAAACGCCAAAAACAACTTTTTTATAAGGTACATACTTATATTTTCCTAATCAATTAGAAAAACTGAGCAAAATTCGCTCAGTCCTTATCACTAAATGCTCAGGTTTGCGCTTCCTCTAGTAGCTATTATGGAATAATAGCTACTGCTGGACCACCACTCCGGCTACCCACTTCCCTTTCCGTGGGGTTTGTCCTTCAGCTAACTTTTTTAGCAAAACCCGCTCAAAAAAGTGGAACTTCAGGTCAAACATTTCCCACAGGAGTTGAAGTGGCCGGCCTTCGCTATTATCAGGCTCTACAACGCTAGCATGAAGTAACACAGCTGCTTTTTATACTCACGGATAACGATTTTCACTTTACCCATTGTAAAAAAAGGTCAACCTATTACTTATGACAAGAATTGTTGCACCTTCTCATAGCGGAGACTAATTACGTAGACTCCTGCGGGATTAGCGCGAGCCGAAAATCCACTTTGCAACGTGTTCTTCTTTGCAAAGTTAGTTGAGGCCGTGCCCACGGAAAGCGAAGTAATTCGTCGGAGCATTGCCAATATACATCAAACATTTCAAAATAACTACTTGGCTTAACGCAGTCATTGCACTGATTTTATACTTTCTTAACTTTGAACAAAAGCACAAGCGCCCGAATAGAAACATAGCGACTGGAGCGAGACAACGGAGATAAAGGAGTCACGGTGAGCTTGCGAGCCGATGATGACTTATCGAAGGGTGATTCGTTTCGTTACCTCGTTTCTAGGCGCTGGAGCTGGACGCGGCTCCACGCGCTCATATTAATCCACAAGAGCGTATTTTATAATTTCTAGGCAATAAAAAACTCACCACTAATACTAAATTAGTAATGAGCTCTATACACATTAATTATTTTTTACTTTTGTTCATTTAAAAATTTCACACAAACAACTTCGGGAACGTCAACTTCGCTATTCAATTTTGTTAACTTACCCGTCACTTTGTTTCGCTCAAACAAGACCAAATTGCCACTATGCTGATTCGAAGCAACAATAAAGGATTCTGTTGGATCCAAAACAAAGTCACGTGGCCAATCGCCTCCAGTAGCTGTGAATTCAATCAGCGTTAGAAAATCTGTTTCTCCTTCTACTTGAAAGACAGCAATACTATTATGCCCGCGATTTCCTGTATAAAGAAATTTACCGTCCGATGAAATAGAAATTGCACTTGCATCATTCGTATCCGTAAAACCTTCTGGCTTTGCTTTGATTGTTTGTTTTTCAGTAAAGCTTCCATCATCTGCATGATAAGCTAATACAATGACTTCTGAGCTTAGCTCTGTTAGTAAATAAGCAGTCTTTTCGTTTGGGTGAAAAACGATATGCCGGGGACCACTTCCTGGTTTTATAGAAAGTGTATCATGCCGTATCAATTCACCTGCTTCTATACGATAGGTAACAAGTTCATCTGTTCCTAGGTCACATACTACTACATAGTTTCCATCTGGTGTAAAGCCAGCAAAATGAACATGGGATTTTTCTTGTCGTTCATGGGGACCATTACCTTCATGTTTTACAAATTGCCCTAGCTCAAGGGAACCATCCTTATTAACCGAATATAGACCAACTTCACCTTTATGATAATTTCCAGTCACCAATTTTCCATCACGAATACTTACATGGCATGGCGCTCTTCCTTCCAGCAACTGTTCATTAATTTGATTTAATGTATGTGTTTCTGCGTTTATCGCATAAGCACGCATTCCACCTAATTCTCCGTCTTGTCCAACTGAAAATAGGTAGCGATCATCCTCGCTTATTGTTAGATAGGTAGGACTTCCAACAGAAGCTACTGCTTGAACAGCCTGTAATTTTTTAGCTTCGCTGTCGAGCTCAAAACAATAGATTCCCTTACTTTGTTCTCTTGTATAGGTTCCTGCAAATCCAATATACTTTGTCATTCTACCCTTCCTTTTCTCAGTGAATATATAGTAAGATTCTACGTTTAAATCTACTAAATGTAAACCTACATCCATGGATAAATTCTTGAAAGGTCCCTAGCTTCTTAATGCTCCATGCAATATAAAATCTACGAATTGTTCAATCTTTTGTTCATCAAACAAAGATGTTTGCTTTCCTTTGTGAATCCGATGATGTGTACTCATTGCAATAATAGAAGATATGATTCCGACATTTAGCAATTCAAAATCGCAAACACCACTTAAATCTCCATTGTTAATTCGTACTTGTAATTCCTTACTAACTTCATTTTGTTCATATGTATATTGCACGTATTTTTTCGATATTTCCTCATGCAAGGGCGTTTCACGGAACAAGATAGCGTACTGTTCAAAATTCGTTAAGACAGCACGAGTTAATTGTCGTACATATAATTCCAAAAGCTCCTCTGTCCGTTTATGATGTAAACTACTACTTTCTGGTATTTCTAATTTTTCATGCGAAATTGTTTCCATTAAAAGATCGAGCTTACTATTAAAGTACTTATAGATCGTCGCTTCCGATACGCCACATTGATCAGCAATATGCATCGTTTTTGTCATATCGTAACCTTTTTCAGCAAAGAGCTTTCTAGATTGCTCAACGATCATTTGTCTTGTTTTTTGACCTTTTCTCAAGAGACTAGAGCCCCCTTTCTAAGAAAAACTGAGCAAAATTCGCTCATTCCTTATCACTAAATGCTCAGATTTACGCTTCCTCTAGTGGCTATTATGGAATAATAGCTACTGCTTGAACACCACTCCGGCTGCCCACTTCCCTTTCCGTGGGGTTCGTCCTTCAGCTAACTTTTTTTAGCAAAATCCGCTCAAAAAAAGTGGATCTTCAGGTCAAACATTTCCCACAGGAGTTGAAGTGGCCGGCCTTCGCTATTATCAGGCTCTACAACGCTAGCATGAAGTAACACAGCTGCTTTTATACTCACGGATAGCGATTTTCACTTTACCCATTGTAAAAAAAGTCAACCTATTTCTTATGACAAGAATTGTTGCACCTTCTCATAGCGGAGACTAATTACGTAGACTCCTGCGGGAATTGCGCGAGCCGAAAATCCACTTTGCAACGTGTTCTTCTTTGCAAAGTTAGTTAAGGCCGTGCCCGCGGAAAGCGAAGTAATTAGTCGGAGCATTGCCAATATACATCAAACATTTCAAAATAACTACTTGGCTTAACGCAGTCATTGCACTGATTTTATACTTTCTTAACTTATAAGAAAAACTTGGCTTTTCGCCAAGTAATTGCGAAAACCTTAGTTTCTACATATACATTGTACTTAAAAATGTTCGCTACGTTGCTTAGTCGACTAAGCTAAAGTTTTATATCTTCCTAACGTGAAGAGCAAAAGCGTAAGCACCCGATTAGAAACATAGCGACTGGAGCGAGTCAATGGAGATAAAGAAATTATGATGTGCTTTCTAGCCAATGATGACTTATCGCAGAAAGATTCGTGAAGTCGCTTAGTTTCTGGGCTCTGGAGCTAGGCGCGACCCAACACGGCCATATCCACATGGACAAATTTTATAATTCCTAGACAAAAAAGTAAGGCTGGAGGAATCACCAGCCTTACTATTATAACTTATTTGAATGATGCATAACCATCATCAAGCATAACAATACTTCCATTAATAACATCTGCTTCTTTTAGTGATAGTAAATAGACAGCATTAGCAATGGCCTCTGGTTGAATCAACTGCTCGCGCATTTGCTGTTTCTTCAAATGTTCCAACATCCCTTTATCTTTATAACCTTGAATAATTGGCGTATCAACCCCACCTGGAGCAACACCAACTACGCGAATAGCAAATGGTGCGAGCTCTAGTGCTGCAGTTTGTGTCATCATTCGTACTGCACCCTTACTTGCTTGATAAGCAAATGTACCTTTATTTGCCATATAACCGAATACGGAAGCAGTGTTAATAATAACACCATTTACATTCAATTCCTTCATTTTACGACCTGCTGCGAAGATTCCATATGCCACACCGTGTTGATTCACACCTATTGTTTTATGATAAGAATCTATATTCGGCTCAAGGATTGATCCCATATCGCCAATTCCAGCATTATTAAACATTACATCTATGGATCCATATAACTCCACTGCTTTATCCACTAGGTTTTGTACGTCCTCTTGTTTGGAAACATCTGTTTTTATGAATGTAGCTTTACCGCCATCTTTAGTAATTTGCTTAGCTATATCTTGACCACTTCCATTCAAATCAGCAACTACTACCTTATCCCCTTCTTGCGCAAATTTTAACGCAGTTGCACGTCCAATTCCACTTGCGGCACCTGTTATAACTACTACTCTATCTGCCATCAAAGACACCCCTTTATCTTATTCACTAAAAAGTAAGTAAGTATTCACTTACTTTTATAATACTAGCATACCCCTTTTTTTATAGATAAGCAATTATGTGAACTGGATAACCTAATGATGGCGGTATCATTTTGAGGGTGAATTATATACGGAATAAACAGTAATAGAAAAGTGCAAGCGCAATTTGAGAAGGTAGCTTATCATCCATCAATCCAAATTAGCAGCTTGCACGTAATAAAAATTTTTTCATATAGCTGATAGTAAGCCCTCCGTTTCAATAGTTCGAGTAGTCGCATTGTCGACTACTAGTAAAGCGTTGATTCGTTTTGGCCTACATAGAATTATAATATAAAGATTGTTGCTAGTAGCGGACCACTTTCGTTATACATCAGAAGGACTAACCTTAACTTTATTTTTTAAAGATTCCTTTCAACACAAAGGCAACGTTGGCAGGTCGTTCTGCTAAGCGGCGCATATTATATCCAAACCAATCGTCACCATAAGGCATATAAACGCGCACCTTATACCCCGCTTCAATCAATCGTTCTTGAAGTTCAATTCGGATACCATACAACATTTGAAACTCAAATTGATCTCTGGGAATAGCATGTGTTTTTTCCAGTTCTTTTGTATATGCAATAATATCATCATCATGTGTAGCTACAGCTGTGTAGTTACCATTTAACAGATTCTTCTTAATGATCTTTTTATAATTCTCATCGACATCCTGTTTATTTGGAAAGGCAACCTTTTCGGATTCTTTATAAGCACCTTTTACAAGCCGCAAATATGGGTTAAACTCATTTAGTGCATCTAAATCCTCTTCTACACGATAAAGATAAGCTTGTAGTACCGTTCCAAGATTATCAAATTCCTGCCTCAATGATTTAAAAATGGTTAACGTTTGTTCCGTTCGTTCATAATCTTCCATATCAATTGTAACAATGACTCCATACTCTTTCCCTGTCTGTAGTATTCTACGCATATTTCCCATGACAAGCTCATAAGAAATATCCATACCAAGTGAGGTTAATTTCAACGACAATTGTGCATTCAGATCTTTTTCCGCAATGACCTTAATTGCATGAATGCATTCCTCAGTAGATTGCCTCGCTTCTTCTTCATTGTCAATGAATTCTCCCAAGTGATCGACAGTTACTTCAAACCCCTTATCGTTTAATTCTTTAATCTTCTCAGCTGCACCATTAATATCTACTCCTGCGACAAATCGTGATGCTCCAAACCGAAAACCGTATTTCTTTGCTGCTTTCGTTAGTGGTTTATTATTTGATAAAAATAAAAAGAAATTACGCATGATTTGTTCCACGTTGATCCTCCCCCAAACTTCACTAATTTTCTAAAAAATATGTTCAAAAGATCAGGTAAAAAGGAATTTGCTCTTCCTTTTTACCTTTCTTTTTGAACATGCATTTCCACTTCATTATTTGTAAAGCATTGCAGGAGAGATAGTTAATGTATTATTTACAGCATTTCAGAACTTGTTTTACCTTGCATATGATGGATAAGATAATCTGGTCCACCTGCTTTTGAATCTGTTCCAGACATGTTAAATCCACCAAATGGCTGATAGCCTACAATGGCTGCTGTACAACCGCGATTGAAGTACAGGTTACCTACATGAAAATCCTGACGTGCTTGTTCTTGATGCGTACGATTATTTGTAATTACTGCACCAGTTAAGCCATACTCGGTATTGTTGGCTATATCAATGGCCTCATCAAAACTTTTCGCCTTCGTTAATGCAACCACAGGTCCAAATATTTCTTCTTGCATGATACGAGCCTCTGGATCAACATCTCCAAACACCGTTGGATTTACAAACCAGCCTTTGCTGTCGTCACCTGTACCACCGACTAATAAGTCTCCTTCTTTCTTCCCAACCTCGATATAATCCATAATTTTATCATAAGCTCCTTGATCAATGACCGGACCCATGAAATGGGAATTATCATAAGGATTTCCTGCCGATAACTCGCTGGTAAGTTCTACAACTCTATTTTTCACTTCATCATAGACATCTTCATGAATGACAGCGCGAGAACATGCTGAACATTTCTGTCCAGAAAATCCAAAAGCGGATTGTACAATTGATTCAGCTGCTAATTCTAAATCTGCTTCATTATCAACAACAATAGTATCTTTTCCACCCATTTCAATAATTGTTCGTTTCAACCATTTCTGACCTTCTTGTACTTTTGCCGCACGTTCAAAAATACGGGTACCTACATCACGAGAACCAGTAAAACTTATGAAACGCGTACGTGGGTGATCAACTAAATAATCGCCTACTTCTTTCCCAGGACCAGGAATGTAGTTAATAACTCCTGCTGGCATTCCTGCTTCTTCCAATACTTCCATCAGTTTATAAGCGATAACTGGAGTCGCACTTGCTGGTTTCAATAAAACGGTATTTCCAGTTACCATTGCTGCTACAGTAGTACCTGCCATAATCGCAAACAAGAAGTTCCAAGGAGAAATAACCACACCTACGCCTAATGGAATGTAATGATATTGGTTATATTCAATTGGACGGCTATTCACTTTAACTCCATCTTTTAATTCAAGCATTTGACGTCCGTAATATTCTAGGAAATCAATAGCTTCTGCTGTATCTGCATCTGCTTCCTTCCATGGTTTACCGCCTTCTTTGATTAAATGGGCAGTGAACTCATGCTTTCTGCGACGAATGATCGCAGCAGATCTAAATAAGATATCTGCACGGAATTTCGGATCCGATTTTCTCCAAGTTTCAAACGTTTTATCTGCAACTTGCATTGCTTTCTCAGCTAATTCTTTATTTGCTTTAGAAACATAGCCAATTACTTCCTCTTTATCGGCAGGATTAACAGAAACGATTTTTTCCTCTGTTGTAATACGTTCACCACCAATAATTAATGGGTATTCCTTACCTAAATCCTTCTCTACCTTTTTCAATGCAGCTAGCATTTGCTGTCTATTCTCTTCCACCGTAAAATCTGTAAAGGGTTCATGTGTATAAGGTACGACCATGTATAAAAACCTCCTAAATATAGTTTACTAGTTTCCAATTATTGAAAACGTTTTCAACATCAATGAAAATAATCAACCCTTAAGCGTATACATTGCTCATTAATTTAACTATTACTGTAATCAATAAGATGGCTAGCCTGTTACGTGTTGTTCATTAATGCTCAGAAGAAACTCTAAAAGCTAAAGCTGTTGTGAAATTTGAACTAAGAAAATTTTCTAATAATTTAAAGCGAAACTATTTAAGTATTACTTAAATTATGTTTAAATAAATTATAAGATATTTTTTGCTTTTTCGTCAACTGTTTTCTCATACAATTCTATAAAACTAGGCAAAAAGGACTATCAAAATATTCACAAAGTCTAAGCTGATCTTTTATATCTACAAGTTATCAATTGGGATAAGGGGAGAAATAAACCATGAACCACACACAAAACCTTGGAAGTAAAGTGAAGAACCTACGAAAACAAAAAAAGTTAACACTAAAACAAGTTTCTGAAAAAACCGGACTTTCCATTAGTTTTTTATCACAATTGGAGCATTCCAAAACTTCTGCTACCCTTCTATCTTTAAAACGAATTTCTGAAGCACTTGGAGTGAATCCAAGTTATTTCTTCTCATCATCTATGGATAACTCACGATCAGCAATCACAAGAAATATTGTTGATATGGCAAACTTAACTGAAAATCGATTTATTTATAAGGATTTAACCGGAGGAATGGAGAACCCACTTTTTGTTCCGAATCTTATCATTCTTAACCCAGGAGATAATCGAGGCAATAATTTTTCACACAAAGGACAGGAGTTTCTATATGTGTTAGAAGGCACGCTTACCATTGAAGTTGATTATGAGGAAGCCATTTTACAACCATATGATTGTATATTCTTAGATTCTTCAACACCACATAATTGGTATAATTATACGGACAAACCAATAAAGTTCCTATGTATTTCTTCCAGAGAATAGATATTCCATAAAGTACATGTTGATACAGCAATCTAGACCTTTGAATACTCCTGTTGGGGTGGCTGCCGTGTAAAGCCTAAAATAATTGGATTCATCCACAGGAGTCGGTCAGCCAAATCAGTTGCTCAAGAGGAGGCTGTCTTTTGGGACAGCTCCTTGTCTGATTACAAATGATTATCGATAAACACTGTTAGTACCCTCGCTGGTTCATTATTAACGGGAATAAATAAATGTGACTTATTTCCTTTAAAAAAAGCACTATCTCCTTTTTCCATGTAATGCTTCTCATCTTCATAAAGTAAATGGATAGCTCCCTCTAAAATATAAATAAACTCATCTTGGGAGTGCGTATAGGTCTCTTCGCGGACATTCATATCCCGGGGAGTTACATGAACAATAGTAGGTTCAATTCCTGTAAACCGCGAACGATTTGCCAGCAATTCATAGGAGTAACCCATATTCTCATCACCTACTTTAAATTGCCGTTCTGTATGAGGGAGTAAAACAAGATCTCGATCATCATGATCATCCAAAATCCAGGTTAGTGGTACTTCTAATTCTTCACTAATTTTGGATAAAGTGGCAATTGCTGAAGCTGTCTGTCCATTTTCAATTTTAGATAAAAGGCTTTTGGAGATTCCACATGCTTCCGCTACCTGCTGTTGTGTTTTTTTCATACGCAAGCGCATTTGCTTAATTTTCTTACCTATATTATTAAGATTTATTGCAATTCTCTCCTTCCGCTAGTGGTCACACGTTCTATAAACTTCTTTAATGATAGAATAGAACGAAACTATCGTCAATCCGAACATACAGATAATCACTGCCTATAGATTTAATCACATACAAGCAGATTGTGCTGTTTTTTTAGCTAGTTCTGTTTACTTTGCTAATATTAACGGGTCAAAGCACCCTTCCTTTCGTTAGGTAACATCACCATTTAAAAAAATGAATGATAAAGCACCCAACTACATTCCGAATATACTGATATGCTCGAAAGGTAATTCGGAGTTACTTTATCTTCATTCATTCAAAATGGTTTAATATAAGCGGCTACTAATATGCTTTCTTACTTCCACACATCCTTAGCGATATCTACTACATGTCTAACCTTATTCCATTGCTCTTCTTCTGTTATCAGATTACCTTCTTCTGTAGAAGCGAAACCGCATTGCGGACTAAGACAGAGCTGTTCATACGGAAGGTAGTTAGCAGCTTCAGCAATACGTTTCTTAATAACATCTTTATCTTCCAGCTCTGGGAACTTAGAAGTAACTAATCCTAAGACTACACAAAGATCATCTCTGTTCACATAGGATAAAGGCTCGAAACCTCCAGATCGCTCGTCATCAAATTCAAGGAAAAGCCCGTCCACATTCAACCCAGCGAAAATGGTTTCAGAAACAGCATCATAAGAACCTGTACTGAAATAATGGGAACGATAATTGCCTCGACAAATATGCATGGTGATAAGTAAATCTTTAGGCCTTTCAGCAATCGATTCATTAATCACACGTTTGCAAATATCCCTTAGTTTTTCTGGATTCATGCCCTTTGCTTGCAGTGAGGAAATCCCTTCTTCTGATAGAAAGGATGCCCATGATGTGTCATCTAACTGAAGGTAACGACAACCTGCATCATAAAATGCCTGAATTGCTTGTTGATAAGCCATAATCACATCTGGAACAAGGTCTTCGATTGTTTGATAAATATCTGTATCAAATCCAGCACGAACGAGTAACATGTTCGGACTTGGGATCGTCTGTTTGGCAACATGACGGTTCCCTACCACTTCATTCAGAAACTTATAATCTGCGAGAAATGGATGCTCTTTATTAAACTCCACCTTTCCAGTAACATGAATGGAATGCTTTTTTGTCTCAATTCCAGCAAATTTCAAGCCATTATTTGGCTCAAATCCCTCAACACCATTTAAATTCTCTAAAAAGTCGAAATGCCACCAAGAACGCCGAAGTTCTCCATCGGTTATAGCCATTAGCCCAGCTGCCTTTTGTTTCTCTACTAGCTTAATAATTTCTGCATCTTCAATTGCTCTTCGTTGTTTTTCACTAATTTCTCCTTTAGCATATTGAGATCTCGCGTGCTTGATACGATCTGTTCTTAGAAAGCTACCTACATGATCTCCTTTGAAAGGTGCTATTCGTTCTACTGCTGTTGTCAATGTATCCACTCCTTTATAGTTATAAAAAGGCTGAGACAAAAGAATGAAGAAACAATTAAAAACGAACAATGATTGGTTGAAAATTAATTATCGTTCGTATTGATCAGAATCATTCATTTAGCACCTGAAATAAGCGAGACTCCGGCCGTAACACCACGAGTCCGAAGATCCACTAGAAAAAGCGTTTTCCTTACCAAGTTAGCTGAGACCGTTCCCGCGGAAAGCGAGTATATTTCACGATGCTGGAATGATACTCCTATTGATAACATGATTATTCGTATTTTGAGTAAATAAGTGTGTTTTGCCTCAGCCTCGTTAAAAAGAACCCTTCTGCTAAGAAGGGTTCTTTTGTATACATACATCGTCACCTTCTCATCTTTCAAGTTTATAAAACTTGCTAGAAGTAGCACCTTATTTATAAAACAGGTTGCTGAGGTGTCTTCAGGCTAGTCCCTCGACCTCTCTAGATAAGAATATTATGTAAT
>NZ_JAJERH010000087.1 GCF_016919725.2 Virgibacillus sp. AGTR
CTGGAGTCGGGGGCTTACTGCCAGTTATATGCGGGATAACTTGGCTATCGGCTAATTAGTTAATAGAAAATGGAGAGGGTATTTTGAATACTATAGATAAACCAAACGTAGTAATTGTGATTTTTGGAGCAACAGGAGACCTATCTAAGAGGAAATTATTCCCTTCCATTTATCGCCTTTATCAGAATGGAAAAATTGGTGAAGATTTTGCAGTAGTTGGTCTCGCTCGTAGACCATGGACCAATGAAGTTTTTAGGGAAAATGTAAGAGATTCAATTCAAAATGCTTCTTTAAACGCAGAAGATATAGAAGCTTTTTCATCTCATTTTTATTATCATTCCTTTGATGTAACTGACACGTCTTCCTATGACCATTTAAAAATATTACTTGAAGAGCTGGAGGGTAATTATCAAACAGATGGCAATCGAATATTCTATTTAGCTATGGCACCGGAATATTTTGGTTCCATCGCCAATCAGCTTCAACAAAACGGCTTAAAGGATAGTGCTGGCTGGACAAGACTTGTTATTGAAAAACCATTTGGTCATGATCTAGAATCTGCAAAAGCGTTAAACAATCAAATTCGCGTGGCATTTAATGAAAATCAGATTTATCGTATCGATCATTATCTAGGAAAAGAAATGGTACAAAACATTGAAGTTATTCGCTTTGCGAATGGGATATTTGAACATTTATGGAACAATCGCTTTATCTCCAATATCCAAGTTACTTCTAGTGAAGAACTTGGTGTTGAAGATAGAGCACGCTACTATGATCATTCAGGTGCTACAAGAGACATGGTACAGAACCATATGCTACAAATGGTAGCATTATTAGCAATGGAACCACCAATTAAATTAACTCCAGAAGAAATTCGTTCAGAAAAAGTGAAGGTATTACGGGCATTACGACACGTTGATCCTGACAAAGTGGATGAATTCTTTGTTCGTGGACAGTATGGAAGTGGAACCTCAAAAGGCGAAGTGGTGAAGGGATATCGAGAAGAAACAGAAGAGTTAGCTGGATCTACTACAGAGACATACGTTGCTGGAAAAGTAATGATTGATAACTACCGTTGGGCAGGAGTACCATTCTATATCCGAACCGGCAAACGCATGAAAGAAAAATCCACTAAAATTGTCGTTGAGTTTAAAGATATACCAATGAATTTATATTACAAGGATGAAGCAGAGAAGCATCCTAATTTACTGGTCATTAATATTCAACCAAATGAAGGAATCACTTTGTATCTCAACGCTAAAAAGGCTGGAATCGGCTCAATTGCTGAGCCTATTAAGCTTTCTTATACCAATAATGGCGTGGATGGAATAAACACACCAGAAGCTTATGAAAAACTAATTTATGATTGTATCATCGGCGATACAACAAACTTTACACATTGGGATGAAGTAGCCTATTCATGGGCATTTATCGACTCCTTACTTCAAGCATGGTCAGCATCACAACCTAAATTCCCAAACTATCCTTCAGGTTCAATGGGGCCACAGGCTGCCAATGATTTACTTGAACAAGATGGATTCCATTGGTGGCCAATTACTGAATAGCTGATCATCTCTCAGAAAAAAGTCAGCGTAATATTCTAGTTTAGCAAAATGCTAATTTCTAAAAAAAGACCAAGTAATTCGCATAACATACGAATTACTTGGTCTTTTTAATTTATACGTTTTTGTTCGTCTGAAATGGTTCCAGTAATTATTAGTACAATAGCAGTAATGATATGCATTACCATACCGACAATAGGTATCCACCCAATACATGATGTAATAATTCCTAAAATACTACCTGCTGTAGCTGCACCATCTCTTTTTGATAAAAATAATGTAATGATATGAAGTATTAACATAACAAACAAGGGTGTCCAAAAATTTGAAACAATATATAAGCCCCCAAGAATAGGAAAGCCAAGTAGTGCTTCAAATATCCCTGTGACCCATTTCATTATTCTGGATAAAGACATAAGATATCCTCCTCTACTTCTTCTATTCTTCTCAATAAAGTTAATCAAATACATTTTTTGCGGATGTACTCAGGTTAAAATTAGTGAGAAGTGAAAAAAAGCACGCCCAAATTCACAAGGTTTTTGAATCCGGAAATAATTAAACTAACAAATATTAATACTTGACTGATCAGGAAAGTGGCTGGGACAAAAGTAAAATAGTTGAAGACGTGCCCACAGAAAGCAAGCATTTGACTAAGCGATGAATGAATGATCTATTTCCAAAACCGAAACTTTATCTAACTATTTCAGATAAAGTTTCGGTTTTACATCGCTAAAAATTCTTTTGTCCCTAACGAAGCTGCTGGGAAATATACTTCGCTTGCCAAGGAGTCTACGTATCTTTCCCAAGATAGTGTATTGTTCACCTTTAGAATGGGCTTTATCGCTTTATCTCAGCAGCTTCTTATCACCTAAGCTTCTTCTGTATTTTTATTTCTTCTTGTAATTTTTGCTGTTAAATCATCAAACAGTGTGTAGATTACAGGAATTAATAGTAGTGTAAAGATACTTGAAACGCCTAACCCAAATATTATTGTGACCGCTAATGGTTGCTGTGTTTCAGCACCTTCACCAAGAGCAAGCGCTAATGGTACCATTGCTAAAATCGTTGTTAATGTTGTCATAGCAATAGGACGTAGCCTGCTTGGTCCTGCTTCTAAAATTGCTTCATAACGATCTTTCCCTTTTTTGCGTAAAAGATTTATATAATCAACTAATACAATCGAGTTATTCACAACAATACCGGCAAGCATGATTATTCCAATAAAAGCAGGAATACTAAGAGGAATATCCGCGATAAACAGTCCGAGCATAACCCCAATTACAGTTGCAGGCATTGCAAACATAATAATTAATGGGAATAAGAAATTCTCAAATTGTATAGCCATCACTGCATAAACAAGGAAAATCGAGAAGACCAACGCAATTGCTAAATCAGTAAATGAATCTGTCATGTCTTGGGACTGACCACCAATTTCATAGCTATAGCCTTCTGGTAAATTCATGCTCGCAAGTACTGATTCTACGTCTGATGATATACTTCCTAAGTCTCTATCAACTATCTGGCTCGTAACATTCATCTGTGGTTGCTGGTTCTCTCTTAGTAAGCTAACAGGTCCACTCATTTGCTTAAATTCAGCTACTTCATCAAGTGATATGGTTGATCCCTGCATTGTTTGAATCTTCATATCATGTAAATCTTCTATTGAACTACGCTGATCCTCTGGATACATAAGGCTAACATCCATTTCCTGACCGTCTTCCCGATACTTTGTAGCTACTTGGCCCGTAAATTGTAGCTGCACTTGGCCAAGAACCTGTTCCTGAGTCAAACCGTACATTGCTGCTTTATCTTTGTCAACGGTAATATTCATCTGCGGTACACCATCAGATGCAGCAGATTCTGGATTATAAATTCCATCTACTGTGGATATTTCATCGACAACTTGATCCGCAAGTTCTGTTAACACTTCATGCTCTGGACCTTTTAATTTTATTTGAATAGGTTCTCCCATACTCATGCCCGAATCCATTGAGCTTACTGTGATTTCAGCTCCAGGAATATCCTGAAGTGCTTCGTCCATTTCCTGGACAACAGCATTTGTTGTCTTCTCTCTCTCTGATGAAGGGATTAACTGCATGGTGTAAGTCGCCTGGTTCGCACCACCGCCACCAGCTCCGGCAAAGCCTCCTCCGCCGACACTTACATAATTTGTTTCAATGACGGAATCAAATGCCTCTAATTCCTTATTCACCTTTTCAACAACCTCTTCGGTATGCTTCAAAGAGCTTCCAGAGGCTGTTTCAATACGAACCTCCATCTGACCTTGATCAGCAGAAGGAATAAATTCAGCTCCAATAAATGGTGTCAACGCCAAGCTACCAACAATGGCTAGGATGGTAACAAATACTGACGTTTTTCGATGACCCAATACCCATTTTAAGATACTGCGATAACGATCATTGATCCAATCTAAGAAACGATCAAACCAATATCGTCTTCCTCCATCCTTGATTGCTTTTTTCAGTAATTTTGAAGAAAGCATCGGAACAAGTGTAACCGCAACAACCAACGAAGTAATTAACGAAAATGAGACGGCTAAAGCAAGCGGTGTAAATAAATCTGATGCTATTCCTTCTACATAAATAATAGGTAGAAATACTACTAGGGTAGTTGTTGTAGAAGCAATAACGGCAGGAGCCAGTTCAGATGCACCTTTTATTGCTGAATCCTTCAAACTATAACCTTTTTGTCTGAAGGAGTAAATATGCTCCAGTATAACGATGGAGCTATCCACCATCATTCCTAAACCTAATGCTAGCCCTCCTAGTGTTAGGATATTTAACGTCTCGCCAGTGAAATACATTAACGTAAAGGTTGTAATAATTGCAATTGGAATTGATAAACCAATTACAATTGTAGCGCGAATACTCTTTAAAAATAACAACAAGATAAAGATGGAGATAATCCCACCGATTAATATGTTTTGAACTACCGAATCAATAGACATTTGAATAAAGTCAGATGTATCAATAATCACATCTAAATTGACATCAGATGGTAATTCTTGTTTTATTTCTTTGATACTGTCTTCGATATTTGTAGCCACTTCAACCGTATTGCTATCTGTTTTTTTCAAAACAGATAAAACGACTGATGGTTTACCATGTACAAGTGTTAAGCTGGATTGTTCTTTAAAACCATCCTTAACCTTAGCCACGTCTTCTACGTGTATCGTAGCACCTGCTTCAGTTTGAACAATCGTTTGTTTAATATCTTCCACTGATGAAAATTCGCCAGTAATACGGAGTTGAAGATCCTTATTTCCTTTTTCAACGGTTCCAACTGAGGCTGATTGATTCGTACTATTTAATGATTGAATAATAGATTGTGTCGTTACCCCATACTGTTGAAGTTTGGATTCATCCAAGATTAATTGAATTTCTCTTTCCTTTCCACCTTCAACAGAAACAGAGCCCACTCCACCTTGTCTTTCAAAGAATGGCACAACTTGATCATCGGCAACCTCTGTTAACGCTGCTGCATCCTGACCAGTCAGTCCTACCCACATTACAGGCATCTGATCTGGATTAAATCGCATAATATTTGGTTCGCCTGCACTATCTGGCAGCATCCCTTTAACCTGATCCACACTTTCACGCACATCTAACAATGCCTGATCTAAATCTGTTCCATTGCTAAACATTAGCATTACAAGTGAGGAGCCAGACTGCGATTGCGATTGAACTGTTTCAATACCTTCTACAGTACTTACTGCAGATTCGATTGGTCTACTTATTAAATTCTCTACCTCCTGTGGTGCAGCATCATCATAAGTGGTTGCGACCACTGCAACTGGGAGATCTATTTTTGGAAATAAATCAACCGTTAAGCTACGGAGTGAGACGGCTCCCAATGCAAGAATGGCCAGAACAATCATGATAACGCCGACAGGACGTTTTACTGATGTTTTTACAAGCTTCAAAATTTATTCCCCTTTCACGACATTGACCTTACTACCATCAGTTAATGTCAGCTGACCATTTACAACAATCTGATCCCCAGCTTTAACGTCACCCTCAATAGCAGTTTGATTTGATTGTGATTCTTTAATCGAAACTATAGTACGAACAGCCTTATTATCTCTTATCACATAAACAAATGACTCGTCATTTTCCTCTGCAATTGCTTCTGTAGGAACGATAACGGCGGAATCAATTCGTTTTTCTGGAATATGCAATTTTCCAGTCATTCCTGGCAATAATTCATTATCCTTATTCTCTATAGTTGCTTCAATTGGATATAGACCTGTATCATCAGGCATTGTTCCTATTGAAGTAACTTTTGCTTTATATTCTTTATCATCAATAATGGTAGTTAATTTGTCTTCTTTATCTAATAAGGAACGGATATCATTTGTTACCGTAAACTGTAGCTTTATCTTTTCTAAATCAACGATCAATGCTAATGGATTTTCCGTTGAAACAATCTCACCTTTACCTAACGATAATTGTGCAATTTCTCCATCTCGAGAAGCTCTAATATTTTGTTTACCTGCCGGTGTCTTTATAGTGGCTATCAGATCGCCCTCATTGACCTGGTCCCCATTCTCAACCTCCAACGTGTCTACTTCTCCAGGATTTTGAACCATAATAGGAGTTGATGTCAATGGTTGTGTTCGTCCATAAACTGTCTTATCGATAACGATATCCCCTTCCGTCGCTTCCTCCGTCTCAACTGGGGTTACTCTCTCTTCGCCTTGCTTCTTATCCTCTTCTTGATTACATGCAGCTAGCAGAACCATTAATAATAATCCCGCAAGACCTATACTTAATCTTTTCATCTATTCGACTCCTCTCTTATCTTTAACACATCATAATAGTTCAACATCGAACACTGTAGCAATTTGTTTAACTTCTTCATTCAATTCAGGATATCCAGTAAAGTGAGCTAACAACCCTTGAATAACTACAGTTTGTGGCTCATTACTATCTGCCTCATTTTGTATGGCCTGTATCACCTGATAGAGTTGAGACTCTTTAGCTCTACTTAATGGTAATTCAGCTACTTTCGACTCTAACTTTCTTAATGCTGCTAGAAAAGGTTGCTTAAAACGCTCATGCTCCGTTGCATTATGATAATCAGAAGGTATTTCTGAGGCTTTGACTAGCGGCTCTTCCTGATTTTCTAGCATTCCTTTAATTAAATCATCTAACCGTCTAACGATAAACATACCTGCTCGATATTTATCAATTGTAATATCATCTATTACCAACCACTTTAAATAACCATGAATGAGACCTTCTACTTGTATAACAGCATCAATAATCATTACATCTAATTGATTACCATAGATATCTCGTAGATTTTCCTTCATCCAATTAAAATTCTCTATCTTTAAGTTGCATATTTGGTTATCCATATCTTGCCCAATTGATATATTTTCACGAAAATACATCATAATATAATCCTTATGCTTATAGATATAATCAATTAGAACAGTGATTTGATTTGCAAAACTCTCTTTAGGTGTTTTTCCATTACTCTTTGCTTCCTTCATTTCCAAAGTAATATGGCGGTGGAAATCTAGAAAAGCTGTAGTAAGGAAATCTTCTTTCGATGGAAAATATATGTAAAAAGAACCTTTTGATACACCAGCCTCATTCGCAATTTCTTGAATAGAAGTGTTAAAGTACCCCTTTTCAGCAATTAATTTCATTCCTGCTTCAATTAACTTCATCTTTTTCTCATTCAATCTCGTCACCCACCTGTTTTACGTAATAACTATACGAATAGTTTCAATAAAATCCTGACTTACCGGTCAGTCATTATACCGCTTTATAAGCTTAACAACAAAAGCGTTTTCAAAACAAGTAAATTTACGTAAAAAAAAAGAAACATATTGTTCCCTATTCTGAGCTACCAGCTTGTCCATCCAACTAAATCTTAGTTTCTTTTGCGTCCGTCTCTTATTTTTCTGTATTAAAATTTAAAATATCGATTTCGGAAACTACGTTGGTCGAATAAAAACCCTCTATTCATATGTACGATTAATTGGCTAGTTCGCTTATATTGCATATCAAACACATTATGCGAGATATTAATTAGTAAGTCATTGCCATCAAAAAATTTAATATAAGTCTGATCTTGATACTTTTCATAAGTATCAATATGATGATAAGCCAACCAAACACAGCTTTTATTTTTTATTGAGGCAGTAGGTAGCATGTAAACACCCTTCTCTGGAATTATAGGAACTGGGAGTTTGCTAGACGATTTTAATATACGCTTCACAGCCTTCCTTCTTCCGTCTAACGTCGATCCATATAATAAACAACTATTGTTAATTATCTGTTCTGGTTTATGTAAAGACCTTCTCTGCATATTTCCTTCCAAAATAATAGAACGAAAGTAGGATCGTTCCTTTAATAAGATGGCTTTCGTTTGTGGAGAAATAATATATACCGATGTAATTCGTTGTTCCATCTATTTACCTCCTGATTTTATTTTTATTAGTTGTAAATCTATTTTACTATGAATATAAATGGTTTTGGTATATATTCAGATGATTTAAAATGATCGGGTATAATTTAAATATATTTAATTTTACCGTTTTATTTTTATAGATTAGGGGTAATGAACTTATAATGAGCTAAAGTCACATGCTTGTATGAGTGAGATTAAAACATCTCCTATCTTTTGTTACGCGGTGACATCATATTAACAGGAGGAGAAAATGAATGGCAAAAACTGAAACGAAGAGATCGATCAATGTAAAACAAGTTATATCAGGGACATTAATAGGTGCTGCTGTTGGTGCCATTACATCCTTACTATTAGCCCCTAAAACAGGGAAAGAGCTTCGTAAAGATATTTCAAAGCAGATGGTAAATACAAAAGATAATACGGTAGTAATAACCAAGAAATTTGGAAATTCAGCTAAGGGAAAACTCACAAATGTAAAACAAACGGCATCTGCTACTTCAAAAAAAATAACGGACAAAGTAAAAGCGCAAAGACAAAATAAACAAAAGCTTGAAAACCAGCAGGCGGATGTAGAGATTTATTCCGCAAAATAAGAATTAGCTACTGCCAATGAAGCAAAAAAATAGAATACTTTATCATCTCATATGTAAAGATAAAGTGAAACTTCCATCCGTGGGGGTTTTGTTTTTCCCCACGGATGGTTAGTTAAACCAATCGGACATTTACTGGCAGTTGTTCCGCACTTACCCATATTGGGTTCACTTTATTGCTTAAAGTGCGGATCTTACTGCCAGTTATATGCGGGATAAAGTGAAACTTCCATCCGTGGGGTTTTGTTTTTCCCCACGGATGGTTAGTTAAACCAATCGGACATTTACTGGCAGTTGTTCCACACTTACCCATATTGGGTTCACTTTATTGCTTAAAGTGCGGATCTTACTGCCAGTTATATGCGGGATAAACACAAATTATCTCATTTTACGATAACCATTATGAAATAATTTATATATTAGATACCTAGGTCTTTCCACCTATGTTATACTAAATATAGCTCAAATTAACTTTAAGTAGAAAGGCCTGATTTTATGGATATTGCTGCATTGTCTGTTACTATGGCAAATCAACAAATTCGTTCTGATGCAAGTATTGCCGTGATGAAAAATGCTATGAAAGTAATAGAAACGCAAGGCGTACAATTGCAAGAAATGCTCGATCAATCTGCACCTACAGCACCGCATCCATCGCTTGGCAATCGAGTTGATATCTCGCTTTAGTTCACTTTGTTCATTGTAGATGTTTCGCATCACAATTTTTATACGTATGCTAATAATGTAAAATAGAACAAAAGCGCAAGCGACCGATTAAAAACGTAGTGACTGGAGCGAATCAACGGAGATAAAAGAATCACAGTGAGCTTGCGAGCCGATGATGACCTAGATTAGGGCGATTTGTAAAGTCGCCTCGTTTCTGGGCGCTAGAGCTGGACGCGGCTCAACACGCCTATATAATCCAAATGGACTAGTTTTATAATTTCTTAGAATAACAAAAGCAGAACTTTCCTACTTTAGGATTTGTTCTGCTTATTTAGTGATAATGTGAAACTTCAATCCATGAGGTTTTGTTTATCCCCACGAATTGGTAATACCACAAGGGTATGACCTAAAGGTCTTTAAATCAATCGGAATTTACTGGCAGGCATCCCCCACTTACCAATAACGGTTTCACTTTATTGCTTGAAGCGAGGGTCTTACTGCCAGTAAATGTAGGATAAAAAGCCACATTAAGAGTGAAGAAATGAAATGTTATTGATTTCCTTCTCCATTCTCATCTTTGTTTTCATCATCCATCATGTTATTATCATTATTTTCGTCAGTGCCGTTACCATCATTCTCCATGTCAGGATTTTCTTCATTCATTCCTCCATTATCATCAGCAGGATTGTCATCGATATTATCTTCTTCCTGTTGATCTAGAGGTGCCTCATCCTCTACTGGATCCTGATCGTCATCTGTTCCGCATGCTGCGATTAAAGACAACGCTAATACTGGTGCACCAAACTTCACTAGAAGTTTTTTCTTCATGTATTTTACCTCCTTTTGTTGTTCGTTATCTGTCTTAGCATAACCATTTCAAAAGAAGTCATACAATTTTTTTCAAAAATTACCTTAAATTTAACATGTATACACATTTGAACCAGAGAAACCCAGCTGGATTACTGCCTTCCCTTAACCAACAGTCTAAGAAAAACTGAGCGAAATTCGCTCAGTCCTTATCACTACATGCTCAGATTTACGCTTCCTCTAGTAGCTATTATGGAATAATAACTACTGCTTGACCACCACTCCGGCTGCCCACTTCCCTTTCCGTGGGGTTTGTCCTTCAGCTAACTTTTTTAGCAAAACCCGCTCAAAAAAGTGGATCTTCAGGTCAAACATTTCCCACAGGAGTTGAAGTGGCCGGCCTTCGCTATTATCAGGCTCTACAACGCTAGCATGAAGTAACACAGCTACTTTTATACGCACGGATAGCGATTTTCACTTTACCCATTGTAAAAAAAGTCAACCTATTACTTATGACAAGAATTGTTGCATCTTCTCATAGCGGAGACGAATTACGTAGACTCCTGCGGGAATTGCGCGAGCCGAAAATCCACTTTGCAACGTGTTCTTCTTTGCAAAGTTAGTTGAGGCCGTGCCCGCGGAAAGCGAAGTAATTAGTCAGAGCATTGCCAATATACATCTAACATTTCAAAATAACTACTTGGCTTAACGCAGTCATTGCACTGAATTTATACTTTCTTAACTTATAAAAAAGAAGACTATTTTATAGCGAACATAATCTCAGCTTCACAGGCAACTTCTCCATCCACTTTAGCAATAGCTTTTCCTTTACCAATTGGACCTTTTAATCGCACTATCTCTACATCCATATGCAATTGATCACCTGGTTTCACCTGTCTTTTAAAGCGACACTTGTCAACGCCAGCTAAAAATCCTATCTTCCCTTTATTTTCTTCTAAACCGAGCATTGCAATTGCTCCAACTTGAGCAAGTGCTTCAAGTATTAAAACACCAGGCATTACTGCGTAATCCGGAAAATGCCCTTGAAAAAACGGTTCATTAGCAGATACATTTTTTATCCCAGATACCCTTTTTCCCTCTTCTATTTCCGTAACCCGATCTACTAATAGGAAAGGATAACGGTGTGGGATCGTTTCTTTAATTTGTTCAATATTCATAAGATCTCTCCTTTTTTTATTTTATTGTTAAACATTTTCTGTCCATTGCAATGCTGCCATTGTATTTGCCGGAGAAAAACATTTACGGTGAAAACAACCGTCTGTTTTTGGAAATCAACTGTGTTCCCATATAAAATTTCAATAAAACTAATTGAATGAAGAGAGGTAGACCTCTACTAAGGAAAACTCAACCAGGGTTTTGTTTCCTCCCCACGGATTGTTCGTACCACAAGGGTATGACCTAAAGGCCTTTGCACCAATCGGACATTTACTGGCAATCGTTCCCCCTCTTACCAATTTTGGTTTCTCTTTATTACTTGAAGTGGGGAATCTTATTGCAAATTGTATGTGGGATAAAGTGAAACTTCTATCCGTGGGAGGTTGGTTTATCCCCACGGATGGTTAGGTGAACCAATCGGACATTTACCGGCAGTTGATCCATCACTTCCCCATATTGGTTTTTCTTCATTACTTGAAATGAGGGGCTTACTGCCGATTATATGCGGGATAAAAAAGAGCATCTAATCTTCTTTGATATTCGACTAGATGCTTTCATTTTATTCTGTTTTAGTTACTATATCAATAATATGCTGCCAAGTCTCTTTCTTTAATACATCTACCGGAGTGCCATCGCCTATTACACCGTATCCAATCATTAATCCTGCCACTAATGCAATAGCACAAAAAAGAAGAACGACAATGATCCGTAACCAAATGGGGAAAATCCGCAACCTTGGTCTTTTTCCCATTTTTCTCTCCTGCTTTTGCTTCTGTTTTTGAGATTTTCTCGTTTTTCCTTCCGCTTCAACAGGACGATCCTTTTTCTCTTTCATCCGATTTAAAAATCGCTGAAATTTAGAAGGCCTCTTAGGTTTTTTTTCCGACATTGCTCGATCCTCTTGATTTATAGACATGATTTGTTTCTCCTTATTCCTTTAAAAATACATAGGCATAACATTTTAATTCTTATGAGCAAGTTAATACATTAGCGTAATTGATTTACTAAGCCTGACATTTGATCACTCATAGATATGGTTCTTGCATTAAATTGATATGAACGTTGTGTCATGATTAAATCTGACATTTCTTTTGATATATCTACATTAGACATTTCTAATGCTCCGCTTTTTAATAAAGACTCATTGTCGCCTACATTTTGGATAATTTCACCGAAATTAAAACCAAGCTCATTTAAGTTTGGTAATTTAAACTCATTATTCCCCGTAGCCTCTAATAATCGAGGTCGAACGGCTTCAACAATTGCAAGTCGACCAACAACCTCCGTTTGGTTTCCTCTTCTTACCTCAATCTGACCATTTGGCTGAATAGCAATATCATCAAAGCCTTCTTCTATTAGAATAGGTCCATTTACTCCAAGTATTGGGCTGCCATCACTGTTGGTTAACATAACTTCTTGATCATTGTTCATAGGACTTAAGTAAAACGCTCCATCACGGGTATAACGCGTTTCTGTTACACCATTTTCGACTACTTGTACTTGGTAAAAATGATTTTCACCCAAAAGCGCCGTATCTAATGCTCGTTCTGTTTCAGTGAGCGTACCTTGTGAGAGATTTATATTTGTTGAACCGAGTTTTGCACCTGCTCCAATACGTAGTCCATCCGGTGTTAGTCTACCTTCTGCATTTGCAGGGTCTGTCATGTTATTCATTTGCTGAAATAATAAAGAAGAAAAATTGGCTTGTCTGCTTTTAAAGCCAGTTGTTTGACTATTCGCCATATTATTTCCGATTAGATTCAGTTTATTTTGCAGTTGATTCATTGTGACTGCTGCTTGTATCATCGTTCTGGACATACCTTATTCCCCCTAGACTAGACGCGCAATTTCGCTTACTGCCTTCCCCATACTCTCATCATAAGCTTTCAATACTCGTTGATTCGTCTCAAACAATCGATAAGACTCCATCATTTGCGTCATAGATTGAAGTGAATCTACATTTGACCTTTCAAGAAATCCTTGTTTGATTGAAAATGTTACGCCTGGGGGTAAATCTGCAGCGTCTCCTGCATATAACCCATTTCCTTCTTTCGTTAACCCATTAGCATCTGTTGCATACGCTACTCCCAAATTAACAGACTGCTCGGGAGTTTGCAGCAAGCCGTCTGGTGTTACGCTAAACTCCATTCCATTTGTATAAATCGGCTCTCCTGACTGATCAAGCACGTAGAAGCCTTGATTTGTTACTAAATACCCTTGTCCATCAACCGTAAAATTTCCATTTCTAGTGTAACGAATTTCTCCATCAGTGTCTTGAACAGTAAAAAATAAACTTCCGGCCTCATCAGGTAATTCACCATTAACGATTGCAAGGTCCGTGGCAATACCAGTTTCTCTCATATCACCCTGGGTAAAGTTTGGAATGGTTTCCTGAACATACACCCCTGTATTTAATGAGCCAATTGGCTGTTGTATAGGTACATGCATCGATGTACTTGTGGGAACTTCTTTTCCACCCATTTGATTCAATAACATTTCCGGAAATGCTCGCAAGCTTGTCTGATCGGCTTTATATCCTGGAGTATTGGCATTGGAAATATTGTTAGAAAAAGCTTCCTGTTGACGTTGCTGAGCAATCATCCCGCTTGCAGCTGTATAAAAGCCTCTTAACAAGACGTCCCCTCCTCGATCTGATTTTTAACAGGTCTTCATTCCGTTAGATAACTTTTTTGCGTTCAATCTTATCAATATTTTCCAGCATCATTCCTGTACCTTTTGCTACACAGCTCATTGGCTCCTCTGCAATGAAAACAGGCACCTTAAGCTCTTCTGCAAGTAACTCATCAATACCGTGAATTAATGCTCCGCCACCTGTTAGAATGACCCCTCGGTCAATAATATCAGCAGATAATTCTGGTGGCGTACGTTCTAGTACAGATTTTGCAGCCTGTACGATTAGGAATACGGATTCACGTAATGCTGCTTCAATTTCAGTAGAATTAACGGAAATAGTACGTGGTAATCCTGATACCATATCACGACCTCGGATTTCCATTTCTTCATTTCTTCCACCCTTGAATACCGTTGCCACATTTATTTTTATCTCTTCTGCAGTTCTTTCACCAATTAATAGTTTGTACTTTTTCTTTATGTATTGTAAAATTTCGATATCAAATTTATCACCGGCCATTTTAATGGACTCAGATGTCACAATATCGCCCATTGATAAAACGGCTACATCTGTCGTACCTCCACCTATATCAACAACCATATTTCCACTCGGCTGGAAGATTTCCATACCAGCACCAATTGCTGCTACCTTTGGCTCTTCTTCTAGGTAAACTTTTTTACCACCTGATTTTTCCGCTGCTTCTTTAATAGCCTTTTGCTCAACCTTCGTGATGTTGGTTGGACAACAGATAAGTATACGCGGCTTAGACAAAACTCCTTTTACGTTTATTTTATTGATAAAATGCTTCAGCATAGCTTCTGTAACATCAAAATCAGCAATAACTCCATCCTTTAATGGACGAATTGCTTCTATGTTCCCTGGTGTACGTCCAACCATTTTTCTTGCAGCCTCACCAACCTCTAGCACTTTTCCTGTGTGTCGGTCCATCGCCACAACGGATGGCTCATTCAAAACTATTCCTTTTCCTTTAACATGAATTAATACATTGGCTGTACCAAGATCAATTCCAATATCCCTAGAAAACATGGGTTCAGATCCTCCTACTTAGATTACTATCTCTTTTTTATCCATACTGCTACTAATATAATATTTTACCACAAAACTCTACAATTAACTGCATTTTATTTAAATTTTGTCTAGGAAATTCGACAGGGGTAAATGTTTAAATAATATCATTAACGAATACGGTCTAATCACATCCTAAAGAGGCCCGGGGGTAACTAACAACTTCTTTACTCAAAATACGAATAACCATGTTATCAATAGGAGTATCTTCGCCGCACCATTAAAATATACGCTCTTTCCGTGGGCACAGCATCAGCTAACTTAGTAAAGAAAAATACGTTACCAAGTGGATCTTCGGACTCGTGCTGTTCCCGCGGGAGTCTTGCATATTTCAGATGCTAAATGAATGATCCTAATCAAAAAACGAACGATATTAAACCTAAACTAATAATCGTTCGTTTTTAACTGTTTATTCATTCTTTTGTCTCAGCCTCTTTAATTTTCACTAATTTTGTTATAACCACTTATCCTACTGGCTTTGCCTCCTCTGTATGTTTAGGCTCGATTTTATATTTTTTTCTCGTTGCTTCTCCTCCACGCAAATGACGGATAGCCTTATGATGTTCAAGAACCTTCTTTACCCTGTTTGCCAATTCTGGATTAATCTCTGGTAATCGTTCTGTTAAGTCTTTATGGACTGTGCTTTTAGAAACACCAAATTCTTTCGCTATCACTCGGACAGTTTTCTTTGTCTCCACGACGTAATTTCCTATCCTGATAGTCCTTTCTTTGATGTAATCGTGCACACCGTTCGCCTCCCTGAGTTGTATATTTCCGAGGTGGTATTGAGACAAGGTGTTCCATTAGTGGCCTGCATATATGTTGAAATCATAAAATAAGTCGCTATGTATACTTGTTTTTACGTGTCTACATCCATTATTGTATTTTACTTAATATTCTGTTATTTATATATACAAATTAGCTAATTTATGTGTGTAACCAGAAATAAAGCCACACATGCTCTCACCTCAGACATTTCGGAATGATTGGTTTGTATAAGTTTATTATCGAGTAGGAGTGTTTATGATTAAAAAAACATCTTTAAGGAAAGAAGGACATGCATTTTTTAATGAGGAAAGTAGCAGAACGTTCCCTGAATATGAACATATCAATTTCTTGCGAAGTAATAAGTAGTAAAAATATATAAAAAACGATTCAACCTTTTCATCTTGCATTAGTGCTCCTTGTCACGCTTCCTACCAGTAATACTGTATTTTTTTCTTGGTCTTGATTCTTTTCCTAATAGACTACGTAAATTCTCTTTACTTTTAGTCTAACGGTCCAAGATCAGGGTCGGCTTGTATAGACACACCGGAATCAGCAGAAATATTACCAGGAACTAAAGAAATCATCATCACCAATACAGCCATACAAAGAAAAGATTTTACCTTTTTCATTTTATTACCTCCTAAGGAATATAAGGTTAGAAAAAGTTGAATCGTTAATCACCTATTTAGTTTTCATTTAATTAATTCTTCTTCACCACTCTCGGAATATTTTTTCACATTGTCTTCAATATATTGAGAGGTAACCTACTAAAGAAATAATCACTGCGCTTCTCAATAAAATCCTTATGAGATTGCAACAACAGTCGTTTATCATGTTTTGCTTTTCCCATGTAATATAGTCTAAAGGGGCTATTTAATGGGATATTACTTAATATCTCAATCGCTTTGTCTTTATTCCCTTTTGCAATTTCAATATGTGCCTGTTCACTTTTATCTACGGTGGTTATACCTTCCACCTTTTTAAAATGTGCAGCTATAAAAGGAATATTGTTATTTCGAATTAGATGCAAGACATCTTTTAGCTCATATTTTTCAGCTAAAGCAGTAGCCTCTTCTAAATGATGCATTGCTTGAAAGTACGTATCAAATGTATAGGAGAACCCAAGTTTTATATGAACGCCTGCTTTTGTTGAAGGGTTTTGTGAAAGATTAAGTACTCTATAGGCACATTTCCTCGCCATAATAAGTTCATTTCTCGACATATAATAAATCATTAAAATATGATTGAGTCTTATATTGAAAAAGGAAACAAGAAGTCTATCATCGATTCTAGCAAATAATTGTTGTTGGATTTCTAAAAAATTACCCAATTTTCCCAGTTGATTTAGATCATAATATAAAGTTACCTTAACAAATTCTATCAGGCATTCTGTTTCGGGGTCGTTTATTGTTGGCATTCGTTTAATTCTCTGTAGCAATTCATGTGGAGGAGTTCTCTTTATTCTTCTATCTATCATTAACTGATAAATAGATGCCCATTGTCTGTTGGAAGTATAGGTGGATTTCAGATTCTTCTCAATCAATTGTTGCAATTCTCCAAAGAAGCCATTCATATATAAAAATTCCATGCCTTTTTTCTGAATATCTCGCGATGATGATTGTAAGCAGTATTTTCGGATTAATTGTATCACTGTTTCATCATTATGATCCCGTGATAGAAATTCCTTTAACTGCTCCAATGATAGCTCATCTTTACCCGAAATAAACATAGTAGGTAAGGACATTAATTTTAAACTCCTTTCCAACAAAGAAAAACAAGGCTTATTATCACTTGACTGTAAATAACTTTCGTCAAGCTTCAACATAATATTTTATTAATCACTATATTAACACATTTTCAACAAATAAAAAGAGGTAATCGTTCGACAAATTTTGCTATACATAAGAAACACTATGGTATAGCCAAATTTTTATACTTTCTTATCTTTTAAGAAAAACTGAGCAAAATTCGCTCCGTCCTTATCACTTCATGCTCAGATTTACGCTTCCTCTAGTAGCTATTATGGAATAATAGCTACTGCTTGACCAACACTCCGGCTGCCCACTTCCCTTTCCGTGGGGTTTGTCCTTCAGCTAACTTTT
>NZ_JAJERH010000088.1 GCF_016919725.2 Virgibacillus sp. AGTR
AGGTGAGGAAGTATGATTCACTTATGCTTTTAATTGTTGTGCAAACGCAACGAAGCTCTCTAGTGAATCTGCATTGCTTAAAGCTCCTTTATTAACAACCTGCTCTGCTGGTTTTCCCATCAATAATTTCTTTACAGGAATCTCTAGTTTTTTCCCATTTAATGTTTTAGGTAGATCAGAGACTTGATGAATTCCGGTTGGTACATGTCTTGGAGAACAGTGAGTTCGAATATGTTTTTTAATTGATTCCTCTATTTCAGTAGTTAATTCATATCCCTCTTTCATAACAACGAAAAGAGGTACAAAAGAATCTCCATCTATTTTTGGTATATCAACAATTAAACTATCAGCTACCTCCTGAACATGGTCTACTGCACGATAGATTTCGCTAGTACCAATTCGAATACCTCCACGGTTGATTGTTGCGTCTGACCTTCCATAGATAATACATGTATTTCTTTCCGTAATTTTAAGATAATCCCCATGGCACCATATTCCAGGGAAGACATCAAAGTAGCTATCGTGAAGTCTCGATCCATTCGTATCATTCCAAAAATAGATTGGCATAGACGGAAAAGGTTCAGTTAAGACAAGCTCACCGACATTTTCTATTTCAGGCTGTCCTTGCTCATTAAAGCTTTCAATTTTAGCACCTAGACCACGGCATTGTAATTCTCCGGCATAGACTGGAAGTATCGGGCAACCTAATATAAATGCTGTACATACATCCGTTCCCCCACTTGCAGAAGCAATCCAAATATCTTTTTTTACATTTTCATAGCACCATTGAAATCCCTCTGGTGGTAGAGGTGAACCTGTGGAGCTAATATTCTTTAGATAACGAAGGTTAAACAATTCTTTTGGTTGGAATTTATCCTTCATACATGCTGTAATATAGCTTGCACTTGTACCCAGAACAGTCATTTTTGTTTCTTCAGCTAGTTTCCATAGCTTTTCTTTCGTTGGATAGCCAGGATTTCCATCATATAAAATGATGGTACTACCGGTTAGTAACCCACTAATAAGGAAATTCCACATCATCCAACCAGTAGTCGTAAACCAGAAAAAACGATCATCTTCTCCTAGGTCAACATGGAAGGTTAATGCCTTTAAATGCTCTAGTAAAATTCCGCCTTGACTTTGAACAATTGGTTTTGGCTTTCCAGTAGTACCAGATGAAAACAATACCCATAAAGGATCATTGAAGGATACATATTCAAAGGACAGCCTTTGATCCTGATGTTGAGATGGAATAGCTTCCTTCCATAAGGTCACAGACGGAAGCTGTTGAAAGGTTGCCTCTTTATCTAAGTAAGGAATTGCAATCGTTGCTTCGAGTGTTGGTAAGCTAGCTTCGATAGTAGAAGCTACTTCTGTTCGATCAAAATCCTTTCCCCCATAGCGATAGCCATCCACAGTGAAAAATACCTTCGGTTCGATTTGTTGAAAACGATCAATGACGCTCTGTGTACCAAAATCAGGAGATGCACTAGACCAAATAGCGCCAAGGCTAGCTGTAGCCAAAAATGCTACAACTGATTCATATATATTAGGTACGTAGGCGACAACACGATCACCTTTGTTAATTCCTAAGTTCTTTAGTGTGTGTTGCATAGCTACTGTATCTTGGTATAATTTTTGCCACGTTACTTCCGTAGTGGTACGGATTTCTGATGTATGAATAATTGCAGGCTGTTCAGAGAAAGCACGCTTATTAAAGATATGCTCGGTATAATTTAATGTAGCTTCTGGAAACCATTTAGCTCCAGGCATTTGATGAGACGTTAATACAGTTTGATATGTATCCTTTGCTTTAATCTCGAAATACTCCCAAATAGATGACCAAAATGCTTCGATTTCATTAACGGACCATTTCCAGAGGGAGTGATAATTCTGAAAGTCTAAACCTTTATGCTGTTTGAGCCAATGTATATAGTGATTAATTTTCGAGTTTTTTTTCCTCTCGTTACTTGGCTCCCAAAGTAGTGTACCTTCACTTACTTGTTTCAACTCGTTCCCTCCTGTTCATGAAAAAGATTACTTCTATTATATGTAAACGCTTACGGTCTGTAAAGGAACCTATATTTCTGGAAAATCTTATCGGATAAGGGCAGTACGGAAGCTCCAACTCAAGTGTACCACGTCCCTTTATTGGACGTGGTACACTTGAACGTTCTATTCTATACGAGCAAAAGGCTTTAATTGTTGGCTAATATATCAGAAAAAGTTTTCATATAAGCTGGTAAATCAGGTGGTCGCCGACTCGATACTAGGTGACCATCTACTATTACTGCTTTATCTACCCAATTGGCACCTGCATTTTTCATGTCGTCTTTTATTCCTGGAGTACTTGTCACTTGTTTTCCTTGTAAAATATTTGCAGAGATAAGTACCCAACCGGCATGACAAATTTGGCCAATAGGTTTATGTGCTTTATCCATTTCTTGAACCATTTTAATAACCTCTGGATATCTTCTTAATTTATCTGGTGCCCAGCCACCTGGTACTAGAATTGCATCGTATTCTGAAGTCTGTATATCAGTGAATGCATAATCTGATATAGCTGGAACACCAAATTTTCCATGGTATGTTATTTGTGCTTCCTTACCAATTAAGTGAACCGCTGCCCCTTCTTCCTGCAAACGTAAAACGGGATACCATAGTTCAAGATCCTCAAAATCGTGTTCAACTAATGCAATAACCTTTTTATTATTTAAGCGCATAGGTCCCCTCCGTTATTCTAAATATAATGTCAGTGTAACAAAATTGGATCATAAGAAGAAAGCAGAAAGAACATATAAAAGCTTATTTTTGCTGTTTTTCTCGAATAGAAGCATTTAATGTAGTTTCTATTTGCTTTGTGATCATTTGTGCAGCACACCAAAATAGTAAATAGGTAAGGAGGAAAAAATATACTATATCTAGCTGGCTCTTTTTCATTATTACAGACGTGACAGTATGCGTAATGAATTATGGTATAAGATACGTTATTTGCTGTTTAAAACAATCAAAATGATGTATAAGAGCAAGAAGTAACTTGTATGTATTCAAAAATATTGGTTTTGGAGGACTTGCTTTTGGAATGTTATTGTTTAGTGAACGACTTGCTATGTTTAAACATTGAAGAGGTGAAGTAATGAAAAGTATTAGTAACGTCTTCGGGATTCATTAGCCCTATGTATCGTAGTAGTAAATTTGGGGTTATTTAAGCCTAAGCATTTAGTAGCGTATAAGAGTATTCAGCAACAATAACTGCTCTTATATCTGATTATTTTAGTTGGTATTATTTGTTGATTGTTATGCTTGTGTATTGTATTTATCTTAATTTCTCTAGGTATGGCAACGCAAAGCTTGGAAAAGAAAATGATAAGCCCGAGTTTAGCTTAACATCTTAGTTTGCGATGCTTTTCCGTGCAGGAATGGGAATAGGTCTGGATGTTACAAATGGAACATTAAACCCACATAACTCTGTCAAAATTATGTGAAAAATAATGCAATCGGCAGTTGCGGGCAATAATGGTGTATTTTAGCGGTATACTAAGTTTACAGAATATGCTTATTATTGCAGCCTTGCCTTTTCCGTAGTTATTCTGCTGATGGGTAAACCTATTAGAAAACTGCGCAAACGGAATACTAAAAAACGTCGCACTTAGCCCCCGATTAAATTTTTACCCTGAAGAGACGGCTTTTGTCATCTAGGTTTAAAGATGTAACCGTGAGGGCAAGTGCTTACGTTAGATACGAGCGCGATACATTATGAAGAACTTCTTGGAATATAATATGCTACCTTATCTGATCTGGGTGAGTAATGCTTATTTAAATAATGGCAGTTTTTCTAAGAAGATAATATCATCACGATTAGCAGCATCCCCTTCTGCTAAAATCGCAGCTTTTGCAGTGACGTGACCTCCTGCATCGGCGACTAAGCTCTCAAGTGCCATCATCGATTCGCCAGTACTAATAACATCGTCAATTAATGCAACCCTTTTTCCCTTTATTCTGGCTACATCGTGTTTATCTAAACATAGTAATTGTTGTTTTTGTGTGGTGATGGAATTTACCTCGTGAATCAGAACATCTTCCATATAGGGCTTCACGCTTTTACGTACAACAATATAGCGATCCATTTCTAGATGCTTTGAAAGCTCATGAATAAAGGGAATTCCCTTGGCTTCTGCAGTGACAAGTATATCGACCTCTGGTAATTTTTCAGCTAATAATGGTGCAGTAGCACTAATTAATTCCGTATCGCCAAGAACAACAAAGCTTGCAATTTTCACTTCGTCATTAATCGGAATGATTGGTAAATCTCTTGTTATTCCTGCTACCTTTAATGGATAAGTGTTCAAATCAATTCCTCCTAAAAATGTTATCGTACAATGGTAGTAGATTATGTTTAAAAAGCGTATATTCTATAATATTTAAATGCCGAAGATACTTAGTAGAAATTGCATGACAATGCCTGCTAACATTCCTAGGAATGGATCAGCAATGGCAGTTACTACCATTGTTACTCCAGCAATGATAGTTGAACCCGATCCATCTGTGCCAAGAGCTGCAGCTGCATTACCAGGTAGCGTAACAATGGCACCTAATACAAATAAAAAACCAGCTATAGATGCACTTGGTACAAACTTACCTATTTTCGGTAGTAATCGTAAGAATAAAATAATTGCCATAATGATCATCATCAGTACACCAGCCCATACAGCGTGTGGTGCACTTGCAGTTGCTGAAATTACCACTTCAACCGGTCCTCCACCAAAAAGTGCGGACCCCATATCTGCTAAGCTGCTAATAATTGTGATCGTGTCAACATTTACATCAGTAGCAGCAATCTCCCCATTTATTTTCCCGAATGCAATGTTAGCTCCAATATTTAAGCAAACCATAGCTAAGGCACCACGAATGACCATAGGGTTTAGCAGTAGTTTTTGTAGGGAAATTTTTTCTTTAGGCAGGTCCTTTTTGCCACCTGTTTGATCTTTTTTCATAAAGAAATAGATTACACTAGATAGAATAACGGAGATTGTAATGGTGTAAACAAGGTCTCGCGTTGCGACATATACAAGTAATGCGCTGGCAAAGGATGAAATACCAACAATACGATCTTGCTTCGCCATATCCCAGGCGACTTTTGCCAGCATTATTCCTACACCAGCCATCATACCATTAGTTATGACTGGACCAATCCAATCAATAATCTGTTCTAGTAGACCGAATAAACCAATAACAAGCATGATAAGTGCACCAAAGAAAATCATGGAGAGTCTTTCTCGCATGTTTTTTCCCATTGTACCAGCTAAGGTGATGGTTTCTGCTTGATAAGAAATGACGGCTACATTACTTGTTACCGCGTTCCCGAATGCTCCAATGATAAAGGCGATGGCGGTAGGTACAGAGGCGAAGCCAAATGTAAGTGCTAGTAATCCTTGTGGAAGGCCATTAAGCACACCACTAATTGCAGCTAAAAAATCTTTGATGATGTCCATCTGTTTTTCTCCTTATCCCCCCGGGAAATGAATGGTGACTACACTACCAACGAATATAATGATAAGAAAAAACCGCCCAAAAATTGAACGGTTTTTCGCTAGAGTAAAAGCACCGTCCATAGTGAAGTAATTTACGGTTACTTCGTAGAGACTCCCAATCCATATTATTGGGAATATATGGGGTATATTTTTTATTTTTTACGAATGACAATGCCATTATAATATAAAATGTTTACTTTTTGTAGGTAAAAAAATGGAAAACAGCGAAAAAACAATGATTTTTTAATGTAAATCCATACAAAAGAAAAGGAGGGACAAAAGCGTTTTGTTTACTTCAAACAGGTTCTATCGCTGCTCCAGCAAAAATACTTCGCTATCTGCGAGCAAGGATTTAGTTGTACTTTTACTGCAGGGTAAGGAAGGATTAGGCAGCGATACATCGTACGCAGAAAAATGCTCTTCTTTTCAAGGAGTTTACGTATTTTGGCTGCAATTCGTAGTAACATTTATCCCACATATAACTGCAGTAAGAACCTAACTACAAGGAATAAAGTGAAACCACTATTGGTAAGTGGGGGATCGACCGCCAGTAAATGTTCGATCAGTTCAAAGGCCTTTAGGTCATACCCTTGTGGTGGTACTAATCATCAGTGTGTGATAAACAAACCCCAAGGATTTAAGGTTCACTTTATTTTATCGTTCGGCTTTTGGGTTTTTCATTCGTCCCAGACCTTTGAAACAATTGATGCGAGCAATGGTTTGGTTACTACCACTCACTGAGGGAACTTCACACAGTTATTCAGCTCGTTGGAGTTTCGTATATGCTTATTGCATCTACCCCTTTTAAGATATCACCTATAGTAAAAGGATATTATCCTTATGATCGAAACCATTTTTTAATCTTTGAAAGGGTGGAGGATTGTTTATCATTTTGTTCTTCTTGTTTTTCTGATTGAATCGGATCAGTTTGTATAAAAATATCTTCTTTATCAATGGCATAGTCATAGGTTAAAACTGCTCCAATATCCGTTTCTACTTCTTCATTGGTTACGGTTGAATACGTAATATGGTACTTATTTGCTAAGTGTTTTTCTTCCTTTAAAAATCGATGAGAAACATCGCCATTAATAAGTAATGTTGCCTTAGGATGTTCTTTCATCGCTTCCTCTAGTTGAGCTAAGCCTTTATCAGACATAACTTGTCCCTTTGTTAAGGCGAGAACAATTCGTTCTCGAAGTGTTCCTAGAAATTGTTTACGTTCATGGTCTTTTGGTAGTCTCGTGCCATACATGCCTTCTGTAAGATAGTCATCTACATTTTTCTTACTCATCTGTATTCCTCGCTTTTTTAATATAATTGTTGTTTTATCCCACAAATAACTGGCACTAATACCCCCACTTCAAGCAATAAAGAAACCAATATGGATAAGTGTGAGTCGCCTGCCAGTAAATGTTCGATCAGTTCAAAGGCCTTTAGGTCATACCCTTTTGGTATGGTACTAACCATCAGCAAGGAGAACCCCCCCCCACGGATGGAAGTTTCACTTTATTTATGGAATGACTATAATTGGAATTGTATTAATACCTCTATTGTACAAATGCCCCCTGTTAGAAGCAACGAAATTAGTGTTAAATAAAAAGTGGGCGAGACAAAAGAAAGGAAGTTAAAGAAAATCTGAACTACGATCCGAGTATACGAAGTGATATTCGGATCGTAGTTCAGATTGTTTTCGTAGTCTAAGAAATTATAAAATTAGCCCAGATATACCAGGCTTAGTTATCCTTAACCACAATAATATCCATGTTAGTAAATTATTTTCCTTTTATTCGTTTATTAGCTTGATCGCTTCGTTGTTGAGCTTCTTTATCCTCATGATCTGCTAATTCTTCAGAAAACTCAACATCAATACCATCTGACTTTTGGTTTTTAGGAGTTTGTGAAAGAAAATTATTCTTTGATTTATGATGCTCATCTTTTCCCATGTTTTCACCTCGTTTTTATGATCTCATGGTTATTATGCATCATAAATAGCTTTTCTATTTACGATCGCCACCTAGTAAATCGAATAAACCTCCGGCAATACTTCCTTCCCCTTTTGATCCACCCTTTTCAGGAGCGGCAGCAAAGATTCTACTAGCCAGTCTACTGAATGGAAGTGATTGTACCCAAACAGTTCCAGGTCCGCGTAATGTCGCAAAAAACAGTCCTTCCCCGCCGAATAATGCGGTTTTTACACCGCCAACATATTCAATGTTATAATCAATACCTGAATCCATCGCAACAAGGCAGCCTGTATCTACGCGTAGTGATTCTCCGACACCAATTTCTTTTTTATGTATGGTACCACCCGCATGGATAAACGCCATTCCATCTCCCTCAAGCTTTTGCATAATAAATCCTTCACCACCAAAAAATCCTGTCCCAATTTTTTTCTGAAACTCTATACCTACCGAGACTCCTTTTGCAGCTGCAAGAAACGCATCTTTTTGGCAAATTAACTTGCCATCAATTTCACTTAAATCCATCGGAATAATTTTACCTGGATATGGTGAAGCAAATGCTACATGGCGCTTTCCTGTACCTTCATTAGTAAATGCTGTCATAAACAAACTTTCTCCGGTAAGAACTCGTTTTCCTGCACCAAATAATTTACCCATCAAGCCTCCATCCTCTTTAGATGAGCCATCTCCGAAAATGGTTTCCATTTTGATTTGTTCATCCATCATCATTAAACTTCCTGCTTCAGCAATAACGGTTTCTTGGGGATCTAATTCAACCTCAACAAACTGCATGTCATCTCCATACAACTGATAATCAATTTCATGGTTATTCATAAGACCACTCCTTTTAAAATTGGAAAAATACGTACTTTTCTAGTATACGTATAAAAATGCTTTTAAGATTCAAAAAGATTGGGAATTCAAACAAATAGAAATGCTATTATTCCATATACTAGTTAATGGGATATAAGCTACTTAAAGGAGGGTGTACGTTGTCATTAAATTTAACGCAAAAATTAATTAAAGATCACTTAGTAGCTGGTGACATGGTTCCGGGTGAAGAAATTGGTCTGAAAATGGATCAGACCTTAACGCAGGATGCTACTGGGACATTGGTCATGTTGGAATTAGAAGCTATGGAATTGGATCGTGCAAGAACAGAAGCGTCTGCACAATATGTAGATCATAACCTTATTCAAGAAGATAATAAAAATCCAGATGATCATCTATTTTTGCAAAGTGCTACCCAGCGCTTTGGACTATTTTATAGTCGACCAGGTAATGGGGTAAGTCATCCTGTTCATATGCAGAGATTAGCAAAACCCGGTAAAACATTACTTGGCTCTGATAGTCATACGTGTGCGAATGGATGTATGGGAATGCTTGCCATGGGTGCAGGTGGAATTGATGTTGCACTAGCAATTGCTGGAGAACCATTTTACGTGAAAATGCCAAAGGTCTGGGGCATACGCTTATCGGGAAAGCTGCCTGATTGGGTAAGTGCCAAAGATATCATATTAGAATTACTTAGAAGGTATGATGTGAAGGGGGGAGTCGGTAAGGTCATTGAATACTATGGTCCGGGTTTACATCAATTAAGTGCAATGGATCGACATGTTATTGCAAATATGGGTGCTGAGCTAGGCGCTACTGGTACTGTCTTTCCATCAGATAAAGAAATTAAACGTTTCCTTAAAGAACAAGGAAGAGAAGACGATTGGATAGAATTGACTGCTGATAAAGGAGCGAGCTATGATCTTGAGGATGAGATTGATTTCACGTCATTAGAACCTCTTATCGCAAAGCCGTCTAGTCCCGGAAATGTTGTTCCTGTTCATGAATTGATAGATACGCCGATATATCAGTCATATATAGGCTCGTCTGCTAATCCTGGATTTCGAGATTTTGCAGTTGCTGCGGAAATAGTAAAAGATAAGCAGATTGCTGAGGGAGTTTCTTTTGATATTAATCCAACATCGAGGCAAATGCTTCAAGACTTAGTGAAAGAAGGTCATATAGCTAACTTGTTACAAGCTGGAGCACGATTACACCAAGCAGGATGCAATGGCTGTATCGGTATGGGGCAAGCTCCGGCTTTTGGTAGAAATAGTATTCGCACAACCCCTAGGAATTTCCCTGGGCGATCTGGAACGCGAGAGGATAGTGTCTTTTTATGTAGTCCAGAAACAGCCGCTGCTTCGGCTTTAAATGGAAAAATTACAGATCCAAGAACATTAGGAATGAACTATCCTGCTGTGAAGTTGCCTAAACAACCTACTGTTGATGAGCATTTACTAGAGGATCCATTGCCTTATGATGAAGCAAAAAGCATACGTTTGCAAAAGGGACCAAATATTGCTTCGATTCCTAAAATGGATGAAATGCCTGACGAGATAGAAATACCTATTTTATTAAAAATGGGAAATAATATCTCAACGGATGAAATACTTGCAGGCGGAGCTCGTGTACTTCCTTATCGTAGTAACTTACCAGAAATCAGTAGGTTTACCTTTGAGATTATCGATGAAACTTACTATGAGCGAGGTAAGGAAACGGTAGATAAAGGTGGGCATGCAATTGTCGGTGGTTTTAATTATGGTCAAGGTTCAAGTCGAGAACATGCGGCACTAGCTCCAAGATATCTTGGTTTACGAGTAGCTATTGTTAAAGATTTTGCTCGTATCCATTGGCAAAACCTTGTGAATTTTGGTGTGCTTCCTCTGACCTTTGTGAATGAAGAAGATTATGATTTACTGCAGCAGGGGGATGTTTTAAAGGCTGCAGATTTAAGGAGAAAAGTAAAGGAAGGAAAACATTTTAATATCGAGGTAAAAGGAAAGAAACAGCAAATTAAGGTGAAGCATACGTTATCTGAACGGCAAATTGATATCATGCTAAAGGGTGGCATTATTAATTGGGTGAAGGATCGTAGTGTAAAACAAGGATAACAAAGGAGGCAATAGCATGAGTCGAAAAGACAATCGATGTAGGGTATGTGATGGTACTGGTTTATTGGCGGATGATGAAGGTTGGCAATATCGATGTTCTGTTTGTAATGGGGATGGTATTTATGGTCGAGAAGATGAAAACAAACCAGCACGAATTATGCAAGTAGATGAGAATAATCGATTGTTGGATTAATAATGAGACGGGGACAGAACGAGTCCGAAGACCCCAGAAGAGAGACTGAGGTCGTACCCTGCCGAAAGAGACATTTTAATTGAGTCATGAAATGAACTACCTATCTCCAGAACAATAACCCGAACTTTATCTGGTTTAGATAAAGTTCGGGTTTTACATCTTTGTAATGTTTCCACTAACGTATTATACATTATACAGTTGTGTCATAATGCTCTTCTGCTGCTGTAACATTGTTTTTAGCTCTGAATCCTGTATATGCTGCTCATATAAAAACGATATATGTTTGTTGAGTATAGGAAGCAGTCGTAGATATTTTCACTGTGTAGATTATTTTGTTATGGTATAAAACATAAATCGTCTTAACAAGAGAAATGCTTATGTTTTCTTGCTTCATTTAAAAGCCTGTAAGATGTATAATTAAAAAATATAAAAAAGCTATAAAGTGGGGAAAAGCATAATTCATCTTCATGATTAGCTTTCAAGAAGGCTGAATCGTAGCTATCAGCCCTTTTTGTACTAGTTTAGGAAATTATAAAATTTACCCAAGTGAATAAATATGGGCGTGTTGAGCCGCGTCCAGCTCTAGTGTCCAGAAACGAAGTGAATTCACAAATCGCTCTAAGCTAAGTCATCATGGGTTCGCAAGCTCACCGTAATTCAAATTATCTCCGTTGCTAGTCGCTACATTTCTAATCGAGTGCTTGCGCTTTTGTTCTTGCTTCTAAAAATAAAAAGGTGGTTTTTATGACGAAAATGGATGATAGACACCAACAAGGGGAAAATATTGAGGTGTGGGAAGACTTAGTTAATATTAAAGATTTACTCCTATCTATTGTTATTTGTACGATAAGTACACTGGGAGGTTATCTTATAGCCCCAAATGAACCTCCAAAGCCACTTATTTTTGGTTTGGTCGGCGCTGTTGTAGGATTTATTATTACTAGCGTTGTAATTAAACCAAAGCGTCGTTTTCGGTATATGGACGAAGAGGAGGATTAAACAATGGATATGGTATTAATCGTTGAATTAATAGCTGCATCTGCTATCGGTGCTATATTATACACGATTATAGGAATTGCCCCAGGTACAGACGAGACAGCTGTTCTTGCTCCAGTCACACTTGTATTAGTGTTATCTGGCTTTGAACCAATTGTCATTTTAGCCTTTTTTATTTCGGCAATTGTAGCTAAAAAACTGACGGATTCTATCCCTGTTGCAATAGCTGGTATACCTGGAGGAGTTATGTCTGCTCCTATGGTAGAGCACGCAATGGTATTAAAAAAGCATGGTATACCAGAGCTTAGTATACGAAAAATGGCATCGGGTTCGGTTATCGGAACGATGATTGCAGTTCCAATGAGTCTTTTGCTGGCTAATCTAATCGCTCCTTTATCGGATTACATAACAGAATATGCGAGTCAAATCTTTTTGGGGGGAGCTATTTTTTTAGCGTTGATGACGAAAAATCGCTGGATTGCACTATTATCCATTCTCCCTTTTGCTTTTATTATTCAAGGCCTACGAATTTTTTATTGGGAAGTCGGGATCGTTCCTGAAGATAAAACAGTATTCACATCTTTCTTTTTAGGAATTACAATTGGACCAGTCATCTTAAAACTAGCAGAATTGTTAAACCCAAAATCGCGGCGAAAGATGCCACGTTATGGGAAAAAAGAAATTGCAATGAGAAAAACTAGAAAAACAAAAGGATTTCCGAATCCATTTAAAATTCTTGATAAAAAAGAGATTGGGACTACATCGCTTTCCTCCTTTTTAGGTGTATTGACATTTTTTATGAGTCCTGTGGGAATGACAATTTTTTTAGGTGAAACGTTAACTAGTCGGATAAAAGATCCGGTAAAAAAAGCTACACGGGCTATATCTAGTATGGATGGACTAACAAATGCTGCGTATATTTCAGGAACGCTTATTCCTTTAATTGCAATTGGTCTTCCTTTATCACCAACGGCAATTGGTCCTGGAGGTCCTTTATTTAATGCACCGCCTGTTTTTACAGAGGAGCATAATATGCATCATATGTTAACGATGCCCGATTTCATTCTAGCAACAGTGATTGGATCAGTTGTTGCGATTAGTATAACGTTTTATATTACTATTAAGTATGCGCAGCAAATTTGCGCGTTTGTTTTTCGATTTATTCCACATGAGGCAATGCTCGGTTTATTTTTTGGTTTAGTAATTATGCTAGCTTTTATGGATGCCGGGATTGTGAACATAGCTGGAGTGCTATTAGTTGCTTTAGTTGCTGGATTCCTTCATCGAAAAGGGGTTAATTATGGTGTGCAATTTATGACCTTGTATGCCGCTCCATGGTTAGTTTCTTTATTTATGTGAACTTTTTAAGTTGGTCATATAGTACATGGATATGAATGAAAATGAACGCACTTGTATAGTTACTATTAGTAGACAGAATTACAAGATAAATACCATTGCGCTCTAGGTTGTCGGCAGGGTTACGTTCTTGTCTGTCGGTTGATCGTATTTAGCATCAAGGGTAGTTAAAGCAATTCAATTAGGACAAAATCAAAGGAAAGCATCCACTGTTACGCGATTATACGTAGCAATTGAAAAGAGGTTAACGAATGCAAGAATTAGGCTTGATTAGTATCGTTGTTGTTATTGCTTTAGGTATATTTTCACAATGGTTTGCATGGAGAATTCAATGGCCATCTATTGTCATCATGTCAATAGCTGGACTGTTAATCGGACCAATATTTGGATTTATTAATCCAGAGCAGGCGTTAGGAGATTTATACAGTCCTATCATTTCTCTTGCTGTTGCAGTAATTTTATTTGAAGGTAGTACTACACTGGATATCCGTGAGGTCAAAGGGATTTCAAAATCTGTTTTTCGAGTTGTAACCTTTGGCGCATTTCTTGCCTGGGTTGGAGGGTCCTTAGCGGCACATTTTATTGCCGGGCTTAGTTTAGAAATAGCATTTATTATAGGGGGGCTATTTGTAGTAACAGGGCCGACAGTAATTATCCCCTTACTACGACAATCAAAATTAAAACCAAGAACGGCAGCTGTTTTAAAATGGGAAGGAATTATAGTTGATCCTGCTGGACCATTATTAGCCTTATTCGCTTATGAGGTTATTAAAGTAATTACAGATGATACGTTACATGCAAGTGCTTTGGGCTCCTTTTTCCTTGCCTCCTTCTTAGCTATCATCATCGGTTATCTATTTGGTTTCTTATTAAGCTTTATGGCCAGCAAAGGGATGTTCCCAGAGTATTTAAAATCTCCAATTACACTGTCCCTAGTATTTATTTGCTTCGCGTTAAGTGAAGTTATTATGCATGAGACTGGAATGTTAGCAGTCACCGTAATGGGTTTAACCTTGGCAAGAACCAAAAAATATGTCTCTTCACTTGGGAATATAAGTCACTTTATTGAAAATATATCTGTTTTATTAACGTCAACCATTTTCATTCTATTAACTGCTTCGCTCACTAGAGAGACGATTGGAGAAGTATTTACTTTACCAATTCTCGGATTTGTTTTAGTCATGCTATTTATTGTTCGGCCATTATCTATTTGGATATCTACAATCGGTACGGAACTAACAGTAGCTGAGAAAACACTCATCGGCTGGATTGCTCCTAGAGGGATTGTGGCGCTGACCGTATCGGGATATTTTGCTTCTACATTACTTAACGATGGTTATGGGGGGGCTTCTATCTTGACAGCTCTTACATTTGCTTTAGTATTTATAACGGTTTGTGCACATGGATTTACGTTAGGGCCATTGGCAAAGAAACTAAAATTAGCAAGTTCAGAGCCGCCGGGGATATTAATTGTAGGTGCTAGTAGTTTTTCCATTGCTTTTGCAGAAGCGGTGAAAGAACTAGGAAACCCAGTCTTAATTAGTGATTCTTCTAGCGGAAGACTATTTCAAATAGAGCAAAAAGGGATTGCAACATATCGTGGGGAAATCCTTGATGAACATAGCCAATTTGAAATGGATATAACACCGTACGAAAAGATATTAGCTATGACAGAGGATGCGACGTACAACGCACTCGTAGCCCAATCCTATATACCTGAATTTGGCTATAATAATACGTTCACTATACCTTCTGAAAGGTCTGGGAATAGGGATGAATCACAGATCCCTACTTCAGTAAAGGCACATTTGTTGTTTGGTAAAGAACATGTATTCAAAGAATTGAATAGAAAGATTAACACAAACTATTCCATTCAAACAATGAAAGTTGTTGAGAAAATGGAAAAGAAAGAACATGTTCCAGTGGATGGTATTCCGTTATGTATTCGTAAGAAAAATGGTACGATTGAATTTGTTACATTACGTAAAATGCCTACAATGGATAAAGATGATCAACTCGTATTTTTAGCAAAGAATAACTAAAAATGTATTTACTCATAATCCGAACTGATTTCGTTCGGATTATTTGTGTACTTCTAAACAGGTTTTAGCTTCGATCCAGCAAAATACTACGCTTTTCTCGGACACAACTTCAGCTTTCTCGGAGAGCAATGACCATTCCTACGGGATCTTCAACTCGTACTTTTGCCGTAGGATAAGAAATGCTTCGTAAGTCGTATGGATAAGTTTAGTTTTTCTATCGTACTTGTGAAACTTTTTGATTGATAATTCGTATAATTTAAAAAAGTTAAAGGGTGGGGGTATTGAGGAAATATGGTATTTTTTTATTCGTATTCTTAGCATTGATTGCTGGATGTAGCTCTTCATCAGAGAATAAAGAAAAGCAGAAGGAGAATCATACGATGACAGGATTTTGGCAAGGAAAAATTGAGATTCCAAACCAATCACTAGCTATTGAATTGGATATTAAAGGGGTAAAAGATTTAACTGGTACGATAAGTATTCCTGTTCAAGGATTAGTGAATTATCCTTTATCCACTATAGAATTAACGGAAGGACAGCATATCGTTTTTACAATGTACATGCAAAATCAGCTCATTTCTTTTGCAGGGGAAATTAAGGGAGATGCTATATCCGGTACGTTTACGCAAAATGGTCAATCCTTTCCCTTTCAATTAACCAAAAATGATAAAAAGGTAGTAAAACAAGAAGAAGGGAATTTTCTAGAGGTAAAAACGGATACAGGAACGTTATTTGCTGAATTAGAAAGTCCTGAAGGTGACGGACCTTTTCCTATAATGATAATTATTCCAGGATCGGGACCAACAGATCGTAATGGAAATTCTATCGGCTTTTCAGGAAAAAATGATAGTTTAAAACGCTTAGCAGAAAACCTTGCAAAGAAAGGGATAGCAAGTATTCGGTATGATAAACGGGGTGTTGGTAAAAATCAGCAAGCTGTAATAAATGAATCGAAGTTGCGCTTTGAGGAATTTGTTCATGATGCATCTCTATGGATAGACAAGCTACAATCAGATAAACGATTTTCTAAAATAGGAATCATTGGTCATAGTCAGGGCTCACTGATAGGGATGATTGTCGCTGCTGAACAAAACATTGATGTGTTTGTATCGATTGCGGGAGCGGGACGCACCATTGATAAGGTTATGTATGATCAGTTAAGTGAACAGCTTACGGATGCCGCTCTTGAAGAGGTACAACGTATACTATCTAAATTAAGAAAAGGTGAGACTGTTAATCAGGTTCGTGATGAATTACAAGCTATATTGAGGCCAAGTATTCAACCGTTTTTGTCATCGTGGATACAATATGAACCAACGCAAATCATTAAAACATTAACTATTCCAATATTAATTGTCCACGGTGAGCATGACATACAGGTTTCTGTTAGTGAAGCTGATGCGCTAGCTGAGGCAAATTTAGATGCAACCAAATTTATCGTGGGGAGGATGAATCATGTATTAAAGGAGGCTCCTGCTGACCGTGATCAAAACATTCAAACATATACCAATCCAGATTTACCACTGGCACCAGGTTTGACAGAGGGGATAATTGATTTCCTTAGACAAGTTGAATTTATAAATGACTCCACTAATGGAAAATAGATATGCTACTATGGAGAAAAAGGTAAAAAGGGGAAGTTATGCTATGCAGTCGAAGCATCCGATTCACTTGGATAATCGTATTCGCCTAATAGATGGCTTTGATTTAGGTGTTCCTAACCGTACTGGTACGTATGTTATTGATGAGGAACAGCTAACAATTGTCGAAACTGGCCCAAGTCCATCTGTAAGGCATGTCAAGAATGGTCTAGAAAAGTTAGGCTTTCAACTAGATCAAGTAAAATATATTATTGTGACACATATTCATTTAGACCATGCTGGGGGAGCAGGCTTATTAATCAGAGATTGTCCAAATGCTTCTGTTATTGTGCACCCGCGTGGAGAAAGGCATTTAATTGATCCTAAAAGACTTGCAGCAGGAGCTAGGGCTGTTTATGGTGATAGTTTTTCGGAACTATTCGAACCGATTGTCCCTGTTGATGCGGACCGAATAATTGTTAAAGGCGATGGAGATACGCTAGAAATCGGTTCCAGTTGCATGCTTGAATTTTTAGATACTCCAGGCCATGCCAAGCATCATTTTTGTATTTATGATCCAATAAGTAATGGGGTGTTTACTGGAGATACCGTTGGTGTTCGTTATCAGCAATTAATAGATCAAGGCGTTCCATTCTTTTTACCTTCGACATCGCCAAATCAGTTTAATCCAGATGCTATGCAAGCTGCGATTGCTCGTTTACAAGCATTAAATCTGGATCGGATTTATTATGGACACTTTGGAATGACGAATACTCCCAATTTAGCACTACAGCAAGTAGCGAATTGGCTTCCTCTTTTTCTGGATATCGGTCAACAGGTATGGAAGGAAGGGCTTGGTTATGATGAATTAGCTAAGCGTCTATTATCAGCGGTTAAAGTTGAATTACGAGCAAAGGGTATTCCAGATGACCATGAGGCTTATATTGTAATTAATTTAGATATGCAAGTTTGTGCCTTAGGAATTATTGATTTCTTTAAAAAATTAGAAGAAAGATAAGTGTGTTTGAACTCACAGATAAAATAGTTAATATAAAAACTTTCACGGGAGAGCAATTGCTTGAACACATAGAGTGCATATGCGGAGCTACAGGAAAATTTCCCTTATTAGAACAGCTATTGGAAGTG
>NZ_JAJERH010000089.1 GCF_016919725.2 Virgibacillus sp. AGTR
TGAACAAAAGGGAGCAATACGCTCTCCCTTTTTGGTTATTAAATAAAACAAATGAATTGCTTTATTTAAATAATACATTTGTAGATACAAATGAAAAAATCGCTAATATCACCAGAATCACAACTAACGTATAAATTGTTTTTTTAACTCTTGACATATCCACTTACCTTTCCCTTGTTGGTTACACTTACACACGACATTTTCCATCCTTATACATCCAAGCCCCTTTAAAAACAAATGAGATAGCCATATTTGCCTGAGAATACGCACTTGTTTTTGAATGACCTTCTATTTTTCCAAGAAAACTAAAGGGCTTATACCGTTATCGATAGTCTCCTCTTTCCTTCCAATGGATATATGACGTTTACCAGACAAATCAAACAGCTCTACTCGTAAAACAAATGATGGAGCATTCGATCCTTATTCTCAAAAAACTGCCGCATCATAGCATAATGACTTGTCTCTTCTAACGTCGTTTCCCGTATACCCGAATCCGATAATTCAAATAATAGAGACTGTGGATACGCCATAAGAATTGGTGAGTGGGTGGATATAATAAATTGTGAGCCATTTTCTACTAATTCATGAATGCGCGTAAGCATGGACATTTGTCGTAACGGTGATAAAGCCGCTTCTGGTTCATCTAATATATAAAGACCATTCCCTTGAAAACGATGAATAAAAGTTGCGAAAAAGGCCTCTCCATGAGATTGCTCATGTAAAGATTTACCTCCAAAGGAGTCAATAATACGTGGCCCAGCCATTGGCTGACTATCCATCACTTCAATATTCGTTGCTACATTGTAAAACGACTCTGCACGAAAGAAAAAATGATCGATCGGGCGCTGGACACCTTTACTAATCCGAATATAGTTATCTAAAGGTGAATGCGAATCATAGCTGGAAAAGTTAAAATTCCGCGTACCTCCCTCTGGATTAAAGCCTAATTCTACAGCAATTGCCTCTAACAGTGTTGATTTACCCATGCCATTTTCACCGATGATATACGTAACATTTGGATGAAAATCTAACACTCCCAAATGACGAATAACGGGTAGATCGAATGGAAATGTATCAAAGGAAGGCACTTGCTCCTGTTTTAACTGTAAGCTTTTTAAAAAAGTATTTTCAGATGTTAATCTAGGCATAGGGAATCACCTCTGCATAACGAGCTCTTTTTCTTTTCATTTTAGCATTCCAAGCTACATTTAGCGATAGCCATCTTCAACGTAAAAGAGCTGCCCAAAAAGCAGCTCTACTCCGACATAACTGAATATACAATTCAATATTCTCGTAAGTAAACCTCTTTCACACACAGATTCTTCTCCCGAAGGGGTTTCCAAATAGGTTAGTTACTGTATTTACATAATACCTCAGCCATCCTCCATGGCATTCATTATTCTTCCGTAAATTCATGTGTTGCTAACGTGGTAGCTAGTTGATCTTCCACTCCTCTAATCGTTGCACTAGAACCCACGTAATTATTTACCATGATGGAGAAAATAAGCGGCTTCCCATCCTTCGTTGTAACATAGCCAGAAAGGGTGGATACCCCCGTTAACGATCCTGTTTTTGCTGTCACATTTCCTTTTGCTGGCTCTGATGTCATTCGATACCGAAGTGTACCTCCAACTAACCTTTCTGCTTCACCTGCAACCGGTAATGACTCCTTATAAGCAGCGAACCAGTCCTCATCCTGTACGTTGTAAAGCAATTCAGCAAGATCATTTGCTGGAATCATATTCTTATGCGACATTCCAGAACCATCCCGAAGTAGTATCGTGTCTTCATCTACACCAAAATCGGTAATAACGTCTCCGATCACCTGCAGCCCCTCATCCCAGCTGCCTTCATCGTTTATTACTTTTCCCATTTCCTTTGTCAGCACTTCACCATGCCCGTTATTGCTTAGTTTCATAAACGGAATGAGTAAATCCTTTAATGGCATTGACTGTTTAGATGTTAGGAGCTGGGCATCTGCCGGTGTTGCTGCAAACGTATCCTTGGAGTTGCCAATAAAAGAGATCCCCTGTGCTTTTAATGATTTTTTAAATACATCGAGCGCATATCCAGTTGGCTCCCATACCGATACCCACGACCTAGACGCTGCACCTTCTACTGGCATCGTCCCCTCGACAACTATCGTATTCGATCCATGCTCTCGCTCAATCGAAATATCCCTCGGCTCTCCGGCATCCACCATTTTCGTGTTATTTTTAATCGTTATATAATCTGTCTCTGGTGTAACACGTATTTCCGCTTTTCCTTTGGCAGTATCTTTCGCAGTTGCTTCTACAATTACCGTACCAGCATCGTAATCTTCGTTTGGTGACAGGGTTAATGCCGAGACCTGTGCACCTGTATAAAATGGCTCATCAGACCAATTCAGATCCTGCGAAAGACGAACGTCATCATACCATGTATCATCACCTATAAGATCTCCCTTAATTTTCCGAATTCCTTGCTTCTTTAAATCCTTAGCAAATTGAACAAAATCCGTTTGGAGGAGGGTGGGGTCACCCTTTCCTTTTAAGTATAGATTTCCATGTAGTACCTTCCCTCTTCGCTTACCATCCGTTAATATCTCTGTCGCAAATTGGTAATCCTTCCCAAGTGTTTCTAAAGCTGCTGCTGCCGTTAGTAATTTCATGTTAGAAGCCGGATGCAGTCGAATGTCACCATTCTGTTGATAAAGTAGTTCACCAGTATCTGCACGCTTAATGCTAACACCCGTAACCGTCCCTTCCAGATGCTCATTTGCTAGTATAGCGGAAAGCTTTTCATCCAACGGAGCATCTTCATCCATTTCTGCCGCTGTTATATCTTCGGATGCTTTTACAAATAAGGGCTCCTCCTGTTTCAAAAATGGGATCATCGTAATAAGTAAGAACAAGAGGAGCAAAAATCCTTTCTTCATGTGATTCTTCCAATCCATGAGCTTGTCCACATCCCCTCATTTTATTTGAATATTTTAATTATACAGTAAAATAGTGCGTTTATTAGAAATTTTATAAAAAAAGCTTCCATAGACCTAGATAAATAGGACCTTATTTATCCCTTCTACAGTCGCTAAGAGCTCCGCATACGCTCTTTCCATCAACGATACGAACCCGATCGATTCAACAACGATACCTTTGAAAGAATGCAAAGGTAAGTTTCACTGTATCTCACCAATCGGGCTTTACGAGCAATTGACCGCTCATTTATCTTTCATGATTCCATCGAGAAGCTTAAAATGTGGACCTTTCTTCCCGATAATTCGGCTTAAAAAACGTGTCTTAGAAAGAAAAAGAATGTCATGTAATTTATGTTTCATTACCATATCATCTATGACAGGTTTCATAAGATAAAAGGTTATAACATGACAAACAAAGGAAAAGCCCATTGGTTTCTACTAGGATTTTTATATATAGAAGAGTGTCGTTTTATAACCTATTACCCTATCATATACATAAGCTTATGGAACGATGGACCACAATACTTTAATTGGGATTTATTTTATTTTGTAAGTTAGCCATCGTTACAATACATAAACAATTAAATTTCTTGCATAATCGGTTATAACTATCCTAGTGCGAATATCATTAGCGATTAATCGCGGAAACTAAAGTGGTACAATTTGACCTCTAATCTCCCCTGCAGGATTTTGTTCAGTATGAGCATTTACATACGTTAGTTCTCGTTCCATAGAATTTATTAAATCCTCTACAGTCCTTATTCCTACCTCATTTGGTACAATGTCATCATCAGTAATAATGCCAGTAATAACACCTCTTTGCGTCGTAATGCCATTTTGTTCCTCAAGCGTTTCTAGGTTAGCCCCAAATAGGAAAACTACTACTGGTCCATTTTCTCCACGTTCACCAAAGTGAATATGAGCCTGAATGAAATTTCGAATGTTCCGAACATCTAGCGAAAACTTTACTTTAGTTCTTCTTTTATTTACTACAAATTTTGCACTACCAAAAGCGTTAGTCTTTACCGGGGGGACTTCGTTATCTCCCTTCAATCTAGCTTTAAACGTTTTTAGCATGTTTTCACCTTCCTTCCATATAATTGCTATAGTTTATGTATGGATATATGGTCTGTATAGTTTTAAAACCTAATTGTTGGACAGGTCACGCGGACATTAACTGTCAATGAAGGAACCAAAAGGCTAGCTTCTCAATTTTAATACTTGGGAATTAGAAATTCTGTAAAATCCGCATTTTCCTAATACATCATGTTGTCAAAGGAAATGCTAAAATTAGTTGCTTACATAATTTTATTTTGTTTAAAAGCCCGTAGGGTTAGCTTCCCTACAATAGGTGTCACTGAATATGGGTTCTCATCATGTTTACTTATTAACATATTTTCCATCGATGCGCCCATTGTAGGGTCCATAAGCCATAACATCATTTTTCAATCATGAATATCCCTCCTCTTGATATACGTTTAAAATGCCTCACGTAGTGAGGTTATGCAGTTCTAGACGGAAAAATCTTATCATTATCAGCGTATAACCAATCATAATAAAGCCTTCATTCATAGGTTATAAGAGAAGTCTATTTATTAGGGTCCGATCTAAAAATGTCACAGTATGGTGGTGGATTTGCGCTAGTTGTTGTGTTGTTTGTCGTTCTAATTATTGTTGGTGCTGGATCATTCGGCTATGGTAGTTACGGCTAATAAACGTAAATAAGAATTAAGACGAAATAAAGTAACCCAATTTAACGAATAATGATAGCCATGTTTGTCACTCCTACTATGTAGAGAGTGTTGATATAAATTTAATTTTGTTTATCCCCCACGGATGGTTAGTACCACAAGTATGACCTAAAGACTTTTGAACCAATCGGACATTTACTGGCAGTCGATCCACCACTTACCAATTTTGATTTCATTCTATTGCTTGAGGTGGGGGTCTTACTGTCAGTTATATGCAGGATAAAAGGAGGGATATGAATGTCATTCGGATATGGCGGTCAAGGCTATGGTGGTGGCTACGGATACGGTGGTGGATTTGCACTTATTGTTGTATTATTCATTCTATTAATCATTGTAGGAGCTGCAGCATTTGGACACAGTTATTAGAAAGTTTTAACGTAATAAATCGACAATTGAAGAAATGATGATGCTGACTTACATTTTATTTTTGTCAGCATCTTTTTTATGAAAACTTTCCAATCAATTACACCTACTTGGATATGTGATCATACCCTAAAAGATAATTCTTTTATCAAATAAGGGAGATGGTTTTTTTGTATCCATTTTATAATTACAAAGTAAGCAATTGGGAAGCTGTTTTATCTTTGTTGTACCATAGTTTGTATGCTGAAGAAATGGTATGTGCTATGAGTAGCGAGTTATTCCATATACCGGAAACAAAGGATTTAAAAGGGAACAACGAAATGCATAGTCACCTAGTCCCTGCATCCTATCATCGTATAACCGCAGTGGGATCATCTCAAAGACTTACGAATGGTGAGCAACGGCAATCTATTATTGACACATTAATAGCTTGTATAATTAATGCGGAGACGCAAGATAAAAAAGTGCGTGAGGGCTTAGATACGATGGCTGAGAATGCGCCAACTGAATATAAATCCTTTATGGAAACAATTATCATATGGCAAGAGCAGGCAGAAGCGTATTTAAATGAAACAAAAGAAGCTTTACAATCAATGGGAATTTCTGTTCCATCAGAAAGCGAACAGTATAGTTCATGAGGTTGGTCTTAGTGACTAACCTTTTTGTTTATATATAAAAATAATTGCGGAGATACAAGGGGTAGTATTTATTTAAAACAAAAGGAGCCTATACTTTTCCTTCTATACTCTAAATATAGAAGGAACAAAAGCGGAAGCTCCCGAATGGAAACGTAGCGACTGGAGTGAGTCAACGGAGATAAAAGAATGAAAGGTGATTTTAATCCGTTTTGGAGTATTACGTTGATTAATTTGCATTTTATAATTTTGAAATTCCCTTTATTTTAGCTGCATCATTTAATGTGGAGAATTGGGCATGTACCACTATTAAATTGCCAACAATAAGATGATATTTTAAATTTATTAGTTATATTTTGTAACATTTGCCTATGGGATGAATATTTTAGGAGTGAGGTAATATAGGAAGGAATGATACAATGCACTATCAACATGAAATGGATCACCCATATCAACACTATGAATCACCATATGAACCAGGCTATGATTCTCCATACATGGATCATAATACACACAAAAAACAAATGTATGAATTATGTAATAAATTTCATTTATATTTTGTGCAAATTCAAGCAATAGATGGGCAAATGTATGATGGCATTATTGAAGATGTAGATGACGACAGTGTAACATTGCTTATGCCATATGGTGATATGGACAGAGAAGAGGGAACGGAACGCCAATACGGCTTTGGGTATGGTGGATATGGTGGATATGGCGGATATGGTGGATTCGGTTTTCCTAGAAGGTTTCGTCGTTTTAGACGGTTCCGATTTCCATTTTTCCGACTACGTCGTTTATTTTTCCCATACTATTATTAATATTTCCCTCCGAATTGTTAATCCTTTCGAAAAAGATGCCTCTTTCATAAGTTGATAAGAGGCATCTTTTGATGATTAAAATCCTTCGATGTGTACTAGTAATCATTATTCATACTCGACTTTTTAGAAGGGTTCTTTTATTTTAAATAAAGAATAATGATGTCAACAATACAAGGGAAACAATAGCAAAGAAGGGAAAAAAGAACCCTGATACACCTGAATCAAGATAAATTCCTTTAGGAGTAACATCCTTTAGAACACCACGATAACATTTCCCATAGTGATCTACGACCTTAACTGGCTTTCCATAGTATTTACAGGCTTTTTGATAAAAGTAATCAGCTTTCATCGAATTCCTCCTTTCTTACCAATACAGTATTATCATATTCTAAAAGATTCTAACTGTATGGATAAGTGAAGGAGGGGTTAAGTACAAATAAGTATCCGCTCATCAAACGGGCTGTTTAAGTTTCGCCATATGAAGGACACTTTACCAACGAGAAGCTGGGACAAAACACAACTTCTTTACTCAAAATACGAATAATCATGTTATCAATAGGAGTATCATCGCCGCACCGTGAAACTATACGCGCTTTTCGCGGGCACGGCATCAGCTAACGTAGTAAAGAAAAACACGTTACCAACTGGATCTTTGGACTCGTGCTGTTCCCTCCGGAATCTCGCTTATTTCAGGTGCTAAATGAATGATTCTAATTAGAAAACGAATTGTTTCTTCATTCTTTTGTCTCAGCCTCTAATTTTATAATTTCCTCACTAGCGATCATTACATTTTGAAACTAAAGCCAAGCAACATACATTTCCTCAAGATTGCGAATATTGGTAATTCCAACTATAAAAATTCATGAAAAAACCTTATAATTAGGGTATGGTAGTCCTGTCCAAATCCCTAACTATAAGGAGTTCACATAAACAATCCTACCATTTGATTCAAAAATTATACAAAAAATGATTGAACACGCACAACTCGATACAGACTTGGCTGGGAATACATTGAGTTTTGTAGTCCTCATTCAAAAAAATACCTAATGTGTAAGAATTAGCTCCCAGCTTGCGTTACTTAAAGTGAAATCAAAAAAGGAGGAATAGAGATGATAAAAATTGGCGCTGTATTTATCCCTGTAACCAATATGGAAAAATCTGCTCAATGGTATCAGGAGAAGCTTGGGTTAAATCCTATTGGCGCTTGGCCAGATGGTAATGGAGCAGATTTTTATTTTACAGAGGAAAAGCAATATGTAACACTTATAAAGGTGAAAAAAATGCCACCAACCACTTTCCCTGACATTACGGATTTTCAGAATTCCTACTTCAATTTTACAACTGCTGATGTGCATGCATTACATACTGAATTAAAGCAAAAAGGTGTGCATGTTTCCGAGGTAGAGGATCATGGAGCAATTACTGGCTTTGACTTTTATGATTTAGATGGCAACACGTTTAGTGTCATTATAGATAGCTAGTATGAAAAGGGACAAACCAAACGAAATATAGATAAGGAAACTCTGAACTCCATTCGATATACGAAGTTATGTTCGAATAGTAGTTCAGAGTTTTATCGTTTATTCTTTAAAAGGCCCTTCTGTAAATCTAGCTTTTCTTTACGGGTATTAATATCGTAAATTCTGGCTCCTCTTCGATTTTATCCATCTTGTATAGCTCAACATGGGTTAAATGACCAACAGGGTTCTCCTCATACCCTTGGCTTTGAATCCATTCATAGATATTTTGGTAGGAGCGATCTATTGCCTGTCCTTTTTCATGATCACACGTTGCATATGTTAGCTCAGGTACGGTTACAATCTCCATACCCGATGGAATCTTTTCCACGTCAGTCACTTCCACGACAGCATAATGGATGAAACCATTCGAAGCTGGATTTGCATGATAAGATAATCCAAAGAAACGATCTGGCTCCAATGCATCGACTATTTCATGTACTCGCCTTCGCAATTCTCTTTGCAGATTTCGAATTTCTCCAGCAGCCGCTCCAACAAATGTACCTTCCCATTTTAGACCAATTGCTGTAAACCCAGCTTTTGTCAATAGTTTCGCCTCATTAGCCTGCTTATCCCTCAAAATTATCAACCCTTTCCTAATTTTCTAACTAATTATATACTAATAGTGTGACAGGTCTAGTCTATATTTCCAACTATTTTCGGGAGAAGGGGGGCTACATTCTAACAAGCATGCTTACAGCTTAGTATAGCACGCCCTTCGACCAACCCTTGATGGAGCTAACAGTCTTACTTTATTTCACGAACAAATGCATAAGCTGGAAAGGAAAATTGCTTCTATGAAATTCTACATAGCCTCTAGTTTTAAAAACAAAGAACACGTACGTTACTTAGCAGAAGGGCTCGTCCATAACGGGCATCTACAAACATACGACTGGACACAGAATACCCGAGCAACCACGGAAAAGGAGCTACAATTCATTGGCAGCAAAGAGAAGCAAGCAGTTGTAGACTGTGATGTATTTATTATGCTAGTACCTGCAGGAAAAGGGAGTCATATAGAATTAGGCATTGCGGCGGCTTTGAAAAAAACAATCTATATCTTTTCAGAAACAACCATACTCCCAGAAAAAGCAAGTACCTTCTACTATTTACCTTTTATCCATAGAAGGCAGGGACTACTGAAAGATTTTCGGAACGAGCTAATAAAAAGGAGCTGATCGTTTGCTAACATTCTTCCGCTATAATTGGCAGGTTCGCGATGAATGGTTTGATTGGTGTACGCAAATTTCTCATGATGAACTGGTAAAGCAACGAACTGGTGGTGTAAGAAGTATTTTGGGTACGCTCTTTCACATCATAGATGTGGAGCAAGCGTGGATAAACGGATTAGCTGGTAAAGAAGAATACCATTATGACAAAGAAGAATTTACCACCTTAGAGGATATAGTAACATTTTCCCAAACTTGTAGGAGACAAATTTTACCTTATATCGAATCGTATCATGCTGGTAAAGATTATAAGCCTTGTTTTGGAATGTTTACCCACGGGGAAATCATGCGTCATGTCATTGCTCACGAAATCCACCATGTGGGACAATTATCTATCTGGTCGCGCGAGCTAAATAGGGAACCCATCACTGCCAATTTAATACGAAGAGGACTTTATAACACAGATAAGCAGTAATACTATTGTTTATCGTAAATGTAGAAGGCGCCATTTATAAAGACAACAAATGGTTAATTGGAAAACGTAGTGAAAAAGAAGATCATGCCGCTAATACATTATCACTAATTGGCGGAAAAGTAGAGCAAGAAGGCAATACGGATACCATACTTGAAACGACATTACGTAGAGAAATTACCGATGAGGTAGGAATTTCTGTTAAGCACCCTATATATATAACAAGCGCCTCCTTTGTAACCGATACAGGTATCCATGTTGTAAATATAGTATATCTATGTGAACATCAATCTGGTAAAGCAATTGCGAAAGATCCTAACGAGATAGCTGCTGTTTATTGGATGACAACAGAGGAGATCATCCACGGGTCCACGATCCCAGGATATGTGAAAGCTTATATTAAGCAAGCAGATCGCTTAAAGCAAAAGGTGATAACCAAAACAGAAAAGTCATTCGAAACGTAACTACTTTTGTAATCGATTATCTCACGTATATGATTTGGAGCAGCAGTAAGGGATTGCTACACAACTTTCCCTTAAGCTTTCATTATTTATAAGAGAATAGTCATATACGAGCTATAGAAGGGATTGTGTGTACGTGATACTAACAAACGAAATGGCTTTGCAGATCGAACAAGCTGAGATTGATACACTCCAATCAAGATTAACTGCTATTTCCCACATCCAAGGAAATCCAATGGATGCTGACGTAAGAACATTTGGAAATGCTACTGCATTTACTGCTACCAAAATTCCTGGCCCTTCCTTTAATACAGTGAAAGGACTGACTGATAATGATAGCGACCATTTAGAGGAGATAATTGACTTTTACCAGCAAAAGAACATTCCGTTACAATTCGAACTAACTCCAGCCCATGTGTCAAATGTTGTATTTGATGCACTTGCTTCCAGAGGCTTTTACCAAAAAGGATTTCATACCGTTCTTTATGGAGAAACGGCGAAGCTTAAACGCAGACAGTTTCCTGATATTACTATCAAACCAATACATATAGACAATTTTAATACATTTGCACATATTTATACAAAAGGATTCGCAATGCCTGATTTTTTAAACCCCTTTATTGCAGAAAATAACGCTGTTTTGCACAAGGTGCCTGGCTGGACGTTTCTACTTGCTAATAGCAGCAATACACCGGCAGGAGTTGGTGTACTATTTACAAAGAATACGATTGCGAACTTAGCTGCCGCAGCAACGCTTCCTACGGACCAAAATAAAGGTGTGCATCAAGCCTTACTTCAACGACGTATCCAGCTTGCAAGAGAGGCAAACTGTAAAATCATCGTTGGTCAAGCCACATTTGGTAGTGTGAGCCAGCAGAACATGCAAAAAGTAGGAATGACCATCGCATACACCAAGTCAATTTGGCGGAAGAAATAATCTCCTTATAGAAATAGGGATCATTTAACAGAATCCAGCATACTTTCAGTTAATAAGATTGTTGAGAGGTGTGATATCGTTGCATAAAACGGTTGTATTGGTTTATCTAATGCTTTTCTTAATAGTGTTTGCCGCGTGTGAAACGGACAGTAAAGTGAAAGAAGACAGCGTAAAAGCTATAAAAGGGAATGATGAAAATTCAACAACTGCATTAAATGAAGCATATAATGATTGGGAGCTTACTCCAACCTTTGAGTATCATACGAAAAGTAAGGATGGTGAAGATTTAACTTATGAAGTTATCGGAAAAAAGGATGCATTTGGTATAACTGGTCCTTTCCCAATCGTATCTAGTAAATCACAAAAATATTTTTGGTTTTATTGGGGGCAAGAAAATATTAAAAATCAACCAGTAGAAATAATGGCATTAAAAAAAGGAGCAAAAGATTTAATTAAGGTGTTTTCTGGAGAATTCTACAGCGGAGCACAAATTAATAAAAACGAAGTTAATATGCCATCAAATTTATTATTCCCATCTCCCGGAGTTTGGAATGTACTCATTTTTATAGATGATGAGCTTACTGGGAACATTGTCGTAGAAGTAGTATCAACTGATTAATTACGATGAACTGTAACATATTTATTTAAATACATATTTAAGACAGCTTACTATCCCCACGGAAAGAATCGATCTATTACATAACCTAGCTACCTTCCAACAACAGATAGCTAGGTATTGATTTTTTTCAACTAATAGACTCCAACAGCATTATAGGCTTGTTCGACAGCTGCCACCGCCTCTGATTCGTCTCCATATAGATCCGTCGCCGCTTGTATAGCAGCTTGACGCATCATGCTAAAATCGGAATTACTTGTTAAATAAAGGGATAGGGCGCGATAATAAATTTGTTCTGTTACATCACGGCCAACTCCATTCACTTCAACATCGTAATGCTCTCCTCCCTCTGAAACTAAATAAGCTGCTTTATTATTAATACTGCTGTTTATATGAACGCCACCATTATCTAATGGTCCTGTATATCTTCTATCCCAATGATCTGGATAGGGCTCCTGTGTGCGTCTTTCAATCAATGCCGTCGGATCTTCCATTGATCGCAAGGCTATCGTTCCATCTGCCATAATTGCATCACCGATTAGCCAATCATCCCGATCAACCATTGCCCCAAATATATCTGCAAACGATTCATTCAAGGCGCCAGACTGATTACGATAAATTAATCCGGCTGTATGCTGAACAACACCATGGCTCATTTCATGAGCAGCAACATCAAGTCCTCCTGCTAACGGATGAAAACGAATGCCATCTCCATCCCCATAGGACATCTGCCTCCCATTCCACGATGCATTATTCCAGTTATGTCCGACATGAACCGCTGATATTAAAATTTGACCATTGTCATCTACAGAATTACGATTAAAGGTATCCAAATAATAATCATATGTTTTTTGTGCATTTGCATGAGCATCGACGGCTGATCCATCCCGGAACATCTTATTTAAACTTGTTATATCTACATTTGTACCTGTTGTATGGTCATACGTTACTACCCCATCACCACGAGTAATATCAAATAGCCTGTACATCCCATTAAATGCCTGAGCCTCAAACATCTGTTTATCACCAAACACGCCTCTTCCAAAAGCAGTAACATGATGAGCAGCATTATATGAATCGATAATGCTACCATTGGACGCGTCAACAAAATAATGCCAAAACCCTACGGATGGCTGTGTAGTAGAAGCCGTAACAAGATACGTGTCATAGAATTTTTCCTTATATTCATATAAATATCGTTTTGCATCTACTTCACCATCATAATCCTTTACTTCCCCAATTTTCTTTTCAATATGTGCTTTAGCAATTTCTTTTGCTTTCGCTGCTGATACCGTCGTTTTTTCTGCCACATTTTTCGTTTCTATTGCAGGAATAACCTTACCGAAATACGCAGTAACGTCTTTATTTTCATCTAATGTAATTGTCTGATCCGCGCCAAATATAGGTATGCCTTTATACAACTGCTCTAGCTTAAAGTGGGTGGTGCCTGTTTCCCGATCTATTTGTTCATTTGTTATGTTAAAATTAATATGCGAACGATCTGTTAATTGAAAGTGTTCTTGATTGGATTCCAAATATGAAAGGACAACCTCTTTTTTGGATAGACCACTTGGTGCCTGCCATTTTTCAATAATATATGAGGGGGTATCGTAGGAGTTATCTATGTTTATTTTTGTTTCTTGCGCATGAATCATAGTACTATGGGTAATCATTCCAAATGACAATGGAACCGCCAGTGTCAAAGCCATCCATTTTTTCTTTAATTTCATACCTACCATCCTTTCCATCTTTCATAAATTAGCCGCTGCCCGGAGCAAGCGGAGCCGTTCATCCTTCACTCCCTTTCTGCTATTAATTATGAAGTCTACACCCTCTTAACTCTAGTAAATTTTAAAAATGAATTGCTAGAATCTTAAGTGTAGAAACTATTATAGATTAATAGACTCGATAAATTTGTCGAAACCCGTAGCTATGTTTATGAATAATAAAAAATGATTAATATGTACTGATTTCTGTTTACTTATACATAGGAGTTAGGAATGAAACCCATTAGAAAAGAAGCTGATTTCGTTACTTTTTTCGAGGCTAAATAACTACCCTTATCTGTCAACGAAAAGAAACCTCTGTTAAAAACGATTCAAACCTCCTAATAAAGCTACGGTTATTATAAATAATAGCTAAAATGTTATAACTTATTCACTATAAATCCGAGAAAAATTAGCGATTATACTCCATCATTCGTCTTGACCCTTCATTTGTTTGCACCTTTTTCCTCAGTTTATTTGGAAAGCAAAACAGAAATAGTTTTTATTTTTTCAGCAATAAAATAGAAGGAAATTCTACAAAATAACTCGAAATAGATAGATGGAAGGAAGTGAAAGCGATGTTAAAAGGAAAACATTTCTATCTAAGGCCGTTTACCGAAGACGATGTGACCGAATGCCTGAATCTCGAAAAACGGAACCGCTCCTTTTTTGCAGCCTATTCCATAGAAAGAGAAGAGGATTTTTATACAGAAGAGGCTCAGCTTAAAAGAATTCGGCAAGCGATAAGTAGACAAGCGAAAGAAGAGGAGTACCATTTTGGGATGTTTCTAAACGAAGAGGACAAGCTAATTGGTACGATTAATTTGTTTCAAGTAAAGCGGGGACCAGTACAGTGTGCACTTATCGGCTACGTTCTTGATAAATCTCATAATGGCAAAGGATACATGACCGAGGCGGCTAAGCTTGTAGTAGATTTCGGATTTAACGAGCTGAAGCTCCATCGGATTGAAGCAGGAGTTATGCCACATAATATCGGATCGATTCGTGTATTAGAGAAGGCAGGATTTCATAAAGAAGGTATTGCCAAAAAGAATGTGAAAATAAACGGAAAGTGGGAAGACCATCAAGTATTAGCTATCATCAATCCAGAAGATATGTAGGAACAAAAGCGCAGATCGATTATCGTCATGCGCTTTTGTCAATTCGACGTTTCCTCAAAGGAAATTCCTTCTACTTTTTCTGACGATACATGATGCTTTATATGAATTCGCACACCAAATTCCTTATCTCCTTCTCGTAGCCACAGCTTAAATTTTTCTATTTTTGAGTCATCCTGTTCTTCATTGCCACTGTATAAATAATCAACAATCTCGGCATCTGGATATTTAGCCATCGTTGCTTTGACAGCCATTTTACCCCACTTTGCATAGGCAGGAACTTCTTCAACAACAGCTGCAGCAGCTTGTTCTGTAGGAATTAGAGAAGTCGCCCCTGTAATAAGCATCAACCCACTCAAGCTAACTGCCATAAAAAATGTATGCATCGGTCCATCCTCCTTTATACATTTAGAATGTGAAGAATTTGTGAATTTATACGTATCTTGATTTGTGAACTTCGAACACGTTTACTGTGAACTTCAACGAATTTTATTTAGTATAATAAATGAATAGGTGATGAAGGGGAGGGAGCAATGAACATGACAACTATTTGTTTAATTAGACACGGGGAAACCGATTGGAATGCCGCGGGAAAGCTCCAAGGCAAAACGGATATTCCATTAAATGATACTGGTAGAAAGCAAGCTATGAAATGTGCTACATATTTAAATAGCGAAGATTATGATGAACTGATATGTAGTCCATTACGAAGGGCGAAGGAAACTGCAGAAATTATAAATAAGCAACTACAATTACCATTTAAAATAATGGAAGCGTTCAAGGAACGATCTTTTGGAAAAGCAGAAGGAATGACCATCGCAGAAAGGAATGAAGCTTATCCTGATCGCAACTTCCCTAATCAGGAAGAGCGGGAGGATTTTCAAGCACGAGTAATGGGTGGTATTGCAAAAGTGAAGGAGCAATACCCTAACAAACGGATTTTATTAGTTGCACATGGCGCTGTAATTAATGCGATACTCTCCGAGCTATCTGACGGGGAAATTGGTTCTGGTAAAACAAAGCTTATGAATGGATGTATTAGTAATATTCATGTTCAGCAAGATGATTGGAAGGTTCGTGACTATAATCAAACAGAACATCTCTCCTAAGAAAAAAGCGCAAGCGCTCGATTAGAAACGTAGCGACTGGAGTGAGTCAATAGAGATAAAGGCTTCAAGTTGAAGCTTGCGAGCCAATGATGACTTATCGTAGGGGGTGCCCGCCATGGCGGCACCCCCTATATTTGTGTATGTTAATCAATTATCAATGTATCTTCCTTCATTTTTGTTTGTTATTTCAACGTTTGTATTGTTGTTATATCCAAATACATATACATTGTCTGAATTTCCATTGACATAGATTTCATAATAATTTTCAGGCTCATCTTCAAATGTGACTTTTCCATAATATGTTCCTTGTTTCCAGTCGTATAAAATTTCTTTTTCTTGAATGTGACTTTCATAATTATTTTCATTAATATATGAATCTATTGTTTCAGATACTTCTTTTTTCTTAATAAAGAGGTTCATGAAAATCACTCCTACTATAAGTAGTAACAAAACCATAACAACTATAATAATATATTTAGTTATTTTGTTTTTTTTAGTTTTCTTACTTTTCTCTATTGACATAATATACCTATCCTTATATTTAATATGATTTACAAAAAATGGAGGTGTTTATTTTGTTAAAAAAATTGGGGGTATTGCTTGGTTTTGTTTTGTTTGCATCTTTTTTTGTTTATTCTAACACATCTTTTGCAAAAGATGTGAATGATGAAGGTACTGATTTGTCTAAAGAGAATTTTGATGAATTAATTAAGGTTTTGTGCTTCTTATTAAATATGTGCTTCATTCACTTACACTTTTTACGGTTCTAGTCGCTAAATTGCTTTTGTTCTTTTCTCCTTAACGTTCAAGTGCCCAATAAATATGCCGGCAAAAATGAAAACGGTCAGCTACTACAATTGGTTTTCCTAATGCTTGGTCCACGGCTGCTTTAAATGAAGGGCTCGTATCCATAACCACCACTTCTACTCTTTGCCCATGCTCTTTCAAGTAAGTCTCTACTGTTTCTTTTTCCTATCCGGCAATATCTCCAGGGGTTTCCGATCCACCGGATCGGCAATAATGGTTTGGTATTTTTCTCCGTCTGAATCTCCCTTATATTCATCAATAGCGATTACAGAAGGTAACTCTTTTGTTTCCTTCAAAAACTAGATCCCACTTCATTAACCTACGCATTACAGTAATTGCGGAAATGTTAAATGGATAGGCAATAGCTTTAAAGTTTTTTCCACATGAATTAGCTCCAATGCAATAGCTTGTTTTAGTTCTTTAGACTACCGCTGATAGTGGTCTACTTATGAGTTATTCTCATAGTAACGTTTTTCATAATCCGATTGTTCACATTTATAGCGACGCTTACGGTAAAAAATAAGTGTTTCTCTTACAAACAGTTTTGAATGCCGGATCTTTTGAGTACGGTAATCATGCACCTTTTTTGTAAGCACATTACATACCGGACAACGATGGGGCTTAGCATCCAGTTCCGCATGGAGCTGAAAAACTCCACCATTTTCAACTGTTTTTTTAATACGAAAGGCTTTTCAACCGGGTGAAGACATGTTAAAGTTCACTTACACGCAACTCCTTTTGTGTTTGTTTTGTGGGTAAAACAAGTCTAACAAAATTCGGAGTTTGCGTGTTTTTATTTAGCTGAATTTTCTCAGTATCCCAACATATATTTTAGAGCCAAAAAAATAACCACCCAGCCGGTCAGCTCCTTTGAACAAAACCGACTTCTTTGACCAGCTGTTGGAGAACTTTTGGAGACAAGGATCGTTGTAGTTCCTGTGAAAAGAGAGTCAGTTCATCTGAAATTTCACGACTCATAAAAAAACACCATCCTTTTCCATATATTACTGAAAGGATAGCGCGTTTTCCGTTTTGGGGGTAGTCATTTGAATTAACTTGATGGGCATGTGGTAGGA
>NZ_JAJERH010000009.1 GCF_016919725.2 Virgibacillus sp. AGTR
CAAAAAACGAAAGGATAATTATTTTAAATTAATTATCCTTTCGTTCTTTATTGTTTCTTCATTACATTTGTCTCCGTCTCTTAATCATACTTTATTTTTTCGATTATGCCTGAACAGTAGATGCTTTTTGCAATCGAAGAACAATGCCTGTAATAATTAGGACTATACATGCTGGGATTAGCCAGCCAAGACCTTCATTATATAACGGCAAAACTGTTTCGTAGAACGAAACAATGGGAATCATCCAGTTAAAGTAAGGAATACCTAATGATTCACAGAGCGATTTTAGTCCATCAATGCTACTGATTAAAAATGTTACTGCAATTACCGAAATGTAGACAGATCTTCCATGGTAAAACAAAGGTGACAAGAATGCTAATAACATTAAGACGATCGCTAATGGATATAGGAACATCAGTACAGGTATGGAATAAGTAATAATATTAGTAAGACCAAAATTAGCTATTACAAAAGTTATCACTGCAAAGAATACAACAAACTTTTTATAGCTTATCCTTGGAAATAATGAATGAAAATATTCTGAACAAGCAGTTGTTAACCCAATGCTTGTCGTTAAACAAGCTAATGTAATAACAAGCGCTAATAGAATCAATCCAAATGTTCCAAAATAATGTGTTGATGCACTACTCAATACAGGTCCACCATTATCAAATATTCCGTATATCTCTGTACTTGTAGCTCCTAAATAAGCAATTCCAACATATATCGCTCCTAATAAAACAATAGCAACAGAACCAGACCTGGCCGTAGCTCTCAATATTTCTCGTTTAGATGTAATTCCCAATGAACGAATAGCCTTAATCACGATAATTCCAAACACCAAGGAAGCAAGTGCATCCATTGTATTATAGCCCTCCAAAAATCCATTCAAAAAGGCACCATCTGCATATGCCTCCTGAGGAGTCTGTAAAGAACCCATTGGTTTGAAAATAACCATAGCAAGTAAAATCACAAGTAGTACCACAATGCCTGGCGCTAAAATCTTACCAACATAATCGACGATTTTTGCAGGATAAAGCGAAAAAAATAGGGTTATTGCAAAGAAAACGAGTGTAAAAATCATTAAACCACCTTGCTGGAATCCCTCGCTGATAAATGGTGAAATGCCAACATCAAATGCTACCGTTCCAGTTCTTGGTGCTGCAAAAAATGGTCCTATCGTTAGATATAATAGTGCGGTAAACATAACACCATAGATAGGATGAATTCTACCGGCCAAATCCTGAAGATTTTTGCTACCAGAAAAGCTCATAGCTAATATACCTAATAATGGTAAACCTACTCCAGTTATTAAAAACCCGATGACCGCTTGCCAAACATTAGCTCCAGCAAGTTGTCCAAGCTGAGCAGGAAATATTAAATTACCAGCTCCAAAGAATAATGCAAATAACATTACACCTATGGCGGCATAGTTTGAAAATGATAATTTTTCCCTCATATATATGTCCTCTCCTATATATGTCCTCTCCTAGAAGCAAATTTTAATGTAAATGCCTTCCATCTATATGCAATATATCAATGGTGTTAATCATACTATTTTTTTCTCTAACATGCAATATATTACCTGGAATTTTTTCATAATTTAGATATATAATGTACTCAAAGATTGAAATTGCTTGACTACATCGTATTTTGTAATCTTCGCAGTAGTAGCGTTTAACTTTTCACCATACTCTCGCACTAGCATTTTTAAATCTATGCTGGTTCAGATAGCCAAAACATAGCAATCTTAGAACAAAAGAACAAACGCCGGATTAGAAGCGTAGCGACTGGAGCGAGTCAACCGAGATAAAGGAATCACGGTGAGTTTGCTTGTAGATGATGACTTAGATTAGGGCGATTCGTGAAGTCGCCTGTTTCTGGGCGCTGGATCTGGACGCGGCTTAGACACGCCCATATTTACCCACATGGGCTAATTTTCTAATTTCCTAGACTATAAAAAAAGAGAGCGATGTTTTCGCTCTCCACGCTTAACGATCAGCTAATTGCTGTTCGGCAAACTCTCTATATAAGGCATGTTGCTCCATAAGCTCCTGATGATTACCTATGCCAGTTATTTTTCCTTTTTCAATGAATACAATTTTATCTGCATCAACAATTGTTGATAAGCGATGGGCAATAACAAAAGTCGTACGTCCCTTCATTAATCGCGTTAAAGCCTGTTGAACAATTCTTTCAGATTGGCTATCAAGACTTGCAGTAGCCTCATCCATCATTAATATCTTTGGATCTCTTAAAAAGGCACGGGCAATATTAATTCGTTGCCTCTGTCCACCTGATAGTTTTATTCCTCGTTCTCCTACTTTTGTATCTAACTGCTCGGGAAAATCAGCAATAAACTGATCTGCGTAAGCCATCGCAGTAACCGCCCAGAGCTGTCCATCCGATATATCTGATGCATTACTTAGGCCATAGGTTAAATTTTCTCTAATCGTTCCAGCCATCATTGCACTTTCCTGTGAGACATATCCGATCTGGCTACGCCAAGCTTCTAAGGATAAGTCCTGAATCGATGTATTACCAATTATTATTTCTCCTTCAGATGGCTGATAAAATCGTTCCAATAGCCCAAATAAAGTTGTCTTTCCTCCTCCACTAGGACCCGCAAAAGCTATCATTTCTCCAGGCTTTGCGGTGAAAGATATATTCTCTAACACCTGCTCGTTGTCATCATAGGCAAAGGTAACATTGTTTACATGAATCGTTTCATGTGTAATCTGCTTGTCAATCCCATTTTGACCAGCTTCTACCGATAGATCTAATATATCTATAATCCGTTCTGTCGCACCTTTTGCTTTTTGCAATTGAGTAAAGAACATAGCGAATGTCGTAATAGGCATTATAATTTGAAATAAATATAATAAAAACGCTACCAGCGACCCCGTTGACATCGTTCCATTTGCTACTCTTATCCCACCATAACCGATAATAATGACAACTACAGCCATAATAATTAAGTACATTAATGGACCAATTAGGGCAAATATTTTTGATTCTCTTAAGCCATATGAAAATAATTTGCCGATTCCCTGCACGCCTTTTTGTTCTTCAAAGGATTCAGCAGTAGACGACTTCATTAAGCGAATCTCACTTAGAGTTTGTTGGATATTTCCTGTAAACATTGCTGTTTCATCTTGTAGACTACGGGAAATCTTCGCCATTTTACTGCCCAAAGGCATCATAAGTAAGATGGTAATTGGAACAGCAATTAACATCATGAGTGTCATTTTCCAATCCATAATTAGTAGAATAGCAACTGCACCAATAATAGATATCAATCCACTAATAAATTGTGGAAAATGCTGTGAAATCAAATCTTTTACTATACCTGTATCATTAACAACGCGACTTACCGATTCTCCACTATTCGTCTTATCAAAATAGCTAACTGGCATCCGAATCAGCTTCATCCACATTTGTTCCCTTAGACGAGCAACAATTCGCTGTCCTACTGCTGTAAGTAAATACGTTGATATGCCATCAATGACTGCTTGTAAAATAAATACAAGCCCAATAGCCACAATCAATAGCATACTCATTGATTCGATAGAGAACCCATCCACTAGTTCTCTAGTTAGCAAAGGAATACTCAATCCGACAAGTGTAGTAATTATACTTCCGATTAAGCCTATTGTAAGTGCAAGTCTTGGAATATTCGTAGATATAATTAAAGATATAAATGGCTTTATCCCGTTTCGCTGTTTACCCATTACCTTGACCCCTATCATAAATACATTCCATATATTCTTTTATTATAAAGGAAAACAGGAATTAATACACCGTCCACCCACGAATAAAGTGAAACTTCTGCGTGGAATGTATCGCTGCTTAGGCATTCCTTATCCGGCTGGAACAACACGAGTCCGAAGATCCCTTGGTAACGTATGTTTCTTTACTAAGTTAGCTGAGGCAATGGACGCGGAAAAAAGTATATGTTCATGTTTCTGCGATAATACTCCTATTGATACTTCGCTTTCCGTGGAGAAGGCTTCGGCAACGATACATCACACAACGTATCCACATTTTTTTTATCTTTCGGCTTTTAATTAACCCTCTATATCCCGTTTCTGATAGCCTATAAAACCAATGGTGGTGCATGCAAAAGCTATTACCGTCAATATGAAAATGGCCATTATATTCATGTCCTCTACTGGTATTTGTGGTACATGACCAAATGGGGAAAGGTTGCTCATCCAATCGGGAAATTGCATTAAATTACCTAAATAAACTACAATAAACGAATAAATTAAGTAACCCCATATCCAACTACTCCCATTAGGGAACAGTCCAATAAGCAATACTGTAAAACCAATCATTACCCACATGGCAGGTAGATAGACCATTGCTGCACGATAAACAACTCCTAAATCGATTCCTCCATCAATGGAGGCTGTTGCTAAAGACCATAGTCCAATTGCCGCTAATGAAAGCATCCCAAATGAAACAAGCATCGCTATCACCCATGAACTACCTATTAAACGAGTACGCGAAATAGCCCGACTTAATAAATGCTCCGTGCGCCCCTTCTTCTCTTCCCCCATTAACTTTAGTATTGCCATTAACGTTGGAATGGTACTCATCATAGCAAGGACACTCATCAGCATGGTAATAAACTGTTCCGTAAGCGAAAATCCCTCCACTGGGGTTAACATTTGCTTCATCATTTCCACATCCTCAAAGAACGTATCTAAATCCCCCAGAACAGAACCATATGATGCTCCAATTACAAACATACCAATTGCCCATGCGATTAAGCCAGTACGTTGAAGTCGAAATATTAATCCGAATGGACTTTGTAAAAAGAAGGATGCACGCCTCTTTCCTGGTTTAGCAGGAAGAAAACCAGAGTCTAAGTCCCTTATCGCATTTAAATAAAGTGCCAATATACATAGTATAAACGATACACCAACTGTCAATAGAATGGGCCACCAATAATTATTAACATAAACCTGTGTACCTAAAATCCACCCTAACGGTGAGACCCATGATAATGCTTCACTACTAACGTCACCAATAGCACGTAGCATATAGGAAGTTCCTAATACGAAAAAAGAAAAACCAATTACACCACGAGAGTTTTCGGACAGTTGTGCAAAAACTGCTGTTATGGCTGTGAAAAAGAAACCAGCTGCTCCTAAGCCAGCTCCATATAACAAAGACCCTGCTAAGTCCATACTTTCTATTCCCAATGATGCTAGACCAAAGCCAATAATAAGCGCTAGTAAAAAATTCGTCATAAAAACTACACTAAGTGTGGCAAGCAAATTAGATAACCGTCCAGTCGGAAGGGAACGGACCATCTCTATGCGGCCTTCTTCCTCATCTGCTCGAGTATGTCGTGCTACCAAAAGAATGCTCATAATTGCTACTGTTATCGCTGTAAATAAAAGCATCTGATGTGCCATCATAGCTCCAAATGTATAATCTTCTAACCCATATCCTTTTCCCACCATGGCTGTCATTGCTGGATTTAACATTGTTTCAGCTATTGCTTGACGATCTGCCTTTGTTGCGTATAGATCAGTAAAAGAAATGGCAATCATCAACGTTACAGTTACTAATGAAAGCATCCAGACAGAGATACGCAACCGATCACGACGGAGGAGAAAGCGTAACAGTCTTCCTGTATTTTTTGTGAATTGGCCAGCCATTACACCGCACCTCCTGCTCCTATATTCGATTTACCTTCATAATGTCTCATAAATAAATCTTCTAATGTCGGTGGAGCACTTTCTAATTTTACAATGCCAAATTGACTAATATAACGAATAACGGCATCCAACTCCTCCGTATCAACTTGAAAGGATATTTCACTCCCTTGCTCTTCAATGGCATGAACACCCTTTACTTCATCAAGGGAAGCAATGGACTGTTTGGTAGCAACTAACAAATTGGTACGTGTTAAATGGCGCATTTCACTTAGTGAGCCAGATTCTATAATTTCTCCTTGTCGAATAATACCAACACGATCACAAAGCCTTTCCACCTCAGATAAAATATGGCTAGAAAGCAGAACACTCTTCCCTGCATGCTTTTCTTCTAATATACAAGATTGAAATACCTGTTCCATTAATGGATCAAGCCCCGATGTCGGCTCATCTAAAATATATAAGTCTGCATCAGAAGAAAATGCGGCAACCAAAGCAACCTTTTGCCTATTCCCTTTTGAATACGTACGACATTTTTTAGTTGGGTCCAATTCAAACCGCTTAATTAGTTCTTCTCTACGATTTTTATTATTGCCACCGCGAAGTTTAACAAACAGATCAATAACCTCTCCACCCGTTAAGTTTGGCCACAAGTTCACATCACCTGGAACATAAGCAATTCGCTTATGGATTTCTACAGCCTCTGACCATGCATCCTTCCCAAAAATCTGTACGTTGCCTTTCGTTGCCTTTAATATTCCTAATAATATGCGAATCGTTGTTGACTTCCCAGCTCCATTCGGCCCAATAAATCCGTAGACTTCTCCTTCATTAACTTCTATATTTACACCATCTAGCGCCATAAACTTACCAAATTTCTTTGTTAAATTCGATGTTTTCAATACAGGCATTCTTCTTCCTCCCTTACCCTTCTCTCGAATTATGAAATATTTTAACTTATATATTTCATAATATATATTTAAAACCTCTTTTGCAATAACTTATGAAATATATTTATTGTTTTATTACATATTTTTTATTAAACTTAAAATGAGGTGAGATTAGTTGGACGGTTTTAAACGAAGACGGGAGTTAAAAAAATCACATATTTTAGAGGCGGCCTTAAGTTTATTTATGGATTTCGGTGTACAAAAAGTCGCTATTAAGGAAATAGCTACAAAAGCAAATGTATCTCAGGTAACGATTTATAATTATTTTGGCAGCAAGGATAACCTTGTCCAAGAAGTAATTAAACATTATATAAATAAAGCATGGTGGGAATTTGAAGAATTATTTAACAGCGATTTACCTTTCCATGAAAAAATAAAGGGGATTATTTTTGCGAAAAAGGAAACAGCCCAGCATATACATTCTAATTTCTATGACGTCATTATGAAAGAATATGCAGCTGGAACTAGTTATGTTGAAGAGTTGTATCAAAAAAAGGCACTGCCTAAAATGATGGCTTTATTTGATGAAGGAAGGCGTGACGGATTTATCGATCCTAACCTATCAAATGAGTCACTTCTAATGTATTTACAAATATTTAAAGAAGCTATGCAGCGTGAGGATATCTATAAACAAATACTGCCGATGACCGAGGATATTGTAAAAATCTTGTTTTATGGAATTGTTGGAAAAGGGGAATCTTGATTTTTTTGAGATGCAGCCAGAGCTAAGGCAGCCCTGTGCACTAAATAGATTATACTCACATATAAAGTGAAACTTCAATCAGTGGGGGTTTTGTTTATCCCCCCAAATATTCACTTTATTACTTGAAGTGTGGGACTTACTGTCAGTTATATGCGGGAGAACTAGAAAGAAAAAGATGTTTGAAACGTATAGAATAAAAAGGATGGTCCGTCTACTCTTACGGAAAAAGTGACGGATCCTTTTCTAAATTTCAGTAATAATTCTTGAGAAACGTTTTTTGACAACCTGAAGGAAATCCATTCTTTCCTACTACCTCCAATAATATTCTTAAAAAGAGAAGGTTTACGAAGTCCCATACTGCAGCTTAAATCCCTCAACGAAATATGAAATTACTTTCATTATTTCATCCAACGAACCCTCGTGCTCTGGCATTTGAGCAATCCATAATGCAGATTCATTTAATGCACCTGATAAAGAGTGGGTCATCGCTTCCACTGAAACTGGCTTGAAGCAATTACTTCTTTGCATAAGGTCAAGTTGTTCATGTAACAATCGCATCGAGCTTTGTCTATCCATCGATCGCCAAACTTCCCAACCTACAACTGCCGGACCATCAATGAGTAATATTCGTTTATTTTGAAGTTCAACAGCAGCTGTTACAAATGCTTTACACCCTAATAATAGTTGCTCCCACAAATCATCACTTTTTCTAGCATCTCGTTCGATTTGATCAGCAACCTCTTTTTGTACTGTAATTAATACTGCTTCAAACAGACCTTGCTTATTTTTAAAGTGATGATATAAAGCACCACGAGTTAGATTTGCTTCCTTTGCAATTTCCTCTAAAGAAGCACCTTCATATCCATGCTTAGTAAAGTGTTTTCTCCCAACTTCGATCAAGTTGTGTATTGTGTTCATTGCTTCTTCTTTATTTCTTCTCATTCGTTATTTACTCCCATCCTTCTCCGTTCAATCTGTATTTTCTCTTTCTCAACAAGCATGATAGCCTGTTGATCATTTTGTTTTCTTAATAAAACGTAATCCATGTTATAAAAACCACTTAAAATGAGCTTTATTTCTACCTTTTCTTCTTGAGCTTGAAGCCAATCCATACCATCTATTTTTCTTTTGTTAAATCATTAATATTTGCCACAGACTTTCTAACATATAAAGAAGGATCGTTAATCAGAAGTTCCAATAAACATAAATTATTCAATGGATTACCAATATTGGTTTCAATTTAATGGTTGAAGTGAGGGTCTTACTACCAGTTATATGCGGGATAAATAACTGTTCTTCAAATAATGGGGAGTACGGTTTGATCAAATCAGTCAGACGCTTGGCTAAATCACTGGAAAATGAATATTTTAAAGCAATTGTATGAACATCCTTTCACTCTTCATTCCATATCTGTTGCTTATACAGTTTCGTCTCTTCTGCAGAAGGAGGAATGACTGTTATTACATCAATTAATATACCATTTGGGTCTTCTGTAATAAAATGTCTTTGCCCAAATTCTTCGTCACGGAGTTCCTGTATCAATGGAAGTTTTAACTCAGTAATAAGCCTGTCATAAATAATATCTACATCCACTACCTCAAAATTTAAAATTATTCCCTGTACAGATTTTCGATATTCCTCTGGAATTGTTGTGTGGGTAGCATTTAATATGGCTAATTCATACGTTAGTGAATTCGAAACCCGTTTTAAACTAGTATACCAATCTGCTTCGTACACCACCTCAAAATTAAAATAGTTTTGGTAATAGGTGGAACTTATCTCCACTTGATCTGTCATGATAACTGGATAAAAACTCGATACCCGCATAAACATCCTCCTATATCATTTTTTTACATCTTAACATACATACAGTATGTATGTAAACGAGAAATAAAGTGAACCTTCAAAATTAATAAAATACTATTTTTATCCCAATCGGAAGAAAATATAGTACATACTATATGTTAGTAACAGGTCTAACGTATTAATAAACGACGTGCTTTACCTCCGTATCGTTTATCTGATCTAGGTTCTCCTATACCAAGTAAATTTCTCAAATATACTGGATAACATTAAAAGAACGAAAAATTGATGATATCCGTTTTTTTCATTATACTTAGTGGAAATGAAAGGAGATTACAAAATGGAACAAATAAAGCTTAAATCTGACGTTTTTTCTATTTTGAAGGATAAAATTCAACTCATACAAAAGAATGAACGTGCTATATATTTAGTTGGACCAATTCAACTACCTGTAAATCTAGATGGAGAGACAACTGTATTCCAGTGGTATTGCTGGCTAAATTATGATCAAATTACAGAGGACTATGAAGAAATCATTAAAAAATTAGCTTCCTCTAATTTGGCTGACTTCCAACAATCCAGTGTTTTAGTATATGGGGATTTCGCTAATGCTGAAAATGCCTTAATTCGTATGCATTCCATCTGTCATACTGGCGATATTTTTGGAAGCAAACGCTGTGATTGTGGCTTTCAATTAAAGGAATCCATGAAGCGAATTAAAGAAAATGGTGCAGGCGCACTATTCTACTTATCGAACCATGAAGGAAGAGGAATTGGCTTATTTAGTAAAGCAATGGCTTACCTCCTTCAAGAAAACGGCTATGATACCGTTGAAGCCAATGAAGCTCTTGGTTTTGTTAATGACTCTAGAGATTATGATGACGCTATTCTAGTCTTGAAAAAATTACGTAACAAATCAGTTACCTTAATTACAAATAACCCGAAAAAGCTTGAAGCGTTAGAAAAAGCTGGGCTACCAGTCTCAGGGAGAACCCCATTATGGGGTGATGTTTCTGAATACAACCGTAAATACTTACAAACGAAAGTGACAAAGTCAGGGCATTTGCAAGCAGAGGGGAATTGCTTCAATGACTAATCATGAATTTTATATGGATATTGCATTAAACAACGCCCGAGCTACGAAAGGACAAACGGACCCAAACCCTCTAGTGGGGTCCGTCATTGTTAATCATAATCGAATAGTTGGCCTAGGCACGCATTTGCAAGCTGGGGAGCCACATGCGGAAATTCATGCATTGCGAATGGCTGGAGAGCAGGCAAGGGGTGGAACGATTTATGTTACACTTGAACCATGCTCACACCATGGTCGAACAGGTCCTTGTGCCGAAGCAATTGTACAAGCAGGGATTAAAAAGGTTGTTATTGCAACCCTAGATCCAAATCCAATTGTTTCTGGAAATGGAGTTTCTATTTTAAAAAAAGCAGGTATCGAAGTGGAAATCGGTATTCGTGAAGCAGAAGCAATTAAAATGAACGAAGTATTTAATACGTATATTGTACAAAAGAGACCTTTTATTACTTTGAAAACTGGAATCACTTTAGATGGAAAAGTTGCTAGTCATACGCTTAGCAGTAAATGGATTACATCTGAAGAAGCCAGGAAGGATGTTCATCAACTACGAACCGAACATATGGCGATTCTTACAGGAATAAATACCGTATTAAAGGATAATCCCGCGCTAACAGCAAGGATTCCAAATGGTCGTAACCCTCTAAGAATTGTTATGGATTCTTCCTTGAGAATTCCTTTAGATTATCAGATTGTTCAGGATAAGCAGGCAAACACTTGGATTTTTACAACCAAAAATCATGATAGACATAAGCGAAAAGAATTAGAAGGATTTGGTGTTACTGTTATTAACACAGGCGATTCAACCGTTGTTGATCCAGGGAAAGTCATAACATATCTAGGGGAACATGGTATATCATCATTACTAATTGAAGCTGGAGGAGTAATCAATGCCTCCTTTATTGAAAATAGATTGGTAGATAAAACGATTATTTATATGGCTCCAAAATTAATCGGTGGAAAACATGCTCCAACTTTTCTTGAAGGGACTGGCATAGATAAGATGGAACATGCAATTGAACTGAAGGATATAGAAATAACACAGATTGGTAAAGACTTTAAATGGACGGGATATCCTGCCTACAGGGATATGAGGGATGTATAATGAACTTTGGATTTGATATTGATGATACGTTACTTAATTTACGAGAACATGCCTTTAACTTGTATAGAGAGAAATTAAATAAACATGTACCTATTAAGGAATTCTATCGTTTAACCAGGGTAGAAATTCACGAACCTTTTGGACTTACAGATAAAGAAGGAAAAGAATTGTGGAGAAGCTCGTTAGAATCTATTTATTATACGGATTGTCCTATCTTTCCAGGAGCATTAGAAACAGTAAAATGGCTTAAGCGTGAGGGACATGATATATATTATATTACCGCCCGTCCTTCTCAACATGGCGAACGAACAAAAAAATGGTTAAGCGAACGTGATTTCCCTATCGATGATGGTAACTTTTATTATGGAATGAAGGATCATGAAAAAATAACCATCATTAACGAATTAAATCTCGATTACTACGTAGATGACAAGCCAACTGTCCTTAAGACATTGTTAGATAGTGACACAACGCTTCTATTAAAAGATCAGTCCTATAATAGGAATTTTACAGAGGCTATTCGACTATATGATTGGTACGAATTGAAGGAGTTATTGGATACACTACCGTAAATTTATACGAGGTACACTCACTGTCGCTATAACGCTTTTTTACATTGATCGTGATGAAAAAAAATGATAAAATTCATTTAGAAGATTGATCAATAATTAATTATACATTTCGATTACGATATAGCAAACATCGAACTTGTCAGTAAAGAAAGGAGTATGCATATTATGAAGAAAAGATCACTTGAATTTTTATCTTTAGGATATGGATACTCTACTGCTGTTTTTTTCTAAGATACATTTCCTAGGGTGGAGTGTGTCTAAATGCCTTTTAGAGAAAACTGCAGATACTAATAAACATGACGAGGTCGATAAAAATGAAAAATAAAATAACTAGAAAAAACCCAGCAAACATGCCGGAACCAGTCGGTAATTACACTCATATAACCAAAATACCTAGGAACTCGGAACTTTATGTAAGCTCCGGACAGGTCGGAGTAGATCAGAATGGTTCATTCCCAGAAAGTTTGAACGCACAGATTAACAATACATTTCATAACATTAAAACATTACTAGAATCTGAACAGCTAGAAGCAAATAATATTATAAAAGTAAATGTTTGGGCAACTGAAAAAATTGATTGGGATTACCTGTATTCCGAATGGGGAGAATTATTCGGTAACAATTACCCTGCAATGACTATCGGGTACATTACAGAATTAGGTTTGCCAGAAATAAAAATAGAACTAGAAATTTGGGCAGCTAAAGTATAAAAATAACGACACACTTCATTCTTGCGAACCCCCTTTTGAAGAATTATCTCAAAAGAGGGTTCCTTTTATATTAAACTATAAAGGATCATCTCATTAATCATTATTACAAAAGGGTGATCCGAAACTAGTACGAGATACTGCTATAACAAATTCCTCTCTAATTCTTTCATTTCATAGAAGTATCCACGCTTATCCATTAGCTCCGTAAAGGTTCCTTTTTCTACTACTCGTCCTTGATCCATCACAATGATTTGATCCATACGTTCCATACCAGTTAAACGATGACTGATCAAAACAACTGTATCATCTGCTGCTTGTTGAAAAAGGTGGTTATATACAATCTGCTCTGTTACAGCATCAAGTGAAGAAGTAGGTTCATCCAACAACCAAAAACATCCCCTTTTAAGCATTGCTCTTGCAATTGCTAATCGTTGTTTCTCTCCGCCAGATAAATTTTCTCCTTTTTCAAATACATGACTATCTAAATCAAAATGATCTAATTGAACTTTCTTAAGCATGGCATGCATCTCATTCTCTGTTACTCCATCATTCGCTAATTGCAGATTATCTCTAATCGTACCATAAAAGAAATGATTTTCTTGGAGAACGACACTTGCAGCCTCCCAGATACTCTCCTGTTGGATCTGGTCGAAATTCGTATTATTCATGGATAGTTTACCTGTATCTGTCGTGACCAACTTTAATAGTAGCTGTAGTATGGTTGATTTTCCGGAACCACTTGGACCAACTATTGCTGTTTTGGAACCAGCTGAAAGCTGCAAATCTACTTCATGTACAGCTGGTCGCCCTTCATTTAAAAACGTATAGGATACACCTTTCATGTTGATAGTAGGTGCAGTTACGATTTGCTGAAATAAACTTGATTCCACCATTTTTTTATCCTTTTTCTCAACTATAGAAAATAATCGATTCGCTGCTCGTCTACTATCATTAAAATGAATCGGAAATACAGCCATGGGTGATACATCTTCAAATACAGTAATAGAAAGCATAACCAACATAGCTAATAACACACCATCTAACTGTCCTTGCCCAATCAAATAGGCGCCAACAGCCAAAACGCTCCACGTTACCAGTAATGAAACAAAATTATTAATTGACTGATTATACAAGGTGTTAATCCCCTCATGCTCCTGTTCCATGATATAAGTATTAGATGTCTCTAAAAGTTGATTTCGCTTATTATCCATTTGCTGATAAATTTTCAAATCACGAAATCCATACAGAAACTCGGTTACTTCTGTTGATAACTTTGCTCGCTCATCTCGTACTTGGCTGTTGATTGTTTGTTGACGTATAGCAAAAATAGCAGGTATTACAACTGCTGTGAGTAATAGTCCAATGAACAGAATAATGGCTATATGGATAGAGTAAAAGCATGTAAAGAAAATTGTGCTAAGAAACACGAGCCCTAAAACAATTGGTGGGTAGACCACACGCAGGAAGAAATTTTGTAGACTCTCTACATCCCCAACAATTCTTGCCAAAAGATCCCCACTACGATACTTATTAAATATACCCGGTGCTAATGGCTCTAATTTTTGATAAAAAGTCATTCTCAAATTACTAAGCATCGTAAATGTACCCCGATGGGAAACAAACCGTTCTCCATATCTACTGAACGCTCGAATAAAACTAAGCAATTTTACAGAAGCAATCAGAATCATTAACGTATAAAACGGCGGCTGTAATGCTGCTTTTGAAATTAAATATCCGCTAGCCGAGAACAGTAATACCGTAGCTAGACCAGCAATAAACCCTAAAAAAATGGAAAGGAGAATATCTCTTTTTTCCTTCATCATAAGCCTGGTCACAATTACTAGATCTCTCATTCAGCCTTCCCTCCCCGTTGTACAGATACCATTGTTCGGTATCCGGGAACCGTTTGTACTAATTGTTCATGTGTTCCTTCTGCAATAAGCATTCCATCATCAAGAAACAGGATCTTATCCGCATCTTTAATCGTGTGCAATCGATGAGCTACTGTAATAATCGTGGCGGTTCTCGCAAGCTTTTCAATGGAAGACTGCAAGATTCGTTCTGTCTTTAAATCTAATCCAACGGTCGGTTCATCAAATAGTACAATAGATGGTTGCTTTAAAAAGGCTCTTGCTAAGGCTAGACGTTGCTTTTCTCCCCCAGACAAGCCTCTTCCACCTTCTCCTACTACTGTGTCATAGCCATGCTCAAATGAAGCGATTGTATCCGAAATACCTGCCTGTTCTGCTGCTTCTTCTATTTCTTGTTTTGTTGGTTGTTGATGGTTACTTCCAATAGCAATATTATCTGTAATTGTCCCCGAAAAAATATATGGATCCTGTGAAATATAGCTAAGTCTATGAAACCAGTCTTCCTCTTTATATTTAGTTAAAGGCACACCATCAATAGCTATACCACCTCCGTGCGTTGGGATAATACCTGCAATCATATGCAAGAGCGTCGTCTTTCCAGATCCTGTTTTACCAACAATCGCATTCTTGGTTATTGGTGAAAAGCTTGTATTAATTTGTCTTAATGCAAATTGATCTTCTCCATATTGAAAGCCCGCATTTATTAATTCCAGTTTTACTGGGATATCTGTTTTCGGAATCGGCTTATCTCCCCAGTGAACAGCTGGTCCATCCACTAACTCTTCTTCAATTTTTCTTATAGCTCCCATACTGCTTCTTCCATTATGGAAAGCCGTTCCTAGCTCACGTAGTGCTGTGAAAAATTCAGGAGCTAGTACGAGCACGTAAAATGCCGTAAAAAAAGATATTCCATCAAAAATAATTAGTTGCAGCGCAACTTCCAATGCGATGATCCCGATTGCCAACATAGAAATCAGCTCTAACATAAAAGATGATGCAAAGGCTACTTTTAAAATATCCATCGTAGCATCCCGAAACCCTAAACTGCTTTGTTGAATAGCTTCTTTTTGCTGCTTAGCTTTGCCAAATAATTTTAGAGTAACAAGACCTTGAAGCGTGTCTAAAAACCGACCTGAAAATACAGCCAATTTCTCCATTTGTTCTTCTGACTTTTTCTTTGTTTGCATCCCAATTATAACCATGAATAATGGGATAAATGGGAATGTAATAAGCATAATTAAACCAGTATTTACATGCTGGGTAAATACAACTATTAATATCATAACTGGAATAATTGAAGAGCGAATCACTTGAGGGATATATTGACTAAAATAGCTATCTATCTCATCAGTGGCGTCCATGGTGACACTAACCTTTTGACCTGCCTGCCCCTTAAGTGAAGCCTGAACAGGGTTTTCTGTATAATTCGCAAGCAATATATATCGAAAATATCTTTTTGCATTTGCTCCCAGTCGAACACCGACCCTACCGCTCAGGTAAGTAAACATAGTCCTTACGAAGAGAATGATGAGTAATCCTCCCAATAATGGGAGGATTTCTCGAAAGGTTAGATCATCCAGAAAGACACCATCGATTATGCTGACGAGTAGATAAGCTTGTCCAATAATTGCTCCACCCGTTATGAAAGCAAACACCAATAAATAGATCATGCTAAATTTTTTGCTATTTAAAAATTCTTTTACATCGCGCATTATTTAGCTCCTGTTCAACAGAATCTTTTGTAGCTCCTCATTTCTTTCCCTTCACATAATCTGCATTAAATAAGAATAAGCGCATGAGTAAAATTAGCGAAGGAATTAGCAAAAATAAGCCTAAGATAAATACGACAATCAATGCAATCCCTGTTGCTTCATGCGTCGCATTTTCGTAAATCGTAATATAAGGATCCAAAATATATGGAAGATGACTAGCACCATATCCAAAAAAGGCAAAGAAGAATTGCAGCATCACACTTATAAATGCTAATCCATAACGTTTTCCTTCATAAATTAACCACATGGCAATCATAAAGAACCCAACGGATAGACCGAACATCCACCACAAATCAAACATATTCTGATAATGACGTTCATTATGCTGACCTAAAGCAATAAATGTAGTCAGCGCAGCAATAATGGTCGGTGTAGCCCAGAATAATGCGTATTTACGAACAAGCTTTAACGCTGCCTGGTCGTTCGCCCTTGCTGCATAAAATGTTAGAAACGCTGCGCTAATAAATAGCACGGATACAATAGCAAGAAATACAACGCTCCATGAATAAGGACTTGTAAATAATGCAAGATAGTCTAAAGAAACAACACCATTCTCTTCTAAAATAAAACCACCTTCAGACATCGTTAGAGCAGTAGATAATGATGCCGGAATTAATAAACCCGTTGCTCCATATAAGAACATATACACATTGCTTTTTTTAGATCCGTAATTTTCAAAGGCATAAAAGGAGCCACGTATGGCTAGCAATATTATAGCAATACTTCCTGGAACTAACAGTGAAGTTCCATAATAGTAAGCCGAGTCAGGGAAGAACCCGACGATGCCCACAAAGAAAAAAACAAAGAATACATTGGTTACTTCCCAGACAGGGGACAGATATCTTGAAATCAATTGGTTGATAATATGATCTTTTTTTGTGATTTTTGCGTAATACGCAAAAAAGCCAGCGCCAAAATCGACAGATGCAACAATAAGATAACCATATAAAAAGATCCACAATACGGTAATCCCAATTATTTCATAACTCATGTGTTATCACCCTTTTCTATCGTCGGGTATTTCTTCTCTAGTTCTTCTTCAGCCGGATTATTTTTAAAAAGCTTCCTTAATACAATAACACCTAGTACTCCTAATACGATATATAATCCAAGAAATAGTAGAAACATCAAACCTACATATGGAGATGTCGTTGCCGCATCCTCTACTAACATATAACCCCGTAATATCCACGGCTGTCTGCCTTCTTCTGCAAATATCCAACCGAATTCAATAGCGAGCATCGCTAATGGTCCACTAGCTACGAGTAGCCATAGCATCCATTTATTATGTTCATTCCACCGTTTAATTTTCCACGATAAAATATATAGTAAGGACACTCCTAATAAGAAGAATCCGATTACCACCATAAAGTCAAACATATAGTGAATCCATAAAGGTGGACGTTCCTCTTCAGGGAATTCTTCAAGTCCGGTTACCTCACTCTGAAAATCCCCATAAGCTAGGAAACTTAAAAGCCCAGGGAAACGAAGTACACCAGCAGGTGTATTCTCATCACCTAACCAACCAAACAGGACAAGATCTGCTCCTTCCTCTGTTTCAAAATGCCATTCTGCAGCTGCCAATTTTTCGGGCTGATGCTCTGCCAAAAATTTTGCGGACACATCTCCAGCAATTGCTGTCAAAATTGAAAAGAGAAAGGTTAATGTAACCGTTAATTTTAGTGCTTTTTTATGATATTCTGTTCTTTTCTTCCGTAGCATACTGAATGCAGCGATTGCTGCAAGAATTGCAGCCACTGTCAAATAAGCAGAAGTTAAAACATGAAATACCTTTGAAGGCATAGCAGGATTAAACATAGCATCGATTGGATTTATGGCCGCAAAACCACCTGCTCCTGTCGTAAAGCCTTCAGGTGTATTCATAAATGCATTTACTGAAGTAATAAATACAGCAGAAAGTGCACCTCCAATTACAATTGGAAGAGAAAACCACCAGTGGGTCATCGGATTTTTAAATCGATCCCACGTATAAAGGTATATTCCTAAAAAGATGGCTTCAAAGAAAAATGCAAATACTTCCATAAAAAGCGGTAAGCTAATAACATTTCCAGCTACTTGCATAAATTGCGGCCAAAGCAATGATAGCTGGAGTCCTATAGCTGTACCTGTTACAACACCAATTGCTACAGGAATAACGAATCCGCGTGTCCAGCGCCGTGCTAGCATTGAATAGTGTGGATCATTCTTTTTAATTCCAATAAATTCAGCAATAGATATCATTAATGGTACTCCGACACCAAGAGTAGCGAAGATAATGTGAAATACGAGTGTTAGTGAAGTTAAAAGTCGACTCACTAGCACCGGATCCATATCCATCATAATTCGGTTTTTCCTCCTTTATTCATGCAAGCTCTCAACTTGCTCAGTACTGATCAAGCGAATATCTATTCATACACATCCTTATCCTTAGACTGATTTAAGCATGTTATTGTTATCCACTTTACTGCTAGTATAAACTATACTTATATAGAAAAAAGATGATTACCATGACAAAACATTGACAAACCAAAGACAAAATTATGTCTGTCTACATTTAGATAATTCCCTATTGTAGACAAATTACACCTCAAACTGAGATTTTTCATTGCAAAAATGATGAAAAACCCCTACACACAAGTTAAATGTATGCAGGGAATCAATAGTTCATAGCTTATTTTAACTCCTCTTTATCTAAGCGCTGAAAGAATTTTTCATTATGAAGTACTTGTGAATTGGTTGGATTATATTTTTTTGTTATGACATGATTATGATAGGCATCTTTTTTATTCCCTAATTGCCAGTTACAATAGCACATCTGTAAATGAGGATACCAAGTGGAAAATGCTGTATTTGTAAATCCGCTATCATTTTCAGGTTCTAATGTAAGTGCCAAAGCATACCAAATATTTGCCTTTTTGAATAATCCGTTTTCTTTAAAATGGTCCCCTACCCTACATGAAACCTCAGGGCGCGGCAAGTCAAATTTTAATGTTTGTAATAAAGCCTCCAATTCTTTATCTGACTCCTGTTTCGCTTTAAAACAGTCAGCCATATAGATGCATGCACGTATTTCATCCTCCACCCATCCTTGCTTTGTATTTAAGAAGCGCTGATAGTACGTAATTGCCTCATCTATTCGCCCGTGATCCTTTAGCTCATTAGCATAGTAAAACATATCCCTTGGAGTAAACGCTTTGCCCTTTTCCAATTGCCTTTCATAAATTTTTAAATTGCGATCCCCCTTGTTCGAAGTATTATTCTTCTCATATTTCCGGTGAGTTACAGCTATTTGTGAAGGAATAATATTTCCGCCTACCTGTAAATACTCATGGACTACTCCAAACCATTTAAATTGATTACTTCTTTTTACAAGCCGATTTCTTCGATATTTAAAAGTAGGATTTCCTTGTTCATCAAATGCAGTGTGATAATACATGGAAACTGCATCTATGCCATCATGGAGCTCTTTTTTTAGTTCTTTTAACTTTTCCATATCCTCAGGAAGCAAAATATCATCTGCATCTAACCACATGATAAAATCCTTCGTTGCATAGCTAAAGGCTTTATTCCGTGCAGCTGAGAAGTCTTCGATCCATTCAAAATCATAGACTTTGCTTGTATAGCTGGAAGCTATCGCTTTAGTATTATCCTTTGATCCAGTATCTAGAATAATTATTTCGTCACAGACCGATTCCACACTTCTTAAGCATTGTTCTAATATTTCTTCTTCATCCTTTACTATCATGCATAAACTAATTGTTTTCATTCATTTCACCACCTTATCTAGCTACCATTACTATATGATTTATATCCATGCAATTGTTCATAACGCTCCTACAGCATCTAATACTTTCATTCTCAGAATTTCTGTTATATTCTATAAGAAGAACGAAGAATCTTAAGTTTGGGGCGATATAAATGACAATGAAAAAAACCTTAACTCTTGCTGGCTCTGATTCTAGCGGTGGTGCTGGAATTCAGGCGGATCTGAAGACATTCCAAGAGCATGATGTTTACGGTATGACAGCACTTACCTCAATCGTGACAATGAATCCTGATGGTTGGAGCCACCATGTTTCACCCATTGATGTTAATATTGTAGAAAAGCAATTGGATACCATTCTATCCGTTGGCGTTGATGCTATGAAAACGGGTATGCTAGGTTCTGTTGATATTATTGAATTAGGTGCAAGAAAGATTGAAGAATATCAACTGCGTAATTATGTTCTTGATCCTGTGATGGTATGTAAGGGAGATGACGAGGTCCTTCAGCCAGAGAACACGGACGCAATGCGCGAACTTTTACTACCACATGCAATTGTCACAACACCAAATTTATTTGAAGCAGGACAACTTGCACAAACAGGACCGATTAAAACAGTTGATGGTATGAAAGAGGCTGCTGTAAAAATCCATGAACTAGGTGCTAAAAATGTCATTATTAAAGGTGGAAAAGCATTTGATTACGAAAAAGCGTTAGACCTTTTTTATGATGGAAACTCCTTTACACTTTTGGAAAAGGATAAGATTAATACAACTTATAATCATGGTGCTGGTTGCACATTTGCTGCTGCTATTACAGCAAATTTGGCTAAAGGAAAATCCGTTGAAGATGCTGTCAGAGATGCAAAGGACTTTGTAACAGCAGCAATTACTTCTGGATGGAAATTGAATGCATATGTAGGACCGGTTATGCATGGAGCCTATAATAAATAATGTAATAAAAATGCCATGGAGCTACTAGTCTCCATGGCATTTCTTGTATTCCATTAAGTCTATAGCGTAATTAAAGTCATCCATGCCAACAGACAATTTGGAATAAACTATAACTGACTATTAAATAGATTGAGCATAATCAAGGCTACGCTCCCTGAAATTTTTAGTTACTTTCTATATCTATAGCTATATCGATCGATTCATCTTCCACGTTAATTGTTTTCATGGTGTCTTTTTTTCCAAATTCCATTGACTTTACCAATAAATTTCTTTCCATAATTCCCCGAAATTGACATACTTTTATACTAATTACCGGAAGTACGATCCACCTCAAAATCCTCCACCCACTCCATTTGAATGATTACTATTATACGGTTCGTATCGTCATCCTTTTATATACATAAAAAAACCCGCCCCTAGATAGGGACGAGTTTCCACCCGTGTTACCACCCTGATTCCAGATAATGTATATGCAATACAATTATCTAGCACTCATCAACGTACTATCATACGCGCCCCTTTTAACGGCGGGTCCCCGGGAAAACTTAAATGAATATTCAGCCTTCCTTCTCAGAGAGGATATTCAGCATAATGGGAACATTGGCTTGCAGCAAATCACCAACTCTCTAAAGATCCACATTTATACCTACTCATTCTCGTCAACGAATGTAACCGTTTGTTTATAATATGCTTAGCATAAAGTAAAGCGTTCCTAATGTCAAACATATTTACGGTTTCATACAACTGGTTCCATACTTGGAATAAAATGAAACTTCCATCCTTGGGGATTTTTGTTTATCCCCCACGGTTTGGTAGTACCACAAGGGTATGACCTAAAGGCTTTTGAATCAATCGGACATTTACTGGCAGCCTATCCCTCGCTTACCAATAATTGTTTCACTTTATTGCTTGAAGCTGGAATCTTACGGCCGCTTATATGTGGAATAAATCTAACTATCGTATGCTTAACCTGAATGCATATGTAAAAACCTTATTGCTCTACTTATCACAGTTGGTACAACGGATACATGATTCTCATCCGTCAATTCATAAAATACCGTTGTTAATCCTTTTGATCTTAGCTCTTCCAGTCGAATAGCGAGATCACGTGCATCATTTACCATATGATCTTTTTCTAATTCACCAACAGCAAGAAACACCCGCTTTTCACTTATATCGGTATTAGCGGCCCAGTTCTTTACTAGCTCCAATATGACGCGATTTCCCCACCATATTGAAGGACTTGTTATCATAAAGGTTTGAAATGCAGACGTTCCTGAAAATAAAACATACAATGCAAATAATCCTCCCAAAGAATGACCAAATAATGTTTGTTTCTGTCGATCAATGGAAACGTGTTGCTCTATACATGGCTGTAATTCCTGCGTAATAAAATGAAAGAACTCCTCTGCTCCACCATTTTCAGACCATGCACTACCATCAGGCTTGGGTGGTAAATTTTCCACAGAAGTAGGTGGCGTAAAATCGTACACTCTAAATTCAGATGCAAAAGCGGCATCAACCGGATAACCAATGCCTACAATAACAGCCGGAATCACTTTTGTTTTTTCTGATCGAGCAGATTGTACTTTCACCGTCTCATGAAATGTATGAAAAAAAGCATTCCCATCCAAAACATAGATAATTGGATAACCAGATTCCGGAGCTGGCTGTTTTGGTATAGAGATGTAAATATCGTATCGCCTACCGTACCTCGAAGTCATCGACCATTTCTCTGCTCCAGATGTAATTACAGGCGATGTTTTATATTCTTTCAACCTATTTCCCCCTTACATTTATTTATGCTTGTATACTATCATATCCAAAACATACTGGGGAATTATCGTATGGGTCTATCATTACTCTTGCATCAATTTCAAAGACTTCCTTTAATACTTCGTTTGTAATGATATCTGAAGGACTTCCAACAGAAATAACTTCACCAGACTTCATTGCCACAATCTCATTTGAAAACCTAGCAGCATGATTAATATCATGTAATACCATTACAATTGTACAACCATGCTCTTTATTAAGCCGTTGTACAATCTGTAGGACTTCCAATTGGTGAGCTAAATCAAGGTACGTTGTCGGTTCATCTAGTAATAGTACTTCCGTTTCCTGAGCTAGTGCCATCGCCAACCAAACCTTCTGCCTTTGACCACCTGATAGATTACCTATTTTACGGTCACGGAAGGATGTAGTGGAGGTAATATCCATTGCCCATTCAATAACCTTACGATCTTCCTTTGTTAATTTATTGACATTTTTCCGATGTGGATAACGTCCATATGTGATAAGCTCTTCCACCTTCAGTTCACCAGGGGCAGTAGGATTTTGCGAAAGCATAGCTAGATGTTTGGCAATTTTCTTTGTTGGTATATGATTAAGTTCTTTGCCTTGTAAGAATACTTTTCCATTACGCTGCTTTAAAATTCTTCCCATTGTTTTTAATAAGGTTGATTTCCCACAGCCATTTGGTCCAATAATTGTCGTGATTTCACCAGTCTTCACCTGTAAATGAAGATCTCTGAACACCGTATGTCTTTCATAACCAGTCTCCAATGCCTCCGCCTGCAAAATACTCATTTGCCTTCCCCTCCCTATGTTTTCGTTTTTACTAATAAATATAGAAAATACGGTACACCGATAATCGATATCACGATACCAACAGGCAACTCTGCTGGGGCAAAAACCGTTTTTGCTATAAAATCTGATACGATGACAAGTAGTACACCAAGTAATCCACATATAGGAATCACATATCTATGCTGTAGTCCAACGAGTCTTCTTGCTATATGTGGAGCCATAAGCCCTACAAAACCTATACTTCCAGATACAGAAACACAAGCGCTGACAAGAGCAACACTACTTATTAGAAGTAGTATTTTCTCTTTCTCTACGGAAACACCTAAGCTTTTTAAATTTGATTCTTCTAATTGAAATAAATCTAATAAATAAGCCTTTTTATAGATGATTGGGATAAATAAAATAATCCAAGGAATCATAGATAGAATATAAATCCAATTAGCGTTGTATATTGTTCCAGAAATCCATACCGTTGCCATCTCAAAGTCAGATGCTTTCATTTTTAACGAAATATAAAGGGAAAATGCTCCAAAACCTGATCCAATAGCTATTCCCGTAAGCAGAAGACGTTGGGAATCTAATTTTCCATTTTTCCAAGCGAAGAGAAAGATAATCGTAGCCGCTATAAGACCACCAATTAACCCAAAGAGTGGCTGCATCATAATAGCTAACAATCCCGTATCCGTTATCTTATCTTTAAAGAAAAACATAAACAATACAATCGCCGCTCCAGCACCGGCATTTATACCAAGTATCCCTGGGTCAGCTAAACCATTTCTAGTAATCCCTTGAATAACTGCACCAGCTATACCGAGTCCAAACCCAACTAAACCAGCAATAACAATTCGTGGTAGTCGAAAATCAAAAATAACTAAATCATAATCTTCTGTAGGGTTAATACGTAAAATGGTTCGAAAAACATTTGATACCGTAATATCAAACGATCCATTTGTAATGCTTATGTAAATCGCCACTAATATCGAAACTGAAATAAGCAATAATGTTGTAATATATCGACGTCTATCTGCTTTATGCATGCTTCTCTCCTCCCCTACTACGAATTAAATAAAGGAAGAAAGGGATTCCAATAAAAGCAGTGATAACACCAATTGGCGTTTCAAACGGATAATTGATAAATCTACTTAACACATCACATAACGCCAAGAATCCGCCGCCAATTACGCCAGCACAAGGAATGATCCAGCGATAATCTATACCAACTAAGAATCTAGTGATATGAGGAATGATTAGACCTACAAAACCTATCTTTCCAACTAGTGCTACGGCGGTACCTGTCAGCATAACAACAGCTATAACAGTCATCGCTTTAACAAGCTTCGTTCGTTGTCCCAAGTTAACAGATACGTCTTCACCTAATGACAAGATAGTAATTGATTTTGCTAAAAATATAATGATCAAGATTCCTACTATGCCAAAAGGAATTGCGATTTTTAACATGGATGGATCAATCTGATGAAGTCGTGCATTATACCAAAAGCTCACATTTTGCGACACTTGAAAATAGGTGGAAATGGCCGATGATATACTGCTTAAAAACGTACCAATAACGGTGCCAATAATAGCTAATCTCACAGGTGACAACCCATTCCGTAAAAGTGAACCAAAGCCAAATACAATTCCTGCTCCTAATAAGGAACCAAGCATAGAATAAAGGATCATTTGTAACGATGACATACCTGGCATCCACACCATACAAATAGTGATTACAAAAGCTGATCCATCGGTAACTCCCATAATGGAAGGGGATGCAAGATAGTTTCTTGTCATCCCCTGCATAACCGCTCCCGATATCGCTAGAAAGGCACCTACTATTAATGCACCAAGAGCTCTAGGTATACGTGACGCTATGATTATTGCATGATCGACATTTTCTGGATCATAGTTAATAATTGCATCCCAAACGGTAGTTAAAGCAATCGATTTTGTCCCCAAAACCACTGATAAACAAGTAATAAGTATAATCCAAAGGGGTGCAGTCATTAATATAACTACGTGCACTTTATTTGTTTTTCCCATAACTTCCAACGCACCTTATGCTTTATTCGACTAAATCTACTATATAGCTTCTTCATAGACTGACCAGTATTTTCTTCTCAGTAAATAATAAGAAAATAGGATCAGGGTTACTTTCTGCTAATTAGATTATTACCCACACTATATAATTGAGAATGATTATTAATTTCATTTAAAATGATATGGGATTAACCCCCTTTTGTCAACTGATTTTTAATAAATATGACTCCATTCCATATTAATGGACAACATAATGAGAAATAAAAAAAACGGAGCAAAATTTGCTCATTCCTTATCACTAAATGCTCAGATTTACGCTTCCTCTAGTAGCTATTATGGAATAATAGCTACTGCTTGACCACCACTCCGGCTGCCCACTTCCCTTTCCGTGGGGTTTGTCCTTCAGCTAACTTTTTTAGCAAAACCCGCTCAAAAAAGTGGATCTTCAGGTCAAACATTTCCCACAGGAGTTGAAGTGGCCGGCCTTCGCTATTATCAGGCTCTACAACGCTAGCATGAAGTAACACAGCTGCTTTTATACTCACAGATAGCGATTTTCACTTTACCCATTGTAAAAAAAGTCAACCTATTTCTTATGACAAGAATTGTTGCACCTTCTCATAGCGGATACTAATTACGTAGACTCCTGCGGGAATTGCGCGAGCCGAAAATCCACTTTGCAACGTGTTCTTCTTTGCAAAGTTAGTTGAGGCCGTTCCCGCCGAAAGCGAAGTAATTAGTCGGAGCATTGCCAATATACATCTAACATTCAAAATAACTACTTGGCTTAACGCAGTCATTGCACTGATTTTATACTTTCTTAACTTATAAAAAAGGATGAAGGTTTATACCCTTTCATCCGCAGTCCGTTGAGATACTTTTCCCGTTCTTTTTATTCAAGGAGCGAAAAGCAATATAGAATCTTCACCTTCCGCGAAGCAACACGTCAGCTTAACGTCTTTGCATATGTACTGAACGATTCTCCTTTTTCCAAATTGCAAATATACGTGTACAGGCTTTTAAGTAATACATCATTTTACCTGTATATAAAATAATATTCGTAGAATGATAGATCGCAAGCGTTTTACAAATTGCCTTTCCCCCTACTGTAAAAGCAGCGATAATACTTGTTAATACAACAGATATAATAATAAACCATATGGAACCTTCGGAAGTTTGAACCAGTTTAGCCAGTTGGAATACGACAGCCGTAGAAGCTGCCCCACTAACGATTCCTGAAATATCACCGACAACATCATTAAAAAGACTTGAAAATAAAGGGGCTTTCTTTGCAATAAATGCTGCTTCCTTTGCTCCCTTGACTTTCTTAGCAGCCATAGCATGAAAATGATTCTCTTGTGAAGTTGCTGCAGCTAAGCCAATCGTATCGCCAATAATTCCTATCATAATAAAGACAAACACAATGAGTAGACTAAGAAATAATCCTGAACCTTCTTGAAATAATGTTGAAATCAACGCAAACAAAAAAGCCATTCCAAATGTTAAAAAGCTAATATTACTACTCCATTGCAGTGATTCACGCATAAGCCTGAACATCTCAAATTTGCTCCTTTTTCTAATAAATTGCGGCAAAGGGGGCGCTCTTCCGGCTACCACCCCGGAAGAGCAATTTGAAATACCTGAACTACCAATCATTAATTTGTCTCTAAGACAAATTAATTAACCTAAGAAACAAATATTTTATACAACTAATAATGTTGCATATATGAAACTTATACTATTTTCAGAAAAAAAGCAAGCGTTTTAGCTCCTTTATTAAGAAAAAATCTTTCCACCTCTTTAAATAGAAACTTCAATTAGTGAATTTTGTTTACCCCCCACTAATTGGTAGTACCACAAGGATATGACCTAAAAGCCCTAGAACCAACCGGACATATAACTGGCAGTTACTGCCAGTTATATGTGGGGAAAATTTCGTATTCCTCGGATTGCAGTTCGGAGTATCTTCATTTTTTATCTTTTAGACTAAGGCAACAACTCTTATCCATTGGCCACTACATACGTATCCGTTTTAGCTTCATGGATAAACAAACACGGCTCAGCCGCTGTTACCATAACTAGCTCATGCATCGCACGTGTACAGGCTGTGTAAAATACTGTTCGGTCTGATTCCGTATAGTGATTCGTTGATGCATCTGGGATAATAACCGCATCAAATTCAATCCCCTTCGCTAGATAAACAGGTATAATAAGTATTCCTTTCTTAAAGGAATATGTCTCCTCATCCACTCGAGTAACAGAAATAGATGGGCTGAGTAAGTTATAGATAGCCACACATTCATTTTTTGTTTTACAAATAAAAGCAATCGTTTCGTACCCAATTTTTAAAAGTTCATTTACTGAGGTAAGTAGGACCTCTTTTTCTGTCTTGTTAAGATACAGCAGCTTAGGTTTATTTCCTTGCCTTTCAAATGGTTCAATTACTTCTTTTCCTGGAGCAAAACACGTTGTAAATTCAACAATCTGCTTGGTAGAACGATAACTTTTTGTTAATGTTATCCGTTCAGTATTATCCTCGCCCATTGCTTGTAGCGGATTATCCCTTGATGTATGGACATTAATTGCTTGATTGATATCCCCTAATAAAGTCATCCTCGTATAAGGGAACATATGCTTTATATAAGCAAATTGAAACTCGGAAAGGTCCTGTGCTTCATCCACGAATAAATGGCGAACAGCACGGTCTGTCTCATCACCAAGGAGTTGACTTTTGAAGTAAGCGTATGGAGCAGCATCCTCCCAAGTCAAAAAGTTTTTTGATAAATTACTTGCCGTTTGGGAGGAAAATGACGTCCAGTCTTCTGGTAGCTCATCTGACTCCCAGCACGTGTAGAACCTCTTATAAGTAGCTAAAACGTTTACGAAGGCTAACTGTTTTATTTGCCTTTTTAATGAATCGAACATCTTGGCTACTACAACCTTCCTTAATATTAACTCTTCATCAACTGCACTATCCCCATCCTGCTCCTGAGCTTCATAATACGCTTTCACATATGCAGCTTTATCTAGCAGTCCTATTTTCTCTTCAACCCAATCTTTATTCAGTTCTTCTTTTTGAAATTGATAAAGCTCTTTCAATAGCCACTTAACGGTTAACTCTATTCGATTTGGCAAGGATATATTTGGATCCATCGTATAGAAATATTCCTTCACCTTCTCCTTCGGTATTAAAATACGTTTACGAAATGAAATATTTTTAAATTGTACTCCTTCCGCATGAAGGTCAGCTATATATGCGTCAAGTAGATGCTTATATGCTATTGTTGATTTATATTTAATATTGTTTAATCGAAAATGACGGTTAGCATCTTCTTGATAAGTGAGCAAATATTCCATTTGTGCAAAAGGAGATTCAATACTCATTGCCTCCCCAACCTTATCTTGTAAATAATCAAAAAAAGTTAATTGCTTCACATTAGTCTCTCCTAGTTCAGGAAGCACATTATTTATATAGCTCGTAAATAGTGGATTAGGTGAAAATAAAACCACATTCTCAGGGGTTAATTCACTACGATAACGATACATTAAGTATGCAATACGCTGTAGCGCTGCTGATGTTTTACCACTTCCAGCTACTCCCTGTACAAGTAAAAGCTTGCTCTTTTCATTGCGAATAATTTTATTTTGTTCTTTCTGTATAGTAGCAACTATACTTTTCATTGTAGAGCTAGCATTATTTCCCAACGCCTCCTGAAGCAGCTGATCTCCAATAGTCAATCCGGTATCGAACATTCCCTTTATTTCACCATTTCGTATAATAAATTGCCTTTTTAATGATATATTCCCCATCACCATACCATCCAACGTTTGATAGGCAGCTTTACCTAAGGTGTAATCATAATATAGGCTTGATATGGGTGCGCGCCAATCATAGATTAAGAAATCTTTCTCCTCTCTGTCCATAAGAGAGGAAATACCAATATATAGCTGTTCTGCTGTCTTTTCATCATCTTCTTTAAAGTCAATTCTTCCAAAATATGGGCTATTTTTTAATTGTTTTAGCGTTTGAAGTTCTTTAGCCATGCTTCCATGAATTTTTTCCTTTTGAGCTAATAGCTCAGCTTGTTGTTTGATGCTAGCTTCTGTTTCAATTACATCATCTGGTTCATCCAAGTTAACTGTCACATCGTCCCAAAATGTTTTACGAAGGTCGATAACACTATCTTTCAATTCCGAAGTCTTTGAAAGTAGTTTTTCTTCCTTTTTATAAATTTCTTCCATCACCTTTTCTACTCTTTGTTGCTCAACCACCCAATCACCATGTTTCGAACTCATTTAACCAACCCCATTCAACTATTTTACTCATTTGTGTTGACTTCACAAAAAATAATTGATATAATATAATTGGATAAAAATATTGTATAAATTATTTTTTTGCATAGCCTGTTAAGCATATCATGTTCTATTCATAGATGCAACAGGTGTTTTTGAATTACGTATTTCCCCATATTATCCTATTCATTGTAATACTACATAGATAGTATTCTTTTTTTTATTTTTTTAAACTATCCGTATCCTTTTATGCCGTTTTTTCGTTAATACATGTGAAAGGGGAGATTGAAAAAGGAGTGTTTTCCATGGATAACGATTTTCAACAAGCTTGGAATAAGTGTGTAGCTTCTATTTGGAAGGCTTGTTTGCACTTCACACAGAACACCCATGATGCAGAAGATCTCATGCAAACAACTTGGGTAAAATCCTATGTGAATTGGAAGAAACATCAACCTACATCACTAAAAAAAGCTTATTTTTCTACAATTGCCAGAAACACATGGATTGATGAGCTACGTAAAAAAAAGCTACCAATAATCCCATACGAGGATTACGAAAAACAAATTGCCGATTCGACAAGTGATATACTTTCGCAAAATCTTGTGCATCTATTAAATCAGTTAGTATCCAAATTGACTATAAACCAACAAATCTTTTTCTTACTCGCAGATGTTTGTAAATGCAGCCTCAAAGAAATTGCTCAATTGACAAATGTAAGCATTGGAGCCGTTAAGGCAAATCTTTTTCGAGCACGACAAAAAGTAAAGGATGAGGTTCGAAAAAGTTTAGATTTTGATTCACCAATAGATGAAGATCAGGTGCTACGTATCCAATTATACACCTATGCATTACAAAACGATGATGTTCAACTACTAGCAAACTTACTGACAGATAATGCTTCTGTTCGCGCCTTATATGCTCAACGACAACATACACCAAATACCATGGAAAGTAAAATGGCTGCTTAACATATTTCTGAATAAGGAACAGCCTTTACCTCATTCAATTACTCCTCTTAAACGATAAAGGCAGGTGTTAACGTATGAACGTACCAATTCCTTATGTTGTAGAACAATCAGATCACGGAGAACGGAGCTATGATATTTATTCACGGTTATTAAAAGATCGTATTGTATTTATCGGTTCTGAAATTGATGATACACTCGCTAACGCAGTAACTGCACAATTACTATTTTTAGCATCTCAAGATCCAAAAAAAGATATTTCAATGTACATTAACAGCCCAGGCGGTTCTGTATCAGCCGGTTTTTCGATTTTAGATACGATGAACCATATTAAACCTGATGTTCAAACTATTTGTACAGGTATGGCAGCATCTTTTGGCGCCGTGCTACTTATAGGAGGAACAAAAGGGAAAAGAATTGCACTCCCTCACTCAGAGGTTATGATACACCAACCGCACGGTGGGATGAAGGGCCAAGCCAGTGATATGAATATCTATGCTAATCGCATTATTAAGCAACGGCGAGAAATCAATCAATTAATTGCCGATCGTTCCGGCCAGCCATATGAAAAAATAGCACAAGATACAGAACGTGATTTCTTCATGAGCGCTAAGGAAGCAAAAGAATACGGTATTGTCGATACTATATTAGGAGCTTAATTTGGAAAACACTTTTCGATGGGGAACACATTCCTATGAAACGGTATTACGGATCATTATATATTAACATTACTCAAAAGGGTGCGAGTGAACGAAGCTCCAAACGATATGAATCGGAAGATACGAAGTTATTTCCAGAAAGTCGTTCGAACCTTTATCGTTCATTTTTTTGAAATGGTGATGATTCTCATCCTATGGAAAACACGTTAATAACGTAGAGGCATAAGGGGTGACTCCTGCGAAAATACAACACGAGTCATCCCTCTGCTATTTCCTTTTACGATGAAAGAATAACATGATTACTAGGCTTTATATATACTAGTTTTTTTATCCCTCAGCTTGGGAGGAACCTTAAGCCGCTTTATTACATTTATGCTTTTAATAATTTCGCATTAATTGCTACGATTATAGTACTTAAACTCATTAGCACTGCACCAACCGCTGGACTAAGAACAATTCCAATCGGCGCGAGCACGCCAGCAGCTAGCGGAATAGAAAATATATTATAACCTGTTGCCCACCATAGATTTTGCACCATTTTTCGGTACGTTTTCCGTGATAAATCCATTAGTTCTACCACATCATTTGGATTACTTTTTACAAGAACAACATCAGCAGTCTCCATAGCTACGTCTGTTCCTGCACCAATTGCAATTCCTAAATCCGCAGTTGCTAATGCAGGTGCATCGTTGACACCATCTCCAGTCATAGCAACTTTCCAACCCTTTTCCTTAATTTTTTTCACTTGATTCGCTTTATCATCTGGCAATACTTCAGCATAAACCTCTTCTATTCCTAATTGTTTAGCAACCCAATCTGCCACCTTCTGATTATCTCCAGTTAGCATAATAGAATGAATACCCTGTTTCTTCAACGATCTAACCGCCTCTTTTGCTGTATCCCTTACCATATCAGCAAGCGCAATCATACCGATTAATTCCTCTTCAACCAGCACAAATACTACGGTCTTACCTTCTTCCGACATTTTACTAAACAGCTTCCGATCAAATGTTAGATAATTATCAAGTACATATTTGGGACTGACAACGTTAATCGTTTTGCCATCTACTTTTCCCTGAATCCCTTTGCCAGTAATCGATTCAAAATCATTTACCTTGTTTAATGAGATAGCTTTATCTTTGGCTGCTCCAATAATTCCGGCTGCAATTGGATGCTCTGAATTCTGCTCAACACTCGCAGCATAAGCAAGTACCTCATCTTTTTGATACCCTTTATCTGCAATAATATCTGTAACGCCAAATTCTCCCTTGGTTAACGTACCAGTCTTATCAAAGACAACCGCATTTAAATTCCTTGCACCTTCAAAGTTAGCTTGATTACGAATGAGTAGCCCCTTTTTTGCAGAGATGGATGTTGAAACTGCAACGACTAAAGGTGCAGCTAGCCCTAAAGCATGTGGACAAGTAATAACCATAACCGTAACCATTCGCTCAATGGCTATATCATAAGAGTACCCAAGCAGCAGCCAAATAACTAATGTAGCTAACCCTGCAAATAAGGCAAGATAAAATAACCATTTGGCAGCTCGATTAGTGAGATCCTGCGTTTTCGATTTTGATTCCTGCGCTTCTTTCACCATCGTAACAACTTGAGATAAAAATGACGCTTCTCCCGTCTTCTCCACTTGAATAGTTAGCGACCCTTCTTTATTTACAGAACCACCTATTACTTCGTCACCTTTTACTTTTTCAACGGGTACTGACTCACCAGTAAGCATGGATTCATCTACTGCAGATTTTCCATCAAGGATGGTACCGTCTACGGGTATCTTTTCTCCAGGCTTAACAAGTACACGATCACGACTTGCCAATTCAGACAATGGTACATCTTCTATTTCATCATTTTCATCTAGTTTATGTGCTTCATTAGGCATTAACTTGACTAATTGCTCAAGAGCATTGGACGCGCCCATCACCGAACGCATTTCTACCCAATGACCAAGTAGCATGATATCAATTAATGTTGCTAACTCCCAAAAGAAGTCTTTACCTTCCCAACCAAAGACCGTTAGAGAGCTATACCCGTAAGCAACTAAAATGGCTAAGCCAATAAGCATCATCATTCCAGGATTACGATCTTTTAATTCACGGATGCCACCTGTGATAAACGGCCAACCGCCATAGAAGAAAATAACTGTTGCTAGCGCAAATAGAATATATTGATCAGATGGAAATCGCCAATTCACACCAATAAATCCCTGAATCATTGGAGATAACACTAGAATTGGAATAGTGATAATCAATGATATAAAAAATCGTTTCTTAAAATCATTTACCATGTCACCGTGGTCATGATGACCGTGATGGCTGTGCTCTTCATGATGATGCTTGTGCATGTGCTTATCTTGATTGCTTTCTCGATCTACATGTGTATGATGATGCTCATGATTATGGTGTTGATGTTTTTGTTTCATAAAATACCCTCCTCACTCTTATCATTTGCTTAGTTATTATTTCCAATACAAATATACTATACCCCCCTATAGTAATTGTAAAACCATAAAAATAATCCCGCTAAAAAAGCGGGATAACCATGTTTCAAATTATCTTTTGTTACTGCTTGGCATGGAACGGAGTAATACCCCAGTTATCAAGGTATTCCTGTAATCGTTGTATATCCTGATAGGAATGAACGAGACCAATATGACCATCCGGACGAAGCAAATACATCGCTTCTTTCTGTAATCCTTTTTGCTCCGCAATTGAATCAAAACTAAAAGTATGAAGAGGTAATCCACGCTTCTTACAAAAATTCAATAATTGAGCAGAAGCTGACCCGTATACGTGAACCTGCCAATCCATGGTTTGTAATGTTTGATAGTTATCTCCAGTAAATGGAAGCCGTTGTCCTGACTCTACTCCCATATACTTGCCACTACTTAGTGGACTTTGAGTGTATTCAATTTGCGTTTGTGAAATAATTTTAAATAGCTGCTCTTTAATACGCATGGAATGATCTACAAGGGGTATAAGCCTTGGGACAATTTGTTTTCGTAATAATCGATTGATAAAACTGCCAGAAACCACACTTGTAAAAGCACGATCCGTGGTATTTACCAAGCGTTCGGCAAAAGCCCTCCGCTCTACTTCATACGAATGAAGTAACTCTTCCTTCGCCTTTCCGTGTACGACAGAAGCAAGCTTCCAGCCGAGATTAACCGCATCGCCAATTCCAGTATTCATTCCCTGACCACCAGCAGGAGAGTGAATATGTGCAGCATCACCGACAAGAAATGCTCTACCCTTAGTAAAATGACTAGCGACCCTATGATGAACGTTATATGTAGAAAACCAATTAACCTGTTTTATGTCCAACTGATAAGCCTCTTCCATGAAGGATACTAGCTTATCAACATCGTCACGACTATTAACAAGCTGTTTTGGAAATATACCAATCGCCCTCGTTGTATTCTTACTACGAACAGGTAAAAGTACAACAAATTCCTCTCCTCTAAAACAAAGCGATATTCGTTGCGAGTCTATCGGTCTACCTGTAGCTTTAATATCCATGACGTAAAATAGCTGTTCGTAAGTTCCCCCAGGAAAATCTGCGTTGATTTGATGCCGAACTGCACTTCCAGCACCGTCACAACCACAGATATAAGCAAATTCTTCTTCCAAAGCATGACCAGCCTGAAGCATTTTTGCTTTTACACATTTTTGATCTTCTTGAAAAGAAAGAAGCTCTGTGTTCCAGTCGACAGTTATACCAAATTCGTTTAGTTTTTCAAGAAGTAGTTTTTCATGCTCATCCTGCGGAAAACTGTATGGAGATGTAAATGGGCTTAACCCTGTTCCTAAACTACCAACATGCATACGAGCTCTTTTTTTCCCATCCACATGTAGCTGCATTTCCTTTATTTTAATACTTTCATTAATGATTGCACCGGAAATGCCAAGCTGATTGTAAAACTCTAACGTTCTAGGCATCACGGCCATTGCCCTAGAAGAAGTACCTGGTCCATCTGCTTTGTCAATAATTTTAATTGGAACCCCAAACTTAGTCATACTTAAAGCCAATACAAGTCCTGTTGGACCCGCACCGACAATCAAAACAGGATTCATCTTCGTCTTCCTCCCTTAAAATAGCACCTTATAATCTAGTCATACCTTCACATCCATGTCACCTTGTACCGCTAATAATCAATATAGCTAACGATACATTGAAACTTCAATCAGTGGGGGTTTTGCTGTCCTCAACTGCTTGTTCGTACCACAAGGGTATGACCTAAAGCCTTTGAACCAATCGGACATTTACTGGTAGTCGATCCCCCACTTATCCATATTGGTTTCACTTTATTGCTTGAAGTGGGGCTTACTGCCAATTATATGTGGGATAACCGTCTACATGCTTTAAATCAGGAAGCTCCCATATCGACTCATAACCCTTCCTAAACTTAATGCAGAAGAATTATCTAGAACGTATTCCAATCCAATAAAGTCTAAATCTCTTGGTGCAATAGGCATAAGCCTCTGTACGAATTAAACCTGTTATACCATTCTTAACAGCTAAAAATTGCATTGGAACAAAAATTGCTGATACTAATAAATTTTTGCCAATCTTTTTCCAAGACCTTGTAGCACAGCAGGAGGTCGTTCAACAAACGATTCAAGCGTTTTCCCTTCCAGCTTCTCTACGACTACGAATTCTCTATTAAACGATTTCCCCTTATGAACAACCCTTGGTCAGGAAGTTAGATTATTTAATGTATTATTTATACGTTCTAAGGAAAATACGTTTCTTGGATCAATCCCAAATATTCTTTTACATTTCCACCCAAAATCATTACTCTGCTCATCTACCATTCTCGTAATACGTACAACCACTGCCTGACGCTTCGTTTGCACAAACGAAACATCACTTGCCTGATCTTCGTAGCTAGGCGTTAATTTAGTAATATATTGAATTGGCTCATGAAATAAGTATTGTAAGTACATCAATTTTCCTTTCTATACAATCCTATTTCGATAGCTGTACTAATTTTTCCTGCTTTGATGCAGAGACATGATTTTAACTACCTACTCTACTATCGCTTGTTTTGTAGGATTACGACTAAATTCAAATAGGGTTTTAACTTGATCTACGGTATTTCGACCGACAGAAAGAACTGGCAGCTGATCCTCTGCGAAAAAGTCTATCCCTTTCGTTTCAATACCAGTACTCTCCTCTCCACCAACAATTTCACAACGAATAAATAGTTTATAATAGTGATAGGGTTGTGGCGGATGAGAGTGCTTATTCATATCTAACAACGCAAGCAATTTTGTTGGCACGACATGATACCCTGATTCTTCCCATATTTCCTTCACAATGTTCTCATTAGGTGATAACCCCACTTCGCAAAAGCCTCCAGGCAGTGACCATTTATCATCCATTTTTTCTCTAACCATTAATATTTTTTCTTCTTTAAATACTGCACCCCTCACATCAAGTTTAGGTGTTTGATATCCTTTTTCATATGCAAATAAGTTCGATAATTGCTGCATCTCTATTTCCGAATAACTCTCTATTATTTCTTTACTTATTTGCTGTAGCTCTTCATAGCGCTCTCGATCATATATATCCTTCGTGAAAGTTAAACCAGCTTGGGATATAGATTGTAATCTTCTTGCCCAATCTAACCATTGGTAACTCATCGGAACCTCTCTCCTCTATTCATCCATTTCCTTTTCTACAGTTTATCAAAATAACAAATCCTTGAAAGGAATTTGTTTATTATATAAGAAGTTGGGCAACGTAAGTGTTAGTGATGAAATAACATGATGAACTTAGCTAGAGAATTTACTGCGATCCATTCTCTAATTTCATCTTTAGGAGGTAAAAATAATGGGGCATGAACAGCATCAGGAGCTTATTCGCGCATTACATGAATGCATGACAGCATGCAATCATTGCTATGACGCCTGCTTGCAGGAGGAAGATATCAAAATGATGACCAACTGTATACGTTTAGATCGAGAATGCGCAGATATTTGCAGCTATCTGGAGCAAGCAATCTGCAGAGGGACACCATTTTCTGCTGCGTTAACCTCTGTCTGTGCAGAAATTTGCGAAGCCTGTGGAAACGAATGCAAAAAGCATGCACACGATCATTGTCAGAGATGTGCAGATGCATGCTTTGCATGTGCGGATGCTTGTAAATCAGCTTAAAGAAGAATGCTAATTTAAAGACAAGAGGCTGGGACAAAACACAACTTCTTTACTCAAAATACGAATTAATCAATAGGAGTATTATCGCTGCACCGTGAAAATATACGCGCTTTCCGCGGCACGGCCTCAGCTAACTTGGTAAAGAAAAACACGTTACCAAGTGGATCTTCGGACACGTGCTTATATCAGGTGCTAAATGAATGATTCTAATCAAAAAACGGACGATAATTAATTCTTTTGTCTCAGTCTCCTACTTCGCTCATTTATCACTTCAAAGTTATATGCTTAGTCCAACTCCTATTTACATCTACTTAATCTTGAACCACCCATTTATAACCTACCCCCCAAACAGTCTGCAAATAGTCATCTATGGAAAACCCAGCCTGTCTTATTTTTTCACGCATATTGCGCACATGAGAATCAACGGTCCTTCCTTCCGTATCGGAATGATAACCCCAAATTAATTCAATAAATTGCTCCCGTGTAAATACCTTATTAGGGTGTTTCATTAAGTGACCAATCATAAAAAATTCTTTGGGCGTCAGCTTAATCACCTGATTACCATAGCTTAATTCAAACCGTTCCTCTTCCCAGCGTAGACCATCAACCTCTATTACATTTTTTGGTACTGTACGACGTAATAACGCTTCTATTCTAGCTAATAACTCCTGTGCATTAAAGGGCTTTGTTACATAATCATCAGCTCCTAAACGAAGCCCTCTAACAATATCCTCTTGCTGATCTCGTGCAGTTATCATGATAATCGGTATATCAGAAAATTTTCTGATAGATTGGCAAAGCTCCCAACCATCTACCTCAGGCATCATGATGTCCAACAGAATAATATCAAAATTTTCTTTTTCTAAATGCTCTAGTGCCTTTGTAGCATCTTGCGCCTTTGTACAGATATATTTGTGTGGCTTCAAGTACAACGCTAATAAATCCAACATCCTTTGTTCATCATCTATTAAAAGTACATTCTTCAATAACCTCACCCTTTGGTACTTTAATGATTACCTTTGTTCCAACGTCTTGTTCACTGTATATTTGGATGATACCATCATGAGCCTCAACAATTTCTTTGGCAATGGCAAGACCTAATCCACTACCACCATTTTTTCGAGAACGGGATTTTTCAACACGATATAAGCGATCAAACACATAAGGCAAATCCGTTTTCGGTATGCCTTCACCTTGATCACGAACGATAATCTCAATATACCTATCACTGTCCTTTACTTCTAGTTTAATTTCCCCACCTTTTACCGAATACTTGTTGGCATTATCTAAAATATTTAATAGAACTTGCTGAAAGCGATTTGGATCTATGTAGCATGAAATATGATTGGGACAACGTACAAACAGCGCGACATCTTTTTTCTCTAGCACAGGTGTTATGAAGTCGACAATAGATGTTACAAGCTGCTTTAAAAAGACTTTCTCACGCCTTATAGGAAAAGAATGTTGATCCATTTTCGCTAATTCAAATAAATGTTTGATTAAAATAGATAGGTTTTCCGTCTCTTCACGAATAATACTAATATATTCTTTTAAATCTGCATCTGTTAACGCCTGACTATAAACTATATCCGCATACCCTTTCATATACGTTAGTGGTGTCCGTAATTCATGAGAGATGCTTGCTAGGAATTCATTTCTTTCATTCTTCAACCGGTCTAAATCATTGGATAAGCTTGTGATCGCCTGTGCTAATTCACCCAGTTCATCCCTTCTTTCTGTATGTAATCCAATAAAATGATTCCCTTCACTTAGCTGTTCTGTAGCACGCTTTATTTTCATCAATGGCAGTGTAATAAATCGAGAAAGAATAAAAATGGTAATAATCGTTAAAACCACCGTAATGATACCAATAAATAAAAATTGATTACTTAAATGATCTAAGACCCGCTTGACTTGATTGGTATGAGCGAACATAAAAACATGCCCGCGATGCTCTTTATTTATCGTGATGGGACTATCCGTAGCAATAAACTGTCTATCCTTCCATCTGTCTTCAATGACAACACCTTCTGAAGGTATGGAATCATAGTTCGTACGCTCAATAACCTCTGTCATTTCCGACTGAACTGGATCTGAATGAACTAGAATCTTTCCTGCTTCATCAGTAATGATAACGACAAACTCAGATGCAGATTCCATTAACCCAACGTGTTCAAGCGTTGTTGCCTCAAAGTTGTCCTCTAACACTTCACTATGTGTATTACCTCGTGCAAGTAAATTATTGATTATTTCTTCAATACGCTCACTGGCTAAATTCATGTAGAGAATAAAATAGAGCAAGCCTTCTATTATTAAAATAACGAAAAAGAAAAGCATACCTATTTTTAGAGAAAGCTTATTAACCATATTAACCGCCTTTCAAAATCGGTAATAGCTGTATCTGTAATACAGTCTCTGTATACTTATTATAATCTATAAATTTTTTCATTATATTACCTCCCCCATATATTAAACACTTCTATTCAGTGTATTAAAAAATTATTGATTTTCTGTGCAGACGAGCTATGCAGCTAATATTTTACATTTTTTGTATATAATATGTCATATAAACTGCAAAAAATCTGCAAATTTACTGGGTAAATTAATAGAGACATATCACTAACAAGAAGGGGGTAGTCTCATGAACAAGCGGAAATGGGGATTGGCAATTGGTATATTTATTGTAGCAATGACACTATCAGCATGTGGAAGTACACAGGAAAATAACGATAGTCCTACTGAAAACGCGGATCCAGAAACGGAATCCGGATTAAGTGATCACGATCAAATGGAACATTCTAGCTCTGAATACGTACCAAAAGGCTTACAAACAGCAAAAAACCCAACATATGAGGTTGGCAGCAAAGCAATAATTGAAACAGATCATATGGAAGGAATGAAAGGTGCTGAAGCAACCATTTCTGGTGCATATGATACTACTGTATATACCATCACCTATACCCCGACTAATGGCGGAAAAAAAGTAGAGAACCATAAATGGGTGATACATGAGGAGCTAATGAACCCTGGAGCTAAGCGGCTGGAATCTGGATCAGAAGTAAAAGTAGAAGCTTCTCATATGAAAGGAATGGATGGAGCTACTGCCACCATCGATTCAGCTAAAGATACAACTGTATACATGGTTGATTATATATCTAACACAAGTGGTGAAGAAGTTAAAAACCATAAATGGGTAACTGAGGATGAGCTTTCTCCCGCCAACTAAAGAATCACGTACCTATTAAATAAAATTACCATATGTAAAATAAGATTCAGCAGATAAACAGCTGAATCTTATTTGTTATATTGTTATTAGTTAAACCAAGCCTTATCCAATTGTTGATAATAATCATCCAGTTCCTTCTTTAACCGATAATAGATGATTCTTTCCGAGATATTCAAGACTTCTTCATTACCGTTTGCTTTATCGACTTTAAGCTGATATGGCGTAATTTCTCTTAATAACCGGATAAATCGATAATAATCTGTTGTATCAAAAACGAACTTCATTTGTTTCTCCATTACCATACTCCTTATTTATCAACCAATTCTTTCTTCTATAGTAAAAGGAACATATGGAACTGTTGTGTAATTCATATGGAATTTATGTGGAGATTCTAAAATTTCATTTCTTTAAACTAACTAATTGCATCCTTATCTAGCTTATAAAATTGTCTTTTTGAGGATTTTAAAACAACAGAGCAAATTATTAACCCAAGTACTAATAAAACGATAGATCCAGTTATCATCACTGGTCGAATTGCAATTAACTCTGCTATCAAACCAAAAGCTCCTGTCAAAAAAATAATAAAAAAAGCTTCTACTATACTAAATATACTACTAAATCTACCCATTAAATCAACTGGTACATTATTTTGATAAAAGGTCATGAAACCTGTGTTAGCAAAAGATAGTGCAAACATGATGACGAAAAAACCTATAGCAGCCATACCATAATTAGTTGAAAAAGCAAAGATAAGATAACCGATGGCAGTGACCAAAACTCCTAAACCTATTAAATAATAATTTTTCACCCAGTTCGCTATTACACTATTCACGATTGAACCAATAATAAATCCGACACCAGCTATACTTACAAGTAAACCATATTCACTCTCACTAAAAGACAACGCATCTGTCGCCAAAGCAGCTTCTAATGAGTCAATAGCAGTCATCAAAACAGTAACCCCACTAAACAGCAAATAAACAGTAACAATGTACATCGATGTCTTACTAAAAGTCACAACTGTTTTCCAATCTGATTTAATCATTTGCCATGATACACTAGCTACCTCTGGGTTATTTTTCGCATCAACATTAGGTAATATTAATAAGATTACTGCTGATAGTAGAAGAAAAACACCATTTAAATGAATAGCTAAAAAAGGTGAACCCAGCAGAAATAGCAATCCAGCTATCGACGGTCCAAGTAAAAATCCACAAGACGAGGTAAAATTTCTTAATGCATTAAAGCGTTGTCGATTCTTTTTAGGAATTAACTTCGTAAAGTAAACCATTGATGTATGACCGAAAATAGAATCTGCAATATTAATGACAAAAACGATTCCATACATAATCCAGAGCTTGGATATAAAGGGAAGTATTAAAATCAATATCCCTCTACATATATCTAAATTAATCATTAGCTTCCGTTTGTTCAGACGATCAATATAACTACCCGCCCAAAAACTTGAAAAAATAGAAGCAATCGGTTTTAGCATATATAGAATTGAAACGGCCAATGGTGAACCTGTCCATTCAAGCACAATTAAATTAAGTGCAATTAAATATATCCAGCCACCAAGATTCGATATACCTATACCTAACAATAGTAATAAAGGATTCCTCCATTCACGCAACGCAACCACCATTTTGAATCCCCCCAGTTTTATTTAAAACAAAAAAAGTGGCAGTGCCTCCGCTAGCTTAAAACTTTAAAGAACTTCTAAAATACAGGCACTGTAACTAAACTCTGATGTAAATAAAAAATCTCACCTCCCAAGACAGTCATCTTGGGGGCGAGATTTGGAATCCAAAATCGCGGTGCCACCCCATTTTATTCCTGTGTCGCCACAGAAATCTTATCAAGTACGGCAGCTAAACAACATAGCATGCTTATACCCTATCCCTATAACGGGAGATCCCGTCACACGATCCTTTCCTATAATAAAAAAATAGGAAATTCCCATGCGCAGCTCGGAGCCTTGTTTCAATGGACTCGATACTCCTTCGTTTTCAGCTAAGCGAAAGGTCTCTGTATAAGCTCTTATCCATCTACTCTTCTCATCATTGCCTTTATATAAAATATTTCTATTATCTTACTGAATTATAGAGGCTTTGTAAATACTTCACGTTAAGAAAATGAATGACTTACAAATTCCTGTCCTTTCATTTTCCTTTCACAAAAAGTGAGTAGCGTTCTCTTCAATTCAAGAAAAACCTTGGTTACTAAATAGCTAAAAGGATTTTCTAACTCTCATAATAAGCTTAGCCGGTAAACACATCTTCTGCTGGGTAACGAATGGATGATTTCTTTCTTTGTCTAGCGAATACAAATGCCAGCGTTAATGGTCCGATTCGACCAATAAACATCATTATGATAATGACACATTTTCCAAATGATGTTAAATCACCTGTCAACCCCATCGACAAACCTACCGTACCAAAAGCGGAAATGACTTCAAATACAATTACTAGGAACGGTGCTTTCTCCGTAATGCTTAATATAAAAACAGCGACAAAGATTACTAATATACTAATAATCATTATCGATAAAGCACGTAAAATAACATGTGGCTTAATGGTTCGATCAAAAGCCGTTGTCTCATTCTTTCCTCTTAAGTAGGACAACGTTGCTAAAATCATTACGATAAAGGTGGTTACCTTAATACCACTGCCTGTTGAACCACTACCAGCTCCAATAAACATGAGCATCATTAACACTAAAATAGATGGTACAGTCATTTCAGCAATATCCAGTGAATTAAAACCTGCCGTTCTTGGAGTAACTGCTTGAAAATAAGATCCCCATAGCTTATCCATTAACGGTAGATTACCAATTGTAGCTGGGTTGGAATACTCTAACACAAATAAAGTAAATAATGCTACGATATTGATGATCAATGTTCCAACAATCATTAGCTTCGAATGTAAGGATAATTTCTGAAAACCCTTCTTATCCCATATATCCACTAGCACCGTAAATCCAAGTCCTCCTGTGATAAATAGTCCTGTTATAACAACATTAATCATAGGGTCCCCCACAAATGAAGAAAGACTATCAGACCATAAAGAAAAACCTGCATTATTAAAGGCGGATATGCTATGAAAAAGGCTTTGATGTAAACCTTGCTCCCAGCCGAATTCTGGAACCCAACGAATCGTTAGCAAGAGAAAGGCGATAGCCTCAATAGAGATAGAAAATATAAATAATAGCTTCACTAATCGAAGTAGTCCTCCTAGCGATGTTTCATTTAAGCTTAATGATTCCTGTGTTAGCTTTCGTTGATGAAGTCCGACTTTTTTTCGAAGCATCATTAATATTAAAACAGAAAATGTCATTAATCCTAAGCCACCAATTTGCATGAGCGTCATAATAACCAGCTCTCCAAAAATGGTAAAAGCATTTCCGGTATCCACAACGACTAAACCTGTCACAGTAATAGCTGATGTAGCAGTAAACAAGGCATCTAACCAGGATATCGGAACTTCAGTTGCTATTGGCGTTTTTAAAAGTACCGTGCCAATGATGATAAATACCAAGAATCCCAACGCCAGAATTTGCGGTGGACTTAAATGAATAATACTACCTCGCAGCGGATGTAACGAAATGATTTTCCTCATCTTCTACATACCTCTATTTTCAAATCGTTTAATATCATTCTTATGTCCCATTACAACCAATATATCATCTTGATATATGAAATCGTTTGGTAGTGGTGATATATTTACTTCATCTCTTCGCTTTACTGCTAAAATTGTGCAGCCATATTTTTTCCTGACATCAAGCTGTACAAGTGTATTATTACTAATTTTTTTAGTAGCTACTAATTCCACAATACTATATTCCTTCGACAGTTCAATATAATCAATTATTTTTTCAGAATCAAGTTGGTGAGCAATCCGCATGGCCATCTCTTTTTCAGGCTGTATAATACGGTCTGCTCCAATCTTTTCTAATACTTTAAAATGTTGTATATTTTGCGCTTTAACCCACACCTGCTTAATACCCATTTCCTTCAATAACAATGTACATAAAATGCTTGGTTGAATATGCTCGCCTATGGCTACAATCGCAAAATCAAAATTTCGAAGACCAAGTGATTTTAACATTCTTTCATCTGTTGCGTTAGCCACTGCAGCATGAGAAGAAAATTCCTTAAGCGAATCGACAATAGACTCATTTGCATCAATAGCTAATACCTCATGTCCTAATTGATATAATTCTTTGCATACGTTGCTGCCAAATCTCCCTAGACCAATGACTGCAAATTGTTTCCTTTTCAACATTCATCCTTCTTTCTCTATATCCTTTATGTAAAACCCATTCGCTGTCACCTCAAAAGGATGTTCAAAGCTTGATTAAATCAGTTTGTTACTTCATAAGTGCTGAAGAAGCACAAAGCATATACAACATAGATTCTATTTATCATCGCTGTTTGAACATACAATACGTTATCAACGAAAAAAAGACCATTACAAACAGAATGGTCTAAAGGATGACCCTTGGACCTTTCTCCCCAGATTTAACAAAACGCTTACGAGGTTAGCTGTCGGATTAGGGACTGAGAGTATCCCTTCTTAACTAGTAAGATTCACCCCAAGACAGGAATTTATCCTATCAAAAATGGTTCCCCCGCTCAAAGGATTCAGCGAATAAAAGGCATTAGGATATATTAATTTTCCACCTAATATAAATCATAATAGATATGTTATAATCTACGCCGATTATAAGGTGTTGTCAATAGAATTTTTGAATGTCATCGCAATAAAAATTACCGATCATTTAAACTTGAACAACTCAAGAAATCATATAGATGGATTTATTATTTTGCATTCATTAACCGTAATGAATTTAACACAACAATAAGCGTCGCTCCCATATCCGCAAATATCGCAATCCACAGAGTCAACCAGCCTGGAATAACTAAAAGCAATGCAACTAATTTTAAAACGAAAGCGAAGATTATATTTTGTTTAATTATCTTCAACGTTTTTTTGCTTAACGCCATTGTATAGGGAAGCTTATCTAAATCATCCGACATCAACGCAATATCTGCTGTTTCCAATGCTGTATCTGTTCCTGCCCCGCCCATAGCAATACCGATATTAGCTGCTGCTAATGCGGGAGCGTCATTAACACCATCACCTACCATTGCAACACTTCCATATTGCTCACGAACCTGCTTAATCGCTACTAGTTTATCTTGAGGCATAAGTTCTGCTTTTGTCTCTGTTATACCAATTTGTTGAGCAATAGCTTTTCCGGTAGCTTGATTATCACCTGTTAGCATTACCGTACACTTGCCTAATTGAACAAGTCTTTCAATGATGGAAGGACTGTCTTTTCGTATTTGGTCGGCAACAGCGATTAATCCTTCAATCCTCGCTGGTGTTCCAAGTAGCATAACTGTTTTTCCTTCTGATTGGAGTTGTTGGATTTTTTGTTCTGTCTCAACTACTGGTAGCTTTATCATATCTTTAAATAAAGCTGGACTACCTATTATATATTGCTTACCTTGGACTACTGCTCTTGCCCCTTTTCCAGTAAACGATCGAAAATCAGTTGCATCCCATGTTTCTACCCTTTCTTCCTTCGCCTTACGTATAATCGCTGAAGCAAGCGGATGCTGCGAATATGATTCAATCGCCGCTGCAAATGCAAGCACATCACCATCAGTCATGGCTCCAATTGATACTACTTCTGTTACGACAGGTTTCCCTTCTGTAAGTGTACCAGTCTTATCAAAAGCAATTACTTGGAGTTTACCGGCCTCTTCTAGATGAATACCGCCTTTTATTAAAACACCTTTACGGGCTGCATTACCGATTGCTGTTACAATTGCTACTGGTGTTGATATAACTAATGCACATGGACAACCTACAACAAGGACTGCTAAACCACTGTATATCCATTCTGACCATACCCCTCCAAATAATAATGGAGGTACAATAGCAATTAGCAATGCAATAATAAGAATTACTGGAGTGTAATACCTCGCAAATCGGTCAACAAACTGTTGGGACGGAGCACGCTCTGCTTGTGCCTCCTCCACCAAATGAATAATCTTGGCAATTGTTGTATCTTCTGCAAATTTTGTTACGCGAATTTCCAGCGACCCTTCTTCATTTAACGTACCTGCGAATACTTCCTCTCCAACTGATTTATATACGGGTATCGATTCACCCGTTATAGCAGCTTGATTAATGGATGATTCTCCCGATACTACTTCCCCATCCATAGCAATCTTTTGTCCTGGTTTAATAACCATAATATCACCAATCTGCACATCCTCAACATCTATTTCAATCAAGGAGCCTCCACGTTTAATAGTAGCACGGTTAGGAGCAATATCCATTAGTGATTGAATGGATTTCCTTGCTTTATCCATTGAATATCCTTCTAGCGCTTCACTTAAAGCGAAAAGAAAGACAACAACGGCACCTTCTGCCCACTCCCCAATTATGGCTGCACCAATAATAGCGACTGTCATTAATGTCTTCATATCAAATTGCAGCTTGACAAGATTTTTAAATCCAATTATGAATAAATGATAACCACCGGTTAAAATCGCTACAGCGAACATTCCAACAGTTAAAGGGTTGTTTTCTCCTAGCTGGAAGAACAGTGTATATCCGATAATTGTAAAAAGCAGAGAAAGCATAGAGGCTATATTGTCACGTTTTTTCCAGAACGGCCGTTTGGGTTTCGTTCGTTGTCGCTCTGGGTATAATTTAATCCCATCGAACGCCCCTGCTTTTTCTAATTGCGCAATAGAAGCTGCTCCTTGTACCGTAATTTTGGATGCACCAAAATTAAGCTGCACATCATCTACACTATCAATAGCACGAATATTCTTTTCGAACTTTGCGGCACAATTCGTGCAGGATAAGCCTTCTAAACGATAGACCTGTTTATTCTCCACTTCCAACACCTTCTTTTGCATGCACAATAGCAATTGTTACTAATTGATGAATATGTTCATCCTCCAACGAATAAAAAACCAACTTTCCTTCTTTCCGATATTTTGCTAATCCCATATTCCGTAATAGCCTTAAATGATGAGAGGCTGTTGCCTTAGTACAGCCTATGATATGAGCAACATCACAAACACATAATTCTTTTTCTAGTGTAAGTGCATACGCAATTTTTAAACGTGTTGCATCAGCAAGTGCTTTAAAAATCTGCTCCACGCCTTCTACTTTATTTATTTTTGGCTGCATTCGATTTACCTTATCCTCATCAAAACAAAACGTTTCACATGTATCATTAGTGGAATTTACACGTTTTTCCGTAACCATTAAGAACACCTCATTCAAATAATCATTTGATTGTTTGACTATAGTGTATGGAAACAATACCTGTTTTGTCAATTATACTTTTTAACAATTTTTCATAAAGTATTTGACAACTTTGTGAACAAGGTGAATAATATAAGTATAAGGAGGATGAGCGAGATGGAAATAAATGAAAAAATGCTAAATGCCGTTAAGTACGTAGGGGCAACTGTATTATTCATTGGAATTGCACTATTTGCATATGGATTTTTCGTAAGCGGATACAGTGTGGTTACCGGCATTGGCATTGGCACAATCATGGGGGCAGTGTTTATCTTTCTAATGGGTATATTCTTCGTAGCAACAGAAGAAGTAATAAAGAAACGAACAAAGAAGATCGAGATTAGTAAATCCTACCATAAATAAAAGGAGTGTCTATCATGACACTCCTTTTATAGTTATAACTGATTTTTTAGGCACCTGATCTACCCTAATATGCTCAGGTATCAATAGCCGTTATTCTTATACATAACCCCAAATCATTGCCAATAGCGTACCAAATACCGTAAGTACAGCAATGATAATACCGTAGTACACACTTGTATAAATCGCACCTTTATCTTCAGATTCACCAGCGTGCATAAATACGACTAATTGCAATGCTGCTTGGGCAAATGCGGTAATAAGCAGGATCGTCAACCCAAGAGCAAATGACATATCCAAGATATATACTAACAGCGCGACGCTAGTCAAAATCAACGAGAAAACAAAGCCCATCACATGCTTAATCGGGAATAATTCTTTCATTTACATCATTCCTTTCAAATAAACGAAGCTGAATATAAAAATCCAAACAACGTCTAGGAAATGCCAGTAAAGAGAGAAAATAAATGATTTATTAGCTGTTTCTGGAGTCAGTCCTCGTTTAATCACTTGAATCATTATCATAATTCCCCAAAACAACCCAAATGTTACGTGCGCGCCGTGTGTACCTAATGTCGTTAATAAAATAGATGTGAATGCACTAGTCTGTATACCAGCACCTTCATGGACATAATGAATAAACTCATACACTTCAAAGCTCAAGAAAGCAGCACCAAGTACTAATGTAATGATGAAAAATGTCATCATTGCTTTCTGTCTACCGAGACGCATAGCATGAACACCTAAACCAATTGTAAAACTACTAGTTAATAATAGAAGCGTTTCTGCAAGAACTGGGGAGATTTCAAATATCTCGGCACCTGTTGGTCCAGCTCCTGTACGACCTTCCAACGTAAAATAGGAAGCAAATAGTGTTCCAAACAACATGATTTCTGCTCCAATAAATATCCAGAAACCTAATATATTCATACGTCCTTGCTCTGTACTATATTCAAGCGGTTGCGTGTTATCCTTATTCATTTCTAGCACCCCGCAATTCCGATTCAGTTCTTTCAATTTCCGCAACGGAAATATGATGCCCATGATCTTTCTCAAATGAGCGATGAAGCATACATGCAAATATACCAATCAATGAAACTACCGCTGTAATCCACATGCTAAATACAAAGGCAAATCCAAAGATGAAGAAAAACACACTCATAACAAATGGTACACCACTATTATTAGGCATATGAATTTCTTTATATCCACCTTTAAATAATGTATGACCATTTTTCTTGGAATCCCAGAATGCCTGACTAGAATTTACTTGTGGTGTAATGGCAAAGTTGTACTCAGGTACTGGATTATGTGTTGCCCATTCTAATGAACGTGCATTCCATGGATCATCGCCAATATCTCTTGATGCATAACGTGTACTATAGTAAATATTGTATACAATGAGGATAAACCCAACTGCAAGACCTAAAGCTCCAATGAATGAGAGCATATTCCAAAATCCGAAGCCAGTAGATTCAGAGTACGTGTACATACGACGAGCTTGCCCATCTAATCCAGAAATAAACATTGGGAAGAAGGCAAGGCAAGTTCCGCCAGCAATAAAACCAAACGCCCATCTACCAATTCGTTCATTTAACATAAACCCAAACATCTTCGGCCACCAGTACGTAAGACCAGCAATCATCGCAAAGACAACACCAGGTATAATTACTAAGTGGAAGTGTGCTACTAAAAACATCGTATTATGATATTGATAATCAGCAGCTGACATTCCAAGCATTACACCGGTCACACCACCTATGGTAAAGATCGGAATAAACCCTAACGAATACAACATAGGTACAGTAAACTGAATTTTTCCTTTCCACATGGTTAACAACCAGTTAAAGATCTTAATTCCAGTCGGGATCGCAATAGCCATAGTAGTAATGGAGAAGATACTATTAACCATTGCTCCTTGACCCATTGTAAAGAAATGGTGTACCCATACGACAAAGGAAAGTAAGGAAATAATGACCATGGAAGCGACCATGGAATTGTAACCATATAAATTCCTTCGAGAGAAAGTAGAGATTACCTCACTATAAATACCGAAAGCTGGCAGAATCAAAATATAAACCTCTGGATGTCCCCAAACCCAAAACAGGTTAGCCCAGAGCATATCCATTCCGCCATCTGTCGTTGTAAAGAAATTCGTTGCAAACAAACGATCCATAGTTCCCATCGCTAATGCAACGGTAAGAACTGGGAAGGCAAATACAATAATGACGTTTGTAATTAACCCTGACCATGTAAACATCGGCATTTTCATAAGCGTCATACCAGGTGCACGCATTTTAAGGATCGTCACAATAAAGTTAATACCTGTTATTAACGTACCAAGCCCGGATATTTGCAGAGCTAGCATGTAATAATTTGTCCCGACAGACGGACTTAGCTCATCTCCAGCAAGTGGAAAATAAGACGTCCAACCTGAGCTTGGTGATCCACCAATGACAAAGGAAAGGTTAAATAACATTGCACCCATAAAGTACAGCCAAAAACTAACTGCATTTAATCGAGGAAAAGCAACATCCCTTGCACCAATCTGTAACGGTATAACAAAGTTCATTAATGCAATGATAAATGCCATTGCCATAAAGATAATCATAACGATGCCATGTGTGGTGAATATTTCATTATAATGCTGCGCGTCCAGCAGTGCGTTCTCTGGAACAGCTGTCTGTGCTCGCATCATTAATGCATCTACCCCACCTCTAAATAGCATTAGCAAGGCGGATATTAAATACATAATTCCAATTTTTTTATGGTCAACGGTTGTAATCCATTCCCGCCATAGATACCCCCATTTTTTAAAATAGGTAAGACCAACTACGATTGCTATTGAAGTGAGGACAATAGCAACCATAGCAGCATATATCGCAGGACTTGGATGTGGGATCATAAAACGTTCAAAAAAGTCCATTTTTCTTACTCCTTTCCGGATAACCCGATGTACTAAATCTTAATGATGATCTTCTGTGTGCTCATTTGTCTCATCTGCATGACCGGAATCCGAATTGTGTTGTTCATGTTCATCCTGCTCTACACTAGAATCACCTTCATGTTCACTATGATCATCTTCCGAGGTAGAACCATGATTATGTCCACCATGATGACCTTCTGGCGGAGGCATAAATTCTAGGTGAGTTCCAGTAAATGTTAATTGACCCAGGTGCCCTGGCTCCAGCAATTCATCAAATTTATCTTCAGTAAGTGGGTCTGCAGTTTGTTTAACTTCATCAACCCATTCATCAAATTCTTTTTGAGGCATTGCTTCTACACTAAATGTATTCTCAGCGAATCCTTCACCACTAAAGTTTGCATTTCTACCCATATATTCACCTGGTACATCTGCACCTAAATGAAGGGTAGTAATCATATCAGACATAGCATATTTTTGACCACCAAGTTGTGGTATCCAAAAACTAGTTATCGGCCCATATGAATAGAGTCTAAATTCAAGCGGTCTATCTGTTGGTACATATAGATAATTTACTGTTTCAATGTCCTGTTCAGGATAACTAAAATGCCATTTCCAATCGGATGAAGATGCATATACAACTAAAGGTTCATCATTCTCGTATCCTTCTGGAGTTGCTTCCACTTTGTAGTTACTCTGGACGGAGATAATGGATAAAACAATTACAATTAGTACTGGAATCCCTACTATTAGTGATTCAACAATAATATTTCCTTTAATATACGGTGGTTCATATGAATCTGGTTGTTTAGATGCACGATATTTAAATAGTATATATACTAGCATTGCAAATACTACAATTACGATCACAGCCATAATTGCTATTGATATCCAAATGACATTGGCTTGTGTTTGCGCCTGTGGCCCTTTTGGATCCAAAACTAACAATGGCTCACAACCTGTTAGCACCGCTAATAATGTGAATAGCGATGCTAGTATCGCCCATTTAATCTTCATAAAGAGATACCCTCCCCTGCATGTTGTTGATATGAAATGTATTGAAATATTTTTGTTACATACTTCACAAAATCCATTCATCTATCTTAATACCATATACGGTGAAAAACAATAGAATGTGCTGGTTGTCAGAAAATGTTCACGGAGTTTGGTACAAAAAAATGAACATTAATTGAATAAAATATGTCAATACGTAAAAGGAAATATTAAGTTACCTTCTCTTTCCTAGCTAAGCTAGCATGGAACTATATAGAGATACGGTATATAATAAAGCAAAATCGAATCATGAAGTTGTCCTATCTGCGAATTATTCCTTAGAGAGGGAAATAACATGCGAAATTATTATCCTTTACAACCACCAATCTTTGAAAAGAGCCTAGGAAACCCAAACTATCAATATCAAGAATATTTACCTAGTAAGCTTTTATCTGATTATGTTGTATGTTACTGGTCTGTCCATTACCATCCGTTAGATACCTATCCATTACATCGAATTGTTCCAGACGGCTGTATCGATATTATATTCGACCTTCAATCAACTTCCTTAGCAAAGGGCTCCTTTGCTGTCGGCTTAATGACCACATTTGAAACAATGAAACTCAGGCAAAAACAAAACCTGTTAGGAATTCGTTTTTATGCAGATACGGCACGCCGATTTATTATGTATCCTCCCGCCGAATTAATGGATACCCAAGTACTTCTTGAGGATATATGGGGGCAGGAGGCTTCGCTTTTGCAGGAAGATTTGCTATTGTCGAAAAACCTTCCAGAGAAAATTAACAAAATTGAAATGAAGTTAGTAAAGCTTTTATCAAAAAATACACATCGCACAGATTTATTACTAGAAACAAGTATGCAATACTTGTTTACAAATCTGGGTATCTTCCCCATACGCACACTAGCAGAAAAGACCCATTTTAGTGAAAGAACGATTAGAAGGGTCTTCAAGAAGGAATTAGGTGTCAGTCCTAAAGCATTTTCTAATATTATTCGATTTCAAAGTTCATTAAAAGAACTACATGATAATCCCTCATCGTTATCTAACATAGCAGCAAATTATGGTTATTACGATCAATCGCATTATATTCATCAATTCAAACGTCATTACGGCCAGTCACCGAAGCAGATTCTATTAAAATAAAGGAAGACTTCAATCCTTGGGGATTTTATTTATTCCCCAAGGATTGGTAGTACCACAAGGGTATGCCCTAAAGGCTCTAGAACCAATCGGACATTTACTGGCAATTGATTCCACACTTAGCCTTATTGGTTTCACTTTATTCCCTGAAGTAGGGGGCTTACTGCCAGTTATATGCGGGGTAAAACTTAGATTCGATTGTCCGTTTTTTACAATAACGTACATTCATTCTTATGCTATTATGTGTTTACCACAATATAAAGGAGTGAACACGATGACAAAAAAAATGGATATAAGTTCTTTCAAGCTCGCTCAACATTTCATGAAAAATCATGCAAGACCACTTGAACGAGCACTTTATGAATACGAGTTTGAAGCTACTAATTATAAAAAAGCACTCCAAGAATTAATTGCTTTTCAAAATCCAGATGGAGGTTTTGGTCATGGACTGGAACCAGATCTTCGCTGTAATGAATCCTCTGCATTAGCAACGACATATGCACTTGGAATACTTGGGGAATTACCTGCATTCGAGGAAAAAAAGAATGTTGTTTGCCAAGCACTTGACTACTTTATCACTTCTTATCAAGATGATCATACGGGATGGGATATAATTCCAGTCGAGGCAGAGCGATCCCCACGTGCAATCTGGTGGCAATATGGTGTATTCTCCGACAATTGGGGTAATCCAAATGCAGATATTGTAGGTTTCTTCATACAATATCGGGACCTAGTAACTTACGAAAAACTTGATATGCTCATTGATTATGCAATTCAGCATTTATTAGAGACCTGTGATTTAGCAGAGATGCATGAACTTTTCTGTTACCTTCGCTTATACGAACAGCTTAAGCTAAATACGAAGAAACGTACAAAAATCGAGGATAGGCTACAGCGCTTTATTAATAATTGTGTCATTGCAGATCCTGCAAAGAGAGAAGGATATGTGGCAGGACCATTACAAATTATTGATTCGCCCAAATCAACACATTATCGTAAATTCGCCAATATACTTCCAATGGAACTAGATCATCTAATAGGTCAACAGGCAACCGATGGCGCATGGGCACCTAACTGGGAATGGCACCAATATGAAAACGATTGGCCCATAGCAGAAAAAGAATGGAAAGGCATACTCACATTACAAGCATTACGAATATTAAGGAATTTTAAGTATCTTCCTATATAATTTGTTCTGGAGGTAGGAAATATGAAACCATCTATAACTGTTCTTACATTGGGCGTAGATGATCTAGAACGCTCACTTCAATTCTATCGGGACGGCCTTGGACTACCTACAGAAGGCATTGTTGGTAGTGAGTTTGAGCATGGGGCAGTTGCTTTTTTTGAATTGCAGGCAGGAATAAAGCTCGCTATCTGGAAACGAACGGATATTGCACACGAAGCCAAGATAGAACTAGGTGAACCGAGTTCAACAGAATGTACAATTGGACATAATACTAAAAGTCGTGAAGAGGTTGATGAAGTTATGGAACAAGCTAAAAATGCAGGTGCTATCATAACAGACCCTGCTCACGATACATTTTGGGGTGGTTATTCTGGTCACTTTCAAGATCCTGATGGGCACCTTTGGGAAATTGTTTGGAATCCAGCATGGGAATTGGAATATAACCGATATGAGTAAATTTATGGCAGAGCTAAGAGCTGTCCAATGACAGCTCTATACCTAAACATGAAATTATTCCTTTCCGTGTGCATTCTTAAATTTCAGTGGCATCATTAGGCAATTTCTTTACATGTTGTAGAAATTCGAGCACTTGTTGTGCTTCTTGACGAGGATATGTAAAATCATATACGTTTGCCACCAGCTGTGATGTTTTTTCAAACAACTCACACATCACAAACAATGCTCGCCAGCATGAATCATTGTTCCCTTCAGGATATGTTTGTAATAACTGATACCACGTATCTTCCTGCAAGTATCGCTTTAAATATTTACCGTTTTTTCCAACACTTATCTTAAAGTTTGTTTCTATTCCGACATGCCACTCTAACATTTTACGTAGCATCGATCGAACAAGATTCATATGATCCATCGCATAAAGCATTTCGCAACGCCATAACCCTTTTGCCACATAAGTTGTTACCCACCAAAATTCGTTGCAACAGTCAGCGAAGAATGCAGCTGTTGGTGGCTTTACCCAATAATCCTGATCGGTTGGAAATGGTAGTTCTGAGATACGATTATCTTTATCTAACACTATCTTCGTTAACGAATCTTCATTTAGATAAATTTCCATCTCCTCAATGGGTACTAATGTAAGATCAATTCGATTACCATCGGTAAATAACATTAAATAGGAAAATCGATTTCCCAATTCTGGAGGAAACAGCTTCATATCTTCAGGTGTTTGCATAATTATCCGTTCACCAAACACATCAATCCAACCTGTGTCTTTCATAAAAGATTGTATGTCATTTACTAAAAAAGCAATATCATAATCCATAAATGGATCGACTGGTGCATTCGCATTTGTACGCGAACCATTCATTCCTACAGCACGTATACGATTATCCGCTTTAGCAACAGCTAATACTAGATTCATTATTTGATCCACAGAACGCAACTTATCTCCTCCATTCTAAAATACTTTAAGTATAACATCTTTCGTTTAAATAGTTAGAAAATATGGAAAAAAGAAGTTTAGTAGTGGTATAATAGTCTCAGTTTAATTTTTTGGATTCTATCACTCGGAGGTACATAATATGATCGAAAAAGTAAACAGAGCAAAAGAAATACTAAACCAAGTTATTATCGGACAAGAAAAAGTCGTTCATCTTATCTTTGTTTCATTATTGGCAAAGGGACACATCTTGCTGGAGAGTACGCCTGGTTCTGGTAAAACAAAACTTGCTAAGTCCTTTTCCAAAATAAGTAATGTGGATTTCAAGCGTGTTCAATTTACCCCAGATGTTTTGCCTAGCGACATTACTGGTATCCAATTCTTTAATCCAAAGTCACAGTCATTTGAAATGAGGATTGGCCCCATCCAGACTAATGTATTACTAGTGGATGAAATTAATCGTGCCACTCCTCGTACGCAATCAAGTCTATTGGAAGTCATGGAAGAACAACAAACAACCATTGAGGGAGAAACCATTCATATAAATTCTCCTTTTCTCGTAATTGCAACACAGAATCCAATTGAATCGAATCAAGGTACTTTCCCGTTACCCGAGGCCCAATTAGATCGTTTTTTAATGAAGATTCCTTTACAATACCCAACAGCAGATCAGGAGAAAAGCATTTTGTCTACAAATCAGTTGAATGACCCAATTGACAATATTCAACCGTTGTTACAAGCAGAAGAAATAATTAAGATGCAACGGGAAATTATGCACGTAGAAGTATCAGATGTCGTGAAGGATTACTTATTAGAGATTATTCAGGAAACGAGAACCCACCCTGATAGTATACTAGGTGCAAGCACACGTGGAGCACTAGCCTTTATGCGAGCAGCCCAAGCACATGCTTATTTACAAGCTCGAAATTTTGTTAATCCTCAGGATATAAAAGAGTTGGCACCATATATACTTTCACATCGAATGATGCTTACACTAGAAGGATCGATTAAAAAATCTAGCCAAGATGTTCTGTACGAAATCTTAGGACAGGTTAAAGTACCTGTGGAATTGGAGTCTCACTAATTATGCAATGGCAAATAAACACTACTGATAACAAAGTGAAAATACGAGGACTGTTAATTATTTTAACTCTCATACTGGTTATCCTAAGTGTTTGGATAAAACAGCCTTTTATCTTCATGTTCGCTGGAATGATCTTATTGCTTATCTTTCTCGGATTGATCTATGATAGGAATATTGCAAAGGGACTTATCATAGAGAATCCTAAAAGAACACTCCGCTTAACAGAGGGAGAAGAAGCCACTATTGAAATTGTACTAAAAAACAAGTCTTTCCTTCCCTATTTTAACGGTACATTCGAGATGCAAACAAACCAAAAGGTAGCTGGAACAAACAAGGAAATAGCAGCAGAAAGAATGAGACGCATTTCCTTTCGTGTGCCCTTTGTATTAAAAGGGAAAAGTTCTGTTAAGCTAGCTATACCGATTAAAGCGATGGAACGTGGTGTCACAGGTGTTTCTAATGTTGGTATCGTATTTCCTCACCTCCTGAATTTTGAAGCTATACACTTGACGTACCTTCAAAAATATCAAACAGAGATTATTATCTATCCAACCCCATTGCCCGTACATGGAATGGAAAGCTTTAAACAGATGACATTCGGAAACCAGGCGACCTTATTGTCGCCATTTGAGGATCTCCTTCACCCGCTCGGCACTAGGGATTATATACCGTCAGATTCCTTTTCTCGAGTACATTGGAAGGCATCAGCCAAAAGAAACAAATTACAAACTAAAATATATGAACGCAACCGTAATATTTCATGGACCATTTTTGTCAATATTTCCTTGACTTCGCAAATTGGCAATCGCTATACCAGTGGAGATCTAGAGTCCATCATTTCAAAAGCAGCTTTCCTTTGCCAAAGTATTACCGAGCAAGGGTATCCTTTCTCCATTTATATTAATTTGAAACAGTATGGGAATAAACCCTACCATGTTGAGTTAAATCAAGGTAATAATCAGCTAAAAAAAGTATGGGAAATGCTTGCCCGTGTAGATGGAGTAACTTCTAATATAATGAAAATGGAGGAAGTGCTGCATCAGGCTACAACAAAAATGGCAGATTCAAATTTAATTGTCTTCGTTGGTGAAATCACATCAGCTAGTGAATTACTCATTCGAAAATGGAATACACAAGGCAAGAGGTGTTATTTTATTGCAGGATCAGAGGAGAGTAACACCCTCCAACAAATTCCCAAATGAGGGGTTTTAAAACATGTGGATAAAAACTAAAATGACAAAATACTATCAGTTATTCTATGAAGGAATTCTTTTGTACTTTATTTTAGTCCCTTTTTTTGTACAGTCTGCTTTTCCCGTCCCTTCATGGAGTTTCATTATTGCGGTAGTACTGCTCATCATCATTCAGACTACACTTAGTAAATTTATGAACAATCAAATCTTCTTTATTGTTTCAATCAGTATAAACTGGGCAATATTAGTGTTGATATTTTCGTATCCTATTTTAATTAGCCTTGCTTTTTCGCTATATATGACGTGGAGATTTTTCAAACATCAACAAGTCCCTGATGTACAAAACCAGATTCATATAATCACATGGTTAGCTTTCTTTTTTCTGATTGATTCCGTTTGGTTTTTTGACACTACTCACTTCTGGATGGCAGCTGTACTATTATTCATTCTAATTGCTGGGTATGTTTCAAGTCATATTCAAGCCAGTCAGCAGCAGTCCCTCAGTTCCTTACAATATATCGTCGGAATTTTCATTGCAATTTCAATCATCAGCGTTACCTTGTTCTTTATGTTTTATGGAGTAGTACCAGTAATTAGCTTCCTTTGGTTTGGTATAAGCCAAGTAATTGTTTTCATCGGTACTATCTTCGCAAATGGTATAGACATAGCCGGATTCGACCCTGAATTCTTTCAAAACAACAAAAAAGAAAATTACGAAGAAATGGTAGCAAAAATGGCAGAAGAGGATAATCCGTTCGAAGCATTAAAAAATTTAGCAGCTGACGGAGGGCAATCATCTTACCCTTGGCTTTGGCTAATCGGCGTAACTTTGGGAGCAATTTTAGTTATTTCCCTGTTTTTATACTATCGTAAGAAACCTGTTTTTACGTACAAACAGGAAAATATACCGCCGTTTACCTCCACTCCTTTAGATAGTAAAGAGAAAAATGCAAATAAAAAGAAAGGTCGATTTCTGACGCCATTTCGTACAAATTCACTTGATCAAGTTCGTCAGCAGATACTAAAATTTGAAAAAAAAGCACAGAAAAAAGGTATTGGAAGAAAGCCGACCGAAACAATCGAAGAATGGTTTCAACGTTTAGGCGTACAGCATGCACCACTTTATCTTTATCAAGCCGTACGGTATGGCGGTAATCATTTAACAGATAAAGAAAGAAAAACATTTGAAGCGCATTTACAGAAGCTTCAATCAGATCTGGCTTTAGACTAATCTTTGTCAACAATCTGTTTTGCAGCTCCTATAGGAACAAAAATCGACAGAAACGAGTATAAAAGTGCCCAAACACAGCGAAGCGGTTCCGGAAATATACTTCGCATTCCTCTGGCGGCTGTCAGCCCTCCCCTTGCTAGGCAATACATCGCAAGCAGAAAAAAGCGCTCGTCTTTTCTAGGAGTCTACATATAGTTCCGGGCTAGTACATTGTGTTTTGGAATGGACCATTTTAGTTATGTCCCGTTCCCTTTTCAAAAAAAGCTGTTAAAATACTAGATTTGAATTGGTTATACACAAGCACTATTATTTTCTACAGTAAGCTCATGCTAAGGACGACATCTTCTGCTTGCAAAATATTATTTTTCTGTTGCTTTCTACTTCTGATATGACTGGTTATAGCTATTGGTAGCCTTTAAATTAACTATTATTTCTATATTCAGTTATACGAACATGGGGTGCTATGACATCTGGATAGAATGAATCTATGTCAAAAAGCTCTTCCAGATGATAGATTCCATTCAATCCTTTCATAGTGTATAGTTTTTCTGTAAGCTTAGCTGCTATCTTAGCAGTTAACAAAGCTTCTTGCCGACCTTGAATGCTACACTCCGCTTTCACTCTTTTACCACTAACCTCTCCAAATGCATCGATTTTCAATGCATATAACTCCTTTCCCCATCTGATTTTACTGAAAAGCCATACCATCACTTTTCGTATAGATTGATATTTTATTAAACGAAATATTCCTACTCGTTTAAGTAACATGATTACATACGTTATAACTTTGGAATCAAAGCATAGTCGAGTAGATACAGTGGGTATCTGCAAGGTATGAGGAAGGGAATTTTGATCTGAAAAATAAAAACGATATCCCTTTCTTTCTCCAAGCTCCTTACCAAAATATGTAGTTTTCCCACTGCTAAATGTGTCCACATTGACCTTTTCCCAATTTGAATAAACCTGAAATCTTGTATTCAGATTATCTATTGTCCATTCAATCGCTGCCCTACCATGTCGATCTCCCAATCCTAGCATGACATATATATCCATTTCCTCTGTATTATCTAGGTAGCTTTTTGTATGACGAGCTAATAGATTTGTAAGTCCTGGGGCTAAACCAACGCTTAACACTGCAGCTGTTTTATGATTCATTGCTTCTGTTTGTAGTTCTTCGATACGCGATAGGAATGAATGATTTGCAGAAATATCAATATAATCTACGTTATTTGCAAAGCAAGCCTGTATGAAACCTGTATCTTTTTGATCAAGGCACATTACTACTATCCTTACTGTTTCAAATAAATCTGATGGTAACGACTTTGTTATATCTAATTCAAGAGGTATCACCGAGCCATTTGTTGTACTGCAAAATTCTCTTGCTTTACTAAAGCTTCTTCCAGCGGCGATTACTTTGTCAGGATATAAATTCCCCAGCTGTTGGCAAATCAATCTTCCTACATGGCCATACCCACCTACGACAAGTATATGGTCCTTCATATTGTTTCTTCCTTTCTCTTTTATAAAATGGCTAGATATGAATTACAATGAGTACTGTTCCAAGGAACATCATTGTTATGGTTATCCAAGTATACTTGGTAACTGAATCAATCCCTCTAAAAATTACTGTGGTTAGGAATATAGTTAGTATTGGTTCAGCAGCCGCAATAACACTTACATATGAAACCTGCATTCTTTGAGTTGCTAGGAAGAAGAACAACGGACCTATACTTGTTAATACACCAGAAATAAGGTAGTAAGGATTAATTACCCTAACATTTTTCTTTATATTAGTAATAAACTCTCCACGAATGGATTGATAACAAATAACGAAAACTAAAGAAGCCAGTGTCCCCACCCATACACCAAAAAAAGCATCATTCATTTCGATTAAACCTTGTTTTCTAATTCCTTGGCCAACTCCGAAGATCAAGGCAGAGAATACCGCTAATCCAAATCCCATATACGAATACCTTTTTGGATCGCGTTGGTGTTTCGATGCTTCTATCCTATTCAATCGAAACCCCTCATTTAATACTCCCGCAAGTAATAGAACCATACCAATTCCCGGTAATAATGTAATCTCTTCATTAAGAAAAATGAGAGCAAATATAGTTGTAAAAATAGGAGTAGAATTTCGAATAGCAGAAGCCTTCGATGGACCAATATAGGAAATACTTGAAAACAATGTTAGCCTACCTATTCCAGTAGTACACAATCCCGCAAGTAAAAAGAAGAAGAAAGCTTCCCATGAAAAATGAAAGTCCCACCCCCTTAACCCCATTACAATGAAACAAAGAACACCTAATAAAATTACATTTATCAGAACTGTTATAAACAAGCCGTTATCACTATGAGGAGCTCGCTTTATTCCTTTCTTTACAACTACATTGTTAACAGCAAACATAAAGGCTGATAAAATAGCAAAAATAACACCCATAGTATACTCCTCCTTTAAAAATAAGATTGAATTAAAAGACACACCATGTAGTCTTAAAATGGACCCGCAAGTTTTTTAGTTTAGCTTCTAAACTAAATGTTTAAAAAAATTGCAATCAGCAGTTTTTGATTGCCACTGATTGCTCGTGACTATTCACCATCATTTTCTTCGTTTAATATACTCGTAAATGTTTTTACACATTTTTCAAAAATGGCGATTTCGTCTGAACTTAATTGTTCTCTCAGCTTTCGATAAAAATTCTGATGCAGTCTCCTATGTGCCTGATATGCTACTACTCCCTTTTCTGTTAATGAAATCTCTACAGCCCTTGAATCCTCAGGGTGTGGGGTTCGACACACAATCCCCTTCTTCTCTAAACGCCCTACAACCTGTGTAATTGCACCTTTTGTCACTCCCAGTCGATCAGCCAATTGACTCATTAGTATATTTCTGTCTTCTCCAATTGCATCTACTGCATGAATCTCACTTGGAGTCAAAGTACCCGCATCACTGAAGGTTCGAGGATTACGTTCCAGGCGTCGAAGTTGAAAGATTAACTTACCAATACTATGGCTACTATCCTCTAATTGCTTATAATTATTATTCTTCATACCAATTAGTATAGATACTAAACTAAATAAATGCAACTATTACCCATAATTATATTTTTAAAGGTCATGTTAATAATCACAAAGTGAGAACCTAGTTTTTGTCTAGCCTATCTAACCTAAAACCCTAAACCAACGTCTCCCATAATACTACAACTAGGCTTGCGTTTGAGAACCAATCGTGGTAATCTGGATGTACTATGATTAAAGGAGTGAAGGTTATTTATGTTTTTATCTGCTGTGCTTCAACTTGCTATTGCCTAAATACGGGATACGTATGCCCATTTTTAGCAAGCCAATCGCAAGTTACAAGCAGCGGATAAACACCTGAACTCATTGGATAACCATGGTGTATACTTTTTAAGTATTTACCATTTATACACTGGGCAGGGCGTCCATACGCTCTGTCCAGTTTTTGTTTCTTATGGTATATCCCTCCTTGTACTTGCTGGCTTTTAGATAAAATTAACAAGGAGCGAAAGGTATTATGAGTTTATTAGATGTAAATGCTTTGACACATGGTTACGGAGATAAAATAGTATTAAAAGATGTATCATTTCGCCTGTTAAAAGGGGAACATATCGGGTTAGTTGGACCAAATGGCGCAGGCAAATCTACCCTCTTTCAACTGTTAACTGGAGAATTAATTGCTGATGAGGGAACCATCGAATGGCATCCTAAAGCACATATCGGTAATCTCGAGCAACATATTCATTTAACTTCTGGAACTAGTATTCGTCTATTTCTACAAGGAGCATTTCAAACATTATTTGATGCAGAGAAGGAAATGGAAGACCTTAGTGAACAAATGGCGAATCCTCATACTGATAATTTGGATAACATATTGAAACGGTATAGTGAACTACAAACCTTGCTCGATCAACATGATTTTTATACCATTCCAGCTTCTATCGAAGAAGTTGCTGCAGGACTCGGACTAACCCAATTAGGACTAGATAGAGATGTGAGTATGTTAAGTGGTGGACAGCGTACTAAATTATTACTTGCTAAGCTGCTTTTACAGAAGCCCGATGTACTTTTGCTTGATGAGCCAACAAACTATTTAGATACTGCACATATCGATTGGTTAACCAATTATTTACAAGCGTATCCCTATGCATTTATCCTAATCACACATGATACTCATTTTATGAATGAGGTCGTTCAGGTGATCTATCATTTAGAACATAAAAACTTAACAAGATACACAGGAAACTATCAACAATTTTCAGCGGCCTATGCATTAAGAAGGCGACAAATTCATTTACAATATGAAAAACAACAAGCAGAGATTCAAAAGCTTGAAACATATGTACAAAAAAATAAAGCACGCGCATCGACTGCCAAGATGGCAAAAAGTCGGGAAAAAAAGCTACAAAAAATGGAACGTCTGGATAAACCGACAAATAATCCCAAACCAATGTTTTCATTTACCGTATCTCACCAACCAGTCAATAAATTACTGCAAACTGAAAATCTACAAATCGGCTATGATAAACCATTGTTTTCCAATGTAAATTTAAAATTGGAGCGTGGTGAAAAAGTAGCGCTTGTTGGACATAATGGAATTGGAAAAACAACCACATTAAAAACATTACTTGGTGAGTTAACAGCACTAGATGGTTCCATTACCATCGGCGAGAGGGTTTTACCAGCATATTTCGAGCAGGAAATGCCGTCCATTGCCAAAACTACTGCATTAGAAACAATTTGGTCAGCTTTTCCACACTTAACACAAAAGGAAGTACGACAAAACCTTGCAAGATGCGGACTCAAAACCGAACATATCTTCCAACCACTCTCTTCACTTAGTGGAGGGGAACAAACAAAGGTCCGTTTATGTAAATTAATGTTAGCAAAGAGTAATTTCCTCATTTTGGATGAACCAACGAATCATTTAGATGTTGTAACAAAGCAAGCACTTCAGGAAGCACTAGAAAACTATACGGGAAGTGTTATTCTTGTATCCCATGAACCTACATTTTATGAAAATTGGATAACACAAGTATGGAACATGGAGCAGTGGAGATAACACATTTGCAATGATTTGCTATTAAGGAAACATCACTCGCATGAGAGCTAAGCTGACTAATGACCGTTGACATGTTATGTATTGACAATTAAAAACAAAAACTCCCAGCTAAGAACAGAAGCAGAGACAAAAGAATGAAGAAACAATAAAAAGCGAAAAGATAATTAGTTTAAATTAATTATCTTTTCGCTTTTTGATTAAAATCATTCATTTAGCACCCGAAATAAGCGAGACTCCGGCGGGAATAGCAGGCGTCCGAAGATCCACGTGGTAACATGTTTTTCTTCACCAAGTTAGCTGGGGCCGCGCCCGTGGAAAGCGCGTATAGTTTCACGGTGTGGTAATGATACTCCTATTGATAATATGATTATTCGTATTTTGAGTAAAGACGTTGTGTTTTGTCCCAGCCCCTTTTCGATTCTAAACTAAGTTATTTGCATTTAATAAGTCTCATAAGCACCCACACTGATTACTAAAATAAGTATTCCCCTAACATGTCATATAAAAACAACTATCTTCCTGTATATCTAGACACTCAAGTTTTAAATTATTACTCCCCACTACTTATGGTCATTTGTCACTAGGCTCTACCTGTCCAACAATATGTAACATTGTATTTCTTTCCTGCTGAATACCTTCGATAACACCTTGGCTTATCTCTTGATTTGTCAGCCATCTTGAATAGTTGCTTACGACCTTAAAGCCCAATTGTATTTGGCGATACTGACAATTTGCTGGCACATATAAATAATCCTTTATTCGTTCACTATCTGCACTACTATTAATGATATGAAAGAGCTGCCAATCCGATAATTGATCAGTAACTACTTTAATGATTGATTTTAATGTTTCTTTGGCATCTGACCTTACCCAAGCAACGACTTGTTGTATCAGACCGAGCATCAAAATTGCTGTTTTAAGTTGTTCCTCTAGTTTCTCTATTTGCCGATAATTAACATAGATCGGATATATATGTTTCTGCTGTTTAGTAGAATGCTTTATACGTTTTACTTTTTCTTCCTCTCTAGCAATCACAGAAACATAGTTTGACTGATTAGCATACCAGCTCACTACATCTGCTAGCATCCCTGTTCCGCCTACTACCAAAACATGTTTCATGGAATGATTTCCCTCCAGGTTATTCATCTTTTTTTAGATCAACCTTTTGTACTTCATATTGGAATCCGAGATAACGATAATTTTGGCGAATATACATTTCTCTCGGAGTATCCTCACCATCAGCAACTAATATAATGGTTTTATTAGGGAATTGATCCATTACAAACTTTTGTAATCGCTGAGCAATTCCCTTTTTACGAAATGCCTGGTGCACGTGTAACCCATCGATTTCAGCAGTATCTTCTTTTATGATTACTTCCAACGAACCGACAGCTGTACCCTGATAATATGACATAATTTGCATAAACGTTTCATCTTGAAAATGCCGTCGATATAGAGCAGGTTTTGCCTTTGCAAATTCTTCACCGAATTCTAAATCCTGTTCATATTGTACCTGTAAATAGTCATCGAAGTTTACTTCCGATACGATTCGTATCGTAATATCGGGATGATTATCTGTAATAGGAAATTGTTCTGGTTGAATAGCATATAACTCTAAATAACCATACTCAAAAGATTGATGATGAAAAAACTGAATTAATTCTTCTGATGGCTTACGATTTTCAGGAAAATAAAACTTAACATGCTTCTGTCCATTTTTCTGGTGAAATTCCTTCAAATACGTTGCTGCCTCTATAAACTCTTGTAGCGTGGGCATTCGATGAAATTGAAGATAATTACTATCATATTGAATTAACATCTCTGGGTTATGATAATGCGAATACAATTCAGTTCCCACTACCAGGTGACTTTCCGTATAAATATCATTAAAGCTTATTTTTCGCATCTCTTTTCTCCTAACAATCCCTATTTTTCCTTACGTTAAAAAAAGTGAAACTTCAATCAGTGGGGTTTTGTTTATCCCCCACGGATTGTTCGTACCACAAGAGTATGACCTAAAGGCCTTTGAACTAATCGGACATTTACTGGCAGCAATCGATCCCCAACTTACCCATATTGGTTTCACTTTATTCCTTGAAGTGGGGGTCTTACTGCCAGTTGTATGCGAGATAAATCACAATATCTATTATACAAAAATAATCATACAGTTTGATAAAATTATTGACTACCTATAGAATCAAGTTAACTTGAGACTCCTATTCATTTAGCTATCTTAAAGTGAAACTTCAATCAGGGAGGGTTTATTTATCCTCCACGGATTGTTCGTACCACAAGAGTATGACCTAAAAGCCTTTGATCCAATCGGACATTTGCTGGCAGCAGTTGATCCCCAACTTACCCATATTGGTTTCACTTTATTCCTTGAAGTGGGGGTCTTACTGCCGGTTGTATGCGGGATAACAAAAGCGTAAGTACCCAATTAGAAACGTAGCGACTAGAGCGAGTCAACGGAGATAAAGGAATCACGGTGTTATAATTTCCTATACAATAAAAAACCGACTCCCTGCAAAAGCCAGAGCCAGCCAATTTTTATCTTGTTTATTTCATTATAATCTAGCTATCTTATAACTAGAGAACCCTTTTGCTTTATTTACTTTTTTCTAGCTGGCTTTCTACAGGTTTCATATGAATAGCGCTATCCGACAATCCCTCCATTGCTTCAAGCAATATCTCATTATAACTAGGATGAGGATATAAGGGGAATCTTAAGTCTTCATCTCTTCCAGCCATTTCTAAAGCGGTGATTCCAGAACCGATTAATTCTATTGCATTCGCACCGATTGTATGAACGCCTAGTAGTAGATCCGAATTATTATCTTTTATAACCTTTGCTACGCCACTTTTTTGATTCGAAATCATTGCATAACTATTTCCACTATAGCTAAATTGACTTGTTTTTACTTGAAACCCCTGTTCTTTCGCTTCTTCTTCTGTTAACCCAACTGTAGCTATCGGAGGAACACTGCGAACAATGGTAGGCATCATCGTTAGATCAACCTCACTTGGCTTCCCAGCAATAATTTCCGCTGCAACCTTACCTTGTTTCATTGCCTTTGTCGCTGAAAATGTTCCACCAGTAACATCACCAATAGCAAATATCGATGGAACCGAAGTCCTCAATTGTTTATCTACTTGTATAAATCCATGATCCGAACATTTAACCCCCAGTCTATTAAGCTCCAGTGAAGTAGTTGCTGGCTGCAATGCTGTTGCCATATAAAGATGTGTACCTGAAAGAGATATCTCCTTTTGATTATTCTTCAGTAATCCCACCTGGACATAATTCGAATCCGAGCTTACCTTTTCTAATTGATATCCCCTATAGACTTTTATTTTGTCCTTCTTTAGAACTCGCCTTAATTCACGATTAATCGTATGGTCAAATGAAAAATCCTTGTTATCAAGCACCATCGAAACAGCAGATCCTAGCTTATGAAAACTGCATGCTACCTCTAAAGCATAAGCATCACTACCATAAACAATCAGCTCCTCTGGCACTTCATTCAATTCATATACAGTATGACCAACCAAAATCCGATCGTTTTCACCTATTGTGGATGGCATTACAGCAGTACTGCCAGTAGCTATGATTGCCTGATTAAAATCAAACAGTTCAAAACGATGCCCTAATTCCACACCAATTCGATTATCGTTAATGAAATTTGCCCTTCCACGAATAATTTCTACTTTATTTGCCTGACATAAATTCTCAACCCCGGATCTCAATCGCTGGATGATCTGATCTTTATACGAAATTAATTGAGCAAAGTCTACAGCTGGTGTTCCTACACATATGCCAAATGATTGGAAGTCTGCTACAGAAGCCACTTGCTGGGCAGCATGGCTGAAAACTTTTGAAGGTATACACCCTCTATTTAAACAAGTACCACCAAGCTGGTCCTGTTCAATTACGGTTACCTGGATTCCTAGCTGGGCTGCACGAATAGCTGCATTATAACCTCCTGGTCCTCCACCTATGATTATTAATTCGCGGTGCTCTGCAAATTCTCCTACTACCAATTAGATCAACTCCAATAATAACTTGTTTGGGTTTTCAACTAATTCAATAAATCGATTTGTAAAGGCAATCGATTGAGCCCCATCGATAACCCGATGATCAAATGACACGGATATATTCATTATCGAACGAATTGCTATTTCATCATCATCCAAGACAATGGGCATTCTTTTTGTCTTATAAAATGTCATTATGCTAGTCTGTGGATGATTAATAATTGGGGTAGCTCCTGTACCACCAAGTGGGCCCACATTATTAACAGTAAAGGTACCATGCTTCATGTCGCCTGCTGTTAATTTCCCTTCTCTTGCTTTTATGGTTAATTCCTTCATCTGCTTGTTAATCGTTCGAATGGATTTCTGATCTACATCATAAATGACCGGAACTAATAACCCTGCTTCTGTGTTTGTAGCTATCCCCATATGGTAATCGGTTAAAAGTCGGATAACCTCATTTTCCTCATCTAATCTTGCATTAAATAGCTGATGCTCTTTTAAACAAATAACCGTTGCTTTAACCAGAAATGCAGCGAGGGAAATACTATCTCCTGATAGCTTTAACGTCTTTCTAAGCTCATTAAGGTTCGTCACATCTACTTCATCAAAATGGGTAACATGTGGAATTGTCAGCAAGGAATGGCTGACTTTAGTCGCAATTTGCTTTCGGATGCCTTTGAAAGGAATCGTTGTGCCCTCAGCATCCTCCCTTATACCGGTATGTGATTCCCCTTGATTATCGTTGCAAGCATTTGACTGGTTGCTGAATCGATAGACATCTTCCTCTAAGACGCGCCCAGCTGGACCACTTCCCTTAATCTGTTCAATATCAATACCTAGCTCCCTAGCAATCTTTCTCGTATAAGGAGCTGCTAATATTCGATTATAGGGATTACGGAATGAATTTTGACTATCTAAAGCTGATGCTGCCCCTTCATCCACCAATACTTGCTGTTCAGCTTTCGTTGTGATTACAGCATCTTTGCCTGTATCAATTTCCATTATTACGGTGCCAACCGTTACAATATCTCCAGTTGCATAATAGATTGATTTAATCTTTCCTGCTGAAGGTGCAGGAATCTCAGCAACCATTTTATCTGTCTGTAACTCTACAAGCGGCTGATCTACCTCTACTTCATCACCTACATCAACAAAGTAATGAATAATTTCACCCTCATTCATTCCTTCACCAATATCCGTAAATTTTATTTGAACCACCAGCTCACCTCCTAAAACTCGTAAACTTGTTTTATGGCTTTCGACACACGTTCCTTTGTTGGCAAATAATCATTTTCCAAGGCGAATAACGGAACTGGCACATCGAAGCCAGTTACCTTTTCAATCGGAGCCTTGAGAAAGAGAAAAGAAGTATCATTGATAATAGATATAATCTCGCTTCCAACGCCACCTGTCTCATGGCCTTCATGTACAATAACAACTCTACCGGTTTTCTGAACCGAGCCGGCAATAATCTCTTTGTCTAGCGGGTATAATGTCCGGAGATCGATGACATCACAGGATATCTGATACTGTTTCATTTCCTCTACAGCAGCCTCTACAATTGGGAGCATGGCACCCCAGGCAAGAATAGTAACATCTTCCCCTGCTTGCAAAGTTTTTCCCTTTCCAAGCTCAATCCGATAAGCATTCATAGGTACCTCTTCCCGTTGACCTCGATATAGACGCATCGGCTCCAGGAATAACACAGGATCAGGATCTTCAACTGCTGCAATAAGCAATCCCTTGGCATCATAAGCATTAGAAGGGCAAACAACTTTTATACCTGGCAAATGTGTAAAGAGAGCTTCTACACTATCAGAATGAATTTCCGGTGATCTTACCCCTGCACCATATGGTGCGCGTATCACCATTGGTATATGATAATGTCCTAACGTACGTGTACGAGTCCTAGTGACATGGGTGGCGATTTGTTCCAAAGCAGGATAAATAAACCCTAAAAACTGGATTTCAACTACTGGTTTTAGCCCATTCAAGGCCATACCAACTGCTGTTCCTACAAAACCTGCCTCACTTAATGGTGTATCAATAACACGGTGGTCTCCAAACTTCTGCTGCAACCCATCTGTTGCGCGGAACACTCCACCATTCTTTCCGATATCCTCCCCAAGTAAAAGTATGTCATTATCCAGTTCTAGCATTGTTTGTAACCCGTTATTTATTGCCTGAATAACTGTAAGTGAATTTGTTTTAACCCCTGACCTCTTCTCTAACTCCTTTGACATCACCATAATCAGCTTTGCCTCCCTGTCGAGATAATGCTTTCCTTTTGTTTTTCGATCGTCCATGTTGGTTTTTCAAAAACATAGTCAAACATATCCGCTGCATTCGGCTTTTGATAAGATTCCATTCTCTGGATAGCCTCATCAATTTCTGCTTTGATTTCGTTAGTAATTGTAGCTGCCCAATCACCATCCCATATATTGTAATGCTTCATATATTTCTCTAATCGCAATACGGGATCTATCTCTTCTCGGACACGGTTTATCTCTTCCTGATCTCTATATTTGGAAGGGTCATCCGCTGTTGTATGCGCGCCGAATCTTACTGTAACAGCTTCGATTAACGTTGGCCCTTCTCCTAAACGGGCTCTTTCTAGCGCTTCTTTCACAGCAAAATGAACCGCAAAAATATCCATCCCGTCAACACGTTTACCAGGAATATCATACGCTTCTGCTTTTTGGGCAATTGTCTGGGAATTCATTTGTTTGTTCACTGGTAACGAAATCGCAAATCCATTATTTTGGTTAAAGAATACAACAGGTGCTTTAAATACACTAGCTATATTAATGCCTTCATGAAAGTCCCCTTCGGATGTTGCTCCATCACCAAAATAAGCTATCGCTGCATTTTTTGTTCCTTTATATGTCTCAGCCATTGCTGCACCAGCAGCATGGGGTAAATGTGTAGCGATTGGTATGGAAGCGGCCATAATATGTTTTTCCCTAGAGGGCAAACAACCTTCAATACGACCATTCCAATGCAGTAACATCCTATCTAAATCTGCACCGAATGTTAATGATGCGCCATGATCTCGATATGTTGGAAACATCCAATCTTTATCAGCTAATGCTAATGCACTTCCCACCTGAGCTGCTTCTTGCCCCGCGAATGGTACATATGTGCCTATCCGTCCTTGCCTCTGTAAGGCTACCCCCTTTTGGTCATATGTACGAATTCGTAGCATGTGATAATAAAATGACTTAACCTGGTCTACAGTTATCTCCGTTTCATATGCATGATCCAGCAATTCGCCATTTTTATTCATAATTTGAAATAATGGATACCGTTCTTTCATCTCAACCCCACCTTTTAATAAGATTAAGAAAACATATCTATCTGTTATGAAAAGAATTATCTTTTAAAGTCCCATTTCGGTCTTTGATTTCGTACATAGAAATTATTTCTTTTATGCTGTTCCTGCAATTGTCTTTGACACTTTTTATTAGCAGCTTCTATTGTTGTAATATTTTCTAGTCTCGCTTGCTTATATATATCTAAGACGGAATTATAGATAGATTTTGTTTTTACTAATACACGCTCTTTATTTGATCCATATAGTTCATCAGCTACCTGGATTAGACCACCTGCGTTAACTATAAAATCAGGTGCGTACATAATCTCTCTTTCTCGTAGTCTCTCCGCATCTAACTTACTAGCTAATTGATTATTTGCAGAACCGACTACAGCCTTGACATTTAGTTGGGGAATCGTCCTTTCATTTAGTATTCCTCCCATTGCACAAGGCACAAAAATATCTGCATCTACCGTGTAAATATCTCTGCTATCGACTGCAATTACTGAAGCTCCAGCTACCTTGGCTTTTTCCTTGATATCATCTATCCGTTTTTCATTGATATCTGTAACGTAAAGCTCTGTGCCTAATTGTAATAAATGTTCAGCTATTCTTGTACCAACTTTTCCTAAGCCTTGGATAGCATACCTTTTACCACTTAGATCATCATTGCGATATAAAAACTGACAAGTAGCTTTTAAAGCATAGATCATCCCTTGAGCTGTAGGAATTGATGTATCCCCACTACCGCCAAATTCTTCTGGGATCCCATTAATAAAATTTGTCTCCTTAGAAGCGTGGACAAAGTCATCCATCGTCGTTCCCATATCAGTCCCAGTATAGAATCTACCATTTAATGAATTGACAAACTGACCAAAGGAACGAAACATAGCTGGAGACTTATCCTTTTGTGGATCACCAATTATTACTGCCTTTCCCCCTCCAAAATCAACGTCACTGGCGGCACACTTTGCTGTCATCCCTTCAGATAGACGAAGGACATCTTCTAACGCCTCACTTACATCCGTGTATGGATACATACGAGTACCACCTAATGCAGGCCCAAGCGTTGTATTATGAATAGCAATAATAGCTTGTAAATTAGTTGAAGGATCATTACAAAATATGACTTGCTCATGACTCGAAATTTTTTGAAACATATCGACCTCTTTTGCATTGAATTGCTCAAGTTGTTTCATTTTAATCCCCCCATTATCTAATTCCTTATTTACGTGGCAGCTGATAATTTTTCGTTAATAACTGCTTTAGGTAGAATGGCTTGTTGAACCTCCCCCTTTCCTATAAAGCCATGTTGATTTTTGACAGTCACATCTGCTGTAACCCCTCGCTTACTAATTTGGGTAACAATCGCAGTTACTTGAATAACTGTCCCTAGACCTGATGGGGCAAGATGCTGTACTGAAACCGCTGCCCCCATTCCCTCTTCATGTTCTTCTAAATAAGGTATTATTAACTTTCTAGCTGCCCATTCCATATGGTATACCATGGAAGCGGTTGAGTATGCAGGGTGGACTAGCTCCCCACCAAACTGCGCAAACATTTCCCGAGTTACTTCTACAGTTAACGTCGCTGTATCTCCTACTTGTAGCCCATCTTTCATCAATTCCACCCTTCCCTTAAGCATTCATTGTATGCGCTTACATATTTTCCGAGAAAGAACTTCTGTTACACCCACTACATAGATTTTCCATATATATCTAAATATTTTATATATTTTGGATGTTACAATATTGAATCATTTTAGTCAACAGCAAACTGTTAACTAAAATGAAGAAATAAAGTGAAACTTCAATACATGGGGTTCTGTTTATCCCCCACGGATGGTTAGTACCACTAAGGATATGACCTAAAGACCCTTGAACCAATTGGACATTTACTGGCAGTTGTTCCCCCTCTTTCCTATATTCGTTTCAATGTTACTTAAAGGTCGGGGTACTACTGCCAGTTATATGCGGGATAAACCCTAAATTGGTGAAGCATTTTAGATTATTGATGATTAATATGCATTAACACACCTTCCAAACCCTTGTTAATATGCTGTTTCATTAAAGCAATCGCATCATCCTCATTACCCTTCAACAAAAGCTCGATTAGACGTTCATGTTCCTTCACAAAGGATGGATAGAAATCGCCTTTAACCATACTAATACGCATATAATGGATTTTTGTCCTGATTGCTTCTAACAACGCCAATAGCTGACTGTTTTTGGAAGCGTGAATAATAATATCATGAAACTGTTGATCTAGCTGTCCTAATTCAATGACTTTATCCCGCTCATACGCCTTAATGGTGTCATGTAAATTTTTCTGCAATTGTTCCTCTTCCGCTTCTGTAATATGTTCAATCGCCAGACGGATCGCTAAGGCCTCTAAGCTTTCTCTGCATTGAAATATATCTACAACATCTTTAACAGTTGGTTTATACACTCTCACATAACCATCGTTATATGTAAGTAGCCCATCTTGAATAAGCATTCTAATCGCTTCTCTAACAGGACCTCGGCTGATTCCTAACTTTTTGGCCAACCTTGCTTCAACCACACGTTCGTACGGTTTATATTCCCCCTTCACAATTTCCTCTTTTAAAATATGATACGCCTGTAAATGTAATGATTCTGGTTTCACTATACGAGTCATCGTTACCTCCCTATGCAGTAGCAGTTATCAATAAGTTCTGAATATATAGATTTCATTATAGCAAAATACCAGTAATGTGTTTATAGTAAATAGAATAATATTT
>NZ_JAJERH010000090.1 GCF_016919725.2 Virgibacillus sp. AGTR
TATTTCAGCAGAAAAATGCATTTGTGATATCTGCGGTTAAAAAATGACAACTGTCAACTATACTTTGTGACATACTATACTAAAATTTACGCACTTATATCTACTAAACTTAGGAAAAGGGAGCTGATGTAGAATGTCTAGTAAGATAATCGAAGTGAATCGATTAAGTAAAAAATATACTACGGTTAGTGCATTAGATACTGTTTCATTTTCAATTAGACAGGGTGAAGTAGTTTCCCTGTTAGGGCCAAACGGCGCTGGTAAAACAACCATTTTATCCATCATTTTAGGTTTACTAACACCAACAGCTGGTTCGGTTCGTTTGCTAGGAATGGACCCAAGAAATCAACTTGTTAAGCAAAGAATTGGTGTTATGCTTCAGGAAACAGGCTTAATGGATAGATTAACTGTTAGAGAACTACTTAAGCTATTTCGTTCCTATTATACAAAACCACTTTTATTGGATGACATGATAAGAATAACAGGATTAACAACCAAAGAGCTTCAAAATAAAGTTGAATATTTATCAGGTGGTCAAAAGCGAAGGGTGAATTTTGCGTTAGCAGTAGCGGGTAATCCAGAAGTGCTTATACTGGATGAACCAACTAATGGTTTGGATGCGATATCTAGGGCATCTTTTTGGCAAGGAGTTACTCAACTAGCAAACCAAGGAAAGACGATTATTTTTACGACACATTATTTACATGAAGCTGATGATATCGCTAATCGAATTATTCTTTTTAATAAAGGACGTGTAATTGCTAATGGTTCTTCAGACGAGATAAAAGAAAAACTCTCAAAACAGTATGTATCATTCAAAATAAATAATGATACGGGAATACCTCAATTGAAGCACCCAGCTATTATCGGTATTGAACAACGATACGACCGAATATATATTGAGACCAAGGATACCGACTCTATCGTTTCTTACATTACTCAACATCAAACAAACACATACGATATTCAAATTGATAAAGGCAAGATGGAAGATGTCTTTCACACTTTAGTCAAAGAAAGGAGTAAATAAATGAGAGTCTTATATTATCAATCTATGGCCGAGATGAAAAGGGCATTTCGAAATCCGTACTATGTTTTTTGGTCTCTATGTATTCCTGTCATTTTTTATTTTGTTTTTACAAACGTGATAAATGTTGGAGTGAGTGATGAAGAACTCTGGGCGTCACATTATTTAATGTCGATGACTACATTTAGTGTGATGGGGTCAAGTATCATGTCACTAGGTATACGGATGGTTCAAGAGAAGTCGACTGGTTGGATCAAATTTATAAAAGTGACTCCTCTGTCTAATGCAACCTATTTATTGAGTCAAATGATTGGACAAAGTTGTATTCATCTATTATCGATTATTGTAATATTTTTGGCTGGCTTTGTAATAAATGGTGTTTCCCTAACTGCTATGCAATGGATAATAAGTGGTTTGTGGATTATAATAGGTTCTTTTGCATTTTTAACATTAGGGACACTCATTGGTACTATGAAAAAAGTGGATACTGCAAATGGTGTAAGTAATATCCTTTTTCTGGCATTAGCATTAATAGGTGGTATGTGGATGCCTTTAGATGCTATGCCTAAGTGGCTGCAAGCAATAGCCGAGTGGTTACCCTCCTATAATTTTGTTAATGGTCCCTGGGAAATAATACGAGGGAATACTCCACATTGGGGTAATATGCTAATTCTTTTCTTCTTTACGGGTTTATTTATGATATTATCAACCTATATAAGACGTAGACAAGAGGTGGTGTGATTAGCTTGGTAAAGCAATGCAGGTTTTCCATTTTCCCATTCAAATATGGCTTATATCCATACATATTTTTAGTATATTTATTTATCCCTATTTCATTTCTGTGGGATGAGGTGGGGATGAAGAAATTATTAGGTTTCTTTCTATTAATATTATTTACTGTATCATATCGACAACTCTACTACATTACTAGTCATACGTCTTTTTCTATATGGCTAGGCATACAAATGGTGATTATTTGTATCCAAAGTATTTTTTATCATTATAATTTTATGTACTTAAGTTTTTTTACTGTAAACTTTATTTCATGGTACTTAGAGAAAAAGCAATTCCATATTGCCTGGGGCTGGCTTGCATGTACAATTGGAGTACCATTGGTATACCATGGTTATATTACACATTCATTTCCTTTTTTGAACGCCCTCCCTTTTGTAGTGGTAATTCTTGCTGCCCCATTTGGAATACGTTCAATGAATAAACGAATGGAGTTGGAAAGCGAGCTAGATGAAGCTAATGCAAAAATAAAAGAGCTAGTTAAACGGGAAGAAAGAACAAGAATTGCCCGTGATTTACATGATACGCTTGGCCATACGTTGTCTTTAATTACCCTGAAAAGTCAGCTAGTTGAACGTTTGATAACAAAAGATAAAAACAGGGCTAAACAAGAGGTTAAGGAAATAGAATTAACATCTAGGATAGCGCTGGATCAAGTGAGGGAATTAGTAACCAGTATGAAGTCTCATACCATTATGGAAGAACTTATTTATGTACAAGATATTTTACAAACTGCTAACATACAAGTTCATACGAATATAAATATTCATATGGAGAGTCTACCAATAGTCGAGCAGAGTATGCTTAGTTTATGCCTACGTGAAGCGGTCACAAACATTGTAAAACATAGTAAAGCATCTTATTGTTGGATTGATTTAAAGGATACAGTTGAAAATACATACTTAATCGTGGCAGATAATGGAATTGGGCAATCCCGGGAATGGGGAGAAGGGAATGGTTTAAAGGGGATGAAAGAGAGGTTATCTTTAATTAATGGAACGTTGACTGTACATACTACGAATGGTAGTGTACTGGAAATGCAGGTTCCTAAAGTAAAGAAAGATGTGGAAACATATGTATAGAATTGTAATTGCAGAAGATCAAAAAATGTTATTGGGGGCGCTCAGTTCTTTATTGGATTTAGAGGAGGATATGGAAGTGATTGGTCAGGCAACTAATGGCGAACAAGCATTAAAGCTTATTCAAACCTTAAACCCAGATATCTGTTTGGTAGATATTGAAATGCCTGTAATGGATGGGTTGCAAGTTGCTGACTATGTAAAGCGTATAGAGAATGGTCCGAAAGTTATCATTTTAACTACCTTCCAAAAACCTGGTTATTTTGAAAAAGCACTAAAATTAGGCATTGATGGCTACCTATTAAAAGATCGTTCTATTGATGAACTTTCTGCAGGTATACGCCAGGTAGCAGCAGGGAAGCAGGTTTATAGTCAGGAGTTAATGGTAGGAATACTTAAAGATGAAAACCCTTTAAATCAGCGGGAGCAAAAAATACTTCAACTTATAGCCATGGGAAAAACTGCGAAGGAAGTAGCAAGTACATTATATTTGTCCTACGGTACGGCACGAAACTATATATCAGAGATTATCCAAAAGCTAGCAGCAAAAAACCGCATAGAAGCGGTTGAAATTGCTAGAAATAAGGGCTGGATATAAAAAGTAAGTAGAATAGTAAGTGTTAAATGATCAGCTGTAGAATTTAGTAGGTTCATGGTTTAGAAGTATATTATGAATTTACTTTAATAGAATTAGGATTTTTATCCACTATTTCATTGGAATCATCATTTAATTCCACATATCCAAAAATTCCGAAAGTAATAATTAAGATAGCAAACATGGCAACAAGAACTTTCTTCATGTTTATTCCTCCATATGTGATTTCTATACTCAGTATAATAAAAATGTTTTTTAATAACCATAGTTTTTTATGACATTTTTTGTGGGAATTCTTACAAATTTGTAAGTTATTGAAGCATTTTTAACAGGTAATTGTAAAACATAAAGAAAAGAAAAAGTCAGCCGCTACTATTCCAATATCCTACAGTTTCATACGACTTATCTCATTAAACATTTTTCAGGCTTTATGTTAAACTGAAGAAGAAATAATCGTGTATAAAATACTATGAAGCGAAACAGTTGTTTATGATAAACATTGTTGCTGTTTCATTCATTAGCTGCAAATCGTTTACATAATAAGGAGGAAAAATTAAAAATGACTAGTAAAGCATTAGATTCTTTTTTAAATGACAATATTGCAGATTTAAAAGAACGAGGTCTATATAATGAAATTGACCCAGTCCAAGGTGCAAATGGTCCGGAGATAACAATCGATGGGAAGGTATTAGTTAATTTGTCCTCTAATAATTATCTAGGGCTTGCTACTGATGAACGCTTAAAGGAAGTAGCAAAGCAAGCAGTGGACTCACACGGTGTTGGTGCAGGTGCCGTTCGGACAATAAATGGTACGCTTGATCTTCATTTGGAATTAGAGAAAAAGCTTGCTGCATTTAAAGGTACAGAAGCAGTTATATCGTTTCAATCTGGTTTTAATTGCAATATGGCTGCTATTTCTGCAGTTATGGATAAGCATGATGCCATCCTTTCTGATGAATTAAACCACGCTTCTATTATTGACGGCTGTCGTTTATCAAAAGCAAAAATAATACGGTTTAATCATTCGGACATGAATGATTTACGTGAAAAAGCTAAAGAAGCGGTTGAATCAGGTCAGTATAATAAAATTATGATTATTACCGATGGTGTATTCTCAATGGACGGAGATATTGCCAAGCTCCCTGAAATTGTAGAAATTGCAGAGGAATTTGATCTTATTACTTACGTTGATGATGCACACGGATCTGGTGTATTAGGTAAGGGAGCTGGAACCGTGAAGCATTTTGGACTACAGGATAAAGTTGATTTCCAAATGGGTACATTATCAAAAGCCATTGGCGTAATAGGTGGTTATGTTGCAGGAAAAGCTAACTTAATTGATTGGTTAAAGGTACGCTCTCGTCCATTTCTATTTTCTACTGCCGTGTCACCAGCTGATGCTGTTGCTAGTACGAAGGCAGTAGAAATATTAATGGAGAGTACGGAATTAAATGAAAAGCTATGGGAGAATGCGAATTATTTGAAAGACGGATTACAACAGCTAGGCTTTGATATTGGTGATAGTGAAACACCAATTACACCTTGTATCATTGGTGATGAAAATGCGACACAAACATTCAGTAAGCGTTTGAATGAGGAAGGTGTCTATGCGAAGTCTATCGTCTTCCCAACGGTACCACGTGGTACAGGGAGAGTAAGAAATATGCCAAGTGCGGCACATACGAAGGAAATGCTAGATAAGGCAATTCAAGTGTATGAGAAAGTTGGTAAGGAATTAGGGATTATATAAAACAGCGGGAAATTGTGTAACAATAGAGAGGAATATCGTGAAATGAAGAAAATTTTAGTCACAGGAGCTTTGGGACAAATTGGCTCAGAGCTTGTCGTTAAATTAAGAGAAACATATGGTGTAGAAAATGTTATTGGGACAGATATCCGTAAGGCAGAAGGGATCATTGCAGAAGGGCCATTTGAACTTGTTGATGTAACGGATGCTAATCAAGTATATAGTGTTGCTAAGAAATATAATGTAGATACTGTCATGCATTTAGCAGCACTATTATCTGCTAAAGCTGAGGAGAATCCAAAATTAGCATGGCATATTAATATGGGTGGCCTTGTTAATGCATTAGAAACTGCTCGGGAACTGAATTTACAGTTTTTTACCCCAAGTTCGATAGGTGCTTTTGGACCAACAACACCTAAGGATCATACACCACAGGATACGTTACAGCGTCCAACAACCATGTACGGTGTCAACAAAGTATCTGGTGAATTGTTAGCAGATTATTATTATCACCGGTTTGGTGTAGATACGCGAGGAGTTCGTTATCCTGGTTTGATTTCTCATGTTACGCTTCCAGGTGGCGGAACTACAGACTATGCGGTGGAAATCTATTATGAAGCTATTAAGCATAAAACCTACACGTCTTGCATTGCAGAAGGGACGTACATGGATATGATGTATATGCCAGATGCGTTAAATGCCATTATCCAGTTAATGGAAGCAGATCCAAACAAATTAAAGCATCGAAATGCATTTAATATTTCTGCTATCTCAGCAGCACCTGAGGACTTTGCTAAGTCTATACAAAAGCATATCCCAGATTTTAAACTGGATTATCAGGTAGATCCTGTTAAGCAGCGAATTGCAGACAGTTGGCCAAATAGTATCGATTCTTCGGCAGCCACGGAAGAATGGGGCTTTAAGGCAGCATATGACCTTGACAAAATGACGAATGAAATGCTTAACAAGGTGAGTATGAAATTTGTAAAATAAAGTGAAACTTCCATCAGTGGGGGTTTTACTGCCCGTTATATCGGGATAAACAACAGAGGACGATACAAAAAGATATTGACAAAGAAGAGGCTGGGACAAGACACAACTTCTTTACTCAAAATACGAATAATCATGTTATCAATAGGAATATCATCGCCGCACCATGAAACTATACGCGCTTTCCGCGGGCACGGATCTCAGCTAACTTGGTAAAGAAAAACACGTTACCAAGTGGATCTTCGGACTCGTGCTGTTCCCGCCGGAGTTTCGCTTATTTCAGGTGCTAAATGAATGATTCTAATCAAAAAACGAACAATAATTAATTTCAACTAATTAGCGTTCGTTTTTTTATTGTTTCTTCATTCTTTTGTCTCAAGCCTCTTTATGATCACATAGGTACAGCGTAACCACTTTTTAGAGCTAATTAACTTGCATACATTTTGGCAATCTTATCTTGCAATTCTTTGTCCTGAACATACTCGTCATAGCTCATTTCCTTATCAATCAAACCGTTTGGTGTGATTTCAATTAAGCGATTTGCAATACTTTGTATGAACTGATGATCATGTGACGTAAACAGAATGGATCCTTTGAATTTAATTAATCCATTATTTAATGATTGAATAGATTCTAGGTCTAAGTGGTTCGTTGGTTCATCTAATAGAAGTACATTCGCATTACTTAACATCATTTTGGATAACATACAACGAACTTTCTCACCACCGGAAAGCACATTTGCTTTTTTTAGTGCTTGGTCTCCAGAGAAAAGCATTCTACCTAGGAACCCTCGTAAAAATGTTTCTGTTTCATCCTCTGGCGAATATTGACGTAACCAATCAACCAAAGGAAGGTCGTTATTTTCAAAGTACGCAGCATTATCTTTCGGAAAGTAGGACTGTGAAGTGGTCACACCCCATTTATAGGTTCCTGCATCAGGTTCCATCTCGCCCATCAAAATTTTAAATAATGTTGTTTTAGCAATGTCATCTTTTCCTACAAGAGCAATTTTGTCATCCTTGTTCATTGTAAAACTAACGTTATCAAGCACTTTTTCTCCATTTATCGTTTTGGTTAACCCTTCGACTCGTAATAAATCGTTCCCTATCTCGCGACCGGGGGTAAAGGAGATATAAGGGTATTTTCTGGACGATGGTTTAATGTCATCTAGTGTTATATTATCCAGTAATTTCTTTCGAGAAGTTGCTTGCTTTGATTTAGATGCATTCGCACTAAAGCGTGCAATAAATGCTTGTAGCTCCTTGATCTTTTCTTCCTTCTTTTTGTTAGCTTCCTGAGCCATTTTGTTAGCCAATTGGCTTGATTCGTACCAGAAATCATAGTTACCAATATAAATTTCGATTTTTCCATAATCGACATCAGCAATGTGTGTACACACTTTATTCAAGAAATGACGGTCATGTGATACAACGATTACAGTATTTTCAAAATGAATTAGAAATTCTTCCAACCATTGTATAGCATGAATATCTAATCCATTCGTTGGCTCATCCAGTAGTAAGATGTCTGGATTACCAAATAATGCTTGTGCAAGCAATACTTTTACTTTTTCATCTGCAGACAAATCAGCCATTTGCTTATCATGTAGTGATTCTTTAATTCCAAGGCCTTTTAGAAGGACTGCTGCATCAGATTCTGCTTCCCAACCATTCATTTCTGCGAACTCTCCCTCTAGCTCAGCTGCTCGCATACCATCCTCTTCTGAGAAATCACCTTTCATATATATAGCATCTTTTTCTTGTTTGACAGCATATAGCCTTTCATGGCCCATCAAAACTGTTTCAAGTACTTGATTATCTTCATAGGCGAAATGATCCTGTTTTAATACAGCAAGTCGTTCACCAGGTGATAACGATACATGTCCAGATTGAGGTTCTATCTCACCTGACAAAATTTTTAAAAACGTTGATTTTCCTGCGCCGTTTGCTCCAATTAATCCATAACAATTGCCTGAAGTGAATTTTAAATTTACATCTTCAAATAATTTTTTATCGCCATATCGTAAACTAACATTAGAAACATTAATCATGCTTGTTAATTTCCTCCAATATAATAATTGTAATCATGGTTAGCTTACGTTATTTCTAGGCTTTCGTCAATGTTTAGACATGATTAAACAATGAATTTTGAATAGGTCTAGACATAAAAACTCTTGCTATGATGTACGGGGTAGATTTCGTTAACTAGAAACATGAACCATAACATCAATGCAAGAGACTTCATACGTGTTTCTTACGTTTTTGTCACAATAAAAAATTAACTTGTATAATTTACAATTATTTGTAATAGTAGAATAGAAAAGGGTTTTACCTAAATTCGCTTCTTCATTATAATAGAAGTTGGGGGGAGGGGTGTTTATTGGGAGAGAAGGTCATCTATTTTCTCTTTACAGATACAGGTACTAATTTAGCTAAAGCGATAAATTTCTTTACGAAGCAGTCTTTAAACCATGTATCTATTGGCTTTGATCATGAATTAACAGAAGTATATAGTTTTGGACGGAAGCGGCCGAGAAATCCATTCATTGGAGGATTTGTTAAAGAGGATATTCGTAGTGATTTTATGAAGAAATCAGACTGTGCCGTTTATCAATTTACAGTAGCTGATCATGAGTGTGAGAAAATAGTAAAAAATATTAAGGATATTGAAAGGCAACAGCATAAATATAGATATAATTTTATTGGGCTATTTGGTATATTGTTACAAATTGAAATTAATCGAAAGTGTGCACTATTTTGTTCACAATTTGTAGCGACTGTTCTAAGAGGTGTACCATCTTTTAGCTTGAAGAAACCTGCTTGTTTTATTACACCTGCTGATATTCGGAATCACGAAGGTATGGAATTGATTTATAAAGGTAAGCTAGGCGATTATCCGTTCGGGAATCAGGAATCTTTAAGTACTATAGTTGTTGAAGAAAAGACAAAGCAATCATTTTTAATTTTATTATCTTCAAAAGTAAAACGGTTTGTTATCCGTTAAGTAAAAAGGTCAATTTAAGTTAATATATTAGCTGATAATAGGATGTATTTCAATCCGAAGCGAAGCATTTGCTACACTGCTTTTAAGTGAAATTAGCCACAAAATGATCATTTATTCCTCATATATACCTGCCGGTAAATGTTCAATTTGTTCAAAGGCTTTTAGGGTATACTATTATGGTAATGGAATCGGTGAGGGATAAACAAGATCCCCACGGATTAAAGTTTTAGTTTATACCGTATTATTCATGAGAAAAAAGCTGGACGAACAACGTCCAGCTTTTGTTGTAGTCTTGGAAATTTTAAAATTTGAGCCTATGGATAAATAGGCACGTGTTGAGCTGCGGTAAGCTCCAGCGCCCAAAAACTAGGCGACCTCACGAATCGTCCCACAATAAGTCGTCATCGGCTCGCAAGCTCACCGTGATTCCTTTATCTCCGTTGACTCGCTCCAGTTGCTAAATTTCTAATCGAGCGCTTGCGCTTTTTTTCTGTAATGAGACAGTAACGATAGGCTTTAAAACTATTCGATACCTAAAGTTTGGTAAGGTACGCGGAATTTGAATGCTAAGTTATTAGCGTCAAGGTCAATATGCTCAACAGCTACTTGAAAATTACTTTTTAGCTTCATATCTGTAACTGCAACATAGATAGCTTCATCTTTTGGATTTACCGTTACCCATTCGGGCATTGGTAAGTATTTATCAATATACTCCATAATTTTTTGGTTTGGTAATTCAAGTAATCCGATAGAGATCGATCTTTGCTTTAATATAATATCGCCATTATCTTGAACAAATGGCTCTAAATGAACAGATAATGGTACGGTTGTTGAAAATACTGGTAATTCACCAATTAAATGTACATCCTCACCTAACTCAATTCGATAGCGATGTTTTGTATCGTTGAGCATTTGATCGATATATGCGTTAATTAACTCATTCAAATTTTGTTTCGTCGTACGAACGACAAATTCTGAGCTTTCATCAGCTTTATCTGCATGTTGAGCCGGATAATCTACACGTGGTACTGGCCAAAAAATAAGTGCTAAAATAATGATTAATATGACAATGTTTAATGAAAGCAAGCCTATAAACCGCTTTTTCCACTTACTCCTCTTAGATCGACGTACGTTTCTTTCTGCCATATTACTCATCCTCTTTCATCTTCGTTTGTTAGGAAATCCAATACACGCTGGGCCATTCGCTTATAGCCGAGGTGATTCGGATGGAAATTATCTTCTGCAAATAGGTTTTCATCTGTGTTATCAAATAAATCTTTTGTCGGAATAAACGATACATTTTTTTTGCTAGCTGCTATTTCTTTCCCTGTATTATTCCAATTTTCAACAATGATTCCTAATTCCTTTATATCTTTAAAATATTTTTGGAATGGATTATAAAATCCTAATAAATAAATCTTTGTTTTCGGGTTAATTGTTTCAATTTTGGAAAAGATATGATGCAATCTTTCTTGATATTGTGCACGCTCTTTCGTGAAGTCTTCCATTTTTAAATTGGTAATGTTCTGCTTAAGGACTTGCATTATATCATTGGCTCCGATAGTTATTAATACTATATCAGATCGCTTAATCGAGGAAACAACTTCGGGTTTATCCAGTCTTTTAAGCAGCTGATCAGAGCGATTACCGCGGACACCTAGATTATCGAATGTTACTACTTTTTTATCCTTGTTAATAGCCCGTTCCAAAATCCCTACATATCCACCTTGTGCGGTTGAATCGCCAACTCCTTGTGTAAGGGAATCACCTATTGCTGTAACATGTGTTTTATTTGAAAAGAACTGAATGGTTTGTTCAACAGCACTTACTACCATTTCGGAGAATGGCTTTTCTTCCGTTTGATCATCTTGTTTTTCATCTTGATCTGTCTTAGTCGCTTCTTTCTGCTGATCCCCATTTGTTTTACTGTCTTTCTCCGAAATGATAACATCATTTAACTTTGGGTCAGGCTGATGTGTCAGGAAAAAGATAAGACTGATCCCTAAAAGCATCACAAAAATAGCACCGAAATAATAGTAGTTTTTCTTCATGTTTACTCACACCTATGCTGTTATGTTCATAACCTTTTTTCTTAATTGTCTCATGTATAAAATACATTCGAAAGTATTTCCTATATATATGTACTTCATAACTTGTTCAATGAAGGAAATAAAGTGAAACCTCAATCCGCTGGGGCTTTTGTCTATCCCTTACTGATTGCTAGTACCACAAGGGTATGACCTAAAGGACTTTCAATTAATCGGACATTTACTGACAGTCGATCCCCACATTTACCCATATTGGTTTTACTTTATTGCTTGAAGTAGGGATCTTACTGCCAGTTATATACGGGATAAAATAAGATCGCCTTCAATAACAGGCGATCAGTAAGGGAAGGTTATTTATAATTTTTCCAATCGGTAGTAAAAGTAAACCTCCTTTCTAAAAGTGAAACAGTTTTGTTACATAAATAATTAGTTCTAAATTTCTAAAATTAGTTTGATTCCAGCATACTGTTTGCTCGTTCAAACATGAGTGAGGTCAGAAGCATCGTCTTGTGATCGCAATGCTAAAAACTCGTCATAAGGATTTTTTGCGGTAATAACAGTGATCCCAGCTGCTTTGGCATATTCTAAAGTACTATTTTGATAAGGCTGTTCCAACCATACTATTTTTCCTTGTTTATTTATAACTTGTTCGATAACACCTGATGGGAGGTCTGATTGGAGAAACCATACAGCATCAAGCTCAGTTGGAATAGCTGATAAGTCTCTGAACACATGCTGAGATTCTTCAGTTGTTGAATGACTTATATAATAAAGCTCAAAACCAATAGATTGTAGCTGTTTGACTTTTTCCCTTTCTTTCTCTCCTGCATCTTCCCAGCCGTATACGGCAATGGTTTTTTTTCGTATATTTCCATTATTACGATCAAACGGAGAGCTAAGTAGCCAACTGATAGCGACGGAATCATTGGTTGTTATCGTTTTTGCTTCGCCAGTAGCTTCAGCGATAGCAGCATCTAAGGTGTATAATAAGTCGGTAACAGACTCCAAACCAATCGATAGACGAATTGTTTCCTCCGTAACACCACTAGTTTTTAATTCTTCAACGGTTAGTTGTTGATGCGTTGTTGAAGCAGGATGAATAATTAGTGATTTTGCATCACCAACATTAGCTACATGTGACCATAATTCAATACATTCAATTAATTGTCGTCCAGCTTCTCTCCCCCCTCGAATTCCAAAAGTGATGATAGATCCAGCACCTTCACTAAAATATTTTTTAGCTCGCTTGTTTGATGAATGGCTTTGTAAACCTGGGTAGTTCACCCATTCGATCGCAGGATTTTTAGCTAAGTATTCGGCAATTATCTGTGCATTTTTATTATGTTGAGGAATACGAAGATGCAAGGTTTCTAAACCCTGTAATAGTAAAAACGCATTATGCGGGCTAATACACGCACCAATATCACGCAATAATTGTACCCTTAATTTAGTAGCAAAAGCCGCAGGACCAACATCAATGAAACGGAGGCCATTATAGCTCTCATCTGGTTCTGTAAAGCCAGGGAATTTGCTGTTATTCCAATTAAACCTTCCGCCATCAACGACAACACCTCCAATGGTCGTACCATGTCCTCCTATCCATTTTGTAGCGGAGTGGACCACAACATCTGCTCCCCATGCTATCGGCTTAGCAATATAAGGTGCGAATGTATTATCAATTATTAAAGGAATATTATAAGAATGAGCTAAAGCAGCAATGGTCTCGACATCAAAGATGTGCAGACTAGGGTTCGTAATAATTTCACCGAAGATTGCTTTTGTTTTATCTGTGATAGCAGCTTCGACTTCATTCTTGTTCTTGCCATTAACAAATTTAACCGTTATACCATAGCGAGGAAGTGTGTTTGCAAATAGATTATAAGTACCACCGTATAAATTACTGTCAGCTATAATTTCATCTCCTGTACTAGCAACATTTAGGATAGCAAAGGTAATAGCTGCCATTCCAGATGCTGTTGCTACTGCTGCTACACCGTCTTCTAATTCGGCAATTCGTTGCTCGAAAGCATCTACGGTAGGATTCCCTATCCGTGTATAAATGTTGCCCGGTTCGGTAAGGCCAAATAGATTCTGTGCGTGCTCCGTGTCACGAAAAACATAGGATGTTGTTTGATAAATAGGGACAGCTCTAGAACCCGTGGTTGGGTCTGGCACCTGACCTCCGTGTAGTAATACTGTATCTGGTTGTTTCTGGTGAAATTTTGCCATTATTCATTCCTCCTAGGATAGTTTGTAGTTCTGTATTGCCACGACTAGTATTGACGTGGCCAGTTACTGAATAGCAACCCTTGTGTCTGGAGGAAGAGGGGGAAAATGAAAAAGCCCTCTTCCTAAGAAGAGGGCTTGGATTTAACCGTTCCTCCTCTTATCTTCCAGATCATAAAATGGATCTGTAGGATGTAGCACCGTAAAAAGCAATATTTCATCGCTTTCTGGTTGCTGGGCTTCACAGGGCCTATTCCCTCCACCGCTCTTGATAAGAGATGTATTTTTCTAAATTATTGAATATTATATAGGTGTACATAATCTTTTGTCAACCACTAGTTTTAAATCGTAACAAAAGGCAGGCATAATACCATCGCCAAAACGTAAGAAAACCTAGAGCATGTTATATCTTTTTATACATGCTTTTTCCTCAGTGGTCTTCGGTAGCTCGTAAGCATAAAGTTTACTAGAGCTATCCAAATGAACGCGAAAGCAATTAAATGAGCAGAAGTAAAGGCTTCTTTATATATAAATACGCCTAGTAATAACATTAATGTTGGTGCAATATATTGCAAGAATCCGACCATTGCTAAAGAAATGCGTTTCGCTCCACTTGCAAACAGTAACAAGGGAATTGCTGTCATAACACCTGCACCCATTAATAATAGGTTCGTAGATGAAAACAATTCATGAAGCTGAAAGGCGTTATCAGGGTAAATGGCTAGGTAAATAATTGCGAAGGGGAGAATAAGCATGGTTTCAATGGTTAACCCTATCATTGGTCCGATATCGACCTTTTTCTTCAATAAACCATACAGTCCAAAGCTGATGGCAAGTAATAATGACACCCAAGGAAACACACCATAGCTTATCGTTAAATAAAGCACACCGATTCCTGCTAGAATAAATGAAATAGTTTGACGGAAAGTAAAGGCTTCTTTTAATACGATAATTCCTAGTAATATGCTTATAAGTGGATTAATATAATAGCCCAGACTTGCTTGAACAACATGATTACTATTAACGGCCCAAATAAATATTAACCAATTTAGACTAATTACTAGCGTAGCCAAAGAAATACCAAATAGCTTCTTTTTATTATGAAGCAATTCCTTCCATTCCTTCGTAAAATCCGACCATTTACGCATAATGAGAACAAGTAAAAATGTGAAGACGAAAGACCAAATAATGCGGTGAGCTAATGTTTCCCCTGGAGAAACATGGTCAAGAAGCTTCCAATAGATTGGTAGAAATCCCCATAATATGTATGCTGATGATGTGTAGATCATACCGTTCCGATCCTGATTAGCGTTCATAAGGTTTCATCCCTTCTTCCGGTATAAAGTAAATCTATTTTAGAATTGCTCCAGAAAAAAAGCAAAGATAACGTCTCTAAAGAAAACGTATTCATTTATGCGTTTATTTGAATAGGATATATATAGGTGGTCAGTTTACAAGAGTTTACGTGAGGAGGAATGGATGTGAAGAAGAAAGAAAAGCAATTGGAGACGAAGGTTGTTCATGAAGGTTATCATTCAGAAGAGATGTTAGGAAGTTTAGCAGCTCCTTTATTTCAAACCTCTACTTTTACATTTGATTCAGCAGAACAAGGAGAGCGGCGTTTTGCAAGGGAAGAGGATGGTTTTGTATATTCGCGTTTAGGTAATCCTACTGTACAGCTTTTGGAAGAGCGGATTGCGGCATTAGAAGGAGGGGAGCGAGGGTTGGCTTTTTCCTCTGGAATGGCTGCCGTTTCAGCGGTATTAATTTCACTAACAAAAGCAAATGATCATATTCTTTGTTCTTCCGGGCTTTATGGCTGTACGTATGGATTGTTATCCATGTTAAAGGATAAGTATCATATTAATCATGATTTCTCAGAAATGAATTGTGAGGAAGAGGTTTTGGCTTGTCTAAGGCCAGAAACAACCTGTATTTATATTGAAACACCAATTAATCCCACCATGAAGCTGATCGATCTACAAATGGTAGCAACGGTTGCAAAGCGCTACCATATTCCGGTCGTTGTAGACAATACCTTCTCATCCCCTTATATTCAGCGACCACTGGAATTTGGTTGTGATGTTGTTGTTCATAGTGCTACAAAATATATTGGCGGACACGGAGATGTAATTGGTGGTTTGGTAGTAGGAAGAAGTTCATTTCTTGACGGTGTTGCCATGACGACACAAAAAGATATTGGAGGCGTTCTTTCGCCATTTGATGCTTGGCTATTATTAAGGGGTTTGAAAACACTGCCGATTCGGCTTGATCGACATTCAGATAATGCAGAAAAGATTGTGGAGAAATTAGGTACTCATCCAAGGATTTCAACTATTTATTATCCAGGTGATAGGGGGCATCCAAATTTTGCGATATATCAAAAGCAGATGAAGCGTGGTGCTGGAGTTATATCATTTGAATTAGTTGGGGATAAATACGATGTTCAACAGTTCTTAAATAACTTGGAGTTTTTAAAAATTGCAGTTAGCTTAGGAGATGCAGAGACGCTTATACAACATCCATCAACAATGACACATGCGGTTGTGCCAGAAGCTGAGCGTGACATGATGGGAATAACGGAGCAACTGATCCGTTTATCGGTGGGTTTAGAGGCTTGGCAAGATATTTGGGAGGATTTGGAGCAAGCATTAAACAAGCTAGATGACAAGTAGCGAAGAAATAATACGCTTATGCTAGTAGTAGCTGGTATAGGTTTTTTTTTAAAGA
>NZ_JAJERH010000091.1 GCF_016919725.2 Virgibacillus sp. AGTR
TTCAAAATAACTACTTGGCTTAACGCAGTCATTGCACTGATTTTATACTTTCTTAACTTATCAAAAAGACGAAGTACGTATACATCGCCTACACGTTTGTTATTTTTCAGAACTCCAGCACGCTCTTAAAAATTCTGTATCTGATACAAGTACATCGTACGCTTCATCTGAGATCATTTGATGATTTTTTTGATAGGTAAGCAAGTCTACAAAACTGTCCAAGTGTTTTATCATTTTATCTTTTCGATTTTTTTCCTCATAATAATGAAGTATATCTAAGTGTAATCGAGTTCGATTGATCAGCTGCTGATTTGTTAACTCCCCTCGTTGTTCATAATAGTCTATAAGCGATTTCATTCCTCTTATCGAATAGGAGTGATTTTCACGAAGGATTGTTACATCTGCTGTGACTGGAAGATGGTCAGATGCATTGGACATGTTTACTTGAGCAGCGTCTATCTTCATACGAGGTGACGTAAAAATATAATCGATTCTCCGGTTAGGAACTGTCGATGGATACGTATATCCTTGCACATCATTGATATGCCATGCATCATCATACCATTGAAATAACGGATGCAATTCTTCTGCATTCGGTCTAGCATTCATATCTCCAACTAAAATATTGTAATTATTTTCTAACATAATTGCACTCATATCACTAACTTGCATTTCCCTAATTGCTGGATTAGAACGATAGTCTAAGTGAGTAACATAAAAGTGAACCACCGCTCCTTCAATTGTGATTTCTGCTTCTAAAAATCCTGGTGCCAGTCTCGGCTCAGGATTAGGATCTTGAGTAGAAAGTCTGGTGATTTGCCTATTAGCTGCATTTGTAATGGGATATTTACTTAACATAGCTACCCCAAATTGTCTACGATGGTCACTACCTTGGGCTGGTTCCATATCATAAATTGGAGCAAAATAGTAATACATATCCAGTTCTTCCGCAAGTAATTGAATGGTATTGTCGTAGTTACTCCTAGCCCCCCAATGAACATCAACTTCCTGAAGACCTATGATATCTGCTCCAGTTTCTTGGATGGTTTCAGCTATTCGCTCCAACTGATAGTTTCCATCCGTTCCCCTTCCAGCAGCCATATTATAGGTAGCCACTTTAATAGGTATTTCCTCTTCATTTACATAGTCATTAAATTCAGCAGCACTAAAGATGGATAAAGTGGGAAAACAAACGATGCATGAAAATAAAACTATAGCAATTTTCTTCAATTTGTACACATCTCCTTTGAATAAATGCTTAAAGTTACTTCGGATAGCGTTTAAAATATTGCTTCAAAAACGAGACTGGGACAAACACAACTTCTTCACTCAAAATACGAATAATCATGTTATCAATAGGAGTATCATCGCCGCACCGTTAAACTATACTCGTGGCACGGCCTCAGCTAACTTTGGTAAAGAAAAACACGTTAATACGTGGATCTTCGAACTCGTGCTGTTACCGCCGGAGTCTCGCTTATTTCAGGTGCTAAATGAATGATTCTGATCAAAAAACGAACGATAATTAATTTCAACTAATCATCGTTCGTTTTTAACCGTTTCTTCATTCTTTTTGTCTCAGCCTCGTTCTTTATTGCCATTGTTTAATCATATCGTTGGCTTGCTTCATTAAATAGCTATAAGCCTCCTCTACAATTCGTTGACTATCTTTCTGCTGATCTAATAAGAGCTTAAAGCCTTTCATATGTTTTCTTACTTTATCAGCTTGTCCTTTCTCTTCATATTGAGCTACTGCTGTTAAATGCATTGTTAATTTCCGCTTTGCAGCTTCTTCAATGGCACCACTTTCTGTGAACCTATCCACAGCTGCTTGCATATTATCTACAAGTATTTTGTAAAGTAAATAATTTCTTCGCGTTTGCTTAAATCTCTCTAACTCCTGATTCCAAGTTATCACCATTTCTTCAACTGCGTCACCATTTTCAATTGCTTCACGGACCCACCCATTACCAATTAGGTTATCAAAGAAAGATATACCGGAGCTATTTTCGGCCCGAAATGCAAATTCATCCGGATACATGTCATGAATTGCTTTTACAATATGCAGCCCAGTAATTACTGGCTGATATGCTTCTTTATCGATAACATGAATTTGAACACCGTGAGTAAGTGTTCCGCTATGCTTTGAAAACATCGGGGTAAACGAAGCTGCTCGGAATAACACACCTGGTACTTCCAATTCATTCAAAGCCTGTGCAAATTCAGTACTGTTTATAAAAGGCGCTCCTATTAATTCGAATGGCTTTGTCGTACCACGTCCTTCTGATACATTAGTTCCTTCAATTAAAGCTGCTCCCGGATATACAAGAGCAGTATCAAACGTCGGCATATTAGGTGACGGCATCACAAACTCTAAATTTGTATCATTATAATACATACCGCGCTCCCAGCCATTCATTTCCACAACCTTTAGATCGGCACCAATAGCAAATTCCTCATTAAATAAATTTGCCAACTCTCCTACAGTTAATCCATGACGTAATGGAATTGGATAGTTTCCTACAAATGAAGCATAGTCCGGATCAAGAACGGGCCCTCCTACGTCATACCCTCCCAATGGATTAGGGCGATCCAAAACAATAAATTCTTTTCCATTCTCTTGCGCTGCTTCCATCGCATAAGCCATAGTATAAATATACGTGTAGAAACGCGCTCCTACATCTTGAATATCAAATAGCAGGACATCCACATTTTCTAGCATTTCTGGAGTTGGCTTTCTTGTCTCTCCATATAAGCTATAAACTGGCAAGCCCGTTTGTTCGTCAATATAATACTCTACATATTCTCCTGCTTGTGCATCGCCACGAACGCCGTGCTCTGGGCCATAAAGTGCTGTTAGATTTACAGCAGGATCATTGTGTAACCGATCAACAATACTATTTAACGCTTGATCCACTCCCGTAGGATTGGTAATTAAACCAACACGCTTCCCCTCTATTAATTCTTTTTGTTCATCTAATAAAACTTCGACACCCAGTTTTAATTCATCTTGAGTATTTTCAAGTCTTCCATTCGTACTATCTGCCAAAACCATGGATAGTGTATAACATATAAATGCTAGACTTAAAACTATTACAACTACCTTTTTCATCATTCACCCCTCCTGGAATTCTCCAACTTCAATATGGATATGAAGCAAAAAAGACAGCTAATCCCACCTTATTACTTGTGAGTCATAGCTGTCTTTCACTTCACATATAGAAAATGATTCTCTTAGGAACTTACTTTTCACTACTCTTTCAATCTCCACTTATTAACTAAATATGCAGAATCATTTATCAAAGTAGTGTAAGCATCCTCAGAAATCAATTGATTTTGCTTTTGGTAGTCTAATAGATCTTGAAATCCTTGTAGATGCTTCATTACTTTTTCAGTATCTTTTATTTCTTCATATCTACTAATCGCAGTTAGGTGAAGTTTAACCATATAGGCAGCTCGCTCGCTAGTAAAGGCGCCTTTTCTTGCTAATATCTCTACTTGCGCTTTCATACTTTCTGCACTCCAAGCATGTATCGCTGCGGCAGTAAGCTCAGAAACCTTGCGGCGAATCGGATTTGTAGATACGGTTTCACGAGTTGGATGTACCCGATTGGTTAATAGTATAGCGATTGTTTCTTGATTTGGGCTTGCTACAATCGAAGTCCCCGTATAACCTGTATGCCCCATCGTATTTTCTTCTGCTAAGTTATCCATATACCAGCTCTGATTCAATTCCCAACCTAATCCTTGATCTTGCCCTGGAAATGCGTCATTCCAATTCGTATTCATTAATTCTACAGCTTGTTCTGACAGTACTCTTTCTCCACTATATACTCCCTTGTTCAACATCATTTGTGCAAATGTCGCTAGATCAGCTGCTGTGCTAAAGATACCAGCTTGTCCAGCTACACCATCAAGTGACCAAGCATTCTCATCATGAACACTTCCCCATACCAATCCTCGATTTGTCCACGGCTGATATTCAGTAGCAGCAATACGCTCTCGTAGTGTAGACGATGGGTTATACATGGTGTCTTCCATTCCTAAGGGGTCTGTGATGTGATCAGCTACAAAATGATCTTGTCTCGTTCCACTTAACCGTTCGATCAATATACCTAATGTAAGGTAATTAACATCACTATATACATATTCTGTATTTGGAGGATTCTGCAATGATTCATTCAAAACGAAGTCTAACCGGTCATCCCTCCCCCCTTCTATTAAATAAAGAGAACTTGAAGGACTCGGCGCAAACCCTGAAGTATGTGTGAGCAACTGACGAATAGTAACCGATTCTTTTCCATTTACAGCAAACTCAGGTATATAATCAGCTACAGGATCATCCAATTCAAACATACCTTGATCCCATAATTGCATGACTGCTGTTGCAGTGAATAATTTTGAAATGGAAGCCATATCAACTATCGTATCTTTTTGCATTTCAATAGGCTGCTCCATCTCTGTAAAATCTGCATCTGTATATCGTGCTGCATATCCGTACGCTTCGTGTTTTACAATTTTCCCTTTTCTAGCAACAAATACAACTGCTCCAGGCATTACCTGTTCAGCGATAGCTTGATCAATAGCATAATCGATATCTTGTAATGGGTTATCAAGCATATCGACACTGGCCGGTTCGCCAGGTACTAATTCCTGATCAGAGGCTTGTCCAACCTCAAGGTTAGTGAATATGATAGATATGGCAAATATTAAAATAAGCAAGAATGATTTACCTTGTCTTCTCATACCGGTCATCCCCCCCTCAAATAAAGTGAAACTTCATTCAATAGGAGTTTTCTTCCATCTCCTACTGAAGATTAGTTAAACGAATCGGGCATCTAAGTACCTTTTCACCCACTTTGACTATTTTTCACTAACTCTGGCACTTAAAGTGGGAGTCCTACGGCACTCTACATGCGGGATAAACAGTTATTTTTCTTCACCTGTTTCTTGGGTTGCTGTAAATGTCCATTCTAAATGAAGAGAATCACCCTGAAATTGATTCTGATCCTCACCATTATCTACGAAATTAAACTTCACTACTAAATCATCAATGGAATCAACTGGCAATCCTTGCTCTCCAAGTAATGGATCAAACACATGTTCATTCACTGCCTCGGGGGTCATCTGTCGTAATTCAGCTAACGTAGTTTGGTAGATTACTTCATCTAATTTATCTGCGTTATAGAGGAATTCAACCTCAATATGCTCCCCAAAGTCGGCGGTATTATCACCATTAGCATCTCCTACGGTATAATCTGTATCAAGTAATACTTTATCAATATCGAGTGTTCCATTATTTTGTAGTTCAAAATCTCGTACCATCGAATCTCCAGGTTTAATATTCTCTACTTGAATAATTTCTGTAGGTTCGGCAGCTAAATCTAACGTACCAGCAGCAAATGTATTGTTCGTTGTTTCGCTATCACTGAAATAAGCAAATGTACCACCACTTATTAATGATATTCCTAATGCAGCTGAAACCATTCCCATACCTAATTGCTTTTTGATATTCATTGAAAATCCTCCCCTTTTTTATTAAAATGGGTCTTTTTCCCAGTCTTCATATCTTTTTCATCCATTACTTCTTTCACCTGTCTGAGCGTACGACGAATAATAATATAGGAGTAAGTTAGGAGTAAAAATCCTGGCAAAATAAGGAGCAAGGCTGCTCCTTCACGAGAACTAGCAAAATTTATCACGTACCCTACATACGGAATAGTGAATCCTGTATAATATCCAATGATATTCTCTGAAAGTACTGGACTTAGATCGTGTCCGTCATTCGCATCACCTTTTGTAATATATTGTTCTCCATCATTTAATACTTCGGTAATTCGGTGCGTGACAATCATGTCATCTTTCGTATTAAATGTGATAACATCATCTCTATGGAACCTTGTCATATCCCCGCCAGTTTTAATGGAGATTATTGAGCCTGTATCGATTTTAGGTTCCATTGATCCAGATAAAACTGTTTTCAGTTGATATCCAAATAGATTTCCTTCATTTCCTGTCACCTTAGAAATGAACACAAGAAATAGCATACATAGTAGAAATATGAATAGTAAGCTCGTTAACCCACTACTGATTTTCTTTAGTAGCGCTTTGTTCTTCATTGGCAGAATCACTCCGTTCAGACACTTCTCCGTTAACCTCTTTTTCTGCTTTATTTCTCTGTTTTTCTTGTTCTGGTTTACTAGAGGATTCCTCTTTATTAACAGCATTATCTTCATCACTAGGCTGTTTCTTTTCAGTTTCTCTTTCTGTAGCTTCTTCTACATCAGCTTCTGCTGATCCCTGCTCCGAAGCTTCCTTGTTATCTAATTTATCTTCTTCCTTATTAGGCTGATTTTTTACAGATTCTTTCTGTGTCTGATCAGTATTCACAGGATCATCTTCATTTGATTTAGGCTTCTTATCTTCCTTATAGGCTACAATTGTACCGCTAACCTTGGATGAATCTGAAAATGAAGCAGTAGTAGGTGAAGAAATCTGGCATATAATCATAAAGAGAATGTACATACTCGCTAAAGTACGCACAAGAACATGTTGTACCCATCGTTTATGATTTCTTTTCTGTTTTGTCCATAACAACGTACAATACCCCCGATAATTGCAATTATTATTGTGATTGCCAATGCTCTATTAAAAGAATTGCCTGCGTATCCAGATAACTAAATGCTTTTTCTGATATAGCATCATTTTCAAGCTGATGCTCTAATAATCTTTGGAAACTATCCATATGCTTAATTACTTTATCTGATAATCCAGTTTGCTCATATCGACTAACTGCCGTTAAATGCATCGTTAGTTTTCGTTCACCGTTTATTATTTCACCTTGATTAACTAATTCAGCAACAAGCTCCTTCATTCCATCTGCACTAAGCTCTGTTTCAATATAATCTAGGCTATGACCAATATCGTACAGCTCTGGAATGGTAACTGGTAATCTACCGAATGGATTTTGTTTACCAGTTAAAACATCTGCTACTGCATTCATAGAAACCTCTAAATAACTATAGGTACTTAAATACCCATCCACCTCAGGAAAAACCATGATATCATAAGGATTTCGATGGGCAGATACAATGATTTGCTTGCCTGATGCCTGTAATGCTGAAACCAATTCTTGCTGACTTTCATTTGTATTAGCTGTATAAGAAGTTACTATTACCTTATCTACAGTATTAGCATGTGCAACTGCCTCTTCTATTTGTTGGTCTGTAGGAGATGTGCTTGTAGGATAACTACTCGTATTGATCCCTTTTTCCTGTAAAAGATTTGATACCATAACAGGCTTCGCTACTGATGGACCTGTCACTAGCACTTTTTCCGTTTCTTCAAGCGGTAGCACGTTATTATCATTTTTAACAAGCGTTACACTTCTATCAGCAATTTCCTGTGCTGTTTGTAAATGCTCAGCTACTCCAATATTTTGAATAGCCTCTGAGTCTGTATACGGATCTTCAAACAAGCCATTGTCCATTTTCGCATGTAGAATACGATATAAAGACGCTTCCAGTCTTTCTTCACTAACCTCTCCAGATTGAACAGCTTCAAGCATACTATTAAATGCAAGCTCAACATTTGGCGGATTTAATAAAATATCAGCTCCTGCCTTAAAGGCCTCCACCGGTACTCGTTCAGGTGGTACGACGTTTGCTCCCGACATTCCTAGACTATCCGTAATAATTAATCCGTCAAACCCCATTTCTTCTCGAAGTAAATCGGTTAAAATTGGTTCCGATAATGTAGCTGGTAATCCCGAATCATCAAGGGCCGGTACTACGATATGCCCAGTCATAATCGATTCAATTCCGGCATCAATGGCTTCTTTAAATGGCTTTAAATCTACTTCATGCAGTGTTTCCAGATCGTGATCGATAATTGGCAATCCATAATGAGAGTCTACTGCTGTATCACCATGACCAGGAAAGTGCTTGGCTGTAGATATTACATTTTCCTTTTTATAAGCTTTTACTTGAGCTACACCAAGGTTAGATACAAGATTTGGATCCTCCCCGAATGAGCGAATACCGATAACTGGATTTTCTGGATTCATATTAACATCTACCGTTGGTGCAAAATTCATGTTAATTCCAAGGCTGTTCAGTTCTTCTCCGATAATACTGCCACTACGCGTGCCATAATCCTCCGACCTTGTAGCTCCAAGCGCCATATTCCCTGGAAATACAGTACCCGGACTTGTTACTCTTTGGACAATTCCCCCCTCTTGATCTGTGGAAATAAATAATGGGATGGAAGAATCTTGATCCATCGCAATTTCCTGTAATCCGTTTGATAATCCATTTACTTGTGCAGCATCAAGCGGCATGCCAATATTTCCTGTCCAGTTGAAATAGATGATTCCACCGACATGGTAATTTTCAATAACTTCCTGAAAGTTTTTTCCGCCACGATGATTACGCAAATTAATGTCTTCATAATCTGGATCAGTAGGAGTTTGTCCATAAACATGCACAACAAAGAGCTGACCTATTTTCTCCTCAAGTGTCATTCCCTCGATGATTTCTCTAATTTCATCATTGCTTGCATCTTTTTTATTTTCTTGGTTTGCAAAGCTAGATAACGGAAACATAATGAAGAACAGGACTACCGAGATGATGGATATCAATCGGTAATGTTTCAATGATATTTCCTCCCTTTAGAAAATTAGCTTACGTGGGAACCCAACATTCTTGTGCAAATTCAAAGAGGATTAATGTCGAATTGAATCAACTTGCCAACATGAATCTCACACTCAAATCTACTAAAAAAATAACACCTACCTTCCCTCAAGATATTCAGGTCATAGATGTTAATCCTTCGTATGTATGTAGTTATTTTGACAATAGCAAAGAAATATGGAAATATCTACTACTATTTATCAAATAAATCTAACTTTTCAAAAAATGATTAGAATGAACTACCTATGATTCACCATTTAATAGGAGAATAGTATATGCTTCAGTTACAAGCATTAAAAAAGAACTATATTACTATGGAACTTTTACTAGCCAATACCGCTAATTTTAGAACCTACTATTTTTTTAAATGGCATGCTAAACTAAGGATTAAGCTTAAACGGATAAGGAGATGTTTCCATGAATGACTTTCCTATATTTGATGGACATAACGATACGTTGTTAAGACTTTTGCACGATCCAGAAGATATGGAGGGCTTATTTTTTTCTGAAACCGCTAAAGGACATATTGACTTGCCTCGTGCGCGAAGGGGAAATTTTTGTGGGGGATTCTTTGCTGCTTTCACTCCCAATTCGGACTATGATGCAGAACCGGAAAAATATTTAACAAAAAACGGCTACGATATCCCGTTACCTCCACCAATTAATCAAATGTCAGCGTTAAATTACACAAATACGCTTGCTGCAAACTTATTTAAACTTGAATCTGTATCGAATGGCACATTAAAAGTAGTTAAAAATGCCGCAGAATTAGAACATTGTTTAAACAGCAATGTAATTGCTGCTATCTTTCATATGGAAGGCGCTGAAGCAATAGATGAAGAATTTAATGCCCTCCATATCCTTTATCAAGCTGGATTACGTTCTCTGGGAATAGTTTGGAGCCGCCCAAACAAGTATGGACATGGAGTCCCTTTCCGCTATCCAGCTACACCCGATATAGGTGATGGGCTTACAAAAGCAGGGAAAAACCTGGTTCGCGAGTGTAACGAATTGGGAATAATGATCGACACGACGCATTTAAACGAAAGAGGTTTTTGGGATGTGGCAAATCTAAGCGATGCACCTATTGTTGCCACACACTCTAATGTTCACGCAATCTGTCCAATTTCGAGAAATCTTACTGATAAACAGCTACAAGCGATAAAAGAGAGTAATGGTGTTGTTGGAATTAATTATGCTGTTAATATGATTCGAGCGGATGGACAATTTGGTACAGCTATTTCTCTTGATGAAATCGTTCACCATATCGCATATATTGCGGAACAATTTGGCATAGAGCATGTGGCCCTAGGCTCAGACTTTGATGGTACAACCGTTCCGGACAGTATGAAAGACGTTACTGGATTACCTAACCTGATGAATAAGCTACGACTACATGGTTTCTCTGATAAAGAGCTACAAAAAATTGCCCATGGCAATTGGATCCGCGTTTTAAAAAATACATGGAAGGACTAAGAACAAAAGCGCAAACGCTCGATTAGAAACGTAACGACTGGAGCGAGTCAACGGAGATAAAGAAATCACTATAAGCTTCGAGCCGATGATGTCTTAGATTAGGGCGATTCGTGAAGTCGCTCTCGGCTCAACATGCCCCTACTTATCCGCATGGGCTACATTTATAATTTCCTTTAATTTCCTAGACTATTAGAAAAAGGTGAGTGGAAACTTGGCATCCACCACCTTTTTTTATCCCTTTATTGCCCCTTCTGTCATCCCCTTAGCAATTCGTTGCTGGAAAATAGCGTATAAAATAATAACAGGAACAATAGCAATTACTAGGCTGGCAAATAACGTTCCCCATGCATTTGTATACTGCGCCTCACTACTTATATAATCAATTGCTAAAGCAAGTGTATAGTTCTCGCTACTTTGTAGAAATATTAAAGCCATAAAATATTCATTCCAAAATTGAATAGCATTCATTATGGTGACGGTGATAATACCTGACAGACTTAACGGTGTAATGATCTTCCACAGAACACGATATGGCGACATTCCATCCATAGCTGCTGATTCTTCTAATGATTTGGGGATTGTACTAATAAAGCTTGTTAATACAAAAATAGAAAATGGTAGTTGACTTACAGCATATACAATTGCCAATCCGAAAATATTATCCAACAGGTTCAATTTCATTAAAAGGAAGAATAACGGAATCCAGCCTAACACCATTGGAATCATCATCGCTGATACATATAAGGTAAATAGTAGTTTACTTCCACGAAAATGGATTCGTTCGATAGCATATGCTGTTGGAATAGAGAGAATTAAGGTCAAACATGCACCGACTAAGGTTACAACCAAGCTATTAAATACACTAATATCAATATTGTAATTGGACCATGCTGTTACAAAATTTTGGATATTAAATGAATCCGGTATCCCCCATGGATTACGATAAATTTCTGCATTTGACTTAAAGGATCCAAGAAACATCCAAAAGATAGGGTATAATACAGCTATTGTCCAAAGGATTAATGGTATTCGAATCCCTGTCCTTCCAAGAATTTGTCCAACACTTCGCTTCAACGGTAGCTCCTCCTTTCATACACAATCGAATTAATATTCCACTTTTTCTCTACGCATAAAGAACTGTAATATTAGTACCGTAAGTAGCGAAAGAATCAATATCATAACTCCAATGGTAGCCCCATAGCCAAAATTATACTGCACAAATGCTTGTTGATACAGATATGACCCCATTACATGTGTAGCATTGTTTGGTCCACCACCAGTCATGACCTGTACGATAATGAAAGATCCGTTCAGTGTAGTAATTACAATATAGAGGACAGAAATTTTAATTTGTGGCCACACTAGCGGAAGGGTTACTTTCCAAAATTGCTGCCATTGACTTGCACCGTCGATCTCCGCTGCTTCATAATAGCTTTTGGACACATTCGCTATTCCTCCCATCAACATCAATAAAAATAAACCAATACCTGCCCAGATGGATGGAAGAACAAGACTTGGTAGTGCCCAATTCTCATCGCCAAGCCATGGCTTGGCAAAGCTTTCTAAGCCTAAAAACTCCAACCCAGAATTAATAAGTCCTAAATTGGGGTTATATATAAACGTCCATAGGATGCCAATAACTACTACAGACATGATATTCGGAAAAAAGAAAACAATTCGATAAAATGGTGCTTCTTTGATTTTTAACTGTGTTAATGCCACTGCAAAAAACATAGCAAGAATCATGATACCAATCACCTTTGTAGCAACGAGAAAATAATCATGAATGATCGTATCCGGGATAATAGCATCCTTCAACAAGCTGATGTAATTCGCTAAACCGACAAACTCTTTATGTTGCGAGGCACCTGACCAATCGAAGAAGGAATAATAAAGACCGCTAAACAATGGATAAAGTGTAAAAATCGCGAACATGATAAATGTCGGCACTAAACAAAATGCTAGAAACAGATATTTCTGTTTTTTTGACTGTACCATCAAATCACTCTTTCTATTGAACTATAAGAAATGAATATCTGTAACCTAAATAAAGGACTAAGCACGACATCATTCTTCCTAGGCTTTGCTTAAACATCATCCATACTGACTTGCGGATAATAATCCCCGTCAGCAGTGAAACAAAGCTGACGGGCATCACTTACATTGTCATTTAATTACTATTACGGTAATTTTCAGCTGCTTTTTCGGCTTCTTTCACGAATTCCTCTGCCGTCATATTCCCAAGCATTAATGACATCAGCGCATTTCCGATTGGCGTTTCCAAATCGGCGCTCATTGGATGAGGTTTTTCATAGATTTGTACTTGTTCTGGATCGTTTATCATGGCATTAGCCTCTGTCAAATAGCTAGGTATCTTATCATTCGCAGTTAAATCTACCCCTGTTAGATTCATAATTGCCCCCGTATGTTCGGAGAAGGACATAGCATACTCTCTAGTGAAGGCAAATTCAACAAAAGCCTTTGCCGCCTTTGGATTTTCAGCATTTTCTGCAATTGCCAATGGACGTAAGTCAGGTACAATAGCAAATGGCTCACCTACATCCTGCATTGGAGAAGGTATAAATCCAAAGTCAAATCCTTTTGGAATATCATTAGCCATTTCATTCGGTAACCAGAAACCTACTGGAATAAAGGCGTTTTTATGCAAAAGAAAATTCATTTGTGACTGCGTATGATTTAATGCACCAAGACCCGAATCAAACATTCCTTCTTGTTGCATTTTCTCTACCTTTTTCATCGTTTCTAAAACGATATCACTCGTCCATGCCCCTTCTTTTCCAGTAATTAAATCCGCTAATAATTCATCACCTCCAGCTGCTCCAAATGCTGGATATAGCATTCCTCGAAGGAAATAATAGGGATGCTGACCTGACGTTACAAACGGATCAATTCCTTCTCCCTTTTTAATTTCAGCCATAGCATTCATAAAGCTATCAAAATCTGTAGGAACTTCATACCCCTTCTCTTCAAATAAGGCTCGATCATACCAGGTTCCCCACGTATCAAAAACTAAAGGCAACGAATAAATCTCTCCATCGAATTTACCAGGATCTACAATAAAGCTCTCTACTAATTTATCACCATTTTCTAGTTCAATTCCTTCTACCCAATCTGTTAAATTCATTAATTGTCCATCTTCTACCATTTGCGTTTCGCTAGAACCCGCTCCATCAATATATACAACATCTGGTGGATCATTCGATACCCAACGTGATCGCATTTCTTCATTAATATTAGGTCCTGCATGCTCAATGATAGTAACATCCGGGTATTCTTTCTGAAAATCAGCAATAACTTCTTTCCACCATGAATCCCCGTATCCCCCAACAAAATATTGTATTTCCAAATCACCTGCTATTTCGCCTTCCACCTCCTTTGCACCTTCACTTGAATCATTTCCAGTACCTTCTTCCGAAGCGTCATCCTCTGAAGAACACCCTACGGTTAAAGTCACTAGAAATATAGCTAAAAACAGCAATATCCAGCGGAATTTTAGTATTCCCTTCAACTGTATACTCCCCCTTTTTCACTTAATTTTTATATGAATTCACACTAATAGGATATCTATTAATGGGAATCAACCATTTTCCAGCATTTACTAATAGTGTTAACAAAGCGCTTTTTATTTATTGTATGTAAAGAACAAGCTTTAATTCCTATACCTTGCTATTTATCTAGTTATTTTTTCGTGATGAGGAAAATAACTAAGCAATGCCTTTAAATACTAGAATTTGGCTTTTTCTAAGAAACCAAAATAACATGTAATATATTACTAATATTTTACAGAATATAGTTATTTGTGCTAATCCTTCATAGAACATATAAAATGCCCTCTTACAAAAGCAAGAGAGCCCACTGATTTTTTAATATTTTCTATTTTACTAAATCCTTAACATAGTACCAATAGCTTTTCCAAACACCGTAATCTAATTGCTTGTAGAAGTTCACTAGTCCGGTCCAATCAATTACAATTCGGTTAATACCACGTTCTCTTAAATAATGAATTCCAGCTTGAACTACCATTTTACCATAACCATTTCCTCGTTCCTGCTCATCTACCCCGAGCGGACCTATACCACCTAACGCTTCGTTAAATAATGGGCTCCAATAAACGTTTTGTGCTATTATCGGTGAGCTTGCATCATTGATTCTGCAAAAACCAATAATATGCTGATTTTTTTTCAATACGACAAACTCTCTGCCAGTTCCACCGTGCTTAAAATATTGAATGGCTTCATATTCCCATCTTCCTGGAAAACATCGATTTAAGAAAGTCAGTAACGAACTCTTTTCTTCTTTCTTTAATAAAGATAATTCAACACCAGGCTTGTTTGGTTTGGGGTAACTTAACGCCGTATAACTACTTAGTAAATCAAACGCTTTACCATTTGCTTGATATCCTTGATGCTCAAACCACGCTGATGTTTGTTGAAGTACACTAGGTATCCCCGGAAAATAATGCCACACATCTTGTCCAAGAATAATTCTAGTTACTCCACTTTGTTTAAATGTATTTTCTGTATGAGCTAGCAATGCTTTACCTACACCTTGATGACGATAATTATGATGAACAAGTAGCACTTGAATCCAACCAGTATTAGCGGGTAACCCTACTTCAATTTCATCCTGCCATTTTTTAGCAACAATGAAACCAATAGTTTTATTCTCAGCATTAACCGCAATTTGTGATGCTTCATAACATACATTCGTATCTGCAAAACTATTTTGTCCAAATAATTCCTCTCTCATTGGAAAATATTGACCGATTTCTTTATTCCATAACTGTACCAATTCACTTATTCTATCCTTACTCCACGATATTAGTTTCATTACTCCTCCCCTTTACGGACATATTTTAGTGAAAAATCAAAAAAATCACACTTTTACTAGATTATAGTGTAGAACTATTTCATTGTAAATTTTAAATAAAGTGAAGCTTCCATCCGTGAGGGAGATGTTTATCGCTCGCGGATTGTTAGTACCACAAGGGTTTGACCTAAAGGCCCTTAAACCAATCGGACATTTACTGGCAGTTGATCTCTCCTTTTATCCATATTGCTTTCACTTTATTGCTTGAAGCGGGGACGCTAACTGCCAGTTATATGTAGGATAAAAGGAGGCTAGGACAAAACACAACTTCTTTACTCAACATACGAATAATCATGTTATCAATAGGAGGATCATCGCCGCACCGTGAAAATATACGCGCTTTCCACGGGCACGG
>NZ_JAJERH010000092.1 GCF_016919725.2 Virgibacillus sp. AGTR
TTTTATCCCGCCTATAACTGGCAGTAATATCCCCATTTTATGCAATAAAGTGAAACCTATATGGTTACAGGGAATCAACTGCCAGTAAATGTCCGATTGGTTCGGGCCTACATGGAAGTAGGTCACAAAGGCGTTACCACAGGACGTGGCGAATGAAGCCTTTGTACGTATTTGTTTCAGTAAAAGCCGGATGGAAATTTCACTTTATTTAATCGTCATCGTCTTCTGTATCAATGTCCATTTCTATAATATCACCGTTCTTTGCATCAAGTTCAAAGTCTGCTTCTTTCTTACCATTTCTTAATTCAACTTCATATACTAGCTGATTGTCATCCTCATCTAGCTCAATGCTTATTACGTTACCATCAAAGTTTTGTTTAGCAATTTCTTTCGCTTTGTCAACACCAATGATAGCTTCCTTATCTAATTGAACGGATGAATCATCCTGCAAATCATCGTCTTTTCTTTCTGTGGAGCTTTCGTGTAGTACTTCTCCTGTGTTAGCGTCTAGCTTAATATCATGCTCAATATTCTTTTCTTTTACTTCTACTTCATACACCGCTTTATCCAAATCCTTTTCCAATTCTAATTCAGTAATCGTTCCAGAATACTGCTCCTCAACCATTTGACGAACCTGATCACTATTTATTTTTGGATTTGCTTCATCAGCTTGTGAGTGATAAATGCCTGTTCCAAAAATCGTAGCTCCTATAAGTGTTCCTATTACAATACTAAATGTTTTTTTCATTTTATTATTCCTCCTCATTTCTTGTTAGTTATATCATAACCATTAAGAATAAGAAGACCGTGTGAATAACATTAGAATTTAATGAGAAAAAATAAATCTATTTTAACGTAGCACATAATTACATGTAATCATTAATCTGTTAAGAAAAACAAAAGATGGTGAGAAAGTCTTTTCTGATTCAGGATGCTCTCCATTCCCCTTTTCATGCAAAAATAATAAAGCATGGGTGTATGAAAAGTAATGGCGTTTTAAAGAATAACTGCCGAGGCAACGCCTCGACAGTTTCTGAATAGCTCAAAGTGAAACTTCAATCAGTGGGGTCTTACTGTCAGTTATATGCGGAATCCACTTAATCATCATTATCTCTTTCTATATCTTTATAAATAACTTCACCTGTAAATGCATCAATGGTAATATCAGCCTCGTCTTCTCCTTTAACTAATTGCACCTCATAAACCATCCGACCATCATCTTCATCAAGTTCTAATTCTTCAATGGTTCCTTCAAATTGCTCTAAAGCAAGTGCTCGCGCTTTAGCTTTAGTAATAATAACTTCTTTTTCTGACTGCTGATTTTCCTTATCATTATTGGAATCCGCTTTTTGTTCCTTTTCTTTCTTCTCTTTAGACTCATGGGTAGAATCATCGTCAACAGAGATACTCAGCTCTTTTAAATTTAATACTTTTCCAGTATTTTCATCTATTTGAATATCGTAGGCTTTACCTTTATGATCAATAATTGCGTGAAAATAACCATGTGTTTCATCTTTTTCTACTTCACCATGAATACTTCCCGGATATTGTGATGTTATTATGTTTTCTGCTTCTAATTTAGAAATTTCTGCACCAGATGATCTAATGCTAAAATAAAATATACCCAAGCTTAGCAGGCTAATCGCTACAATACTAGCTATAATGGTACTTACTTTCTTATTCAAGTTCACCCCTCCTTACTTCCCAAAGTTACTAAACATATCTGAGAAGCTACGGTGATTCACATTAAAATTTACTAAGAATAGAGTGTTCGTTCTGTCACTTTTATGCGGAATAAACAATTGGAAGACTAACAGTAAAGGTTGAACCTTCTTTCATTTCACTTATAACTGCTATTTTCCCTTGATGTTCTTTTACTATTGCCTTTGCTATTGCAAGACCTAAGCCTGTTCCACCTGTATCCCTACTACGAGCTTTGTCTACACGATAAAACCTTTCAAAGATCCGATCCAGCTCCTGTGCAGGAATTCCAGCCCCATAATCCCTTACCGAAAAAACAGCCTGATTATTATTCGCTTCTAACCTAACTTCTATCTTTTCATTACTATATTTAAGCGCATTATCTATTAAAATGTAGATTACCTGCTCTAACTGATCACGGCTACCATTTACCAATAATTTTCGCTGTACTTGATCAAATTGTATCTCTCTGGAATAAGCGCCGCGAAACGTAGTGACTGTTTCTTCTACTAAGTCAGCTATATCTACTTTTTTCATGACAGCTGACTCCTTATTTTTTGCCAGGCTTAGCATTTGCTCCACGAGTTTGCTCATACGATCTGCTTCAGAATCAATAGCCTCGATAGATTCCTTAACTAGTGATGGATTGCCCGTTCCTCTCCGCTCCAACAATTGAGCATAACTTTTTACTATTGATATAGGAGTTTTCAATTCATGAGATGCATCAGATACAAATATTTCCTGCTTTTCAAAATTATCCTTTAAGTGATCAATCATCTCATTAAATGTCTTCTCCATCTCATAAATTTCATCCCGAGATCGTTTGTCTACATCAATTTTTTTCCAACTCGCTTCTTTCATATTTTCTCGCATGGTATGAATAAAAGCTTTTATTGGATTTAATAAAAACCGACTAAGTACATTTCCAGCGATAATAATTGGAATAAGCATGATTCCAGATGCAGCTAGCAGTACGTAAAACAAGGTAGTCATTGTATTATCTAAGGTTACAAGGTGCTTGGATACTTGTAAGGTAACTACCTCACCTGCATGTTTTCCTGTTTCCCAAATAATCGGTTTAGATACAACTGCAACATCGGGTTCATGCGCCTGCTTTTGTATCATTTGTGTTTCTGTATTCGTAAATTTAGGTGCCAACTTATAATTACTCGATTGAGAAGAACTTTTCATTGCTGTCTCTGACCGATCAACGATTTGGATCATACCTTGCTGCGGCGAAAATGAACGTAGCAGCTCTTTAGATGTAACATCAGGATGTTCTTTAATCGTTTTTACCAACGTATCTGTTTGTTCTGCCAACTGCTCCAATTGACTATCGGTAGAAATTTTATAAAACAAAACATAAATGGACGTATTAATTAATACAATTAATACGAGAATGAACAAGCTTGAAAACAATTGAATCTTTGTTCGCAACCTCATGAGACATGATCCTTTATCGTGTAACCAACACCTCGCACAGTTTGTATGTATGCTTGATCATAACCTTTATCCACTTTCTGGCGTAAATAACGAATATATACATCAACAACATTGGTATCTCCAAAATAATCAAATCCCCAAACCTGCTCAATTAATTGCTCTCTTGATAAAACAATGTTTTTATTTTTCAACAGACAAACAAGCAAGTCAAATTCCCTAGGTGTTAATTCAATTTGTTCATCCTCACGTTTCACTTCTCTGCTTTGTGGATTGATATGCAAATTCCCAACAGATAGCGTATCACCATTACTATCATTTTTCTTAACCGGAGTCCTTAAATGCACGCGAATCCGTGCAAGTAATTCCTCAATTTGAAATGGTTTCGTGATATAATCATTCGCACCTAAATCTAAGCCACTGACCTTATCATGCACCTGATCTCTTGCAGTTAACAAGATAATCGGTGTCCTCTCATCTGATCTTCTTACTCTTCTTAAAACCTCTAAACCGCTAAGCTCTGGAAGCATAATATCCAGAAGTACAAGATCCCAATCCTTAGCTTCTATTAATTGTAGTGCATCCTTTCCATTAGCTGCCACTTCTGTCACATACTGCTCATATTCTAATTCAAGTTGTAAAACTCGACTTAATTTCTGTTCATCCTCAACAATTAGTATATTTGGTTGACTCATGCTATCACCTGCTTTTTTATACTTATCTTGCTATCAAATCCAGCCTTTATTTGTAATTTTAAAAACATGTATCGTTATCCGTCTAGACGAATGATACATACCCTACCATTCTATCCTAGCATATATACACGTATTACGGAGCTCATCACTATCTATAGCTCGAGAATCCTGTCTGTGAATACCTTCCAAGGTGTAGCCTAGACGCTCGCATATTGCTCTACTTCGCTCATTTCGTTCATCACATTTGATCTCCACCCGGTTTGCTCCTAATGTTTGAAATGCAAATTCAGTCAGGCCCGCTACTGCTTCCGTCATATACCCTTTTCCTTGGCATCTAGAATCAATCCAATAACCAATTTCAAATTTCGAAACGTCCCAATCGATACGATGTAGACCTGTGCTACCAATAAAAGCTCCACTTACTCGGTCGAAAATAAGAAAACGTAAATCCTCCCGCTTTAAAAAATCCACATGCGATTCTCTTATATTTATTTCTGTTTCTTCAAGTGTCTGTTCACTTTTTGCAAAAGGAAGCCACTTTTTTAATTCTTTTCTACTTGCTTGAATTGCTTCATAGACAGCTGTACCATCTCCTGGTAGTGGTAAGCGAATAAATAGCCTTCTCGTGTGAAATTCTTGTGGGAATTCTTTTAATATTGGTTGCTGCATTGCTCCTTTTCCCCTTCATCTTTAATTTTTATCCATTATACTGAGTAACAAAGGAAATGAAAAGAAGTTTTAAAGGGAGGTCATCAAATGCTAGCATTAGATCATATTGTAATAGCCAGTAAGGATCCAGCTCATGCAGCGCATCAATTAGCTTTACAGCATGGTATAAAAATCGTGGAAGGAGGAAGACATGAGTTTTGGGGAACTTATAATTATTTAGCCTATTTTGCAAATGATTGTTATGTAGAATGGCTTGGGATTTTTGACAAGCCCGTTGCAGAGCAATCGTCTAATCCACTAATTAAGCAACTCGTTACAACTCTTCAACAAAATGAAGAACTACCTGTTCAAATTGCATTAAGAACAGATCATTTAGGTAAATTTATCGACCAATTTCAAGCCTCTTCGATGAAATACACTGGACCTGTCGCAGGACATCGAAGAAAACCTGATGGAACTAATTTGTCATGGAAAATGCTATTTCCACAAGGGCAAAGCAATCTCCCCTTCTTAATAGAGTGGGATAACCAGATAAATAAACCGGATAACGCTCAATTCCTTAATAAACAGCAAATTAAAAGTGTAGCTTACCCCTTTCCAAGCGACAATTTTAACAATATTTACCAAGAACAGGTTAAAAATGATGGAATTATATTAGCGAACACATATTTACACCTCAGAAAAGAAAAGGAGATTGATTTTCAGATTAAGTAAAACGTCTTGAGGGAGCAGAACTATTTTTCTCCCTCTATTTTTATAGAAAAAATACTAGTAAACAAACAGCGCATGTACAGTTAACCTTACAACGTCTATGTTCATCATAAAACACGCCTCTTATTTCTGAATATATTTTATTGCCCGAATAGTTTAAATTGGTAATTTCGGCATATTGTTCACAATATCATCCAATGCTAATCTATTAGCAAGGACTTATCCTATCAAATCAAGCTACATGACACTTATTTTCTTAAAGATGACCAAATAATTGAGATATCCACCATGCCAACGGGTTTGTTCTCATTACTTATAGCTCTATTTTGTAGATTTTAAAAAATTAAAATCACAAGGAGGAAGAAAATGAGTAACAGAAAAAAAGTTTGGTTTGAAGAGGCTGGTCGCAGACTCGATCCGAGTTTAGTAGAACAATTACGGATAAAACGCAGAGAAGATCCTTACGAAACAACAAATGAAAAATTACCAGTAATCGTATACTATTCTAGAGACACCGATGATAATAAGAAAAAAGATTTATTTCATAGTTGTCAACTAGACAACCATAGTAAATTAGACAAAGAAATTGGCAGAAGATCAATCTGTGGAGACTTAACCCCACAAATGATTAAACAGATTAAAGATCACGATGCCGTTGAACGCATTTTTTATAATCGTACCGTAACCGCCTTATTGATGTTGCCAGTAAACAGATTGGCTCTATCGACATCCAAGAACAGAGCGGACTAACTGGAAAAGGAGTTAGCATTGCAGTAATTGATACTGGCGTACATCCACATGCTGATTTAACACAACCCACCAATCGTGTGATCGCCTTCAAAGATTTTATAAATAATCAGAACGAACCATACGATGATAATGGACATGGCACCCATTGTGCTGGAGACGCTGCTGGGAATGGACATCAATCAGAAGGGTTATATACCAGCCCCGCTCCCGAGGCTTCGATCATTGGTGTAAAAGTACTTGACGAGAATGGTAGTGGTAGATTATCCACGATCATTGAGGGAATAGATTGGTGTGTAACTAATAAACATAACTACAACATTCGCATTATTTCGCTTTCATTAGGAGCACAGGCATATGAATCTTATCGAGATGATCCATTGGCCGTAGCAGTACAAGAAGCTTGGCATCAGGGGATTGTCGTTTGTGCAGCAGCTGGTAATAGTGGCCCTGAACAAACCACAATCACTACGCCTGCTATCAATCCCTTTATTATTACCGTAGGATCAACAATGGATCAAAATACAGAAGAACGTTCTGATGATCATATTGCTACTTATTCTAGCAGAGGACCAACCATTGACTCACTAATTAAACCAGATATCTATGCACCAGGTACGGATATAATCTCCTTATTAGCACCCAACTCTAAAATAGAACAACAAGTACCTGAGCAAGTTGTAAATGATTATTATTTACAACTATCTGGAACATCTATGGCTACTCCTATCTGTGCTGGTGTAATTGCACAAATGTTAGAAGCAAATCCGAATCTAAGCCCAAATGATATTAAAAGTATCTTGCAAACAACCTCCAAACCGGTGCTCAACGACCTTTGGGGATATATAGAGGCAACAAGTGCCGTTAATATGGCTACTGACTATATGCTTTTTCAAAAAACCGCAAAATAAGAATTGCCTTCTAACGTACCACAAATACATGAAAATATATAGTGAAGCTTCAATCTGTGGAGATCTTACTGCAAGCTATATACGGGATAAATTTCAAACGAGGCTGGAACAAAACACAACTTCTTTACTCAAAATACGGATAATCATGTTATCAATAGGAGGGGCATCGCCGCACCGTGAAAATATACGCGCTTTCCACGGGCAACGGCCTCAGCTAACTTGGCAAAGAAAAACACGTTACCACGTGGATCTTCGGACTCGTGCTGTTCCCGCCGGAGTCTCGCTTATTTCAGGTGCTAAAGAATGATTCTGATCAAAAAACGAACGATAATTAATTTCAACTAATCATCATTCATTTTTAATTGTTTCTCATTCTTTTGTCTCAGCCTCGTTTTTGTATGAGTAAAAGAAATCCTATCATTTGCTTGAATTTTTACTACATCTCCATTTTGTATTTGATAAATACCACAGCCTTCCGTTGCTTCTAATTTGCCATTAAGCAGGTAAATGCCTGCTCGTTCGTCTATTCCGTAATTATCGGAATCTATATGAGCTTGAACAGCTTGCTTTAAATGTTCCTCATCCTGCCACTGTGAGAAGTGAACGGCGATTACAAGCTTTGAAAGTAATCCTAGACCAGCTCTTTGTTGATAAATACCTTTCACATTATCTTTTGGCGAAATAATACAAAATTTAGGACTAATTAATGCCCCAGCTGAAAATCCCGCTACAGGGGCACCAAGCTCATACCGATGTTTAATTACATCGGAAATGGGTGAATCAACAATGTAATCAGCATAAAGGTTTGTATTTCCTCCGCCAATTAGAATTCCAGAGCTTTCTTTTACAGTATTTATGACAGTCTCTACTGGGGTACTCGGAAGCGGTAAATAATTAAAATTTCTAGCTCCTGCTTTCTCTAATAAATTTGTATATGTTGGCATATAAGCTCTCCAACCTTTTCGCTCGATAAAGAGGACGGATATAGAACCGGCAAATACATTACTTTGTTTCATAAAAAGACTAGCCATTTTACTAGTGAATGGTGGACCGCTACCAAAAAGAAATAGATGATTATCCATAGAGCACCTCTTTCCTTCAATTATTCATTTATACCTATAATAGGTTATGAAGACGTCAGTTGCATAGGTACCATCTCTCATTAAGTTGTTACTGTTCGGTAACAAGCGATCAAAAAACTGCCGAGAAAAGCTTCTCGACAGTTTTTTATAGTCTAGGAAATTTAGGAATTATAAAATTTACCCATGTGGATAAATACGGGAATGTTGATGCTACGTCAAGCTCCAACGCCCAGAAACGAGGCGACTTCACGAATGGCCCTAATCTAAGTCAGCATTGGCTCGCAAGCACATCATGATTCCTTTATCTCCGTTAACTTGCTCCAGTCACTAGTTTCTAATCGGGCGCTTACGCTTTTGTTCTTATCCTAGTTGTTGATGAAGGAATTCCGTAACTGATTCCGGAGTCTTTGTATAGGCACTATGCTGGTGTGCCTTTTTCTCCCCATTTTGGAAAATTAAAATACTTGGAATTCCCATAACATCATATTTTTCTGCGATGCCTTTAACCTCATCACTATTAATTTCGTACCATTTATAGTTATTGAATTCCTCCAAAATATCACCGATAAACATATCCATTCGCTTACAGTCTGGGCACCAGTCTGCAAAAAACTTAATAATTACCGGCTCTTCATGTTGGATAATTTCATTAAATGCTTCTTCTGATTTAATTGGTTCCATGTCTATCCCTCTCTTTCCTACTACGTCCATTGTAACGATTTTTACGAACTTTGTCTTATTGTTTGCTCTATTTTAATATTCTACTCTTCCTAATATATAAGCAACGAAAAGTCCTCCAGCAAACGAAACAATACTAGTAAGCACTAACGCCGGAGTTTCAGGCCATCCAGGAAACACCACAAATACAGATCCAATAACCATACCAATTATTACGGCAAATGTTGCTGTCTTATGATGTGTTAGGAAATAGTTGATAATCTTACTCATAATAACAATTCCAATCACAATCCCAATTCCTGTGACTACTATAATATCTAACTGAAAGTTACTAATTGCACCGATGACAGTTGGATAAACTCCAAGTATCAGTAACATAAATGAACCACTTATTCCTGGTAAGATCATGGCACTACTTGCAATAAAACCAGATATAAATAACAATATATACGTGGTCGTATTTAATTGGGTTATAATGGCACCCTCATCTGCATTTAAGAAAAACATCGATCCAACAATGATAATCCCTATAACCAGCAACAGAATATGCCTACCTTTAAATGTCGACCTTGCTTCTGCTTTACGAAATAAATACGGCAGCACACCAATAATTAAGCCTAAAAAAAAGAATTGTGTCGGACCAGGATAATGCTCGAAAAGCCACTCTATGACATGACTTAAGAGTAGTATAGCTGTTGCGACACCAATACCTAATGGTACTAAAAAGCCTAATTGTTTTTTCCAATCTTTGCTTAGGAATCCATTAATAGCAGCTATTAATCTATCATATATTCCTAATAATACAGCAATAGTTCCACCGCTCACACCAGGGATAACATCACTTGCTCCCATCAGTATTCCACGATAAATATTTTTCCATTCCATATTATAATCTCCTTAACTAGCAAAAAGTACGTAAGGCTAAATTTGGACATCATTAGCCAACGATAAAAATATCATATCAAATATTAACTACATTTTATAGAATAAGTTCTATTATTTATGAAAATGAATCAGATTTTATCTTTCAACTAATTCTAAAGTCGCTCAATAATCGTAGCATTCGCCATACCCATACCCTCACAAATAGCTACTAATCCGTACTGCCCTTGAATACGCTCTAATTCATGAAGGAGGGAAACGAGTAGCTTTGTACCAGTTGCACCTAATGGATGCCCTAAAGCGATAGCCCCTCCATTTACATTTAATTTACGTTGATCTGCATTTAAATCATGTAACCATGCGATAGGTATAGACGCAAATGCTTCGTTTACTTCATATCGATCTATGTCATCAATGGAGAGGCTTGCTTTATTTAATGCCTGCTTTGTAGCAGCAATTGGTCCAGTCAGCATCAGTGTTGGATCAGAACCAATCACAGTGCGCGCAATTATTTTTGCTCTAGGTTCCAAACCGAGCATAGCTGCTTTCTCCTTCGACATGAGTAATACCGCACTTGCTCCATCACTCATTTGACTCGAGTTCCCTGCCGTAATTCTTCCTTCCTCCATAAAAACTGCTTTTAACTTAGCCAATGCTTCTAATGTAGTATCCCTACGAGGACCTTCATCTGTATCAAACACACTATCCTTTTCTTCACTATGTATAGGTACAATTTCCTTTTGAAACCGCCCCTGATCCACTGCATGGATTGCATGTTTATGACTCCTTAAAGCGTATGCATCCAGCATATCTCTCGATATATGCCAACGCTGTGCAATCTTTTCTGCGGAAACTCCTTGATTAACAATTTCATAATTAGCCGTTAGCTTGTTACTTGGCTTTGTTTCTCCAACATTAGAAAACATTGGTGCCCTTGTCATACTTTCCACGCCACCTGCAATAACTACTTCCATGTCTCCGGAAGCGATAGCTTGCGCTGCGAAATGAACTGCCTGCTGGCTTGAACCACATTGACGGTCAATCGTCACTCCAGGTACATGTACTGGAAATCCAGCAATCAAAGCTGCAGTTCTAGCAATATTACCTGCTTGTTCATTACATTGAGTGACACATCCTAAAATTACATCTTCAATTATATCCTTTTTTACTCCTGCTCGCTTTACTAGTTCCTCAAGAATAATGGCAGCAAGCTCATCGGAACGATAATTCTTTAACGCTCCCTTTCTTCTTCCAACTGCTGTCCTACATCCCTCTACGATTACAACTTCACGCATATCCCTTCCCCCTTCTGGAATGTATATTTCTATTATAACCCTTCAAACTTGTATTCTGAAAGTTTGAAAAAGAATTGAATTTTCGATGGGATATTAAGTTAAACGGATTCTCTTCTAACAAGGTGGGAACTTCTTGGTATTAATTAAAAATGAATGTTTTATTTTATACACACAGGGTAGATAAATGATGTAACCATTTTTAAGAAAGGATTTTTTAAATGAGAAATACACAATATCAACCAACGAAAAACAAGCAACTTTCTGATGCACAAGAAGTCCATTATTCCAAGGATTTCAAACAAGCCGACATCGCTGGTGGATATCGTAAGCCTCGTGTAAAGCAAGCAAAAAATGAAAATCCAGATTTAGTGAAATAGCATAGGTTGCTGATGGATTGACTGTTATCCAGGTTGAACATTCTTAATCATATTCCCCCCTTAAATAGAGGTCTCCAAGATGTACAAGCTATATGCCATACATTTTGGAGATTTTTTTATTTTATTGAAACAAATAATATTATTATTTCGTACTAGTTATTAGCAATTTATTGGAGGTAGTATAGATGACTTTAGCAGCAATGGAATTAATCGATGTGAAAAGGTCAATTGGTAACAAAGAAATTATAAAGGGATTATCCTTTTCTATATATAAAGGAGAGGTCTTCGGTTTCATTGGCCCAAATGGCGCAGGAAAAACAACTACTATTCGTATGATGGTCGGTTTAATGAAACTGACAGATGGTGACATTCATATTTTGGGTAACAGTATTAAAACAAATTATAAAAAAGCGGTGCGTGAAGTTGGAGCGATTGTTGAAAATCCTGAAATGTACCCATTTATGAGTGGATGGCAGAATTTAATGCATTATGCAAGAATGATTCCTGGTGTTACAAAAGATAGAATTAATGAGGTAATTAATCTAGTAGGATTAGAGAAACCCATCCATGACAAGGTTGGAAAGTATTCCTTAGGTATGCGACAACGACTTGGTATTGCTCAGGCGCTGCTTCACAAGCCTTCCGTATTAATTTTGGATGAACCAACAAACGGATTAGATCCCGCTGGCATTCGTGAAATCCGTCAATACATAAGGAAGTTGGCAAAAGAAGAAGATGTTGCAATTATTATCTCTAGTCACTTACTATCTGAAATTGAGCAAATGTGTGATCGGATTGGGGTTATAAAAAATGGTGAATTAATATCCATTCAAGATGTTGGTGAACAAGCATCCGTAGATAATCTTACCAAAATCCAAGTGGAAGTAACGCCACTGGAAAAAGCCAAGAACTTGCTTAAGGAACATTATGATATAGAAACAATTGTAATGGACAACGGCCTTTCCTTCCAAGGCGAGAAAGAAAAAATACCTGCAATCATAAAAACGTTTGTTGAAAATGATTGTTCTATTTATCAAGTTAGCGTAACAAAAGGGACGCTAGAAGATCAATTCTTTGAACTGATTGGAGAGAATACCATTGAGTAGAATGTTAAAACTTATTTATAATGAACAACTAAAAATATATATTCGTAAATCAACATGGGCTATGTACATTATATTAGGCGTCATCATTATTGGTTTGGCAGTTATGACAAATAGCTTTGGCGAATTAGGTGAACAATATCAAGGTGATGATTGGCAGGAAGTACTACAGCAGGAAAATAAAGAATTGCAGAAAGAAGGAGAAGAGGACGAATTTGTAGGTAGCTTAAACGCAAGTATCATCGAGGAGAACAATTATTACTTAGACAATAATATTCAACCAACACCCTACGGTGCTTGGCAGTTCCTAAGGGAAAACATGTTGCTACTTTCCGTAGTAAGCTTATTGACAATTATAATTGCAGCTGGAATTGTTGCAAATGAATTTCGCTGGGGTACCATTAAACTATTATTAATACGACCAATCAGTCGTAGTGGTATATTATTATCTAAATATATTTCTGTCTTATTATTTGCCTTATTTACATCCATTTTTGTTTTTCTATTCTCCTTTATTATTGGCGCAGTATTCTTTGGTGTGGAAGGAATGAATCCATCCATAGTAAGTAACGAAGCTAGCGGTTATACGACTATTTCATTAATACCAACTATTTTCTCAGAATATGGATACAGTATGGTCAACCTTGTAATGATGACAACTTTCGCATTTATGATATCTACCGTATTCCGTAATAGTGCGTTAGCAATTGGTACTGCCATTTTCCTCATGATGGCTGGGAATTCGATTGTAGGCTTTTTCCAAGATAAGGAATGGGCAAAATATATCTTATTTGCAAATACAGATTTAAGTCAATATGCAGATGGTAGAACACCATGGATTGAAGGCATGACATTAGGATTTTCCATCACAATGTTAATTATTTATTATGTAGTATTCATCCTTTTATCTTGGTTATTTTTCACGAAACGAGATGTAGCAGGACAATAGAAAAGTGTTTTCAGCAATTTTCTATCCATTTTTCTTGGTTAGAACAATTCGTTCTAACCAAGAAAAAACATTATGATATAAATTTTACGAAACACATATTATAATAGATGCATACCATACTATTGAACTATTGACCTTAGCAATCGGGGTGTTTTTCGTGAAACGATACTTAACAGTATTTTTTATTGGATTGAGTGCTATTATATTAGTTGTTGGGCTAAGAACTAACTTCCAATGGAACGGAATTGTTTCTTGGGGATTGTCCTTTATATTCCTTTTATTTGCAGCTTATTTTACGAAGTATATTCCGAATGAGAAAGAGCGTAACAAGCATTAGACAACCCAACAATATCATTTTATTTTTTGAGATACTCCATCGGGCTGAGACATATTTACCAGCCCGTCTTTATTTAAATCAACCCCCGCTCTTCAGTTACGCACCATTGTCAAGGCGTTCAATTTTTAAACACTTTTGCCCTCCAACGCTATTAAAATGAATATTTCTCCTTTAACGATTGAGGTGCCATTTTCACCATCCATTGAAGTAAGAAAATTGCTACCGTCACATCATCCAGTAAGCCAAATCCTAATAAAAAATCTGGAATTAAATCGAATGGTAGAAGAAAATAACCGATGATAAAGCCTGCAAATAATAATTTCTTTGCTGTTGCAATATCCTCAGCAATGAAAAAGTCTTTTATAAACGGGACAGAACGAGGAAATGTAAATAAGAAACGTATTCTTCTTAATACCTTTTTCATGAGTAAAGCACTTCTTTCTATCTAATGTCTTCGATAATTTACCGATTGTACTTAAAAAGCTATTATATATTCTATATTGTCCTCCTAATGCGCCGACGATATACTAGGCTGTATTCCTATGATGTTCATTATGACCTATTCATTTCAGTTGTAAAACTACAGGATGAAACAAAGAGGTTCTAATTGTAAACAAAAACCATTATTGATGAAGCTGATTTTCTGGAATTGTTATATAAATCAACTTGTCATCCTCCTGTGATGGGCTCCCTCTCCCATCAGTATTATTGGTAATTACATATAACCCATGTTGATCTGCAAACACATCACGTATTCTTCCGATATCTGAAATAACCTCCACTTCACTTCCAGTCATTGGGTTAAATTGACGAAGTGCCTCTCCTCTTAATGATGCAAAATAGAAGTTTCCATGTAAATTAGCCATTCCAGAAGGTGCCCACGTCTGTTCGTTCGAGTGTACAATTGGCTGCTCCATCCCATCTTGCGCTTCATCTCCCTGAATAATTGGCCAGCCATAGTTGTTACCAGCTTTTATATGATTAATTTCATCGTGTGCATCGGAGCCATGTTCCGTAGCGTATAATTGCCCCTCCACATCCCAAGCAAGTCCTTGAGGATTACGATGACCATAAGAATACACATACGAATTACCAAAAGGATTATCTTCTGGGACAGTCCCATTTAATTCCATCCGTAATATTTTTCCTGCTAAACTATTTTTACTTTGTGCCAATTCTGGATTCGTCGCATCTCCAGTTGTAATATATAGCCGATTATCTGGTCCTATTTCTAACCTTCCACCTTGGTGATATTCACCACCCGGTATTTCATCGATCATACGCTCTGTCTCTATCCAGTTACTTTCTTTTTCCTCTATTTTAACCACTCTTTGAAAATAAGCTCCACTTTTTTCGTAGGAATAGTAAGCAAATGCTGTTTGTGTTGATGAAAAATCTTCTGGAAATGCCAGCCCTAATAAGCCAGCCTCCGATTGCTGAGATAAATCTGCAGCAAACTCCACTCGCTTGCGCTGTACCTTTCCTTCCTTTACTGTAACAATATGACCTGTTCGTTCACTAATATAAATACGATCATCTACAACCTCGATCTCCCATGGCTCTTGTAGGTTAGTTGCTAGTACTCTACGCTGATCACTTGAGGTAGTTACGTTCTCTTTTTCCTTTTCAGGTTGTTGATTTTTTTGATCTGCAAAATCGCTTTCATCTTCCGTACAGCCCGTTAAAAATACCATTACAACAAGTACTATAAGAAAAAAAATGAAGTTACGGATTGTTAACACCTCAACATATGATTATTTTTGTTTAGTATTCCCATTCGTATATAAGAAAAACGGAGCAAAATTCGCT
>NZ_JAJERH010000093.1 GCF_016919725.2 Virgibacillus sp. AGTR
CATTTCAAAAATACGATAGCTAAGTGGCTGTATTATTAATGGATCGGTTTTAGAATCCAATGCTTTCCTGATCATTCCTTGTTTTGATAGGAACCATTCACTAATAGATTTAGTCTCGTCCATGATAGAATGGATGCTAAGCTTTGTTTTCATTTTTCCTGCGTGTAAAATAAAAACTAGGCGCCTATTTATATTCCTTTTTTCATAGCAAATAAGATTTGCTTCATTATCATCATAAATAAATCTGAAATTACCATAATTGCCAAAAAGGGGATCTGTTTTTCGCAATGTGATGAGTGTTTGAATGAATTGAAATAGTTCAAGATTTTGCCTGTTGGTGTTCCATTCCATACATGAGCGACATCCAGGATCTTCACCACCTTGCATGCCAATTTCATCACCGTAATAAATGCAGGGTGTTCCCGCAAATGATAGTTGAAATAAATACATTAATTTTACTTTTTCTACATTACCATTTGCTAATGTTAACACGCGAGGCGTGTCATGACTATCCAAGAGATTAAAGGCTACTTCATTAATATTTCGTGGGTACATATGCAGTAATGTTGAAATTGACGCTGTAAAGTCAGATGCTTTTATTTCATTTTTGCCAAAAAAATCAATGACACTGTTTGTAAATGGATAATTCATAACTGCATCAAATTGGTCTCCATGTAGCCAAGGCATTGAATCATGCCAAATCTCACCTAAAATATAGGCATCTGGTTTGGCCTCTTTAACTGTACGACGGAAGTCTCTCCAGAAAGAATGGTCAATTTCATTAGCAACGTCTAAGCGCCAGCCATCAATGTCGAATTCCTTAATCCAATAACGAGCCACTTGTAATAAATAATTTCGTACTGCAGCGTTTTCTGTATTTAATTTGGGCATTGTCGATACAAAAGCAAACGTATCGTAATTTGGTACTGGTTCCGTACGGATAGGAAAATCTTTTATATGAAACCAATCCGTATAACTTGATTGCTCCTGTTTTTCTAGTACATCCTGGAACGGAGGAAAGTAAAATCCACTATGATTAAAGACAGCATCGAGCATTATTTTTATTCCACGCTGATGACATTTTTTAACCAATTCACGAAACAGCTTCTTGTCTCCAAATTGTGGATCAATTTCCATGTAATCTATCGTATCGTACTTATGATTTGAGTGCGCTTTAAAAATCGGTGTCAAGTATATTCCATTAATTCCTAATGCTTCTAAATAGTCAAGGTGGTTAATTATTCCTTGGAAATCTCCTCCAAAAAAATTAGTGGGGCTAGGGCAGGTTGAATTCCAAGGTAAACTTCCCTTAGGATTTAATTTCTCATTATCATTTGCAAAACGTTCAGGGAATATCTGGTACCATATTGTTTTCTTAACCCAGTCAGGTGGGTTGAAAACATCTGTTTTGTTCAAGTATGGAAAACAAAAATAATGAGCTATGTCTTTAGGAGGATGTGTAAAAAATCCTCCCTCACTGTAAATATAGGATTCTTCATCGTCAGAACAAATGAAAGCATAACGCATTCTTCGGAATGTAGGTTTTACTTGTGTAAACCAAAAATCATGGAAATGAGTAGAGCCTGATTTTTCCATCGGTTTTATGGTTGTCTGCCATTGACCATCTATCCAATCATAAGGATCACCATGGATAAGATCAATGGATTGTATATCACTCTTTTTTGTTTGCAAGAAAATATGTAATGTATCACAGTCATATGCATAGGCGAAATTATTTTTTGGTCGGTGATAGATAGCTTCTTTGTGCATTTTTCTCCTCCTTTGTACAATCGTTTGCGCTATTTTAAAAATAAGACGAAAATTTAAGGAATGTTTATCCCATATATAACTGACGATAAGACCACACTTCAACCAATAAAATGAAAACAATATAGGGAAGCGGGGGATAAACAAAACCCCAACAGGTTGAAGATTCACTTTATCGATTATCTTAACATTATTTATTTAATAATGTAAGCGCTATATTATTAGAAGAGTAAATAATATGAAGTTTCTAAATTTCAGTTGTGTTTTTAAAGAGAATCTGTATAATTAATATACAAATATTGCGCAAACGTTTTCATTAAAAATGCAATCTTTCAAATTAATAAATTTAGGAGGAGTACAGGGTGAAAAAAAGCTTCATTTATTTATTTGTATTGGTAGTAGTGGCTGGGATTCTAGTCGCTTGTGGACCAGATCAACCAAAGGAAGACTCTAGCAACGATGGGAAAGCCGCAGAGAATGAAATGCCGGAAAAACCAGATTCTCTGAAACTTTGGGTGAATGCAGAGGAAAAACAACAAGAAGCAGTTAAGCAAATTACGAAAAATTATACGGAAGAAACAGGTATTAAAGTAGACATGGTTCCAGTGGATATGTTGGAGCAGGTTGAAAAACTGGACGTGGAAGGACCTGCTGGGAACGGACCTGATATCATTTTTCAACCACATGATAGAATTGGTGATTTAGTACTTAGGGGATTAGTAGAACCAGTCAATTTCGGAAATAAAGAAAGCGATTACACCGATACCGCTTTACAAGCTGTACAGTATGAAGATAACTATTGGGGATATCCTGCCGTCATTGAGACGTATGCAATGTTCTATAATAAATCGTTAGTAGAACAGACACCGGAAACAATGCAAGATATTATGTCAATTGCGGAGAGAGATACAGATACAAGTAGTGATGAATTTGGATTCTTAATGGAAGCAGCTAACTTCTATTTTGTTTATCCTTTCTTTTCTGGAAATGGAGCATATGTTTTTAGGAATGAAGCTGGTAACTATGATATTTCAGATATTGGATTAGCTAATGAAGGATCTGTAAAAGGAGGGGAACTTGTACAAAAATGGTTTGATAATAACTATATTCCTCAAGATCTGACTCCAGATATTATGAATGGTTTATTCCAAGAAGGAAAAGTTTCAACTGTTATCAATGGACCTTGGATGGTACGAGAATACTCGGAAGCTTTAGGTGATGACCTGGGTGCAGCTCCATTACCTGTTTTAGAGAATGGAGAAAATCCGAAGTCATTTGTAGGAGTTAAATCCTATATGTTGCCTTATTATTCCGAGAATAAGGAGTGGGCAGAGCACTTAATGGCTTATATTACCAACTATGAAAATTCGATGATTTATTACGATGTTGCTGGAGAGATTCCTGCTCGTGATGATGCGATGGAAGATCCAGTAATTGCGGATGATTCGATCTTTTCAGCATTTGCGGAACAAACGCAGTATGGTGAACCTATGCCAAGTGTTCCTGCTATGCAGCAAGTTTGGGACCCAATTAATGATGCATTAAATTTTATCTCTAAAGGGGAACCAGTGAAAGATGTCTTGGATGAAGCCGTTGAAACGATTCAGGGGCAGATAGACGCATCTGGAGCAAATTAGGCACAAGACGCTGGGACATAACAAAAATGGACTAAAAACGAACAATAAAGGGAAAATTTAATCAGTAAGGGTTTTGTGTATCCCCCACTGATGGTTAGTACCACAAGGGTACGACCTAAAGGCCCTAGAACCAATCGGACATTTACTGGCAGTTGATTTCCCACTTAATCCATATTGGTTTCACATTATTGCTTGAAGTGAGGGACTTACTGCCAGTTATATGCGGGATAAACCACGCCAGCTTCTGAAACATACGTAGACTTCCACGGTAAGAAAGGCATCACAATGTATTAGCTTGAGAAGTCTCATCAGTTGTCCGCACAAAGCGAAGTGTTTTCGAAGAGCTTCGTTGTACGAACCATCATTTTTTTTATTGGGTCAAAACACTTTTGTCCCAGCCTCAAGATTTTTAGAGTTACCAAGTGATTTGTGAAATATAGGAGGAGACTGGAATGGCAACAAATGATAGTAGTAGCGGTACCTGGATAAAAAAACCTCGTAATATTGCTACGATTTTATCCATTATTCCAGGATTAGGGCAATTATATAATCGTCGTTTTCTGAAAAGTATTATCTCTTTGATTGTGACGGTATCATTCTTGGTTACAACATGGCATTATATTGATATTGGAATATGGGGATTATTCACTTTGGGAACAATTCCTCGAGATCATCATTCTATTCAACTACTAATACAAGGGTTAATTTCACTAATTATTTTAGGATTTGGAATTGCTATCTATGCTTTCAATTTGAAAGATGCTAGATCAGATGCAATAGCTAGGGAGAATAATAGACCAAATCCGACTTTAATTCAAGGCGTAGCAGCCTTTTATAACAATGGCTTCCCATACTTTATGATTCTTCCTGGTTTACTATTGCTTTTATTTATCGTGGTAGTACCGTTATTGTTTATGTTGGCATTAGCATTTACTGATTATAATCAATACAATGCTCCACCACGACACTTATTAAGCTGGATTGGCTTTGATAATTTTGTGGATTTAGCTAATGTAGGTATTTGGAAAGATACATTCTTAAGTGTATTCACTTGGACAGTAGTTTGGACAGTAGTGGCTACAACTTTCCAAATTATTTTAGGATTGTTTTTAGCATTACTCGTTAATGACAAGCGAATTAAATATAAGCGAACGATTCGAACGATTTTAATTCTACCGTGGGCAGTACCAGCATTTGTATCGATTCTAATTTTTTCTGCCTTATTTAACCCGACTTTTGGTGCCATTAATCGAGATATCTTAAGTCAATTTGAAATCATGATTCCTTGGCTTTCGGATCCATTCTGGGCAAAGATAGCATTAATTATGATTCAAACCTGGCTTGGTTTTCCGTTTGTATTTGCTTTATTTACAGGAGTGCTTCAAAGCGTGCCTCAAGACATGTATGAAGCGGCTGACGTAGATGGCGGAACTCGGTGGCAAAAGTTTCGTCACATTACATTGCCTCATGTACTATTCGCAACAGCACCGTTATTAATCATGCAATATGCAGGAAACTTTAATAACTTTAACATTATTTATTTATTCAATGAAGGGAATCCAGCTGTTCGTGGTCAAAATGCAGGAGGGACGGATATACTGATTTCTTGGGTCTATAAACTTACATTTGAAACAAATAATTACAATATGGCTGCTGCAATTACAATTATAATGGGAATCATTATTTCTGCATTTGCGTTTTTCCAGTTTAGAAAAACGGCATCCTTTAAAGAGGAGGGACGTTATTAATGGCTATGTCACCAAAGAAAAAATCGAAAGTAGAGGTAGCACTCATTTATGTATTTTTTCTTATGATGTTCGTAATTATTGGTTATCCTTTATTTTGGGCATTAATGATGAGTCTCAACCCAGGCTCAAATATGTTGGTCACGGATTTATTTCCTGAATCTCCAACATTAGAACATTATAAATGGTTATTTACTGACCCGAATAGTGACTATATCATTTGGTATAAAAACAGTCTATATGTCGCGATAGTTAATGCGGTCGGTTCGGTCATTATTACTTCGTTAATAGCATATGTATTTTCACGATATACATTTTTGGGAAGAAAATATGGGTTATATATGTTTTTGCTTTTACAAATGTTTCCTGCATTAATGGGGATGGTAGCACTTTATATTTTGTTAAACACAATTGGTTTGACCGATTCGTTATATGGGCTTATGTTAATATATCTTGGAGGACAAATACCATTTAATGCGTGGTTAGTAAAAGGTTATTTTGATACGATTCCTAAGGAGTTGGATGAAGCTGCAAAAATAGATGGAGCAGGACATTTAAGGATATTCTGGACAGTTATGTTGCCATTAGCTAAGCCGATTCTTGCAGTAGTAGCTTTGTTTAACTTTATGGCACCTTTTATGGACTTTTTATTGCCACGTATCGTATTAACTAGTCCAGAAAAGTATACATTAGCTTTAGGCTTATATAATTTTATTAATGATCAATTTTCCACTAATTTCACTCGTTTTGCTGCTGGTTCAATACTGATAGCTGTACCAATTGCATTCGTATTTTTACTTTTACAGCGATATTTAATTTCTGGACTAACCTCTGGGGCTACCAAAGGGTAGGTTAAAGAAATTTAATTTCATCCACAATATGTAATTAGTTTGTTATAATAAGTTAAATAAACTAGCTACGCTACTATTAATGCATTTTTAAAAGTAAACGGAGACAGAGGGTGTGTGAATACTGTGGTAACAATTAAAGATGTGGCTAAAGTAACAGGTGTATCACCTTCGACTGTTTCTAGGGTAATTGCTGATAATCCACGAATTAGTCCTGATACAAAAAAGAAGGTAAGAAAAGCGATGAAGGAATTAGGCTATCATCCTAATGTTAATGCTCGCAACTTGGTTGCTAAGTCTACGAAAGCAATAGGGGTAGTCATGCCTTCCTCTGCTGATAAAGCACTACAGAATCCTTTTTTTCCGGAAGTTCTTCGGGGAATTGGTTCAATCACTCATCAAATGCAATATTCAATGACACTTTCCAGCGGTGAAACAGAGGATGAAAATTTTGCTGAGGTAGAACGAATGGTGTATGGCAGTTATGTCGACGGGATCATATTGCTATATTCGCGTGTAAACGATCGAATTATGAGTTTTTTACGAGAAAAGCGCTTTCCCTTTGTAATCGTAGGAAAGCCACATGAGCATATTAATGAAATTACGCATGTAGATAATGATAATTTCACAGCGGGAAAAGAAATTACTGCACATCTCATAAATGAAGGACATGAGCGAATCGCATTTATCGGTGGATCGAGAGATTTATTTGTAACGAGAGATCGAGAAGCTGGATATGAGAATGCGTTACTAGAAGCAAACCTAGCTGTTCGAAAGGATTACTTAATCCATACGGAATTTCTTAAATCTGGTGGAAGAGAAGCCGTTGCTAAGTTATTATCACTTGAGGTACGACCGACTGGTATTGTCGTTAGTGATGATTTAATGAGTCTCGGTGTATTAAGTACTTTGGAAGAACTAGGGCTGCAGGTTCCAAGAGATATTTCATTAGTAAGCTTTAACAATGTATATTTATCGGAAATGACAAGCCCAGCGTTAACCACTGTCGATATTCAAATATATCAACTAGGTGCACAGTCTGCAAAAGCGCTAATCGAAAAAACGAAGTCAAAAGATGAACCAGAAAAAAGAATAATAATTCCTCATCAGATTATTTATAGAGATTCTGTAGGAAGTATATAGAAGAAAACATGCCTGAATCGAAATATACGTTTCTTTTCAAGCATGTTTCTATTTTCACGATTAATTATTAAATTGCGGTAAATAATGTTTATGTGCTGCTAATAATTCTTCCATTATTTGTTTAGCTTTTAGATCACTCGTAACCAATGGATTTATACAAAGCGCTAGCAATGCTTTTTGAGATGAGCCAGATATTGCAGCATCAATAGCAGCAAGCTCAAATGACTTTATTTGTTGAATAAGTCCATTTATTGAAGGAGGCAGTGCACCTACTGTTAGCGGAATCGGTCCATTCTTAGTAACGACACAATTGACTTCAACAACCGTATCATTAGGTAGATTGGAAATGGCTCCATTGTTTATAACGTTTAAGGTTTGAATATCCCCTTTGTCGTTATGAATGGAGGAAATAAGGTCGCATGCTACATTACTATAATAAGCACCGCCTCGTTGTTCAAGCTGTGGTGGCTTGATATTTAGGCTTGTATCTTTATATAGTTCGAATAATTGATTTTCCAACTCCTTTACCACCTCGGCTCTTGTTTTGCCTTGACGGTATTCCTCTAACTCTTTTTCTAGGATTTCTCCAGTTTTATAATAATATCTGTGATATGGGGACGGGATCATTCCTAGTCCTTTTAGAAATTCTTCTTCCCATGGTATTGGTGTAATATTTTTCATCGATAATTGATTTTCTGGATTAGCTAGTAATGCAATCACTTCTTGCAACCTCGATTTTCCATTCACATGTACGTCCATTCCGTATGACATATGATTTAGGCCAGCAAATGTAATGTGAATGTCGTCAACTGGTACATCTAACAGCTTGGCAATGGTTATTTTCATATTAATAGGTACATTACATACGCCAACAACTTTACGATGGCTGCTATGTTTTAATAATGCTTCCGTAACAATTCCAGCTGGATTAGTAAAATTAATTAACCAAGCGTCTGGACATAGTTCCTGCATATCAGCCGCAATATCCATTAGTACCGGTACCGTTCTTAAAGCCTTAAATAGCCCCCCAGCTCCGTTGGTTTCTTGTCCGATCATACCGTGTTTTATTGGAATTCTTTCATCATTTATTCTAGCATCAAGTTGACCTACACGAATTTGGGTAGTTACAAAGTCCGCATTCTTCAATGCTTCTATCCTATCTAACGTTAAATGGATTTTCATGGGAATATTAGCCTTTGCAACCATACGTTTAGCTAAATTTCCAACAATTTCAAGTTTTTCTTTCCCAGCTTCTATATCTACTAGCCATAGTTCGCTAACAGGTAATTCCTTATAGCGATTAATTAAACCTTCGACAAATTCAGGCGTATAGCTCGACCCGCCGCCAATGGTTACCAGCTTCAATCCTTTAGTATCCAAATATATCTCCTCCGAAAACAAATATTATTAAACCACTAGAAACGAGACCAACAATAATTGATAGAATTACTCTCTTTTTAAATAATGGCTTATCTGTAGATGTTGCATCTATCTTTGTTAATACGAGAATACTACCAATGGACGATGAGACAGCACAGGCAATAAAGTAACTAACGAGCTTTGATAGCCCAAGCTGCATGAAAGGTGTAGGTAAAACGAGCAGTCCGATAAGTAGGAAAAGCATAAATATAAAAACACCTTTGAAGCTAATTCTTGGAACAATTCTATTGGAATTTATCATACAAGTAACCTCCTAATAGAAAAGGGGAATCAAGAGATTCCCTTTTCTTCAGTATGTGTCTCGCTATCTCCATGCTCCAGTGCCAACATTTTCTTATCATACATTTTAAAGAAGGGTAAATAAATTAAAGCTGAAATAGCAATATTAACAAAGACTAAAACGACAGCTTTCCAGTCCCCGCCGGTTGACAAATAGGCACCAATTGGAGCTGGCAGTGTCCATGGTGGCATGATATGAGTCGGTGTTACTAACCCAATGGACGTTACAATATAAGAAAGTGTTGCAGTAACCAGTGGTGTGATAATAAATGGTATTATTAGCAATGGGTTCAGTACAATTGGTGCACCAAATATAACGGGCTCATTGATATTAAACACACTCGGGGTAATAGTCGTTCTTCCTAGACTCTTCATATATTTTGATTTCGCAAAGAATAACATGACTAGTACTAACCCTAATGTCGCACCAGATCCACCTATCCAAATAAACCATTGGAAAAATGTTTCTGGGGCGATATGCGGAATCGTCTCTGCACCATCAGCAACAGCCTCCGAATTATTGACTAGATAAACCTCCCATAGAGGTCTTGCAACAGAACCTACAACAGAAACACCATGAATACCAAAGGACCAAAAGAATGTTATTAAAAACACCGGTACTAATACACCAACTAAACTATCTCCAGCTGTTACAAGCGGAGCTGCTAGCTTGTCCACTAAGTGATGTAAATTCACTCCCATAACTACCGTAATGATTGACATTAGAATAATTACAATTGCTACGGGAATTAGCGCCTCAAAGGATCGTGATACAGAAGATGGTACTTGTTCAGGTAATCGAATCGTAACATTTTTCTGTTTACAGACTCTAAATATTTCTACAGAGATAATGGAAACAATAATCGTTACAAATAAACCATGTCCTCCCAAGTACTGCATTGGTAACACAAATCCTAATTCGTCAACAACGGAAGGTGTAATAGTTAATAATAAAGCAGCTACTGCAATTTGTGCTCCAGATAATGGGTCAACCTTATAAGATTTGGCAAGATTATAACCAATACCAAATGCTATGTATAATGACATGATGAACATCGTCATTCGGTAAGGTATTAGGATTCCTGCTGCGTGTTCGGTTGCCCACTTAGTGATTGCCCAACTCTCTGGAAGTGGTGGGAATGCAAAAATTAAAAAGAAAGAACCAACAATAATAAATGGCAGTGAAGAAATTACACCATCGCGAATAGCGAGTAAATGTCTCTGCTCAGATAAACGAGCCATTGGTGCAGAAAGTTTATTTTCCATAAAATCTACAAACTTACTCAACATAGCTCCCCCCTTGTATAGTTACTTTTTTAGTTCGTTTAATGCTTTAAATAATAAAGGTCCTCCTAATGGAGTATAAGCTTGTGGAGGAATTGGTCCACAAGGAACATTGTGCTCATCTGCATGTTTTTTTACTTGATTAAAACGGTGTTTAATTTGTGGGGCAACCATGCAGACGTCCCATCCTTTTTTAAGTTCTTCCTCAACTTCGTTTGTGCCAATAGCATGTACTTCCATCTCTTGTCCATGCTTCTTTGCCTCGTTCTTTAAGGCATTGACAACAATTGCACTTGACATTCCACCTGAGCATACAAACAGTACCTTCAAACTCTTCACCTCCTTAAGTTTTTCATTTTGTAGATTGTGAGATTTGTTTTGTCAAATTGTAGTTATTTGACGAAAAATGTTGAAAAGGTTTTCACTTGACCACATTATATAGTAATTAAAAAATAAATTCAATATTAATATAAAACTTTAAAATTTTATTTCATTTTATGTTATCTTAGTATATAGAAGACTTTTCAAGGAGGAATAAAATTGAATATGGAAACAGAGATCTTTTCAATAATTTCACATGGTGGCGATGCAAAATCAATTGCTTATGAAGCTTTAGAGCTTGCTCATGATAATAAATTTGATGAGGCCGAACAGAAAATAAAAGAAGCTAACGATGCTCTTACCAAAGCACATAATACACAAACCCGTCTAATTCAGGATGAAATTAATGGGAAATCTGTAACTATGTCATTATTAATGGTTCACGCACAGGATCATTTAATGACATCTATTAGTGAAATATCATTAATCGAACAAATGATTAAAATGTTAAAGCGTATTTATAAACTAGAATCAAAATAATAGAATGAGGTGACGTTATGAGTAAGTTAGGTATTTCCATCTATCCCAATCATTCTCAAGTAGAGGAAGATAAGCAATATATTAAATTAGCAAATCAATATGGGTTCGATCGTATATTTACTTGTTTACTTTCAATGGAGGGAAATTCCGAGGAAATTATTGCTAACTTTAAAGAGACGATTCAATTTGCAAAAAAACTAGGGATGGAAGTTATTTGTGATATTAATCCGCGAGTTTTTTCGGAACTAAATATTTCCTACCATGAACTATCTTTTTTCCATGAGCTTGGAGTTGATGGCATTCGATTAGATTTAGGATTTACTGGAAATGAAGAGGCACTAATGACATTCAACCCATTTCATTTAAATATAGAAATAAATATGAGTAACGCTACTAATTATCTAGATAATATTATGAGTTATCGTCCGAATCAGAAGCGATTAATAGGATGTCATAATTTTTACCCGCATAGGTATTCAGGTCTTTCCTACGATTTCTTTTTGAAGTGTAGTAAGAAGTTTAAACAGTATGGTCTGAGAACGGCAGCATTTGTATCTTCGCAAGCTGCTAGTTTTGGACCATGGCCAATAATGGAAGGACTTCCAACATTAGAAATGCATCGGACGCTACCGATAGATGTACAAGCAAAACATCTATATGCTACTAATTTAATTGATGACGTCATCATAAGTAATGCGTATGCATCTGAAGCGGAATTGAAACAATTAAGTAGTATCGATAAAGAAAAATTAGTGTTTACAGTTGACGTTGAACAAAGTACAACGGAGCTTGAACGCCAAATCTTGTTTACGGAGCCACATTTTTATCGTGGTGATGTGTCCGAATACATGATTCGCTCCACACAAAGTAGAGTTAAATTCAAAGGAGAATCATTCCCTGTTCATCATACAAGAGATATTAAACGTGGCGATATTATTATAGAAAATGATCTGTATAAACAATATGCTGGAGAATTACAAATCGCATTAAAGGATATGGTAAACTCTGGTAAAACAAATGTAGTTGGTAAAATTCGTGAAGAGGAACAATTTCTAATTGATTACCTTCAACCATGGGACAAATTTGGCTTTAAGGAAAACAGAAAATAGAATTAATAAATATAAAATTTGTAATGACAATTACATGAGTTAGCAATACGTGAATAGTAAAAATAAGTGCATAAAACTTGAATAAATTCTATAAAGTTAATATAGTACCACATTTGCTAGATAATAATTGGGGGAGAGGTTAAGAAGATGAATTTAGATGAAATGTCTATTAGTAAGATTATGACTTATATGAATCAAGAAGATAAAACAGTTCCTTATACTGTTGAAAAGGCATTTCCACAAATTGAACCAGTAATTACAAAAGTAGTAGAAACCATACAAAATGGTGGCAAGGTTGTTTATATGGGGTCTGGAACTAGCGGTAGATTAGGGGTACTTGATGCATCTGAATGTCCACCTACTTTTGGTGTAAGTCCAAATCTGTTTACAGGGTTAATTGCTGGTGGAGATACAGCGATTAGGAATGCGGTAGAGAATGCAGAAGATAGTCAAGAAAGTGGCGCAAAGGATGCCGGTCAAACATTGACAGAGGGTGACCTATTAATAGCAGTTGCAGCTAGTGGACAGACACCTTATGTCATTGGGGGAATAAAGCAAGCGAAAAAAATGGATGTTCCTACAGCTGGAGTGGTTTGTTCCGATAATTCTACAATTAGCCAATTGGTTGATTTTCCCATAGAATTAATCGTTGGAGAGGAGATAGTACAAGGTTCAACCCGTTTGAAAGCTGGTACTGCACAAAAATTAGTTTTAAATATGATTTCAACGATCTCCATGATAAAATCAGGAAAAGTTTATCAAAATTATATGGTTGATGTACAAGCATCTAATGAAAAATTAAGAAATCGAACAATATCTATCATCCAAGATATTGCAGATGTAGACGAAAAAACAGCAAAAACAGCATTAGTGAAGTGCAATAATAATTTAAAAGCAGCTACTCTAGTAAGTAAATTTCAAATTGAGCCAAATAAGGCTTTTGAAATTCTTGAAGCCGCGAGTAATAATTTAAGAAGAGCAATGGCTATATTAAATGAGCAATAAAGCGAGTGAGGTGGGACAGTTGGTTAATGTTATCGGTATAGATGGTGGCGGAACAAAAACACATGCTATTTTGGCCGATTCGGATGGTAATACAATTACTCAATATATTACTGGACCGTCTAATCCCAATGCAGTTTCACCCGAAGCATTGGAGCATACATTTAAATCTATTTTCGCTCATCTTAAAAGGGAATATCCAGAAGAGTTTAATAAGGTATCTGGGGTGTATGCTGGGATAGCTGGTGCCGGAAGCAAGAATTCCCAGCAGCAATTACATAAATTGATTTCTCTCTATATACCAAATAATTGTAGGCTACAAGTAGAAGTGGATGCATTAAATGCATTGTATTCTGGAACTTTCGGGAAACCAGGAATTGTTCATATTTCCGGAACTGGTTCAGTATCTTATGGAATAAATCATCAGCATAAGCAAGATCGAGTAGGTGGCTGGGGACATTTACTGGGAGATGAAGGTAGTGGCTATGATATTGGGAAAAATGGAATATCTGCCGCATTGAGGTTTTTTGATGGAAGAAGTCATGAAACAATTCTCTTGGAAATGATTTATGACTATTTTAATGCGAAACATGTTCGAGAGGTTATCGATCAAATCTATTTTTCTGCTGAATCAAAGAAAATAATTGCAAGTATGGCAAAACTTGTGTTTAATGCATATAAGGCAGGTGATATTCCTGCAAAAGAAATAATAGAAAATGCGGCAAAGGAGATAGTGCTAAGTATTCTAACGCTTCATGAGAAGCTTTTTCCTGATAATCGATATGTGAAAGCGGTTTTATGTGGTGGAATCTTTCAGGATGATGCTATATTACCACCGCTAGTGAAGGAAGGAATTATGAATGGTGAACATAATATAACTATTGTTCAACCAACTTTATTACCAGCTCAGGGTTCCTTGATAGGATGTTATTTGAGCCTTGGGAAAAATATAACTCCAACGATGATTACAAATATGCGAAATCTAAAGTAGGGGGCGATATTAGATGTCACAAATGAAGGGTGGATTGGTTATCTTAAATGATATGATAAACAGTTTGCCTCCATCAGAACAGAAAATAGCAAATTATATATTATTACATCCGGAAGATTCTATACTACTTACAGCTTTACAGTTAGGCGAAAAGAGTGAAACGAGTAGTGCTGCGGTAATTCGTCTATGCAAATCGCTTGGTTTTAATGGTTTTCAAGAATTAAAACTACGTGTTGCAGGAGATTTAAGAGTGAATGAATCAGAAGGCTATCGAGATATCGAGCCCAACGAGGAATACGCAAAGATCATAGAGAAAGTAAACACTAATACGATACAGACATTAAAGGACACGGTGGACATTTTAAATATGGATCAGATAAAAGAAGCCGTTCAATTATTAATTAGAGCAAGATCTATTTTATTTGTAGGATTTGGAGCATCATATATTGCAGCGAAGGATGCAGAACAGAAGTTTCTCAGAGTTAATAAGCAGGTGCATTCATTTTCTGATCTACACATGGCGGCTACTGCAATTGCTAATAAAGGATCGGAAGATGTTGTAATTGGTATTTCCTTCTCAGGTGATACCTTTGAGGTGACAAAATTACTAGAGATGGCCAATAATAATAATTGTAATACGATTAGCATTACAAAATATGGTAACTCATCAGTTGCTAGTATTGCCGATACAAACCTTTATATTTCTGCTGCAAAAGAAGCAACATTTAGAAGTGGTGCAACAGCTTCTAGAATTGCTCAGTTGCATTTAATTGATGTGCTGTTCATGTGCTATGCTTCTGAAGAATATGACAAAACGGTAGAAAGATTAGATTCAACAAGAGAAGCATTAAGCAGTTTTAAACAACAATTTGATACGAAGCGAAAGATAAAAATAAAACGAGATAAAGGATGAAAGAGGCTGAGACAATAGAATGAAGAAACAATCAAAAACGAACGATAATTAGGTGGTTAGGTGGTTACCCCCAAAAGTTAGAGTTTATACTATGCAGCTGATTGGCTGGATTGCGTTCGGTACTCAACTGGACTCAGCCCAGCCAATTTTTCCTTTAC
>NZ_JAJERH010000094.1 GCF_016919725.2 Virgibacillus sp. AGTR
GAGGAAATGGATTTAAAAATCATTATTTTTGATAGCGAGTCTTACACTGATTATTCATTTGAAAACGAGCTAAAGAAAAAGGTCGATTACAAAGTACTATTATTCAACTCTGAGAAAACACGAGTGAGAATTGGATTTAGGAAAAAAGATATGAGAATGTTAAATGTAACGGTTGAAGGCAAGGATATCGATGATCCTGACGAATTTAATAATACTATAGCTAGAGCTATAAATAAAACCACTGAGAATTTATCAATTGCGTTATATGGTGTGGAATAATGAAGATCACCTAGGCATTCTTATGGGTGTCATTTACTATTTTTAAATACCAACCGATAAGTAAGTTGAGGGGTGGTATAGGTGATAGACTTTAGTTCTATGAAAGAACAAATGAATCATATGGCATTACAACTATTTGTTATATTATTTATTCCTTTTATGTCTGGATTATTACGAAATACGTTTTGAGGTTGTTCAAACTACCAAACGGAATCTCGAATTTTGTAGCTGTTTGTGTTGTTTTGTATGTTTTATATAAAACAGTATTAATAGTTTTAGGTTAGTAGTAATATCGTCGTCTTTTGTTGTACTTTTGAATAAGAAGGGGGTGACTCATGTCATCTTGTTTGGTTCGGGCGTAGCGTGCATAAAGGTTATACTATCTGAATTATACAATGATCAATTGCTACAGTCTAAAATGTCGTTGTCATCTGAGAGTATCAATGCTTAGGGGTTCGGTATGATTGGGTAGTGAGAATTCATATATAATTTTTGGAGGATAAGAAATGAAAAAAATAGTAGTTTCCCTTTTTGCTATGGCATTAATAGCGCTTGGTGGTTGTAGTCATGATTCGGACAATACGGGTTCCTCACAGGATACTAATGAAAAAGCTTCCGAACAAACGGACCTTAACTCAACAAGGGTAGAAGATTCAACAAAAAAAGATGTCCCAAGCTCCTTTTCATTTACATATAATGATCAAAAATTTGAAGTTGTATATTTTTATGAAAACTTTATAGAGTATATTAAAGAGGCAGAAATGCAACCCGGAAATTTAGATGGTTTATATATAGAAACAATTATTAATCCAATAGCAGAAGAGAGGGGGATTCGGCTTTCAAAAGGCTGGGGATTCGAGACACCTACACAACTAGAAATTTTAGAAAAATATCTACAATCATTAATAGATAATCAAGAGACTATCCAGAAATTAATCATAGATTCATTGAAAAAGTCAGCGGATAAGCTCCAGCCAGGAGCAGATAAAACTATATTTGTACTTCCTGCAAACCCAGAAGACAAGGATGTTATGGAAAGTGTGGTAGGGGTGGCAGCTTTTACATGGAACGAAAACTTTATCTCTCTTCAAATAGCTCCACCATTTTTTGACGAGGGTAGTCTTAAACAGGCAGTTGCACATGAGTATCATCATACCGTCTTTTTTGAGAATAATGAAATGGGTAATACCTTATTAGAATCTGTCCTGATTGAAGGGAAGGCAGACACGTTTGCAAAGATAATATATCCAGATATTCAGATGCCATGGAGTAATTTTTCTTCAGCAGAAAATGAAAGACAAACATGGAAAGTGCTTAAGGAAAATACAAGTTCCTTATTGCCAGCTATTCAAGATGACTTTTTCCTTGGAGATCCAAGTAAAGGGATACCTGAATGGGCAAATTATAAAATAGGAAATAAAATAATGGAAAGTTTTATCGAAGAATATCCAAGTATATCTATCGCTGATTGGACAGATATGCCAGCAGATGAAATACTTACGAAAAGTAAGTATGCAGAAAAGCATTAATGTAAACTTTCTCGTAAAAAGAGAGGCTCTTCAAATTGGAATAAACAACGTATTCGAGTAGCTAACATTCACGAGAAAGTTGTCAATCTACGTAAGAACTTTCTTCACTATAAATCAAAGGAGTTAGTGTCCTGTCTAACTTCGATGCTGTTGTGATTGAAGATTTAGACATGAAAGGGAATGTCACAAGCACTTAAATTTGGTAAAAGCGTAGCTGATAATGGATGGGGAATGTTCACTTCTTTCTTACAGTACAAACTAAAAGAACAAGGGAAACAACTATCAAAATTGATAAATGGTTCCCATCTGTGACCAAAACGTGTTCAAGTTGGGGAAATACCCAACCAATGCTTATAGAAATTAGAACATACGCTTGTTCGTGTGGGCTAAATCTCGATAGAGATTATAATTCAGCTCTCCATATCAAAAAAGAAGGCATTCGCTTATTAGCAAGTGCCTAATGAAAATATAAACTCTTGGAACAAGAGGGTTAGCTTGGTCCATTTCGTCAGCTACCAAAAGTGGCGATTACCCAAGAAGCCCCCTCTTCAAGCAACCCGTAAGGGTGGTAAGTGGTGGGAGTAGTTCACGCAATGTATTTCAAAATATAGAGATATTAAACCCCTTTATTGAAACTTATCGACCGGTTGAGCTTTATATTCAATGTTTAGGTGATAAAATAAACTCTTTTTTGAAAAAAGTTTTGAAAAAAGTATTAAATGATATGCTCCCCTTAAGATAGACAGATTAAAAATAAAAATCTGTTTCTACACTAAGGGGAGTTTTTTACTCAAAGTAAAGTAACCACTTATATTGGTAGTAGGTAGTTACTTTTTGGATATATACAAAAGATCTATTTCATTTAGTCACCCCAATTTTCGATTGTGTACACATCTACTTTTACTCCAGTTCTTTTATCAATTTTACTGCCTTTTAATACTGCATTTTCAAAAGGAACTTCATAGTTCTTTTGCTTAATGGTAGTGGAAGTGTTTGGGTTCGTATCTTTATTAGCAAATATATAAGTTCCTAAGAATAAAAGAGCAAAACAGGATAACACAGCAAAAAGGAATTTCTTCATATCGATTCACTCCCTATAATCTTTAATAAAATGTTAACATTTTATGGGATTATATTAAAAATTTTAATTTTCAAAAATAAAACCTTACACTAACTAGAGTTTCCTTCTCCACGTTTGTTCTCGTATATTTACAGTTATTTAGTATTTATTAACTTCTTATTAAACAATTGCTTGTGAGCTAAATAACCTGAGTAATTACTTTCTATTTTTATCGTTAGAAAACAAAAATATTTTAAAAATAATAATAATTATTTACTTTTTGAGCGGAGCAGTTGCACTGATTCTTGGAATAGAATCTTGTTTAGGTCTTCATGTACCAGGGTGGTTCCTATATCCTATATAAGTTTATTTGATATAGTTTTTGAAATCCATCAATCTCCTAAATAAATTATGTACATTTAGTAGTTTTTCATATTACAGTAGTAACCAAGATACCCATTGAAAATAGAGTTGTAGCATTTTCGACCTAACACCAAAAAAGCAATAAAGTAGAAAATATGCTCATTCCTAGGTGGGGGGTTAATAATGAATTAGTGAGTAAAAACCGTGTTTATCAGGCTGTGTATGCTGCAATGTAAATCCGACTGATTGAAAACATTTCAAACAAGCGACATTATCTTCTTCGATTCCTGCATACCATCTCTTAATAGATTGCATATCTGGCAAAAGCATTGTTTTTTCTATAAATAGCCTTCCATAACCTTTATTACGGAGGGACGGTTTTACAGCAAGTGCAATACTGCCTGTACAATCTTCTTCTATTTCTACCATAACTATACCTACTGGCTGATTACATTCAAGGGTGAGCCATACAAAATATTGGGTATTCTCTTTTATATTATTAAACCATTCCATTAGAGGTAACATTCCCTCTAAACGGTTTTGAATCTCGTGATCATTAAACCATTCTTGTACAGTTTTGATATCTTCCTCCTCAAAAAGACGCATTTCAATTGACCTTTTCACTACATAAATCCCTCCATTTAAGATCATTAATAGAAATTAAACAATCTTCATTTTTTTGTATCTATAGGTACGATTTAATTAGGAATAAGTTTCATTAGTTAGTACTAATAACCAAACAAAATCGGAATTTTTGTTCTCATTTTAAAATTAAAATCCTGATAAAATTTATTTTGACACAAAGAATTATTTTACTTTATGTTCTCTTGAATTTATCATCATAATGGCATAAAAACCCCTTCTTATAACAACTATGAAGAGAAATTAAAAGAAGGTTATTGTACCAATAGGAAACAATAAATACATATAAGTTTGTACCTATAGAAAGGATTATTATTGATGATTGATTAAAAAAGCCTCTAGGGGTACATTTAGTTTAGTGTTGGTGTGACAACGTTTTTGATGAGACTACTCCTGCATGTAGAAAGGTTTGAACAATAGTGGAGCAATTATTTTTATCAAGTACTGGCAGATGATTAGAGTGTAATTGCTTGTTTAATATTATTCAATTCGATTGGACTATCTAGTTTCAACATGTAGCGAACTCTGTTTTGTATTGTGAGTCTAGTTACCTTAACTAACATTACAGATGCAAATACCATTTTCTTCATGGATTGAAATATGGATAAAGAGAGTATAAGCCCTTTTGTTAACAGGAGCTACTATTGTGAGTAGTTCTTTTTTCTCTGTTTGAACAAACTGGAATAAAGGAATATTACGAGTAAGAACCGAAATATAATGGTATAGAATACTTTAATTTAAACACAGCGTTACACAAAAGAAATATTTTTGTAATATAATTGAAACATTATAGTACGTTCATACGTCTAATTAGTAGATAGAAAAGGAAGGGTGTTAAATTTGAGAAATACTCTAATCAGTATGTTATTCTTCTTATTTTTGGCTGCGGGCTGTGGTACACAAGAGAATGTGATAAAAGATGAAAATATACAGCAAGGAAATGCATTGCATCAAGAACATGTGAGCAATATAAAAGAGAAAGAAACCGTTGTGCTTGCTTATGAAACGTCGAAGCAAACCAATCAAGAAATGAATGTAGATGATTCAACTGATAAGCTAAAAACTTCTATAGATGAAGTAGAGAAACATGAAGTCCAAGATGATCGTTTAAAAGAAAGTGATGAAAAGCAAGAACAAAAGCTAGACGCAAAAAAAGAACAGGGAGATATGGTTAGTGAAGCTGACTTTATGCAAGTATTAGATAAGTACAATCAAATGTATGATATCATTGAACCGGATGTAGACCAGAGTAAGCTTTATGAAGAATATGTTGGATATAAATTTAAAACAATCAAAACAAAAGAGCAGCTTTATAAAGAATTCTCCGATTTTATGATTAGTGAAGTTGCCAGAAGCTTATGGAGCGACTATGTGAATGAGGGAGAAGACGCGTTATATTTAATTCCACAGGACGGTCATCCGAAGTTTATTAAGGATAATCCATATTCGTTAAAAAAGATAAATCAAAACACTTACCAACTGACCTCCAATCACCAATGTGAATTACATGGAAGGTTAGATATGGTCTTTACTTTTACGAAGATAGATGGTAAATGGAAGATTTCAAAATTAGATGTTAGCTAAGCTAACCATTAAAATATTCTACTGTATAAATATATTTTTCTACCGAATATGTAACAGGATGCTGGAAATGTTTACTAGACTACAAAATAATAAAGTTATAAGAATGTAGCCTGAATTCCTTAACAGATAAGGAATTCAGGCTTTTTTCTTGAAATAAGGAAGCGTGGAATTTGAAATCAGAATCAAGTATAACATTTACAAAAATAAAAAGTTTTCTTGCAATTACGAAATTATTTTGATAGGATAAGAAAAAATATAGTATAAGTAAAATAAATACAGTAAAAGTGTAATTATAGGAGTTGGAATATTCAAAAATGGAGCATATTCACAAAAAGATTAAGAGTTTACGTTTAGAAAAGGAAATGACATTGAAGGACTTAAGTGAAGCTACAGAGCTTTCGGTTAGTTTTTTATCCCAAATAGAGAGAGGTTCCTCATCTCTTGCGATTACGTCGCTAAAAAAAATTGCTGACGCGTTTCAAATTAATATTTCTTATTTCTTCCATGAAATAGAAAATTACAATTATGCTGTGCACAAGGAAGATCAAAAGCCGTTCAAGCTAGAGGGGTCTAATGTAACGCATGTAAGATTAGCGGGGAAATTTCCTGACCGTAAAATGGAGCCAATGATGGTAACTCTTCCACCCAATAAAACATTTATTGAAAAGTTCAGTCATCCTGGGGAAGAGCTTTATTACATAGTAAAAGGGGTGGTGATTTTTAAGGTAGAGGAGAAGGAGTATATCCTTAATGAAGGAGATTCGATTCATTTTCCTTCTGTAAAAGTCCATCAGTGGAAGAATCCAACGAATGAAGATGCTGTTTTATTGTGTGTACTAACACCAGTGATTTTTTAAATAACTAATTCATTTAGAAAGGGCGGTAATACTATGAGGGTAGCAACAGATATTGGAGGAACGTTTACGGATTTAGTTTATGTTGATGAAGATGGAAAAGTAGAAGTTGCCAAAAGCCATACTACTCCTCCTGACTTTGAGCAGGGAGTTATCGATGTATTAGAAAAAAGTAACATGGATAAAGAAGCAATCGAAACTTTTATACATGGAACTACTGTAATTATAAATGCTCTAACGGAAAGAAAGGGTGCCAAAACGGGTCTCATTACTACAAAAGGATTTCGTGATGTCTTGGAAATCGCTCGTGGTAATCGTCCTGATTTATTTAATATTCGCTACAAAAAACCAGAGCCATTTATTGAGCGTTATTTGCGGAGGGAAGTGGATGAACGCCTTAATTATAAAGGAGAGGTTCAAACAGCTTTAAACCGCGAACAGGTTAAAACAGCAATCGAATATTTTAAGTGTGAGCAGGTAGAGGCAATCGCAGTCACCTACTTACATTCCTATGTGAATCCAGAACATGAAATGGAGACAGTCAAGTTGATCAAGGAGTTATGGCCAGAGGTTGCCGTGTCAGCATCGCATGAAGTAACGAAGGAGTGGAGGGAATACGAGAGAACGAATACGACCGCTTTAAATGCATATGTCCAGCCAACAGCAACATCATACATTAATAAATTACATCGCAAATTGACGGAATTTAATACGAATAGTAACAACTTTATTATGCAATCGAATGGCGGAACTACGACCTTTGACGAAGCAAAAAAAACACCGATTAATATGGTAGAATCTGGACCTGTTGCAGGAATATATGGTGCTGCTGTGCTGGGAGAGATTATAGGAGAAAAAAATGTAATAGCTTTTGATATTGGTGGTACCACGGCTAAATGCTCACTTATCGAAAATGGCGAAGTGAAAGTATCTACCAATTATTATATCGAACGAAATGATCGTACTGCAGGATATCCGATTAAAGCACCGGTAGTGGATATCGTGGAAATCGGAAATGGAGGAGGCTCCATTGCTTGGATGGACGAGGGCGGTTCACTAAAAGTCGGACCCGAATCAGCTGGAGCTCTGCCTGGACCAGTTTGTTATGGACAGGGGGGGACAGAACCAACTACAACAGATGCCAATGTATTAACAGGACGTCTTTCTCCGAAAAATTTTGACTTTCCAGTTGATATGGAAGCTGTACAAAAGGTTATGGAAGAAAAAATCGCCAATCCTTTAATGATGACGGCTGAGGAAGCAGCATTAGGAATTATTCGTATAGCAAATTCTAATATGTTAAATGCATTAAAGTTAATTTCCGTTCGAAAGGGGCACAACCCACAAGATTTTACACTAGTAGCTTTTGGTGGCGGTGGTTCCATGCATGCAACAGCGCTGGCAAAAGAGCTAGGTGTCAAAAAAGTAGTCATTCCAATAGCATCACCAGTGTTTTCAGCTTGGGGGATGTTAATGACTGATCTCCGTCACGACTATATTAAAACGTATATTAAACGAATAAATAAGTTAGACCTACAAGCGTTGCATCAAGAATGGCATATAATGGAGCAGTCGGCTTATGATCAATTTGCTAATGAAGGAATTCCGAAAAATGATGTACTATTTCATCGCTTTGCAGATATGCGTTACCTTGGACAGGAGCACACTGTAAAAGTCCCAGTTCCAGCTGGTAATTGGTCGGAAAAGGATGTCAAGAAGATTATTGATGCATTCCATAAGTTACATGAGCAGAACTATACCTTCCAATTACCAGATACAGAAATTGAAATGGTTAATTTGCATGTTACTGCTTTTGGAAAAGTAGCCAAGCCTTCTATAAAGAAAATAAAGCGTCATACATCATTACAAGAAGCAAAAATAGAAACAAGAGATGTCTATTTTGAAGATCCCAAGGGCTGGAAGAAAACCGATGTGTACCAGCGTGAAAAACTGCCTATTAACAACCCGATATATGGACCAGCTATTGTCGAAGAAAAAGCGGCGGTTACGGTAGTTTATCAAGGACAATCCTTAACGGTAGATGATTATGGGAATTTAATAATAGAAACGGGGGCGAAGTAAATGTTATCTAATGAAACAAAAATAGATCCATTTACATTGGAAATCGTCAAAGATTCTTTGCTAGCTACTGGAGATGAAATGTTTATCGCCTTAGCCAAAACCTCTATGAGTCCGATTATCTATGAGGTTTTAGATTATGCTAGTGGATTGACGGATGCAAAAGGACAATTGCTTACTCAAGGGAATGGAGTAACTGGCTTTATAGGAATGCTTTCCTTTATGGTTAAACAAACGGTAGAGAAATACGGGGAGACTGGTAATCTGCATCCGGGGGATATTATTATTGTCAATGATCCATATGGTGGTGGAGGTTCCCATCTATCTGATGTAGGCTTAGTTATGCCAATTTTCTATGACGGGGAGGTAATTGCTTTTTCGGCAAATAAAGCGCATTGGACAGAAGTGGGAGGAAAGGATCCGGGATCATTCACCAATGATTCGAGAGATATTTTTCAAGAGGGTTTACAGTTCCCTTCATTGAAACTATTTGATGCTGGGAAATTAAATGAACCACTGGTTGAAATGATAAAGGCGAATGTGCGATTTCCTGATCTATCATTAGGAGATATGTGGGCTCAAGTAGCTGCCCTTAAAACCGGCGAGAAACGTGTTGTTGAATTATGTGAAAAGCATGGTAAAGAACTAATTGTTTCCGCTATTCGTAGCCAGTTGGATCACGGTGAAACAATCTCAAGACAAGAGCTCACCAAATTGCCGAAGGGGACCTATACAGCAAGCGGTTATGTAGAAACAGATGGAATTGGAAATGGACCATTTCCGATTCAAGTAAAGGTTACAATCACAGAGGATGCGTTTACTTGTGACTTCAGGGGTAGCAGTCCTCAAGTTCCAGGTCCGGTCAATTGCTCGTTTACTGGACTAGCGTCAGCGGTAAGAACCATTTTTTTAGCTATAACAAATCCAGATCAAAATGTGAATGATGGGGTTTTTCGTCCATTAGAAATAATTGTAGATGATAAGTCGATTATGTCAGCAGAAAGACCAGCTCCTACTTCTAATTATTTTGAGACAATGCTAGGTTGTACAGATTTAATTTGGAAAGCCTTAGCTCCACATATACCTGATAAATTAGCAGCAGCTCATTTATTATCTGTATGTGCTGTTACTTTAACTGGAAAGCATCATGACACGGAGGAACCATTTTTGATTGTAGAACCTTCTGTTGGTGGCTGGGGGGGAGCTGAAGGACAGGATGGTGCAAGCGGACAGTTCTGTGTGTTAGATGGTGAGACATATAATGTCCCGGTCGAGGTCGCGGAAACAAGATACGGTGTCATGATTGATGAATATAGTTTACGTATTGATGGATCTGGGGCTGGACAATATATCGGCGGTAAGGGTGTTATTCGATCATATAGAGCATTAACAGATGAGCAATCAGCTACGGTCACATTTGGACGTAATAAGTATCGGCTATGGGGGATAAATGGTGGACAAGATGGATCATTAAATGAGTTTTATATCCATAAAGCGAACGGAGATATCGATGGACCTTTTGGTGTTTACCCGCGCTATCAACTTCAGAAAAATGACGTGTTAAAACTAATGACTGCTACTGGTGGTGGATATGGTGACCCAATGAAACGGCCAGCTGAACAAGTTGTTCGTGATGTGAAAAATGAATATTACACCGTGGAAGAGGCAGAGCATGTATTTGGAGTTAGCATTGACCCTCAAACGTTTGATTATAAAGAATCAGCAAACAGAAGATAGCTGGAAGGCGGAGTAGGTATGAAAATAAAAGAAGATGGCCACGAAAAATTAGGATTAACGACTTTATTTACAAACAAAGAAAAAACTGTGAAGTTTGGCACAGCTATTATTGCACCTGGTGAACGGGTACCTGTAGTGGGTGTTTCCTCTCATTTTGAACATGAATATTCCGTTATTGTAAAAGGAAAAATAGCTGGTGAAAGTGGCGGGGAAGCCTTTGAAGTTGGAGAATCTGCTGCAACTTTCATCCCAGCAGGTGAGGAGCATTGGGCAATAAATAATAGTGATGCTCCCTGTGAAATAGTCTGGTTACTTGTAAATGAACAGTAAAAGGAAAGTAAACAATAAGTAGAAAGGAAAGCATCTTTTCTACTATTGTTTTACAGATTTTTTTCAGAATATTGAATTATTAGGGGTGGATACAATTGAATGAGAAAAAAGGGAAAGCAATAGAACAAGATAATGCTCTACAAGCAGTTCCAATCGATCAACGTCAGCATTGGATGACTCCAGCAATGATATTTGGTGGTCTTGAATTTACGATACCAGTTTTAATGGTCGGAGCTACACTTGCGGGTAGCTTTGGACTTGGGGAAACATTCTTTATTCTTTTTGTAGCTCTATTTGGTATACAATGGATAGGAAATGCATTACAAGGTTATATTGGTGCCAAAACAGGACGTTCCTCATCTGTTATAGCCCGAACTAGTTTTGGTGCGATGCAAGCAAGGTTTATTGTAGGTTTAACTATTTTTGTAGTCTCGCTTGGATGGTGGGCCGTACAGACATCTGTGGCAGGTAATGCGATATCTGCGATGTTTGGAATTGATTACACCACACAATGGGGGCTATGGGCATGTATAACGGCGATAGCGGGTTTGCTTTTTGCTATACCCTCTATTATTGGGTATAGTTCCATGAAATGGACAGATTATATTGCTGTTCCTGCTGGACTTCTTCTAATTGGAGCGGGAATTTATTTTGCATTAAGAAATACAGGGTGGGAAACAATCTCCAATTGGAATCCAGCCCCTTCGATGGGGATATTTGCAGCTATTAGTTTAGTTATTGGTGTAAATGTATCTCAGTGGGTTATTGCTTCAGATTATACACGATATGCTAAACCAACAATAAAGGATAATGCACTTATTCCTGCAGGTATTGCCATCATAGGCCTTCCGCTATTTATTGTAGGAGCTGTTATGTCTGTTGGAGTTGGGGAAGCAGATATTGTTAATGTAATGTTGAATCTAGGGTTTCCAGTGTGGGGATTTTTAATTCTCTGGTTTGCCACATGGACGAGTCAATTGGTTAATAATTATAGTATGGGATTAGCATTGTCTAATATGTTAAATGTGAATTCCAATAAGGGAAGAGCGTTGCTCACCTTTGCTGGTACAGTCGTTGCTATTATCATATCATTAGCGGGTATCCTTGATTATTTTATGGACTTTTTATATTTAACTGCATTAGTGTACCCAGCAATTGCGGGTGTAATAATGGTAGACTTCTTTTTTATCCGTAAACGTACGTGGACAGATCATCAAGGCTGGAACTGGATGGCTACTATTGCTTTAGTGGTAGGTACAATGCTAGGTTATTTGACACAGTATGTAACTACTTTTGGTCTTCCTGCTGTTCAGTCACTAATTGCTTCAGGCTTCGTCTACTATATTTCAATGAAAATGAAAGCAAAGGTAGCACCTGACCATTTTACAAGCATTGCTACATGTGGCTACGAAGAGAGCAATTACAATGAAACTGTAAGTAAGTAACAAAAGGGCTTGATTCATTCTGTGAATCAGCCCTTTTTTATTAAATGATAGGGGAGCGAATCAATGGAACGAACCTCCATTGTTCTATAAGGTAGTGATTACTTTAACGACTGCCATTTCTTTACCAAACCTTTCACCATTATCAATAAATCCTAACTAGCGTAGAGGTGATGAGCGCTAGTATTGAGTCATTCACATGCTATATTTTGATAAGTATTTCTCTTCTTTAATTTATACCTTATCCTTATAAACATCCATTACCTTAAATGTTTGACAGACTAGTAATAAGTCGGGGGTAAAAGTAAGGCCGTACTGACTTAATTCCCAAGTGAAAAATTTGACATGCTCACGATACCAATAATCATAGCTTAAATCCCCTTCGCCCTCAGATCTTGCAAAATCACTTGATACTTCATTCATTTTTATAAAATCGATCTTTGTATATTTTATAATTGCTAATGGATTATTATCACCGTCTAATACAATACCATACTGACCAACTTTTGGAATTTCTTCTCCTTCCAGTTCATAAACACAATGAGCAGCGCATGTTCCAGTTTTGATTCCATTAACGACTAAACTTCCTAATTCATCTCCCATTTCTTTGGTACCATCCCCAAACATCCATGCTTCTGGAAGGTTCATGTTTAAATCATTCTCTTTAGCGTACATATTCCAATATTTTTTAATCTTATTATTAAACATTAATTATTCCCCTTTAGTAGTAAATGCGATAAAACAAAGTGACCATAACCTATTGTCTGTTATTTTGGGAAAACATGTATTACTATTAAATGACCTACATATTAGAAAAGATGTTACAATTATTTAACTGCATTGTTCCTTAAAAACATATAGAATGATGCACCGAAGATTGTAATATACCCAATTATACTCCAAACGTCGGGAATTTGATCGAATAAAACAATGCTGATGAACGCCGAATAAATTACTGTAGAATAGAAGAATATGGATATTTCTTTTGCAGGAGCATATTTATATGCAATCGTAATACCGAATTGACCAACAGTTGCAAATACACCAGCTGCTAGTAGATATGTCCATTGTTGCAGGCTCATTGATTCATAAAAAACAAGCACGAATGGCAGCAATATCATTGTCGTGAAGAATGAAAAATAAAAAACGACTGTATAAAACTGTTCTTTACTTCCTAATACGCGTAATACGGTGTATGCTCCTGCGGCAAACACAGCTGAAAGAAAACCGGCGAGATAAGGTATCGTATCTACCGAGAATGCTGGTTTAATAATAAATAAAGTTCCGATAAAGGCAATAATTATAGCAACAACTTGAAAAGTACGTGTTCTTTCTTTTAAAAAGATTGCTGCAAATATAATAGTAAGAAATGGACTTAACTTGTTTAGCATATCTGCATCAGATAGAACAAGATGGTCAATAGCATAGAAATATAAAATAATACCAATTGCTCCTAAACTAGATCGTAGCAAGAGAATTTTTTGATTCTCTTTTTTACCAAATAAACGTTCCTTATAATATTTGACGAATCCAAATGCAATAATCATGGAAATAGCATTTCGAAAGAACGTTTTTTGAACAGTTGGTACATCACCTGATAGCTTAACAAAAGCTGCCATCATAGAAAAACCAAATGCAGATAAAAGTAGTAAGATAATTCCTTTATTTCGATTGCTCATGGTGTCCTCCAATCATGTTGAATGGCAGTTATACTTTTATAGTTGGCCTCAACACCGTAATATTTTGTCATAAAGTCTATGTGTTGTCTACTAAAGTATTTTATCTATATAAAGAAAGGGAAATGATGATGGAAAAAGAAATGGTTGGTTATTGTGCGGTATGCCATAAGCCTATTTACTGTCATGGTGGATTTTTAGAAGGAAACATAGGGGATGATAAGGTACTTCGATGCCTTGCATGTACAAATGAGGATGAAGTTGTTTCTAACCAGTAATTATAAACACACATATCTCTCTCGTTTAATCGTGTTTATATTTAAACGAGGTGTATGTATTGTTCAACTATGTTTCTTTATAATACCTGTAATTCGCGAGTAAATGATGTTAATACTTCGACCTTGATCCTAACCGATTAACTGCCCCCAGGTGGTGATGCCATTTTATGTAAGGATTTTCTTCATCAAAAATAGGTATCATATGCGCAATGATGGATGCACTTCAATTCGTCTTCCCTAATGCTACATATGTTGATATTCAAGAAGCTATTAATAAACAGCGACTTAAGAAATTAAAAGTGAAATTTTCTATTTGCAAGAGTTGATCATACTATTTAGCAATTACAGGTACTACCATTAACGACATCAAGTATGTCTTTAATCAGTTTTTAAACGTTTCCCTTGATGTTAAAATTCCTTAACTATCCTTGAAATATCTCTAAATCCCACTAGCCACTCCGAATCCAAATAATGAATATAATATTCTAAGATAGTCATAATAAAACAGTAGGTAAGGGGGATGAGTTTATTGATATGAAATTGTTAAGATATTCTTTACTTTTCTATATTACTTTATTAACAATAATTATATTTTGTAGAGTTTCTATTGCAGATGTATCTAACTATCCATTGCAAATAAATTATCCGAACATAATGATGTATCAAGGGAAAACTCACCAAAAGGTTATTGCATTAACCTTTGATGATGGCCCTGATCAACAGTATACCCCGAAAATTTTAGATATATTAAAAAGGGAAGGGGTTCCGGCAACCTTTTTCTTAATGGGTGCACGTGTTTCAAAGTATCCTAATGTGGCAAGGAGAATTGTTGAAGATGGTCATAGTGTTGGTAACCATTCATTTTGGCATCCTCAATTGACAAAGACTAGTGTTAATCGGATGAAATGGGAAATTAAGAGTACAGAAAAACAAATATTATTAGCTACGGGAGTAAGTTCGACACTCTTCAGAGCACCATATGGAGATATAAGTGAAAAATTTGTACAAGAGCTCGGTAATATGGGATATAAAGGCATTGGCTGGTCTATTGATACGGAGGATTGGAAGGAACTTTCAAACACAGACATTTCTCAAACTGTGCTTAACTTAGCTCATCCAGGAGCTATAGTACTTATGCATAGTGCTGGACATAGTTCGCAGGACCTAACGGGAACAGTCGAATCACTAAAAAATATGATAACAATTCTTAAGCGGAGAGGATATCGTTTTGTAACAATTCCTGAACTGTGGAATCTTAATAACTAATGTATATTACCATGTAGTTTGTCATCAAATGAAGTACCCACT
>NZ_JAJERH010000095.1 GCF_016919725.2 Virgibacillus sp. AGTR
GTTTTCTAAATAAAATTTGCCTATGTGGATAAATATGGGTGTGTTGAGCCGCGTCCAGCTCCAGCGCCCTGAAACGAGGACTTCACGAATCTCCCTAATCTAAGTCATCATCGGCTTGCAAGCACACCGTGATTCCTTTATCTCCGTTGTCTCGCTTCTTTTGTTACGTTTCTAATCGGGCACTTGCGCTTTTGTTCAAAAATCATAGTAGCTAGAAACATAGAATAAGTTTCTAGCTTCTAATATGGTATAATTTACTATAGTCATTCAATTTCATAAGTGCTTGCTCCCACATAATAATCGAACAATTATCACATAAAGTGAAGCCAGTATGGATAAGAGGGAGATCAAGTGCCAGTAAATGTCCGATTGGTTCAAAGGTATTTAGGTCATACCCATGTGGTACTAACAATTAGTGAGGGATATATAAAATCCCCACTTTTTATTAAAGGAGGTCATAAGATGTTAGAAAATAATGACGTTTTAAGAGGTGCTGAAGAATTTTATTTCGCTGGTAATCAGACAGGAGTATTGGTAATTCATGGGTTTACTGGTTCTACTCAAAGCATGCGATTTCTAGGTGAAAAACTAGCTGAGGCAGGATTTACAGTTTTTGGTCCTCGTTTAATTGGTCATGGTACAACTCCAGAAGATATGGAAAAAACGACGTATCACGATTGGGTTCAAACGGTAGAAGCAGGACTAGAAAAATTACAATCTACCTGCACCGAAGTCTATGTAACTGGACTTTCAATGGGAGGAACATTGACACTATATCTCGCAGAAAACCATCCAGAAATAAAAGGAATTATCCCAATAAATGCGGCTACTCATATGCCAGATATGAATAAGTATTATGACAAATTATCGCAAACTGACAAGCGATTTGTTGATGGGATAGGCTCTGATATTAAAAAAGAGAACGTTAAAGAGTTAGCATATGAACAAACACCAGTAAAATCGATGGGCGAACTCAAAAAATTAGCTGAAAAAGTAAGAGACCAGCTCCCGGCTATTGAGATACCTACCTTAATCTTTTCTTCTACTGTGGATCATGTGGTTCCACCAGAAAACTCACAAGAAATCTATCGATCTATATCATCAAAGGAACGTTCTATCATTTTATTGGAGAATAGTTATCATGTTGCGACATTGGATTTTGATAAAGAATTAATTGCTGGAAAATGTGTTGAGTTTATCCAACAAACCTAATAGGTACACGGTATACAAGGAATCACCAACAGTTCTGTCATGGTGATTCCTTCTTTGTAGTCAAGGAAATTATAAAATTAGCCCAAGTGGATAAAGAGGAGGATGTTGAGCCACCGTCCAGCTCTAGCGACCATAAACGAGGCGACTTCGAAACGCCCTAATCTAAGTCATCATCGGCTTGCAAGCACACCGTGATTCCTTTATCTCCGCTGTCTCGCTTCTTTTGTTACGTTTCTAATCGGGCACTTGCGCTTTTGTTCTGTAATTAAGATAATGTGGGTATTCTCCGTATAATCCTGAAAAGCAAATATTGGTTTATATTTCCTAATCATTTACAATATTGTTAGAGAGGAGCTTGAAACATGGCGATAACCATAGGGTATATTGGATCTGAACACTCCGTAAAAACAGTTAAAACGATAGCGAGACAACATCCAACTATTCAAGTAAGAACTTATCTATATGGCAAGCCTTCGGAGATAAGTAAATTACACCGTCAAGCTGCGAAGGAGACAGACATTATATGTTTTTCTGGAATTGTATCTTTTTATTACCGTGATCGTAACTGTGAAAATAAACCATTTATCATAACACCTTTTCATGAATACATGATAGCTGCTTCTATCTTAACGTGTCTGATTAATTTTAATGCACGTATTTCCGAATTATCGATTGATTTACCTGACCGATCCATTTTGTTGGATATTCAAAACGATATAACATTTCAATTAAATCCACTACATGTGTATGATTATCAGTGGATATATAATGATTCACAAGAAAAAAAGCTATCAATTCAAGAGATAACAGCGTTTCATGAAACATTGTACATAGAAAAGCAAACAAAGATGGCAATTACAAGTATTCATCATGTTTATGATTTACTGAAAAAAAGGAATGTACCTGTCATTTATATGGTTGATACGGAAAGAAACATAGAGGAGATACTATATGAAGCAAGTAAACGAGTACTATTTTCTCAATTACAAGACGGGATGCTATCTATATTATATATTTCACTTAAAGATAAGACACCTCTTACTTTAAAGCAATTTGAAATCATAATGAATACCATTAAACCTTTACCAGGTATCGAATATTCGATAAAGAGAAAAGATAAGCTTATTTGTTATACGACAAGAGGAACCATTGAGGATTTTCTATTAACTAGGTCTAATCTTGAGTGGATAACGCAGCTTGAGTCAGACTTGGAACAAAGCTTTGCTTTTGGTGTTGGTTATGGAAAGCAGCTTTTTGAAGCGGAAGAAAATGCATTGTTAGCATTACAAACTGCTATTAATGGTATGGGGAGCAATGGTTATGTAGTCACTGATAACAAAGAACTTATCGGGCCGGTTTTTGGAGAAACTCGCGGTGAAAAGATTAGAACAACAGATCAGTGGTTACATCATGTTATTAATAAAACGAATACAAATTTAAGGACAATGCAACGATTCTTTACTTTTTTGAAGGTACATCAGTTTGGATTCTTTTCAGTTCGTGAATTAGCAATATTTTCACAAGTGTCCATTCGCACTTCAGAACGATTTGTTAAACGCTTGTATGAAGCTAGGTTAGTAGAAATCATTGGACAAGAGCAAGGGCTTAAAAAGGGTAGACCGCGCAATGTTTACAAGGTTTCCGAGGAGCTAGAAATAGAGATAAGGAAACGGGTTTAGTTGAAAACTAATCCGTTATAAATTTTCGGAAAATTTGACAAGTAATAAAAATTCCTTTATTTTTATATTTAACGACATATTAACGACGTTATAAGCTTGGAGGATAAACGATGAAAATTACAAAAGTAGATATTCATAAAATAGAGTTACCATTAAAAGAACCTTTTATTATTTCGTATGCAAGATACGATGTCATGCCAGCAATTATTGTAAAAGTGTATACAGACAATGGTCTGGTTGGATATGGTGAAAGCTTGCCAGACGAACATGTAACAGGGGAGTCCGTGCACAGTGTATTGGCAGCTCTAAAGTATCAACTAATTCCAGCTATATTAGGTAAAGATCCTAGGAATATACAACAGTTACATACCACAATGGATGGCGAGTTAGTTGGAAATGGGGCTGCTAAGGCAGCCTTGGATATTGCCTGCTATGACTTATTAGGGAAATATAGTAATCTACCAATCTATTCGCTATTAGGTGGAAGAAAGCATGAGGACCCGACCATACCTATGGTGCTTAGTATCCTAGAACCGAATGTACTTGCTAAACAAGCCAAGGAAGCAATACGAGATGGATATCATGAAATTAAAATGAAATTAGGTGTTGATTTTGAAGCAGATATAGAGCGAGTGCGAGCCGTACGTGAGGCGGTAGGTCCTAATATATTAATTCGTATCGATGTTAATCAAGGATGGGGTAGTATTCAAGTAGCTAAACAGATGATTGAGCGCTTATCTGAATTTCGAGTAACGTGGATAGAACAGCCTATTAAGGCAATGGATGTATCCTTATTTCGATCATTAAAAGAAAGCTCTAATACGCCTTTAATGGCAGACGAAAGTATGGTGTCACCGCAAGACTTAAGAACCTTGATAGAGCATCGTTCAGTGGATTATATCAATATTAAGCTAATGAAATGTGGAGGTATCTATCCGGCTTATCAGCTTGCTACACAGGCGTCATTGTTTGGAATAAAATGCCAAATAGGTTCGATGGTCGAATCAAGTATCGCATCTTCTGCAGGCTTTCATGTAGCTCTAGCAAAGGAAAATATTATTTCAACTGAGCTTTCAGGTCCGACAAAGTTCACAACAGATATTGGAGATTTAACTTATTCACTTCCTAAAGTGAATATGACAGATCGACCTGGTTTAGGTATACATATCAAAGAAGACACGCTATTTCATTTAAGTAAAGCGTTTGAAGAGGTGATCATTTGATATGAAGAAGAAATGGAGGATTCCTCACACGTATGCAATCATATTTTCAATTATTATTATGGCTGCAGTTGCTACGTATCTCATTCCTGCTGGACAATATGAACGAGGTGAATTAGGCGGGAGAGAAGTTGTAGTAGAAGATAGTTATCAACGGGTAGAGCAAACCCCTATCACCTTTTTTGAAGTGTTTACCGCAATTCCACAAGGAATGGAAAAAGGTGCTCAAATTATCTTTTATATCTTTCTTGTAGGTGGAGCGTTTGGCTGTATCAGAGCTACTGGAGCAATTGATTCGGGCATTAATAAATTAGTTTATAGGATGGAAGGCAGGGAAAGGCTTCTTATTCCAGTCATTATGCTTATATTTTCGATTTTAGGATTCACCACAGGAATGTCTGAAGAAAGTATCATATTTGTTCCAATTGGGATAGCAATTGCGCGTGCACTTGGATATGACACAATTGTGGGGACAGCAATGATTACGCTTGGTGCTGCTAGTGGATTTATCGGTGGTATGATGAACCCGTTTACAGTAGGAGTAGCACAAGGAATTGCAGAAGTGCAAATTTTCTCAGGATTCCTCTTTCGGTTCGTTGTATATTTATTTATATTATCCATTGCAATTTGGTATGTAATGCGTTATGCGAGAAGGGTTAAGCTTGATCAACGGATATCTGTAATGTATGACATTGATATACAGACAAAGCAATACGATACTGCAACGGAGCAAAATAAAATAGCTATGTTCAACTTCCGCCACGGTTTAGTTTTACTCGCGCTTGGAGTCGGTGTATTCATCAATATGTATGGCGTATTTAATTGGGGATGGTTTTTAACAGAACTAGCTGCATCATTTATCATTATTGGTTTATTCTCTGGGATTATTGGTGGATTGGGCATTAATAAAACCTTTGCTTCCTTTGTTGATGGGATGAAAGTTGTTGCATTTGGTGCATTAATCGTAGGTTTTGCAAGAACCATTCTTGTAGTGATGGAAAATGGAGTCATCATCGATACAATTATATATGCATTATCTAACGCCATTTCTAATCTGCCAGATACACTGAATGTCCTTGGAATGTATGTGGTGCAAATTATTCTTAATTTCTTTATTCCTTCTGGTAGTGGTCAGGCTGCAACAACTATGCCTTTGATGGTTCCACTATCAGATATATTGGGTATTGAAAGGCAGGTAGCTGTACTCGCCTATCAATACGGTGATGCGATAAGTAATTCTATAATCCCTACTTCTGCCGCGTTAATGGGGTACTTAGCAGTAGCGGGAATCCCGTATGAAAGATGGGTCAAGTTTGTTTGGAAGCTAATATTAATCTGGCTATCTATTGCTGCAGTTGCATTAGTGATTGCGGTTATGATTGGAATAAGCTAATCAACAAGAGGAATTGGGACATAATAAAAACAATCCATTGTAAGAATGGATGATGTCTCTGGAAATATACGTAGGCGCCAGGTAAAAGCGATGTATATTTTCCAGAGTGGTTTAGTTGTACTCCATTATTTAGTTGTACGTTTATTCCTTAATTAGAATTACTTTGACGTTGCCTTTTATGCTATCTCGTTTTTCATTTTTGTTTTATTTACCTTAGAATGATACATATGAAATAGACTAATAGCTACTAAGATAATTACTGCACAGATGAGATACAGATTAGAGAATCCAATAGCTGTTACAACAATTCCCCAAATAAAGGACCCTGCAGCAATACCTGAATCATATAATATAAAGAAAGTAGATGTAGCATGCGAGCTTCTGTTATTTGGAGCAGCTTGAATTGCCATTGTTTGAAAACTTGGTAATAAAGTTCCATAACCTAGACCGATTAACGCAGCAGATAGTAGTAGCATCCAAGGTGTATTAGTGATGCTCAATGATACAAGTCCAATAGCAAAGAGAAATAAACATGGGAGTATCACAAATTTAGGACCTTTCGAATCAAATGATCTTCCGAGATATGGTCTTGATAATAGCATGACTGCTGCAAAGACGACGAAGAAATAACTCGCTGTAGAAGCAAGTCCTAAGCCGTTAGCGTATACGGAAATAAAGGACATCACACTAGCGTAAGCCAGCGCAACTAAGCTACTTATTAATGCAATTGGCATTGCTTTCATTTCTATAAAATCATGAATCGTTAACCTTTGCTTGATTGCTTTCGGAGCAACTTTTTCTTTAGGAACGTTAACCATCGCTGAATTCATAATAGCCACGATCATTAGTATTCCTAAAATTATAAATAAGTTCTGAAAGCTCGTATATTGTAATAAGGTTAAACCTATAAATGGACCGATGACAACGGCTAAGTTCATTGCCATAGCAAAATATCCAAGTCCAGCACCGCGGCGTGATGGTGGAATAATGTCGGCAGCAATCGCCCCTGTAGCAGTAGTAATAATACCAAAAGATAACCCATGGATGAATCGCAATGCTAATAATGGCATGAAGGCATCAATAATTAGATATAAAAACGAGGTGACTGCGAAGATCGTTACACTTATTAATAGTCCCCTTTTTTTCCCTGTCTTGTCTAATAGCTTCGCAGAAAAAAGGCGGACGATAATCGCTGCCAATAACATGGCGGTTACAACTAAACCACCTTCTGCTTCTGTACCACCTAAATTGTCAATCACATAGATAGGAAGAGTTGTCATTAACGTATAAAAGGATAAGAAAATGAGGAATTGTGTCATTGAAATACTTATAAAACTTTTTGTCCATATTTTTGGTTCTTGACTCATAGGTTGTTCTCTCCTGTTGCTAATTTAGTTAATAATGTATATAGTTGTACTTTTTCATCGTACGTTAGACTTGCTACCATATCGTTATCAAATTGATCCATTGTTTCTCTAACAATAGGTATCTTATTGCTAGCATAGTCGGTTAATTCGATAACGCGCTCCCGTTTATCTGTGCCTTGTTTCCGAGTAATCCAGCCGCTTCTTTCCAAACGAGATAATGTCCTTGTTACAGTAGGTGCTTCGATATTTAAGTATTTCCATATTTCTGTCTGTGTCATAGGACCAAAACGATCAATACAAAAAATAATGGACCATTGGGATGCAAATAACCCATGGTCACTAAGCCGATTGTTCATCTCTTTTGTGAAAAATCGAAATCGTTGGTTTAGTAAATGGAGCAAATCTCGATTCAATAATTCTTTCAATTGTATCACCTCATATATTTACCTAGGTAAATAATATACTTGATCATTCTATACTTTTTGTATGTATTTGTAAAGCTTAGTAATTTGATATGAATGATTACCTAACTCTTCCAATCATACTGTTGAACATTTTTCTCTGTTTCGATAACTCTATAATGGAATAAAATATCAGATTATGAGCCGTCACTTGCAGTCAACGCTTTAGCTATCTGTGAGTCCATACCATTAACCACGAAAGCAGCAGATGTTGCTGTTTTGTGGCAGTCGACGGCTCAATTTTTTTCCTTCCGCTATAAAGGGTTTTTAGAATCCATATCTCCAAGCTTTACTAAATAGATATAAAATCTGATCAAGGGGTTATCTATATAGGGTAACTGGAACATACCTCATTCTAAATTCAAACCTATTTATTCATGATAAAAAGGCACCAATTGCTCCTACATATGGGCCATTATCGAGAAATATGGGTTCATATGGAAGCATGGCTTGAAACTCGGATAATACCTTTTTTAACGGTTTGTTATACGATAAGGTACTACCAGTAAACACGATTTTATCCGTTTGATTGGCCATGGCTGCTTGTGACGCCAACAGAATCGTACTTTCACCAATTAATTGTGTAAGACTAGCCAGATAATCAGCAGAAGTGGCTTCATTTGCCTGCTGGACTTTACCAAAGTTGGCAGCTGTTAAATTCCTTTCAAGAGGTGATTCCGTGGATGTATAAATATCGTTTACCAATACATCACTATTTTTATGATTGCCGATCTGACTCAACTGAACAAGCTCATTATAGTCAGATTTCCCGCTTAATAGATAGCCAAGTCCCATAAAGATACCTCCACCAATTCCACTCCCGAATAGACGAGTGAAATTATTTCTGCTCACTAAAAAATAAGAGGTTCCAGTACCAATACTTACGAGGATATATTTTTCTAGTAAAGTCTCTTTTTCTTGTTGTAATAGATAATTTGTACCTTTGCAAACAGCTGTAAATTCATCAATGACAATAGCGCTTGTTGGTAAATCGTTTTGTAATTCCCTACTACCACCACCGGTTAAATAAATGGAGGTATTTGTAGAGGGAAGCCAATTAATTACTTGTTTCTTCATGTGGTTGGAGAATAATTTAACGTGTAACGATCCTTCATAGTAATAAGCAATTTTAATTAAAGAACCACCTGCATCTATTCCTATTTTTAGTGGCAATACTTCACTTCCTTTCAATAGATAATTGTTATTATTTTACTAATATGAAGGTAAGGTAGCCATTAATATGATTCACTATACTGCATTTATAAAAACGTATTTTACTATAAGTAACGGTGTAATTGATTCAGAAATGCGTAATAGAAGTATTTATTTCGATTTAATATATCTTCTTCCATTAAGTTTATCCTACATATAACTGGCAAAAGACCCTCACTTCAAGCAAGTGAAACCAATTCTGGATAAACAAAATCCCTAACTGATTGAAGTTTCACTTTATAAGCTAAAAGTCCTTTATTTAAACAAGAAATTTTTAATCCATTGCAGCTTATATCGATTTTTGTAGAAAATTCTGATTTATGTATGTGTTTATACCTATAATTGGATTTGAAGTTAGTTTTTAATCCAAGTCTTAAAACTATTATACTATTTTAAAAATAGTATAATTTTCAGATTTTAATAGAAGGTCAATTTGTTACTATAGTATCAAAGAGGGAGTAAATAAATGTTAATGATAGATAAGTAATAATACGAAAGGACAGTTGGTCGTGAAAAAACGATTACTATGGGGCGTTTGTATCATTCTCTTTACAACGGGTGCAACTTGGCATATGAGTGCTTCGGCTGATCGAGGAGAGGAACATTGGTTAACAGATTACTTTGAAACGGTTGAAGGAATCAACCAGTGGTTGAAAGAGAAGAGTTTAAGTGTAAAGCGATCTCTTCTTGAAGAAAAAGAACAAACGATTAAGAACAAAGCAGATCGGTTAACACAGCTATCAAAACGTGTTAGTTCCAAAAATAAAAAGGAGATTAATCAATATTTACAATCTTATTACGTCCGTTTACAAGAATCAAAGGAGAACCTAGAGGGTGACGTATTGAAAGCCTATGAGGTTAGAAAAAAATCGGAGATTCATACTGAGATTAAGGAAGATGTTACTTCGTCTTTACAAGATTGGTTATATGATTAGGGATCTATCATATGATTTCTATCAAATATAAAAGAAAAGAAGGGGAGTATGTAGAATGAAGCTAGGTTTACGTACACTAAAAGGAAAGATAGCTGCTGGTATTATTGGTGTTGGTGTTTTATCTGGTGCGGGGATAGTATTTGCTAATACGGATGCAGGATCAGCATTACGTGAATGGTACAATGCTATGTTTAATGATTCGGTAGAGAGAATTGAAGACGAGGTAACTGCTTATGGGGAGGGAAAATTACCGGAGCTTGAGGCTGAGTATGAGCAGTTAAAAAGTGATGCCTCTCTCGATATTGATTTAACAAGAGTAGAAGAAACAAATGCTTCGTTAGAGGAAATAGTTGCGACAAAGCTAGAGCATATCGAGTCACTTGATAGCGAAGCGCAGCAGATACTAGAAGATATGGGATTGCAATTTTATAATGTTTTAATTGATGGTTATTTAGAAATTGAACGTTTACAAGAAGAAGGTTTAAATTATGCTACGGAAGATTTAACAGCATATACTGGAGAAGTTGGGCAATCAGCAGTTAATCAAGTAACTACAGACTTAACAGAGGCTAAAGAAACAGCTGTAGCTGAGCTAGAGGCAGCTGTGCAAAATGCACAAGAGCAACTAGAAGCAGAATTGGCTTCAAATGAGGAAATTACAATTAGGAACTTAAAAAATCAAGTCGATTGGGCTATTGAAGATCTTCGTGAGTTAGTAACGGAATTATTAGCAGGATTAGTTGAAGAACAACAAGTTATTATTACGGAAACAGCACAGGCTCTTGAAGATGAAGCAAAAGCAGCTCTTGATGAAGTTATATCGGGTATTCATCAATAATTATCTATTCTGTTGAAATAGATAGATGCTAAGGAGGGAAAGCAGTTGTTAAACAGAATCCAAACTCGAAAACAAAAAAGGCGCCAAAGCCGAATAAGAATAGTGATCATTGTAATTATATCTGTAACCTTAATGGGAGGAAGTTTTACAGCTGTTTTCGCTGATCAAGACATTAATGGTTTACTTACTAGTTGGTTTCAACAGAAAAAGGATGAATCTATTGAAAAAATAGATGCTGCTATCTTAGCAGAGCAACAACAACAAACAAAGCGTTTGGAAGAAGCATTAAAAGTAGAAATTGCGAAAGCTGAACAGAGACTGGATGAAAAGGTAGAGAATGAGATTTTAGAGCGAACAAAGGCTTTGCAGCAATATTCAAATCAGCTTATCCAGTCCATGAAAGAAAGCAAAACGAAAGAATTGGATCAAGCCATACTTTCAGAGCTTGATCAAATCGTCCAAGAGGCAAAAGCTAAAATGGAGAATATAAAAGATACTCCAGCAAGCGAATGAAGAGAGTAATACGCAACCATAAGTAATGGAAAAAAATCCTGCTGAACGAGCAGGATTTTTTATGCTTCGGGGATTTTTATAATAAATAGATCGTTCATTAAGATGAATTTATTTCAATTTGTTTTACGTTAGTATATTAATTATAGTAAGTGCTTTATATGGTCAACTTACTATTTATCCCCCCCACAATAACCTACTTCAGGCAAAAAGAGAAGCCACTATTGGTAAGTGGGGGGGCGACTGCCAGTAAATGTCCGATTGGCTCTAAGGCCTTTAGGTCATACCCCTGTGGTACTAACGATCGCGGGGGATAAACAAAACTATAGCTGATTGAAGTGTCACTTTTAAAACAGCAAAAGGTTTACTTGAATGATACACCTACTTCTTTTATATTTAGAAAATAAACTGAACAGATCAGCTTGCAGAGGAGGAATTTTATGAAACGAAATATCGTCATTCAAAAGATAACAGAGATGGATGCGTTAGAAAGTATTCTTCATTTAGAAAATCAAATTTGGGGAAATGCAACTCCTGTACATCAAACATACACAGCGATAAATAATGGAGGGCTAATGTTAGGAGCATACGATGGAGATAAATTAATTGGTTTTTCCTATAGCTTTACTGGCTATGATGGGCAGGAAGTGTATTTATATTCACATATGCTAGGTTTACTACCTGATTATCGGAAGGCAGGCCTAGGAGAAAGGATGAAGCGTAAGCAAGCTGAGATTGCTGATCAAATGGGGTATGAGAAAATGATTTGGACCTTTGATCCATTGCAAAGTTTAAATGCTTACTTAAATATGAATAAATTAGGGGCGACTGGTGTCAAGTATAAGGAAAATTACTATGGAGATATGGATGATGGATTGAACCGGGGGATGGCAACAGATCGTATTATTATAGAATGGCATTGGAATGAGGATAAAAGCTTAGAGAACGTCCAGACAGTAATTGAAGAACAAGTACTCCTATTAGAAAAAGAAGGAATGCCAATTAGTAACCTGCATGCCGATCAGAATTTAAAGGAGAATGCATATTTTGTCTCTGTGCCAAATAATATACAAGAAATAAAAAGCAATCAGTTAGAACTGGCAATTGACTGGCGAATGAAAACAAGAGCGGTGTTTAATTGTTTGTTTAAGCAAGGATATCGAGCTAAAGGATTTATAAGGGATGATAATAAAAAGATTGGTTATTATTGTTTTCAAAAGAAATAATAATCCAAGTATATAATTAGAAAAAAACCTTAAATACAATGGTGTTTAAGGTTTTTTTCGTTAACACTAGATGATTATTAAAAATTTGGATATAACGCACCATATCTTTTTTTATAATCGTCTAATATATGGAAGGGGGAGTAAGGTTTGTTTAATGAGAAAGAGATTTTAAGTGAATCTGATACTAATGAAATTCTATTAGAAGAACTTATGGGGTTATATGGAGATGAGTTAAAACGAATTGCTTATTTGTATGTAAATGATATCTCGCAAAGTGAGGATATTGTTCAAGAAGTTTTTATATCTTGTTATAAGAATTTTCACCGTTTTAATAAAAAATCAAGCTATAAAACATGGTTATATAGGATCACGATTAATAAGTGTAAGGATTATCAACGGAAATGGAGCTTTAGAAATATAGTTTATAAACCTGTCATTAGTACAATAAAAGGACTATTAACAGAATCAATTCATGAGGAAGTAGAAAAACAAGAGCAATCAAATGAATTAGTTCGGTTAATTGCACAGCTTCCAATTAAATATAAGGATGTTCTTATTTTATATTATTATAAGCAAATGTCTTTAAAGGAGATTAGTACGATTAATGGTTTAAAAATGAATACAGTCAAATCAAGATTAGTTAGAGGAAGGAAATTATTAAAAAGAGAATTAGTAGAGAGGGGGATATATGATGAGTGAGTTTGATAATCATATTAAAAAAGAAATACAGAAATATTTAAACAAGAATATTCATTTTACTACTAATGATGAACAAGAAATTCTAAGAAAAAAGAAGAAAAAGCAGTATTCGTTATATGTCTCGTCACTAGTTTTTGCGCTTATATTAGTATTTCTATTAATCGGGCCTGTACTTAAAGATGAAGTAATAGACAATAAGATTTATGAATTTTCTCCTGCTCCTTTTTCTACAAAGATGCAATCCAGTAAGAAATTAATAGAAAGAGAAGACAATATGAAAGAGAAAGAACCTAAACAGAATGAAGTTGACAAGGAAGTCGCTGAAAATAAAGATGAGTCTGACGAAAAAGAAAATGCAATAGAAACAAATGATCAGAAGGATCAAGAGAATCAATCTGCGGATCAAAATGGTAATAAGGAACATCAAGAAGATCAAGAAAAACAATCTACGAATCAGACTGATAATAAACATCAGAAAGATCAAGAAAGTGAATCAACGGATAAAGAGCAAAATGAACCTTCCATTTCGGATAAGGAAAAAGAAGTTATACTTCATAAACTAAGGCAATTTAATTCGAGCATTGATGTAGTTATTGCAGAATTAGAACCAGAATCCTATAAATTTAAAAACACATTTGTTGTTAAAGAAGATGTGTATACACGCTTAAATAATATGATGACAAGAAATGTTGCAGAACAGATATGGTCTAACCGCCTAGAGGAAAAAAGCGATGGCTTATATTTAATTCCTATGGATGGCGAACCTGACTTCCGGGAGGGGGAAGAATATAGTATTACAAAACTCTCCAGTACTAAATTTAAAGTGACACAGACAGCAGTTGCTGATTTATATGGACACTACAAAGTGCTATTCATAGTAAGTAACATTGATAATCAGTGGAAAATAAGCGATTATAAATGGTCTAGTTTATAAAAATATTAATAATTTTGTTAATAGCTTATAACGAGAAGTGAAAAAAGCGCTTGATCCTCTCGAGGATTGAGCATCCAAATAAAAAACAGGACTTCTTCACTTTCATGTATAAACCTGCTATAAGTAAGTTGATAAAATTATAAATAAAGGGAATTTAAAAAAAGAGAGGATGGGTAATAACTAAAGCGGACCATTATAAGATAAAGCATGCATTACTGTCTCTGGTAACTATATGAAGCGCATTTCTATAAATCAGAGGGTAATTATAGCGAGTTCCTTTGTGGAAATCAGATTTTTTTAAATTATCTATGTACTTTTTGTGTTAGTTAACGTAAATTAATAGGATGATAGGTGATATCTATTAAATTGTACAATGGGATTAGTTTATCTCACATATTACTGGTAGTAAGACTCCCACTTCAAGCAATCAAGTAAAACCAATATGGGAAGTGGGATCAACTCAAGGAAATGTCCGATTCGTTAAAGGGCCTTGAGGTCATACCCTTATGGTACGAACCATCAGTGGGGGGAACAAAACCTCCAACTGGTTGAGTAAAAGTAGAATTGCGTGAGGAACAAATATCTTTCTTCATTTTGTCATATCACATACAGATTGTTCAACTGTACAAAGACCGTTAAGATAGGAACTGGCTCACAAAAACATTTCATTCTGTTGAATGAGATGTTTTTTTAGATAGATAAGAAAATGACGAGAACAAAAATAAATAAAAATGCCACTATCCTCTTTGTTCATTCGATAATAGGATTAAATAGAGTTGTTAGGGGGATAAAGATGGTTAAAGGAAAAAAGGCTCTCCATATGACCTTTGAAGAGATTGTTGAACAGAATGAACGCAGAATCCATTACCATATTCATAAACTTCATATTAATGATCCGCATCAGGAATTCTATCAAGAGGGGCTTGTTGCCATGTGGAACGCTTATGAGAACTATAAGCCAGATAAAGGACCATTAGCTACCTATTTTAATTATACCATTCGTAATCGTATGATCGATTTAATTCGAAAGAAAACAAGAGAAAGAGAAAATGACGATACGTATGAAGCTCATCAGTTCCTTAAAAGAACACATGGTAATTATGTTCGCGCTGGCGGTAGAATGTATCCAATAAGTAATCAGGAAACGGAGTACTTTCATGAAAACACAGACTTAGAAGATATAAAAAAAGAACTAACGGAAAATCAATGGAAATGGGTATTGTTGTTTATTGTTAAGGATTTATCGATAAAAGAGATCGCGGACAGAGAAGGTGTTTCCACCGATGCGGTGAAAAGCTGGGGAAGAGAGGTGAGAAGAAAACTACGTTCAGCAGCATTAGATTATTGACAAATAAGGATAAGACGCTGAGACAAAAGAATGAAGAAACAATAAAAAACGAACAATGAGGTGGTTACCCCCAAAAGTTAGAGTTTATACTATGCAA
>NZ_JAJERH010000096.1 GCF_016919725.2 Virgibacillus sp. AGTR
TCTAACATTTCAAAATAACTACTTGGCTTAACGCAGTCATTGCACTAATTTTATACTTTCTTAACTTATAAAAAATAAACAATATAAAAAAAGAACGGCATTTTGCAATGATCACATAAAGTTAGATACAGTTATTTCATTAGGTAACTGTTTGGGCATGAGCACGATATAGTAACCGGGCTCATGCTTTTTAATTAGTGTATTTAAAATCACAAACTATGCTTGTGTGAAAATAACCTTTAAGAGCTGTAACAAAAGAATCGTAAAATCTCTGTCCGTTCGGGAATGCGAATAGGATTTTTACTTACGATGATGTATTACTCTCGTAAAATTAACAACAATATCCCATCTATCTACCCTTTGCTTATCCGAAGTAAATAGATCATTCACTTCTATCATTTCCAACGAATGAATGAGAAATCTACTAGATAGACAGCTGCGATTGCCCCTCGATCACGAAGTATACATACTGGATCATACCATTTAGTATGACAAAGCGAATAGCGCAAATGGTGTGGAATGCCTTCTTCTATACATTAGCGATTCAATGGATTCATTTGTCTATTTTTTAGCATATGATTAGGTTTTATATCATCTATCATCTGTACACATTACAATACTAAAAGTAAAAGGTAGCTGTTCCCGAATTTTTGTTATGACGGAATAACATGGTTAATATAGTAAAGTTTCATTAAACTATCAAAATTATAAACAGCTAGATGGCTACTGTGACTTGTTGCTAACAGGAACCAATCCTATTGACTAATTAAACAACCTCTGATACAACTGCCTCATCGTCATGGATATTTTTCCCTCTATCTATTTTCAGACTCATCATGACAATGAATGAGATGCAGTATAGCGCTGCTAAGTATGTCATTGCTAATGACATACTGGCGTGTTCGAGAATAAAACCTACTAAAATTGGAGATAGTCCACCAACGGCCCTCCCAAAATTAAAAATGGTGTTTGTTGCCGTACTTCTAATATCAACACGATAGAAACGGCTTATTAAGGCTCCATATCCAGCAAACATCCCATTTGAAAAGAATCCAACAATCGCTCCGCCGATGAGTACACCAGTACTTCCAGTTGCATATGCGTACATAAATACAGCAGCCGCAGAAGCAAGGAGGAAAATACCATAGGAAACCTTTAAACCAAATCTATCTATAAACCTACCAAAAGTCAGCATCCCCGCAATCATTCCTACAGCAGTACTGATTGTCCAGATTGCTGAGCTTGAAACAGATAATCCTTGAGATTGCTGTAGCATCGTTGGAAGCCAAATCATTAAACCATTATAACCAGCGATTTGTACAGTTGCCATCACAGCTAAGCCGATCGTTGTTAATGCAACACGTGGCGAATGAAACAGTTGCTTTAGCTTACCTTGTTTTTGAATTGCCGGTTTTTGCTTCTGTGCTGCTAGCCATTCTGGTGATTCTTGCAAATTTCTTCTAACAAAATAAGCAAATATAACTGGAATGATTCCAACTAAAAACAAGCCCCTCCAGCCAAAAATTGGTAAGAGCACAGAACTTAAAACAGCGGCTATAATAACTCCGAACTGAGCGCCAATACTGACATAAGAAGAAGCGCGCCCTTGCTTATTTTTCGGCCATGCTTCTGCGACAAGCGCCATACCAATACCGTATTCTCCGCCAGCCCCAAGTCCTGCAATAAATCGGAAAATATATACTTGTTCAATGTTAGTTGCCAATCCAGTTAGCGCCGTACCAATCGCAAACAGGAAAATCGTATACGTAAAAATACGTACTCTACCAAACTTGTCCGCTAATATACCAAAGATTATGCCGCCGATAAGCATACCTATATTTGTAATAGATGATATAAATCCACCCGTAGTTAAATCAATTTGAAAATCAGCAACGATTAAAGACATAGCAAAGGAAATGAACATAATATCCATGCCTTCTAATGTTAAACCAGTTACGGAAGCTACCACTGCTTTGTTACGATATTTCATTTTTTGTCTCCTTTCAAGCCTCACTGGACTTCGTTTAAAGGTGTTGAGTTTTCATCCGAAGCTTATTTAGTGTTAATATAAAATAAAATACCCTTTATCCAGAAGAGGAAAAGGGCATGAACGGTTATTTTAATAACTATAATAGTCACGTCACTACCCTTTTTGGTCTCTCTGGACCATCTTAAAGGAATATGCTGTTATATATATTAGCATATTGACGAAAAGCATGCAATATTGTTAATTTCTAAATTTAATACTAATGCATCGCATTCACTCTCTTTTCATTTACTTACCTAAAATCTCCCTTGTCTTCTCCAGAATTTCCTCATCTTTTAATCGAAATTTGAACTCAACTCGTCGAGATTTCTTCGCATTATATCCACCCTTATCATCTGTGCGAACATCAGAAAATGACTTGCTATTAACGGTCAGCTTTTCCTCTAAATGCTGTTGAATATTCTTATATGGAAAATCCGCACTTAAAATATATGCTGCAACACTATATGCCCTATCTTGTGAAAGCTTTAGATTATATAAATAAGTGCCATCTCGATCAGTATGCCCTTCAATAATAATCTCCGCGATATATTGTTCATAACCACTTTGCAAAAGTATATCTAAATATTTTGGCACGAACTCATCTAAAAAAGTAAACGATTCTGGCTTTAATTCATCTTTGTTGTATTCAAAGAGAATTTCCGTGTTAAAAATAATGGCGCCTGTCTTATCATCGACTTCAACCCCGAGTTCTGAACCGCTAAATTCTTCTTTTAAGTCATTCACCAATTTCGCACGCACTCCCATAATTTGATCTAGTGTTTCCTTCATTTCTTCAATCTGTAATGATTTAATGACCATCATACAGATAAAAATTAGCATAAAGCAGAGTAAAATGGTTGTCAGTAAATCTGTAAAAGATGGCCAGAAATGACCTTCATCCTGATCCTGCTTAAATAATCGTTGATATTTAGTATTCATTCTGACTCAACCTTATCGGATTATTCGGTGTTGTTGTTCGCTGTACAAAAGCTGTTAGCTGTTGGTTAAGTATTTGAATCTCACGGTTAAGATCTTGCAAGGTTTGTTGAATTAAACGGGCATGACTCTGTTCATTAGCTTCAGATGTTCGACGTAGGTCTTGAAATTCCTTGCGAATCCCATCATTTGCTCCTTGCATATAATCACGAATCGCCTGACCAACTTTATCCAATTTACTTCCAAGTGACCCTTCAAGATTTGTCACATAAGTTGATAACGTATCCTTTAAGACGCCTACACTTGTCTCTAACTGGTTTTCTCGTTGTTGAAATGCTTGGTTCATTTGTGAAATGGTCGTATTCATTTCCTGAATTAACTGGTTATTTTTCATTCCCAATTGTTCATATGTGCTGGAAGCTTCCTGCATATGCTTCTCAAAATTCATCGAATCAGCTAAATGTGTCTTCAAATGTTGATTGAAGGTTTGATTAAATTCTTTTAGTTCTGTAAAACGATCCGACAATAAATGCTTATATTCTGCCTGTGTTTGATTAATAACATCCAATGCTTCAGGGAGCTTCACAATGGAATGCCCCATCTTATCAAAACCTGTAGAAAGCTCTCGTAGCTGTGTCATAATCCCAGTCAACTTGGTAGAAAGATCTTCGCCGAAGACTTGCTTAAATTCCTTATTATGACTGGCCATCCGCTCGACTAAATCCTTGGACTTACCATTAATACTTTCAAATATCGTATGCAACGAGCTTTGCTCTTCTAACAGATCAGAAGTAAATTGCTTCATATCACCTACCGATTTATCAAATTGTTGGAGTGTATCTAATTGAGCACGGGAAACTTCTTTTACCTTTTCATAAGTATTTTCAAATGCTTTCAACATTCGTTCATTTCTGCCGTCAATACGCTTAAAATACGTAAATAATGCTTCGAAGTTTTCATTCAGATTTTTAGTTCCTTCAGAAAACCCATCTGTTACATCCTTCATATAATCAAAAAGTTGTTGAAAATGACGAAGATTTTCAGAGAGCCCATCATTAAATGAAGCTAAATCCTTTGCTGACTGCTGAAGTCCTGTTGTATATTCTTGAAACCCAGTAAATGCAGCTTCTATCCCCTGTAACGACTCTTGGTTCGTTTCCTGCAAGCTTAGAATAGATTCATTAATGGTTTCAGATACTTGGATTAATTTACTAATACCGTGCTGTTCATTCTCTTCAAATTTTGATTCAGTCATCAGCATAATATCTGTGAGCATAAATTCCGTATTGAGTACTTTAATCAATACCGTCATCACCAGTGAGAAGCCCATCCCTGCTATACTCGTATAAAAGGCAACATCAATACCTGCTAAAACACCCGCTACCCCTTCGACTAAATCACTTCCTTCGATATTAATGCTACTTAATGATGACGTTAAACCTATAAATGTTCCTAATACCCCTATCAAAATAAACATCGAAACTGTCATTTGAATTATTTTTATTAAACTAACCACAGGTACATTAAACAAACGCCAACTAGAAAACTTCTCCTGTACGAATGTTTCTGCTTTTACAGCCTCTCCTTGCTGCTTCTTATCATATTGTTGTTTAAATGAAGCTAGTGGTTCTATCTCCATTTGACTGGTATCTTTTAAGAAATCCCTTATTTTCTTTAGCTTGTTAAACAACGCCAAATGTACCAAAAGCGCGACCATAAATGTGACAAACAATACGATAAAGATAAGCTCTATCATCGGGTTTGCTAAGATCGCCTCTGCTTTTTGTTCGCTAGTAAATAGTTTTAATATCGATTCAATCATTCATCTTCCCCCTAATGTAGAGATTCAACAGCTGCTTTGTTAGGTCTTAGTGAATGTTTATGCTGTATACATCTTACTATATAGCTATTCATGGCATGGCCAATTCATGTATAGTTGTTGAAATATAACCAGCTGATGCAAGAACAGGAAAGATGTTTGCAAAAAAATCTTCTGTAACAACGATATAAGACGATAACTGCGTGTTGCTACGGAGAAGTGCACAACAATACAAAATTTAAAGCAAGCCAAAAGGTGCTCCTCTGTCTTTCCTACGAGAAGCACCTTTTAGTTTCATAATTAGTTATTTATACGTTTGATTTTATTTTTATTTAACTGATGTGACAGGAAAGATGATTGTATTCAATAATGCACCCATAATAATGATCATGGCGGAAAAATAAAACCACAGCATTAGAACAACAATACTACCCAATTGACCATAAAAAGCAGTATAATTATTTTGGCTAACAAATGATGAAAAAACGATAGAAACAATCTGCCAGCCAATCGTTGAGAAGATTGCTCCTGGAAGCACGTTTCTCACCTTGAGATTAATATTTGGAGCAAAATAATACAATCCGATAAAGAAAACCATTATAAATATGCTTCCGACACCCCATTGAAACAAGAACCAATACCCTTGAAATCGCTCAATAAACTGGACATCCTGTAAATAATGTCGCATGAATCGATCCACTAACGGAATCACTACAGTGAATAAAATAGCGAACATTAACCCAAGTGTTAATACTAAACCCTCGATAACTTGTTTAATAAAATTCTCCTTCGCTTGAATACCATAAATTTCATTAAGAATCCGTTTCAAGCATTGCACACCCATAGAAGAAAGCCAGATACTGATCAGAAAACTGAAAAAAGCCATCTGTTGATTCGCTAAAATATTGGATATCGTATTTTCGATTAAGCTATACGTACCTTCTGGGGCAAATGGACGTACAAGTTCAATAATATAATCTTCGCTTATAGGTAAATATGGAAGCAGCGAATAAATGACTAAAAGAAACGGGAAAATAGAAAGCAGAAAATAATAGGCCATTTGCGCAGACAAATCATAGACCTTGAAGGTAAAATATCGATTTACCAACTTCTGAAGTACTCTAATAATAGCCATGAAGAAGACTCCTTACATACCTCGCATAAAGTAAAACTTCTATCCGTGGGGTTTTGTTTTTCCCCACGGATTGGTAGTACAACAAGGGTATGACCTAAAGGCCCTTAAACCAATCGGACATTTACTGGCAGTCGTCCACCATTTAACCATATTGGTTTCACTTTTTTGCTGAAATGGGGGCTTACTGTCAGTTATATGCGGGATACATACAACAATACACAAAAAAAGTGTGTAGCTGTACCAGCTATAACAAACAGATGCCACACTGCATGGTGATAACGAAAACCTCGCCATACATAGAAAATAGCTCCAAACGTGTAACAGAGACCACCGATCACAAGCAGTGTCACACCATTAGGATGTAGATTATTAACAATCTGATCCCATCCTAATGTAACCATCCAGCCCATTGCAATATAAAGTATCGTTGAGGTTATCAGATATTTTTTCACAAAGTACGCTTTAAATACGGTTCCGGCAATTGCAAGTCCCCAAATAATACCAAACATTGTCCATCCTAATGCACCTTTTATAACAAGAAAAGTAAACGGTGTATATGTCCCAGCAATAAATAGATAAATGGACGAATGATCAAAGATTTCAAATAGATCTTTCGCCTTACCTGGCGGAAATGCGTGTACCAGCGTTGATGATAAATAGAGAATTACCATCGTTGTACCGAATATCGTAAAGCTAACAACATGCCACGCTGTCCCGTACAAGGATGAATATACAATTAGTACAATCAATCCTGCAATACTCCCTAATGCTCCTATCCCATGCGTTATCGCATTGGCTATTTCCTCACCTTTTGAAAAAACATGTGTTTGTGCCAATTGATCATTCCTTACTATTCTATATTTACAAATAATTTTTCTACATTACTCCCTCATTGATCACTAATTATAGTATAACAATAAGATATATATAATACCTTAATAAGCTTACTCCATATTTTTTCTTATTAGAAGCTGGAACCTCTCTCTATAATCAATTTAAATTGGTAGAAGTATAGAAGTAGACCCTTTGCAGGTTTAAATAGATCCGCCTTTAACCTATCTACTATCTTTAGCTATCTTTGAAGGATAATTGCCATTTCTTGTCGAATAACATAGTGAATAAGTAAGAAAGGATGAACAAAAGTGCATGATTCATTTATTTCATTATTTGGATTTATACCACCATTATTTTATTTAGGTTTTATCGTATTTGTCATTTGGTTTCTGACCCAAATAATTCAAATTCAAAGGCAGAGAAATGAAATTCTAAAAGAAATCCTACAAATGATAAACAAAATGTCTGATTAGATCGAGGCATGAAGATAACTAAGCTGGTCTTTTCTAAAGACCTGCAACACACTACATTATCTTCGGAAAATACGAAAACTCCTTGATTAAGAAAAATGTTTTTCTACGTGGGTTGTATCGCTACCGAAGTTTCCCTTATCCTGTGAGTGGATACACATCTGCGACTTAAAGCTGTGTCAGCACGAAGAGGCTCACCGGCGACCCACGGTAACTCCAGATCAGCTTCGTTACACGAACTATCAATCTATTTATTCGTTATTTCTCCGATTAAAATACTTTTTTCCCATCGCTATTGGAGAACATATATTTTCCATACAACAACGGTTCACACTCCTCATAAGTAAATAGCTTTTGTAGCTCTTCCAGTTGTTGCATGATCGTAAATCGTTTTACGACAGCCTATGTTATTTAAATACCTTCTTTACCTCTAACTGGTGTTAGCGTGCATATCCTTTCTACACTGTTTATATAAGGCTTAGCTTTTTGAACGAGTGCTTGTGTTACGTTCAAAGTTAACGAATCCTGATGTGCTTCCTGACTTTCCCACAATTCATAAACATAGATATCTGTATCCCTTTCATTTGCTAAGTTAACTATATAGAACTGACACTCCTCTAATTCTTCCATTTCACCTCCTGCATTTACAAGTATTTCCGCTAAGTATTCCTGCCTTCCAGCAAAAGCAGTAAACTTTGTAATTAATCCAAATCTACGCAAACCAAACCCCTCCTTTTATTTATTCGTTCGGCAAATCATTGTCATTATCCTGCTTGGCGAAAGCATTAACTTCACTTAAAAAAACTTAAAAATAATTACAATTACTTATATTTATAGTATAATGAAAACAAAGCACAGAATGATGGAGGCGGATCTGTTTGTATCAAGAAGAAAGATTGATTGGCATACTGGAGTTTCTTCAACGTAATAATAGGATATCTGTTGAGCAAATCTGTTCCTTGTTTGCCGTTTCCAGAGACACAGCCAGAAGAGATCTTGTCAAATTGGAAGAAGAACAAGCGATTATCCGTACACGAGGAGGCGCTATTCTCCCAGCATATCATAATGAAGTAAAAAGCTATTCCAATCGCTTAACGATGGTGTCTATTGAAAAAAAAAGTATTGGAAAAAAAGCGGCTATGCTCATTTACCCAAGAGACAGAATCATTTTAGACGCATCAACAACTGTTCAATCCTGTGCTGAGCAGCTCAATAATATTAACTGTACAATCATTACAAATTCAATTAATCAGGCAGATCTATTATCTACTAAATCTGAAATGAATATTCAACTACTTGGAGGAACCTTGGAAAAGGATCACCGTTATTTATATGGTCCATCAGTCATTAGTAAACTTTCAGAATACCTTGTTGATAAAGCGTTTATTGGTGTAGTAGGAATATCTGAACATGGATTAACCGTCGCTCATGAAGAAGATGGGATTGTAAAAAGAAAAATGATGCAACAGGCAAAGCAAGTTATTGTTTTAGCCGATAGTACGAAGTTAGGAAAATCAGATTTTTTCCGCTTTGCTGAGATACGTGATATCGATTTATTAATAACCGATCGAACTCCTTCACAAGCGTTTAGAGAGTTACTAACTAAGCATAATGTAGAGCTATTAACCACAGATTTGCATGAAATAGGAGATGACTAACATGACAAAATTAATCGCCATTGATTTGGATGGAACCTTGCTAAACGAAAACAACAAGATAAGTATAAAAAACCTCGAAGCGATAACTTCTGCTCAGTCGAAAGGGATAGAAGTCGTTATCGCTACTGGGCGTGCGCACTTTGATGTTCAAACACTTTTTAAAGACACGGGTATTAACACGTGGATTATTGGAGCGAATGGGGCAACCATACACAGCCCAGATGGTAAATTATACCGATCAAAAGCAATTCAAAAACAGGATGCAGTCAACATACTGAACTGGCTTGAAAAAGAGGACTATTATTATGAAGTATTTAGTAATCATGCCATCTACACACCACAGCATGGCAGAGAATTACTAGCAATCGAAATAGATAGAATGAAAAGTGCGAACCCAGAAATTAATGTAGATCAGTTATCCGATGCTGCAAATAAGCAGTTTAGTCAAACTGGCTTTTCATTTATACGTTCCTACCGAGACTTCATTGGTCAGGATTTGGATGTTTATAATGTTCTTGCATTTTCGTTCAATAAAGAAAAGTTGGAAAAAGGAAGAAACCACTTTAAAAATCTAGCCAATTTATCGATTGTTTCTTCAGCAGAGCATAACTTTGAATTAGAGCACATTGATGCTTCCAAAGGAAATGCATTAAGCATGCTAGCAGAGGAATTTAGAATTGAGCTATCAGAAACAGCGGCCATCGGTGATAGTTTTAACGATTTATCGATGTTGGAAATCGCTGGTAAAAGTGCAGCAATGGGGAATGCCCCTCAGAAAATTAAAAATTCGTGTCAAGTAGTTACTTTGCCTAATACAGAAGATGGCGTCGCTCACTTTCTTCATTCATTACGTTAAGAAAATTACGGAATGATACTCTGTTTGGCGTGACGTCGAAGATGACGGCGTAACATGCAGCGTATTTTCTGAGCGTGTCCCTTATTGGACATGCTTTAGCTTGTAGAAATCCTAGTCTCTACAAGCTTTTTGATTAGAATAAAAATAATATAGCCACTGAATATGCGAGACGCCTTTAAAAAGAAGCACGCTTTTTCTGCGTGCAATTTATCGCTGCCGGAGTCATTTTATTCAAGAAAAAACTCCTTTCTATAAAATTCTTTTTATTCATTTCCCAGTACGTATAAGTTTAAAACTTTATAGCATTTCAAAAAATATGGAGGTGGACAATAGTGACCAAAAGGAATTATAGAATAGTAGAAATTGCTCCTATACTTACCATTAGCAAAATAATACCAAAAAAAATGGTAGCTATCGAGAAGAATAACACTCGCTCTTTTCTTATAACAAAAGATAAACAGAACAGAAACGCAGGTACTGGAAACAGAATACTTAAAGGTTCCCATTTGGTGACAAAATAGAACATTGCTAATAGGAAAGCACTATATCCGAACACGGATCTAAGTAGTAGTATTAATTTTTTATTTCCAGTTTCATGAACGCTCCACAAACCAACATAATGCTCCGTTCTATCTTTCAATGGTTGTTCATCTTCATAATAGAAATAAATAGGCTGGAGATAGGGTATTTTTTGTTGCACTACATCTTTCCCCCAAATAAATGACTTTCCCGCTATATCAAACGTGTTGTAGATATGCCTATTCTGTACAGATACTTTTGGATAAGCGGGAGTCGGGGTATGTTCTGTGTCAATAGAAAAAGTAATTCGCTGATTATCTGTTTTCCCATAGTACGCTTTCCAAGATAAAGTTTGAATAGGAGAGAAAATGTATCTCCAGAACTGTTTTTTTACTGTAGCAGCCATACTTGTATCAACTGGTATCCAACCTTCTTGTTCCAAGTAAATTTCATTCCATACATGCGGCTGATGTTTTCCACCTGTAAACGCCCCTACCATTACACGGCAAGGGATACCAATAGCACGACAAAGGGCTGCATATAGAAAAGAAAATTCACCACAATCTCCGTTCTTATCTTTGAGGAAATGTGTAACCCCCCTAGCTTTTGGAGGAAATTTATAGTTATAATGCTTGACGATATAAAAAAACAGTAATTTTGTTTGTTCTTTTGGATTTGTTTCACTTCTAATGACATTGAAAGCGATGTGCCTTACTTCTTCGTTTACACAAACCATAGGTGTCGACCTTAAAAAGAAATTTTTTTCTTCTTGGGTCAATTCTGGCAGACTATCTTCTGTTTTGCTTAACAGCTCTATCTCGTAAGATGCTTTCATTGTTTCACCAGATTCAATTTTATAGAAACTAATCTGATTACCAATCATATCTTCATTTTCTTGAACGGGTAATGATTTCTGCTCGTTTATTATTTTCTGATACCTCGTCTCTGGTGGAGATGCTAGCCATAGGTATACATTAGCGGAAGTAGAATTAAAATATTGAAAAGTATAGGTTACTTTATTTTTCAAAGTTTCACCTGCTTTTTACTTATTTTTAGTAAAAACCTTGTATTACAAATGGTTTTTGTATTTATCAATATCGATTAACTTTTATCATGGATCCTACAAGAATCACCTTCACATCCTCCAACTGGAAGTATTTTCCGCTTACTTGCCAACCAGTCATATAACCTAGACCCCACCCCCACCCAAATAAACAGTTTAAGCAAGGGGACCGCGGGCCATAAAAATGGGACTTGTTTAGCTATACGTAATATACTATCTATTCCTTCTTCTATTACACCATTTATTATGATAATGGTGTGCATTCGTTTTTCCACTTTTTCATATTCTAAGCCGTATTCATTTAAAACAGCTATATTTCTAGTAGACTCATATTGAAGACGACGGAAACAATCCATTTTTGCTAGTATTTTCATGCTTCTTGTGCAAACAGGGCACCAAGTATCATAAAAAACAAGGACACGATTCTTTTCTTTAGACTTGTTCGATCTGTTCAACTTCATATTGCTTCCCCTTTCTGAGCCTTAATTTAGATAATAATCTTTTCACAGCTGTGTATGCTCGTTCATACTCTTCATTTTTCAGTAAAACAAGTTGTATGGAAATCATTGTCGCAGAAAAAGTAAACAATCCCATCACTATCGCAATGCCTATATGCATAGCGATAATATTAAAGATAGCAATATATCTAGTGTAGCGATTGAATAATAAAAATGGATATGTTATTTGCGCAAAAATAGCTCCATATGCACCAATCAGTAATAAAAAGTCGGATGATATAACTAACTCCTTAAAAAACGGATGGGTGTATTCGTCTACTTGTAAGATATAGTAAAGTGCTGTACCGTTTTGCCAAACTTCTCCCATGATCTTGTGCATACCAGATGTTAAATACATAAAGGAGACTTGTATAATGGAAGCAAGAACAGCTAAATTATGAAATGCATTGGATAAAGACGGTGACAGGGTAATACTGGAAACTTTCTGTTTTCTTCTATAACCATCCAGTGAAAAAAATGCCGTAGTATTTGCAAATAACAAATAAAATAGAATGATCCTCATTACATTGTCTCCACCATCTAGAATTAAAACATTTGCATGTTGAAGAGACCAAATAAAAATGAAGTTTAAGATAGCTGTTAGTCTTCCCATGAATCCAATAGTAAAGAAAAAAGCGATTACAACACCGATATGAAAAATGATTTCAAAGTACAGTAAGGAATCATTTAATTGATAGATAGAAAAATTATTAGTGGTAAACAGTTGTTTTGTTAAAGTTTCATGATCCTGCATCCCATTTGGTCCCCACAGAAATCTTCGTTGCCCATAATGAATAAAATAGAAATATAAAATTAATAGACCAAAAGCAATTCTAATTAAACTGGTTCCTATTAACATATGTTTTTGTGTAGATAGCTTCTCATAAATTTTATTCAAAACTTGGCATCCTCCTTTGAGTAAATGTTTGGTTTAATTTTATAATATTTAAAGCATATCCATAAAAAGCCCTTACGAATGAAAATGACGTGATTTAAAATAGTTAGAATTAATTAATCACATCTTTTATGTGACGTGTTCTCTTACTCAGATTACCCGGGTACCTCTGGCGATAGATAACTGTTGAAAATGCATTAAAACACAGGGGAAACTTTTTCGAATTCTCGCCATTCAAATTCATGTATATTTGTTTTATTTTTAAAGGTTGGATTGCTCTGTTCCGAATAAGGTGTAGCCTCTGTTTGTCTAACGATTAATTGTGTACGTGCTATATCTTCTCCAGGATATAAACTGCTTACGTAAGATTGAGCATAACGATTTAATATGTCAATCCCATCTTCTCTTTGCTCTTTCATCATTTCATTATCCAGAATATAGTCAAAATCTTCCTTATTTAATTTTTTTTCTTCTACTTTTTCAGATAGCTTCATGGTTATGTCATCTTTTTGATGAAGGGCAGTAAAAGCGCCTCGCTGAATTCTAACTAAACGATTATAAGGTGTAAAACGATTTTTATAGTTCTTTTCAATCATAAAAGACGTTAAATTAATCCATTCTGTTGTCTCTCCATTAGCCAATTCTGCACGTACTAGGAATTGGTTGTTCGTACTTGCTGGATTGGGAGCAAATAATCTCCAGTTCTGTGAAAACAAAGGTTCCATATATCCATTTATTATAAATCCGAATTTTGCTTTTACAGGATTAAAAGGGGCTAAATAAATAGCGGTAAATAAAAAATGTATGGAAAACAAAATAATAGAAAATATTATAATAATTTTTTTCAACATAATATCACCTCTATCTATTGGACGATTGTCCCATGTTTTGGGACAATCGCCTTTTATTTAATGTAAATATTTATTGATCAAAAACCACTTTAATATTTTCATAACCAGTCGGGCTTGCATTTATTGCACTGCCTCCTAATGCATCATATGCATCAGCACCGGCTTTAGCTGTAAACCCTCCAACAAAAGCTGTTGCTGCAACACGCGAAGCTTGCATTGCATAAGCTCCTGCAGCTGCTGGAGTTGCTTCAGGAGACACTTCATTGTTAGAAGCTAATTCAGTCTGGACAGCTGTTTGCGTTTCAATATCATCAGCACCGGCAAGGACAGATGTTGTAGCAGTACCTCCAATAAATAAACTTAATGTTAAGACTCCTGTTATTAGCTTTTTTTTCATTAAACTATTCCTCCCATTCATATTAAAAAATAAATTACCAACTACACCGACCTGTACTTATCTTGATATCTTATTCATAGATCCCCTCCTTCAAAGAGGTTGTACAAAAAGTCGATAATGAGAACATATGAATTTCTTCGTTTACTTACTACTTACCATCGAACTTCTTGTACTTTCTATCCTCCTTCTAGATAGTAATAAACCTATTTCATGTACAAAGTAACACAGGTAAAATGCAATTAATGTCATAATTTGTTGAAAACATGTAAAAAAAAGTTAATATTTTTTACACAAATTATGAGAGCAAATTTAGGTTTAATACAGCCAGCTATTCCATAGGGGATCAGAAGGTAGTTTAGAGTAGTGGTCATGAAAGCATGGATGACGTGAGCAAATATTTCTTACTATTGGTGTACTTCCCTGTAATTCATGCCTGTCCAAAGGTCTTTTTGAAAACGTTTATGATTCTATTTTGAATGATCGTCTAATATTTAATAGATAGGAAGTTTTAAGTTTAAATATAAGGTTAGCATCGCTAATTAATTACAGAGGGGGCAAAAGAAAATAAGATAAAGAACATATATGATATGTTCCCATCAAAGTAAACCGATTAAAATTGTCCTTAAGATTGTGCTTAGCGTTGTAAATCTGAGTGTATAGAGGAAATATTTCACTCATTTTTTTAAAAATCATCTACATAGAACTACGGATATGTTATTACATTACTAAGT
>NZ_JAJERH010000097.1 GCF_016919725.2 Virgibacillus sp. AGTR
CAATTTTTTCTTGTGCCGTACCTTGAAACTAATCTCTTTAAGACTTGATAACTGTTTCAATTGAGCATAAATAAATAATTTGGTGAAGGTGAGGCTATCTAGTTTTTTAACATACTTATCAATCTTCAACTGATCAATAATTTTAGAAATGACTTTCATTTCTGTTGGTTGAATATATTCCTTAAAAACTGATTTTGTGTTATTCTTGTCCATGAGAACTCCTTATAATTAGGGTATGGACAGGACTTTGAACCTTCTGTCATCTAATTATAAGGATTTTTTTATATCTTTGAAGACTATAAATTCCCTTTAATTACATTTATTTGAAATTAATTAATACTTGACATTTTTGTTTTTGTTTAATGCAACGATAGTGAGGAAAATATAAAATTAGCCCATGTGGATAAATATGGGCGCTGGAGCTGCGTCTAGCTCCAGCGCCCAGAAACGAGTCGACTTCACGAATTGACCTAATCTAAGTCATCATCGACTCGCAAGCACCCCGTGATTCCTTTATCTCCGTTGATTGGCTCTAGTTGCTACGTTTCTAATCGGATGCTTGCGTTTTTGTTCTAATAGCAAGGAGGCATATAGATGAAAATTTTAGCAGTCACAGGATATAAACCAATGGAAATAAACATATTTAAAGAAGATGATCCGCGAATCACATATATAAAGGCTGCTATTGTAAAGCGAATTGTCCCACTCATAGAAGAGGGACTAGAATGGATACTCCTATCAGGGCAAATGGGAGTGGAAATATGGACAGCAGAAATCGTGTTAGATTTACAAGAGGATTATGATATAAAACTAGGTATCTTTCCGCCTTTTGAAAATCAAGAAACACGCTGGCCAGAGTCACTTCAGGAAAAATATCAAGCATTAGTGGCTACAGCTGATTTTTACAAGCCTATTTACCAAGGAGATTATAAAGGTTCGTTTCAATTTAAAGCGAAAAATATGTGGTTAGCTGACAAAAGTGATGCCTGTCTTATTTTAATGGATGAGGAATATCCAGGAAGCACTCGTTTCTTTTATGAAGCAGCAAAGCAAGCAATAGATGAAAATTCAATTTTTACCATAACACCTGCTGACTTAGATGATGTAGTTGAAGAAATGCGGATGTCTGATCCTGATTATTGGCAGAATTAAGCAAAGTCGCTGAAGTTCACAACTAAGTCGTCGAAGTTACAAATACACTTCAAGCAACCCGTAAGGGTGGTAAGTGGTGGGAGTAGTTCACTCCTCTTGAATCGTTTTTTAGTAATGAAAGAAGTTAAGAACATAAAGGAGCCTGTCATTTTTAATGATAGCGGACAAGTAATTCGAGTTACCGATGACATGGAACAGGTTCTTAGAAATCCAATCGATCAGATCAACCTGCAGCATCTTTGTCTACTTCGCTGGCTCCGGCAATTTAACCTCCCATCAATTCCTTTAGAGAAGCTTGTTGTTTATAGCAACGCTAATACAATTTTAAAGAATTTAACCAATAAATCAGCAATTACAAAAATAGTTATCCATAAGGAGAGATTAATAGAGAGAATCGATAAACTTCAAGCACGCTATTCTAAAAAGTGCTTTACAGAGACCGATTTGCTGTATCTATCCTTCCAGTTTATACTCCCGAAGAGATCGATGCTATGCAGATGTATGGAGTACATGCTGATGAATGAAAGGTGTCCTATGCCCAAGCTGTGAACGGAATAAAATGACTTTCTATTATGGCAAGTGGTATTGCTCTAATTGTCATTCGCAGTCAAATGAGGCCCATAAACAAGCACTTGCCGATTATGCTTTATTAATTAATCCATATATTAACAATCGACAAGCGAGAGAATTTCTCCAACTACCGACTTCCCATGTTACAAAACGAATATTACAAAAAGCAAATCTTGACTCAATTGGAGCAACAAGTGGAAGGAGGTATAGATTAGAATATTCGAATCTGTTGCAGGTTCGCTGAAGTTCACAAATATAAAAGCCAAGCATGAAAATAGTTAATCATTTACTTATACAAAGCATAGAATGATATAAATGGAGAAAGGAGAGTGCAGATGCAATACTCTTACAACCCTTATGTCAGACAGCAGCCCACTCCTGAAGCTACAGAGTCAAGGCGAAGACTAACGGTGTATGGAAATGGAAAGGTCTCGGTTGAACCAAATGTCGTTTCAATTCAATTGGCTGTTGTGACGGAAAATCAATCGCTGAGCCAAGCACAACAGGAAAATGCGCAAACGATGAATCAAGTGATTCAATCTTTATTAAACCTAGGAATTTCACAAGAAGATATTCAAACTGCTTCGTATACAATTTCCCCGAAGTATGATTATGAAGATGGAAAACAAATTGACCGAGGCTATCAGGTTAGCAATGCGATACGAGTCATCATAAAGGATTTAAATCAGATTGGAATTGTAATTGATACCGCTGTGCAGCAGGGAGTTAATCGGGTATCCAATATTGTATTTACTACAGATCATCCTCAGGCATTTTATGAGGAGGCGCTTCGTTTTGCCCTTGAGGACGGTGGAAGAAAAGCACGAACCATTGCCGACTCGTTGCAGCTTAATCTAGATCAAATCCCTGTTAAAATTATTGAACAGACAGAATCACCACCAGTTGCTTATAAAACGTTTGCTACAACAGCGGAGAGCTTCGCTACACCGATAGAACCAGGTCAAATAGAGATAGAAGCTGCAGTTGAACTTATTTATCAATATTAAGACTACGCTTTTTCCAGTCTATCTAGGTACATATACTGTGACAACTTTATGAATATTTCAGATAAGGCAGGTACTTTGGTGAATTTGTCGAATACAAATGCATAAGCTATTTATTGGAACATCATCGTAAAAAAGCGATTGGTGGTGAACGTATGGATCAAGATCATGATGAAAAAAATGAACTAAAAGAGAAGCCGAAGTATGCTGATCCTATTGGTGAAATGATTAGGAAGGCGGAAAAGGATGGTCAGTTTGATCATTTACCGGGCAAAGGAAAACCTTTAAAGCTGGGAAAGGATTACATGAATCCAAGTGAAAAACAGTTATACAAAACCATGAAGGATAATCATGTACTTCCGAAGTGGGTTGAATTAGCAAATGAGATTGACACGCTAAAGGAAGAAATTAGCGCTTTAGAAGGTGAAGAAAGAAAAAGAAAAATTAAAACGGTAAACAAAAAAATTAAAGCATACAATTTTGCTTGCCCACCATCCTTGCAACGAAACAAAGTTATAGAATAAGCAATACTGATAAAAGATGGAGGATAGTATATAATCCTGCATCTTTTTTTGTAGTATTATCGAATTCATAATATAATGAATTTAATTATATTAGATGATATGCTTATCTCACTAAATTTACAGATTTAGTTATATGTTGTTTGAAAATGGCTGACTTGAAAAACAGATGAGAATAGAAGTATAAACAGGACAATATAGACGCATTGACAGAAAAAATAGCAAGCATTTTCATTAATGCTTTTTATATAATAGAAAGGAGCGTAATGATGAATTATGTAATCCGCCAACTAGAAGAACGAGATATTGCTTCTGTCCAAGCTGTTGCTAAAGAAAGCTGGCATGCCACGTATGATGGTATTATTCCGTTACCTATTCAGGATAACTTTTTAAATTCTGCCTACAGTGATGAGATGATGAGGCGTCGAATGGATTTTTCAAATCTTTTTGTTGTTGATTTTGATAAAATGATCGTAGGGTTTGCAAATTTTTCGCCTGTATTTGATTCAGGGAAAGTAGAACTTGGAGCTATATATTTGTTGCCAGCATACCAAGGCATTGGACTCGGAACTGCTCTATTAACTCATGGAATTGACTATTTACGAGGGGCAAGAGAAATATATATTAATGTCGAAAAGGATAATGACATTGGAAAGCGATTTTATCAATCCAAAGGGTTCGAGGTTATCGAGGAATTCACGGAGAATTTTGACGGACACGAGCTACAAACCATTCGAATGATGTTGAAGCTGGGTAAATAGCTAACAATCTAGTAAATTAGGAATAGATACAGTATTTAACAGGCAATAAGGAAAGTTTGATAGGTAGATATATGCGAAAAATAGTAGTTGGACTATGGTACATATATGCTTGTTAATAAGTTTATTGGATATAATGGGAAGCTATACCATGCAATCCTGTGGCTGAGAGCACTATGTTTTCTGGAAGTATTTAAGTTTAGCTAATTGGAAAAAATGGGAGCGTACCTTATGCAAAAAAATATTGTGATCTGGGATGTCATTTGCTATCTAGTATTTCCATTATTTATTTGGAATTTTATGAGAGATACAATCGGAGATTACACAGCGATGCTAATATCGACGATTCCAGGAATTATTTATTCGTTTATTCGCTTTTTTAGAGTTAAACAGGTTAATATATTTGGTGCCTTTATGATTCTGACACTTATAGCAAGTACTTTAGTAAATGTGCTGGCAGGATCGGCATTGCAGATGCTTTGGAATAATGTCTACTATGCCTTTGCGATGGCAGTTTTTTTCCTATTTACTATATTAATAAAAAGGCCACTCTTTCTATTGTTTACATTAGATTTTGTGGAATTGCAGGGATACAGTAGGCAAAAAATGAAGGCGATTTTTAATGAGCGGAAATATTTTCTCGTGTTCAATCTGATTACACTGGGTTTTGCAGCAAGAGAAATTATCTTGGCTTTTATAAAAATTAAGCTTATTTCGGTTTATGGTGTAGATGCCTTTGATAAAGGTCTGATTATACGGAATGTTCTTAGCTGGGGAATTACAGCCATATGCGTTATTGGCTTTATTTATATTTCAAAGATGCTTCAAGCAAATGAGACAAGTAGATTATCGAAAAATAGGGAACGTGAAGTGTTTTAACGTATGAAAGCTAATTCCAAGTAATACATAAAAAGGTGATACGATGAAAATAAGAAAGGCAATTATGGCGGATGCAGCTAAAATAGCCTACGTACATGTGGAAAGCTGGAAATCCACTTATAAAGGAATTATTCCGGATGCTTATATACAAAAGCAGACTTATGAGAGGCGAACTAATCTTTGGAACGATAATCTTAGAAATCAGACCGTGTTTATAGCGGAAGATCATACTGGAAATATTGTAGGTTTTGCAGTTGGTGGTCAAGAACGAACGAATGACTACCCTGGTTATCAAGGGGAGCTGTATGCGATTTATTTATTAAAGAACTATCAAGGAATAGGTATCGGTAGACGTTTATTTCGTTCTGTCACACAACAATTGAGGAGAGATGGCTTCCGGTCTATGCTTGTATTAGTGTTAGCTGATAATAATGCACGCTATTTTTATGAAACAATGGGCGCCAAGCGAATAGATGCAAAAGAGATTATGATCGCTGAAAAGAAACTTACAGAATATGTATATGGATGGCATCAATTATAACAACAAAACAAGGAGTGCATAAATAAATGGAATTTCATGATTTTTTTGCAGCACAAATAAGAATAGCTAGACCAACGGATAAATTTGATGAAGTTATCGAGTTTTATGAAAAAGGTATAGGATTAAAGCGAATTACCGAATTTACTGGTCATCGTGGGTATACAGGTGTCATATTAGGTCTTCCAGAGATTACGTACCAACTTGAATTCACAAAACATGTGGATGGTAGTCCTTGTCCTGCACCCACCAAAGATAATTTACTAGTCTTTTATATTCCCGTCCAAAAGGAAATTATTTCTATAGTTAAACGGCTACAGGATATGGGGTGCTACGAAGTAGATCCAGAGAATGGTTATTGGAAAGAGAAAGGTATCACTATTGAAGATCCGGATGGATGGAGAGTTGTATTGATGAATACAAATGGTATTTAGGAATAGTCCCTTCAAAAATAGAATAATGAGAATGGAGAAAACGAATGAAAATAACAGAGCTAAGAGATAAGAAACAGGCACCGAGACATTTGCTATTACTAGCAGATCCGTCAGAAGAATTAATTGAAGCTTATCTTATCAAGGGGAAATGTTTTATTGCCGAAGAAGCAGGAGAGGTAATTGGAGTGTATGTCCTGATGGCGAAGCGTATGGATACGGCAGAACTGATGAATATTGCTATTGATGAACGATTTCAAGGGAAAGGACTTGGTAAAAAATTGGTCTTACATGCCATTGAAACAGCGCAACTAAACGGTTTTCATGGTATCGAAGTAGGAACAGGTAATTCCAGTATAGGGCAGCTTGCCCTGTATCAGAAATGTGGTTTTCGTATTACAGGTATCGAGCAAGATTTCTTCACAAAACATTATCCTACTGAAATTATTGAAAATGGAATTGTTTGTAGAGATATGCTTCGACTTTCATTGCGATTAAATAATTAGATTGAACTAGTTTATATGATTAAGGAGGCAGTTATGAAAACTATTGGATTAATTGGTGGCATGAGTTGGGAATCTACAGCATTGTATTATCGCATCATTAATGAAGAAGTAAATAAGCGCTTGGGTGAATTACATTCTGCAAAATGCTTGTTGTATAGTGTGGACTTCCAAGAAATTGAGAGTTGCCAAGCTACTAGTGATTGGGAGAAGGCGGGAGAGATACTAAGTAAAAGTGCACATGCTTTAGAAAAAGCAGGAGCCGACTTCCTAATTATTTGTACGAATACGATGCATAAGGTAGTACCAGCCATTGAAGCAACTACTCATATACCAATCTTACATATTGCTAACTCAACAGCAGAGCAAATCAAACAACGTAATTGCAATAAAGTAGGATTATTAGGAACGAATTATACGATGGAACAAAATTTCTATATATCTCGTTTACGTGAACAAGGAATTCAAGTTATTATCCCGAAGCCGGATGAAAGAGAGCGGGTCAATGCCATTATTTTTAATGAATTGTGTTTAGGAGAAATTAAAGATGCTTCTAGAACCTATTATAAAGAAGTTATACAAGGGATGATTGACCAAGGAGCTGAAGGGATTATATTAGGATGTACAGAAATTGGCTTGCTCATCGGTCAAGATGATGCGCAAGTTCCGTTGTTTGATACAGCAAAAATACATGCAATAGCAGCAGTTAATAAAGCATTAACTAAGGGGGAAGAAGCATAGTGAAGGGGAAATTATCTCGTGTAGGGACCACCTATCTGCCTGTTAAAGACGTGGAAGAATCAGCAACGTGGTATGCAGAACACTTAGGAGCTAAAGTGAATTATAAAGATAATGATAAAGCAATTCTACAATTTGCTGATCAAAGTTTTTTTCTTGTTAAATCACCATTAGGTGAATCAGCTAACTTTACAGATAGTTATGGGAACGAATGTTTTTCCGTTACCTTTGAAGTGAATGGTGTAGAAGCGTTAGCGAACTTGCATCAAGATTTTAAAGGCAGAGATATTAACGTGGGCAAAATAGAAGATCGGGGACATGCTGGAAGAAATTTTGTGTTTTATGATCCAAATGGAAACAAATTTGATGTATGGAGTGAGTTAAGCCCAACATTTAGGGCATTACACCATCAGAAATAAAAACAATTATTAAGATTCACCAGTTATACCCTGTTCTGAATTAGATTGTAAAACATCTGTAGTGCCTAACTGTAGAATTAGGAGTGATGATGTGGGTTCACGAATGATGCACTTAATTATTGCAAATGAAATCGCTAAGCAACTATCGTTACGAAACAAGCATGCCTTTTTATTAGGAGGGATTGCTGCAGATGCAAAACATCCTAAGGATCAATCACATTATTATCAAGGTAATATTGAAGATTTTTCGAGAGTCATAGCATGGAACGATTTTTATCAAACATATAAAGAGGATACTTCTGATTATATTAAGGGATATTATTCTCATCTTATAGCAGATGATCTATGGTTACATGGATTTTATTTCGCATGGTTGAAAAATAGAATGGAAGTAAACAAACAGTTATTTGAAAGGTATCATCAGGATTTTCGTCTGCTTAATGGGATGCTAATTCAACATTATAATGTTTCGACTCAAATTATAGATGAATTAGAATATGGCTTAGAAACGGGTTCGATTGTAGAGGTAAGTAAAAATGAACTTCGTGCATTACTGAGAATGGTAAAGGAAGATTTTCAATCTGCCCACAAGCGATCGGACATAATATTGAAAGTATTTACATTTGAGCAAATCATTGGGTATATTGAAACTTCTGTTGAAAAGGGAAAAATGAAGATACAAGAGCTATTTATGTCATATCCCTGCTGAGGAAAGTGGTGAGGGCACTTCGTAAAATGAATGGGAGGAGGAAGGTTGTGAAAATTAAAAACTAACGCTATGTGAGGCGATTTTAAATGGAGCATTTTTACTGGTGTTGATTCAGAGCATGTTTTTTGGAACCTTAATAAGCGGGTGATCGTGTGAATTGGAGCAAAGGAAAGTTAGGTGTTCGTTCCTTAAAAGCTAAAGACAAAGTTTTAATAAAAAAATGGCTGACAGATCCAAAAATATTAGAATTCTACGAAGGGCGAGATAAACCTTATAGCTTGGACATGGTAAATGCAGATTTTTATGATCACAATCCAGAAATAGATCGTTCCATTGTAATCTACAAAGATTCGCCGATTGGGTATATTCAGATTTACCCAATTAATGAACAGACGAGTGCACTGACGGAGTATATGTCAAAAGGTAATGTTTGGTATGGATCAGTTCATAGGCGAGGTAGATTGTTGGAATAAAGGGATAGGTACACTCCTAGTAACAACAATGGTGCAACATTTATTAAAAGAAAAAGGAGCAAATAAGGTTATAATGGATCCGAAAGTTACGAATATTAGAGCATTGAGGTGCTATGAAAAAGCTGGTTTTAAAAAAATAAGAAAGCTATTGAATTTCGAATTTCATGAAGGAGCGTATCGCGATTGTTGGCTGCTTGAATTTAATAAGAATAACGAATAATCGCGGAATACATATGGTTATAGATTGCTTTTTGTTGAAGGCCGAAGAAAGTAGCTAATAATCAAAGTCCTAATAATATGGAGGTTAGCTGATTGACATGCTCCTTTGTTATGATGATTAATACGTTGATATATGCATCATGTTAATTTCTCAAGAAAGGCGATGAGAGGTTGTGAGAAATCGCGGTTCAGTCGTATTGCTTGAAAATAATCAAGTAGTCCTGATAAGGAGAAGGGTAGACAAACTGGAGTATTATGTTTTTCCTGGTGGAGGAATTGAAGTGAATGAAACTCCAGAAGAGGCTGCGAAAAGAGAAGCTTTAGAAGAACTAGGTGTTGTAGTTTCGATTACCAGCTGTCTGGGCATTCTTTCATACGATGGTGATCAGTATTTCTTTCTGGCTCGCATTGTTTCTGGAAGGTTTGGCACCGGAATGGGAGAAGAATTTTGTAATAAAACAACTGGTAGAGGCACTTATCATCCAGTATGGATTGATATTCCTCAGTTAATGAATATAGATGTAAAACCGAAGGAAATGGCGGAATTATTAATAGAAAAGTGTAATGAACTACATGTATGATTCAAGGGAGAATGAAATGAAGATTCAGCTAACTGAACAAAAAACGATAGCAATACGGTATGTATCGAAAAAATGATTTTTCTTCTATTCAGCTCTTAAATCAAGAAGAGGATTGGAATAACCTAGTGCAGAATGAAGGAACAACGAGAGCAGCCTGGGATCATTCCAATGTCCGTTATGTTTTAGAAGATGAAGAAAGGATTATAGGCTATGTAAGAGGTTTGACGGATGAAAATGTTACATTATATATTTGTGAACTGCTTATCGCTAAAGACTATCGCGGTATAGGTTTAGGAAGACAGTTACTGGATTATGTACGCCAGATGTATCCGAAAACAAGGGTTGATCTATTAGCAAGCAGTAGTTCCTATACGTACTATGAAAAACATCACTACCGCCCGTTCTATGGATTTAGAAAAACTTGGGAAGAAGGATAAATGGCCAAAAGGAGAGACGGATAGTGGGATACATTGAAACGTTAAGAGAATTAGTAGGGCATCGACCGCTAATATTTGTTGGAGCTGTTGCTATCATTTTAGATGAAGAAAATAGAATATTGCTACAACAACGCAAATTCCCTAATGGTTCATGGGGGATTCCGGGTGGATTAATGGAATTAGGTGAATCCACGGAAGAAGTTGCCTGTAGAGAAGTTTTTGAAGAAACAGGTTTACAAATAGATAGTCTAGCTTTATTAAATGTCTATTCTGGAAAGGAACATTTTATTAGAGCAGAAAATGGTGATGAATTTTATGTCGTCACCGTCGCTTATTATACAAAGAGCTTTTACGGCAACTTGCAGATGGATGAAAAGGAATCGATATCTTTGCAATTTTTTAACGCAAGTAATTTACCTACTATTCTTGTAAAGAGTCATCAAGCAATTTTGGATGAATTTATCAGTACATATAACTGGCAATAAGACCCCACTTTAAGCAAAAAGTAAAACCAATATTGGTAAGTGTGGGATCTACTGCTAGTAAATGACCGATTGGTTCAGAGGCTTTAGGTCATACCCCTGTGGTACTAAACATCATTGGAGGATAAACAAAACTTCCACTGATTGAAGTGTCACTTTAGTACTGCTAGTAATAATTCATCAGAACCGTACGTGCTTCGTCATTGTAACTTGCGTACAGGCTTTAATAACAAAGGTCTATCAGAATATCAACGATTCCTTTATCTATTTCAGGTTCGTTCGGTGAAGGAGAGCCTTTTTTGATATGGCAGTAATACTGGTAATGCCCTAAAGTGACGGGATGAAGTGACCTCGAAAAGTCGGACTTTTCCTGTGGAGAGCATGTGGTTTACTTCCTAGTAGAACATAAAGAAAGCTTGTAAAGAAACAAAGCGTTTCTCTACAAGCTAAGATTGGTATTCACAACAGTTTTTAGGATTCGTTTGTGGCAGTATCTGGATGATTATCATGATTTGCTGTCCGTTTCATCATCATTTCTTGTTGTTCTTTTTGATTTTGACTGGTATCGACCCGTTTCATAAAGAGCGCTAAAATTAACGCTCCTGCAGCGATGATTGTAGAAATGAGGAATGTAAAGTTAATTCCGTTTAACATGGCATTATTTGCAATTTGCGCCTGCATTTCAGCCATCGCTTGTTCTGAAGCCATAGTACTTGGATCGATGTTTGCCATTGCTTCTTTTCCTAATTCTGCTGCCTTTGTTTCTGTTCGGTTGTTCATAACGGTAATAAGTAATGCAGAACCGATTGCTCCAGATACTTGCTGTAACGTATTGTTCATAGCAGTTCCATGTGGGTTATCCTTCATTGGTAACTGGTTTAATCCATTTGTCATTACTGGCATCATCACCATGGACATTCCGAACATGCGAAGGGTGTAAAGGAGCATAATTGTTCCATAAGCTGTTTCCATATTCAATTTACTAAAGAAATACGTTGTGCTAATCGTAATGAATAAACCAAAAATAGCCAATAGCTTTGGTCCATATTTATCAAATAAACGCCCTGTTATTGGCGACATTACCCCCATCACCAAAGCACCTGGGAGCATGAGCAGTCCAGATTCGAATGGGGAAATACCTCTTATCGTTTGTACATAAATAGGCATTAAAATCATAGCTGAGAACATCGCTATTGCAAGCACGATGGAAATAGCAGAGGATAATGCAAACATTGGGTATTTAAAAATCCGGAATTCGAGCATTGGATCATCCATACGAAGCTGACGCATGATCAAACCGGTAACAGAAATTACCCCCACAATAATCGTTCCATACACAAGAGGATCATCCCAGCCATTTTCTCCAGCTGTACTGAATCCGTACAATAGTCCTCCAAAACCTAAACTTGATAGAATAATAGATAGGACGTCAAGTTTAATATCACGTTGTGGCGTAATATTTTTCAATTTAAAAATGGCATATACGAGTGTAAATACTGCGATCGGTAAAACAATATAAAATAAAGTTCTCCAGCTGTAATGTTCAATTACCCAGCCAGATAATGTTGGGCCAATGGCAGGCGCGACAATCATAACAAGTCCAAAGGTACCCATGGCTGTTCCGCGTTTTTCAACAGGAAACGCTGTTAACATCACATTCATTAATAGTGGCATCATAACAGCTGAACCAGAGGCTTGAATCATTCTTGCTACAAGTAGTACTCCGAAAGACGGTGCTAAACTTGCTAAGAATGTACCAGCTGTAAATAGAAACATTGCAGTGATAAACAGATTTTTGTTGGTAAAGCGTTGAATAAAGAACGCACTAGCTGGTATGAGAATGCCATTTACTAGCATATATCCGGTAGACAGCCATTGTACTGCCGACGGACTCACATCAAACTCTGTCATAATGGAAGGTAAGGCTATATTTAACAATGTTTCATTTAATATGGCAACGAATGCACCAACAAATAATATGGCAATCATCCCATAGGGTGGTTTTTGTTCAGGAGAATGTGTTTCCAATTCTTCATTCCTTCTTTCTTCAATGATAATAAATGGTGGTTGATTTAATACTTACTCATTTTATACCTACAGTACAATAAAATCAATATGTTTATTTTCAACTATTTTAAAATAGTATCATGTCAGTGTTTAATGGTGTTTTAATAATTGTACTTCGATTATAAAATGATGTTTCGTCTATGTGGATTTCGACGTTCTAAAATAAATAAATGAAAAAAACTAACTTTGTTTAATAATTCAATAAAAAAGGAAATATAAGATGTAGAACAAAAAATGGAGGAATATAATGAAAAAGCTAATTCGAAAATTAATTAAATATGGACCAATTATTTATCCGGTAATAAGAAAATACATGAATAAAAGAAAAACAAAAAAGTCAAGTCACGATTAAAAGTAAGTGAAGGTGGTTATAAAAGGATGGGCGTGGGACAACTGTATTTCATCATAATCCGAACAATTTCCATGCAGGTTGTATGGGTCATACCATGAGCAAGAAATAAAAAGGCTATCCATGTTAATACGTCGCCTAACCTGGAGACCCTACCTCCTAGCAAGTAAAATCTTAATTTATGATTCTTAAACAATGTAAACATGGTGCACTCCTAAAAACCACCTAAGGACATTAGCTGGTAAAGGTCTCCTGAAAAATTGCTAAAAAAGGTGCAATTTGTTATTAGGGTATTGACATTTTGAGGTTTAGAAACAGATTTCTTGATGTTTCCGCTTATTTTTGATAACAATGAATAGTGCAATTAACTCAAAACTACAGGAGGAATACGATATGAAAATTGTTGCAATGGTTGGTAGTAATCGCCAAGACTCATACAACATGAAGCTAACTCGCTTTTTACAAAAAAGGTATACGAATAAAGTTGAAATTGAAATTTTGCCAATTGATCAACTTCCTTTCTATAATCAGGACGAGGAATTTAACCCGCCTACAATTGTAAAAGAGATTAAAGATAAAATTCTGCTAAGTGATGGTATTCTTATCGCTACACCAGAATATAATGGTTCGATTTCTGGCATGTTAAAGAATGCTTTGGACTGGTTTTCTCGTGTAGACCAAGTAATGGTGAAGAAGCCTGTTATGATTGTAGGAGCTTCTATGGGCGCAATGGGAACGATTCGAGCACAAATGCAGCTTCGTCAGATTTTAAATGCACCTGGTATTGGAGCACTTACATTACCTGGAAACGAAGTGTTCATAGGATCAATCCAAAATAAAATGGACGAGCAAGGTAATCTTACCGATGAACCTACAATTGAGTTCGTGGATTCTGTTATAGACAACTTTGTGGATTGGACAGAAAAAACAAAAGTTTTTAGCTAATTACTTACTATTTGAA
>NZ_JAJERH010000098.1 GCF_016919725.2 Virgibacillus sp. AGTR
AAGACTTCGTAGCGTCCAAGAGAACGAGAAATTTAACAAATCCCAAACGCTTTTTATTCTGAATCTATTTCTAATTCTTTTGGACGTTCTCCTTTTTTATTCATCAAACGAATGTGTAACGGTTTAATCTCTAATATGGTTAGATTTGGATCGTCTGGTCCATCAAACCATACTTTCATTTGCTCATTCCAAATCTGCTTTTTTAGGTCAGGGGAATTATTAAAGGAAACCTTACCTTCGTATTCTACATAGGAATCACCGAATCCCTCACCGTCATAACCCAAAATAATATGCGTATATGGGTTTTCTTCTATATCTTCTGTCTTGTCTGTTTGCTTACTCGTTGGTGTATATAGAGATAGGTTTTCATGAAAAAAAGTCATATACCTTGAATGTGGCATCTTGTTTTTTACCGTTGCCATCGTACCAACAAAGCTGTTGTCTAAAATATGCTCAATATCTTGTTTTATTTTATGCTGACTCACACTTTTACACTCCTTTTTGTTTCTGCTATAGATATTATTCCTTAGTTACAAAATCTTAAACAGGGAGAAGATCAAATCTGTAATAGAACGGCAGAAAGAACTTCTCATTTACTTCGCATGTATGATAAAAACGTTATATTTCTGGCTAGCCCTTTAAATGAGATTGGATATATTCATACCCTTGTTTATTTCCAGTAATCTCAGCTAGTTTATATACATTTTTTAGCAACAACTTCCGGTCAAGCTCGAAAATAAATTCTGTATAAATATGATCTATTGTATTTCTTGCAAATTCCCATATCACTTGATGGTGTTATTCATTTATGGACTCAGCCAACCGTGCTAAAGCTGCGATTATATGGTTTTTTTGTGAATAGTGCCGAATAATTCCCAACCCTTGATAAAGATGATATTCAAAGTTATCAACACCTAGTAATAGACGTACCTGGTGATTATTATCCATTAAGTACGGCGAAAACGTGGTACGTTGTTCTAAATATAGCAGTAGGTCTGTTACTTGGTATATTGTATTGGAAGCTGTTTTTGGATCATCGTTACCAATTGATTTTATTGCTATCTCAGCAAGCTTATTTAATCCAAATTTCAAATCTTGAATCTCGGTTTCTTTGTGTCCAATACGAATAAGCTGTATATACTTTGATTCATCAATAGCTCCTGCACCAGGGCCCCAATAAGAAAAACTACCAACACGTACTTCCATCTTCAACAAAATGTTGTCTTTCTGTGCCTCCTCAATTAGTTCATTGAAAAGTATAAGTTGAACATAACCAGATAAAGGTGTTGATACAGTATGTAGTTCTTTTCTATATGTTTCCATTAGATTCCCTGGCTATTGCTGGAAGTGGGGGACTTACCAGTTATATGGATAAAAAAATAGCTGCCGATATATGCTCTCGGCAGCTTAAAAAGCCATTCAACGTCCCCTCGTTTTCTATACAACGAGAGATTGCACTACATTTCATGTTAGCTTCTTTTTACTTTGCAATAGCTAATGTATCCTTAATCGTAATATCGGAAGAGAAGGCCATGACTGTTGTGTTATCTGCATCAGCGTCAGATGCAAGCCCTGTCTAATACTTTCCAGCATCACAGGTTTTTATATCGCTAAAATTGTCTTATATTGAACTACCTTCACCTCACGCTTCATCGTCCAATACGCTCGACTTCACTTAGTCGTTGTTGCACTTATTCATAATATGGCACTCCTTCATTATCACCAATCAAGCCAACTACCATGGAACAAAACGTATTAGCAAAATGAAGCGTTCTAGCTAGTTCCCAGCCGTGCAACAGTCCATATAGTATACCTGCATTAAAGCCATCGCCTGCGCCAACCGGATCCACTACCTTTGAAGGACTTAAAGGTGTTTACAAATTTTATTGAACCTGTTGATCATGGATTGAAAACAATCATCGCCTCACCTAAGGTAATCACTTCATTCATGCTAATTCCTCCAAACGACTCTTCCATCTAATTATCCCCGGTGTCGTGTATCAATAATGCCGTTCTTAGCAGCAATAACCATATCTGTCATATTTACAAACAAACCAGTTTCTACAACACCTACCGTTTGTTTTAATTGCTCATGTAATTGTTCTGGTTGTTCGATAAGATCAAACTGGCAATCAAGAATATAATTATGGTTGTCAGAAATAAAAACGTCCTGATCACTTTTTCTTAGTTTTGGGTTACACCCAAATGCCGCGATTCTTTCCGCTGTCTTTTCCCAACCAAACGGGACAACTTCCACTGGCAATGGAAAACTCCCTAGATGTGTAACCATTTTTGAATAATCGACGATAATAATCAGCTTAGTGGCTGCTACATCGATAATTTTTTCCCGAACAAGTGAACCTCCCCCACCTTTTGTTAATTGCAATGAGCTATTAACCTCATCTGCGCCATCAATTGCTAGATCAATCTTAGTTGCTTTAGAAAATCCAATCAATGGTATTCCAAGCTTTCTAGCAAGCTTTTCTGTTTTTACAGATGAAGGAATGCCTTTTACATCCATGCCTTCTTTAATTCTCTTTACTAGTGCTTCCAACATATAATTTACCGTCGATCCAGACCCAAGTCCTATCGTCATCCCAGTCTGAATGTATTTGACTGCTGCTTCTGCTGCTAATTGTTTATCCTCAATTGAGCTACTCAATGGTAAATCACTCCTTTAACTAAACAAATTAGGTATAAAGTGAAACTTCCTTCCGTGGGAGAGTTGTTTATCTCCCACGGATGGTTAGTACCACAAGGTTATGACCTAAACGCCTTTGAACCAATCGGACATTTACTGCCAGTTATATGCGGGATAAACAACCCCTTCCAACGCTAAAGCTAGTACGCTGCTTTTCTACTATACTGTCTAGCTATTTCTGTTAATTGTTGATAATCCTCGGGACTTTTTAGCCGCTGAACGTTTACCAGGTTACTGCCTATGCCTACCGCCTTACTTCCTTTATCCAGATACGCATTCATATTATCTAGTGTTATTCCCCCTGTAACCATTGCTTCTACATGCGGAAGTGGGCCAAGGATATTTTTAACATAATCGGGACCGAATGTATCAGCTGGAAAGATTTTAACCATCTTCGCCCCATGCTCATAGGCAGTAATAATTTCTGTGGGAGTTAACACACCAGGTATAGTAAGCAATCCATATCGATTCGTTAGTTTGAGCGTCTCTGTATTTAAGGTTGGAGATACAATGAATGCTGCACCAGCAAGCATTACTGTCCTTGCTGTTTCTGGATCAAGTACAGTTCCTGCTCCAATGCATACATCCTGTTTCATATGTTCTACTGCTTTCGCAATTACATTAGCTACATTAGGGGTTTCTGCTGTAATCTCAACAGCTTTCACCCCCCCTGCAGACAATGCTTTTAATATCGGTACAATGTTATCTTCGTTTGCTTTACGAATAACCGCTACAACTTTGGTATCTTTAATAATATCTATTGGATTCATTATTTTATCCCCTCTTTACTCTAAATTTGCGTGCCTTTGATTTAATTCTTTAATCTGATCCTTCGGTAGATGTTGCAATATATAAGCAATTACAGCATCTAGCAACAGATGAGCAGGTTGATCAAATTGACTACCTAACGGTTGAATAGTTGAAGGCTCGGGTGGCAACCTTTTTTAGTAGCAGCTGGAACCTTCACGACACATTGACTCAACGTTGCAATTGCCGATTGTTTATTTGTCGTAACCAAGGCTATTTTCGCTTCAATTGCTTTGGCCTTTTCGGCAAAGTACGTAAGCGTACCTGTGCTTCCGGATCCGGATAAAATCAGCAACAAATCATTCGCATCGAAAATATCTTACCAATGAAGCCAGATCGTCCTGTGTCAGCAACAAAAATTCGATTTGCTTTTTGGAGTTCTCCAGCTAAATTTATGCCTTCCTCTGTTTTTACACGGTGTAATCCTTCTGATACTTCCGATGCAATCGTATTAATCGTTCTTTTTATAAACATCCTTCCTTTCAGCTAGCATGATTCCCTGTCTATTAATTGAGGTGAAAAACGGTAAACCTGAGCTGCTGTTCCTTGATCTTCTTGATTTATTTGCTTAAAAAGCAATTGTGCAGCTTTTTTTCCCATTTTAAATGCAGGCTGGGAAATTGTCGTTAGCGTTGGATAATAGAACGAAGCAAACGATACATCATCAATCCCAATAATCGCCAAATCATTCGGAATATTCACATGATGATCCTTCGCGTATTGTAAAATCTCAAATAACACACGATCATTCAAAGCTAGCAGAGCCTCAGGTGGATCTGACAACGAAAGCATTTGTTGAATAATCATTTGCATGTCAGTAAATGCTCCACTTGCTAAATATTCTGGTTGAAATGATAGATTGTATTTTGCTAATGCTGTCTTATATCCTTGAATTCTTTCCAGTCTTGGTGTTACAGGCATATCTATCAGTGGAGAAATCATTCCTATTTTTTTATAACCAGCCTTAACAAATTGATCTACAGCTAATTCAGATGCTCGTTTATTATCTAATAAAACAGCATCCATATGAATTCCCGGCACTAGTCTATCCATAAATACGAAAGGATATCTTTCATCAAGCAGTCCTTGATATAACTCCATATTTTCTCCCGTAGGAAAAGCTATAATACCATCAACCTGCTTTGCACGAAGCATTTCAATATAGCGTTTTTCCTTTACAGGATCATCATCTGCATTACATACGATTACGTGAAAGTTTGATTCGTGACAAAAATCCTCAATTGCACGAATAACCTGTGTGGAAAAAACATGGAGAATATTTGCAACGATGACCCCAATTGTCTTTGTTGATTTCTGCTTTAAACTACGAGCAATAATATTTGGACGATAACCTAGTTCAGTAACAGCTGTCTCAATGCGCTTTTTCGTTTCTTCCCCCATATAGTCATATCGTTTATTTAAAAACTGAGATACCGTGCTTTTAGAAACATTAGCATGTGCTGCTACATCAGCAATTGTAATTTTTTTCATTTTATTCTCCTTATCCAATTACTAAATCGGTTTAGTAAATCGGTTTATTTCAAGTATAAATGAACTGAAAGCGGTTTACAAGATAAAATGAAACTTCCATCAGTAGGGAGCTTACTACCAGTTATATGCGGGATAAAAAGAGGTTGGGACAAAACACAACTTCTTTACTCAAAATACGAATGATCAAGTTATCACGCCGCACCGTGAAAATATACGCTCTTTCCGTGGGAACGGCCTCAGTTAACTCGGTAAGAACACGTTACCACGTGGATCTTCGGACTCGTGCAGTTCCCGCCGGAGTCTCGCTTATTTCAGGTGCTAAATGAATGATTCTGATCAAAAAACGAACGATAATTAATTCAAACTAATTATCGTTCGTTTTTATTGTTTCTTCATTCTTTTGTCTCAGTCTCGCTTAGCAAATATTAATTTCTATGAATAACGTTTTTTTCGGATACCTTTCCAAACGTTTTCACTATGATTGGGGTTAACCATTCCATGCTATATTCAAGTAAATCCTTCAAATCATTAAATGTGTGTATATCTGCAAAGCTGATTTGAACAACAGCACGACTTGTGTGAAGCTTGTCCACATGCATTTGCGGTAAGATTTCTTTCTCCTCACTTACCAACTGATGCATCCAATCGCGTATCTCATTAACTTCTGGAAACTTCCGCTTAGAATTCGCTTGATAGTACACATAGATTAAAAAAGCAATTTCTCCATTTTGCTCAAAAGGATGTAACAAATCAAGCACACATTCAAGGTATACATGACCATATTCAATTACCCATTCTGGTTTTGCAATTCGTGCAATCGCCTTAAATTCTTCCGCTCCCTGTAAAGCATCCATTTCAATTACATCTTGTTCAGCAACGTTTATTTGACAAATTAATTTTTTAAACAATAAATGACGCTGTTGCTCATCCAGATCCGGATTTGCCAATAATGTAATAGCATGCTCTTCCAGACTCATATCAGCCACATAATAGAAGCGTTCAAGCATCTCCTGAAAGTTAAGAAATAGCTGCTTCAGTGATTCGTTTGTAAACAAGTTAGCCCATATATCCTGTAAAAAAGTTCGATAATCAACGATATGAATATTTTTAACTTGGTCCTTACCAAAAGGGTCTAACGTTAAAATGACATAATCCACGAAAACAGTAGTATGATCAACACCAAGCTTCGTACAAAGGTTTTCTAAAGCGGTATCCGTTTGAAGGCATTCTGTATGTTTACCATTTTCATCAGGGTTTAGTATATTTTCAATAACGACAATATGGTTAATCTGATTATCTTCTACTACTAAAAGCACAAGATCAATGATACCCATACTTTTTCCGAGTGCCATTCTCGAACGAGCTCGTACTTCGGTGTTAGCGTTTATCTCAACATGTAATGTACTGAAATCTCGGAGAAATTGAAGTGCAAATTCTGAGGAGTAGTTGATAAAAGTAGCAAACATATTAGCGATGACATCTTTTTGATAAAAACAGTTAAGCGCGTCAAAAATATTTAAGGAATTTGTGTTAGCAGCATCTAGAGTATGTTTCACAAATCGTACCTCACTTCTATTAAATTCACGTAGGAATAATTTACCACGTAATTAGTTTAATAGAATGAACGAAGAAAGGAAACAAAAAATACTTCAAATAAGCAAAATATTAAGTAGAAAATACAAACGTTTCATTCAAATTAATGTAGGACCCTGATAAGTTCATCTATGCTTCTCCAATAACTACCTCGTTAACGGTTATTTTATCCCACATATAACTGATTAAAGTTTCAATTTATTGTTTTTAGTCATGAATGACTAGAAGCATTCATAGGTATAAATGAAAACTCTATTTAGCAGAGAACATGTTCATCTTTCTCAGAAAAGAATCGAAACAAATGAATGTAAGGTGGGGGCTAATAATGAATGAGACGATAGGAGTTACAGAAGAAGAGATTAAACGTTTTTATGTTTTACACGACCAGAAAAAAGAAATCGAACAAGAGTTACATCAATTAAAGAAGAAGTTCCACCAATTTCTTGATGGATCCATTGGTAAAGAACGTAAAGGAGAAATTATACGTGGTGACTATCAGGTACATCGCCAAATCCGTTCCTCTAGCAATTATATGCCTGAAGTAACTGTGCAAAAACTAGACGACTTAAATTTGAGTGATTTTATTATTACTGAGAAACGACCAGATACAGAGAAGCTTGAAGCAGCAATAAAGTTGGGGTTTGTAGACGCAGCTACTTTTGAAGATTGTAAGAATACCAAAGTAACTCAAGCGATCGTTGTCAAAGAAGTAAAACAGTAAAGAAGAGCTTTTACATTTACAATGGGAGTGTAATATTAACTGTGTAAGTAAGAAATGCGTACGGTTTCTTATTTACACAATTTTTTATTTGGTAGAATAACAAGGTAAAAGAGTGTTTTAAATGGGTAAACCTAAAAGAGATCCTAACTTAAAATTAGCTAACAAGATTATGGAACAGTATCAACCTGAAACGGTAAAAGATGTGCAAATGCATTAAAAAACATATTTGAGCCTATGTTTGAGACGATGTCAAATGGCGAAATGGACCATCACTTAGGTTACTCTTCCATGAATCTTAGTTATTTTGATCAATCCCATTTCAGCCAAGATTTCAAAAGTCGGAAAGACTTCAGATAACCTATCTGGAAAGAAACAAACGCTAGGAGTAATACCCCATTTGAGAATAATCGAATACATTAGCTTCACAAAGAACAAAACGAAGGGCGGTTAATCCTATGCTTACAATTCTAGCTGGAATTGGCTTAGTAGGAATAGTTATTTCAGGAATCTTCTTAGGAGTTTTTACGAGCGGACAGCAGCAACGAGCTAATTACCATTCAGAAACAAGAGAACATTATGCGTTCCGTACAAAAATTGGGCTCTATTGTGGCAGTATTGGTTTAGTTTTCCTCGGAATTGCTGGGTTAATATGGTATTTTTAAAGTAGCGAAAACGCATTTCTAAGAAAAGTTGGTGATCGTATGTATGCAAATCAATTACCCATCCTGATTTTTATCATGAGTATACTGTATATCTTTATCATTCCTTCTGAACCAGAGAACTTTAAGCTTTTCTTTAAATTGATTCCCATGATTTTAATCATTATATATGCGTTAAAACAAATGCCTCGTCAGCAAACAAAAACACATTGGCTTATTCTTATGGGTCTCATTTTTTGTTCAATCGGAGACGGAACCTTACAATGGTTTGTCGTTGGTCTTACTGCATTTTTAATCGGACATCTATTCTATTTAGCTGGTTTTTCTTTACAATGGAAATTTTCCATTATTCGAGCTGCTAGCATCATCCCGCTAATTATCTATGGATTATTCATGGGAAATGCATTAATTCATGCAATCATTACCTCAGGAAATCAATCGCTCATTATCCCTGTCATTTTTTATATTGTAGCCATTTCCTTTATGGCTTGGCTCGCAATAATGACTGGGAACCGATTTGCGATTCCAGGTAGTATCTTATTTGTTATATCTGATTCCATCCTGTCTTGGAATATGTTTATATCACCAGTTGTCTATTCACATGTACTTATTATGACAACCTATTATGCTGCACAATTTTTAATAGCACATAGCCTTAGCAGCTTGTCTAGCAAACAGAGTCGGCTTGTTTGGTAAGGCACCGAATTATGCTACCTTATAAAGGAGGATATCATGCACATTCTACTTGCTCCTGACTCTTTCAAAGGAAGCTTAACATCGTTAGAAGCAGCAACAATTATGAAGCAGGCTATCCTTTCTATTGATAACGAGGCTACCGTTACACTAAAGCCAATGGCAGACGGTGGTGAAGGTACAGTTGACGTCATTCTTGCTTCTACAACTGGACAAAAAATAAACGTAACCTGTACAGGTCCTTTAGGTGAAACCATCCATACCTATTACGCCATCCTCCAAGACCATACAGCTATTATTGAAATTGCCAATATTGCTGGTCTTGTTCAAGTTCCAAAGCCTAAAAGAAATCCAGAGAACACCACCTCTTTCGGACTTGGTGAAGTGATAAAGGATGCACTCGATCGCGGATGTAGCTCCCTTATTATCGGCCTAGGAGGAAGTGCAACAAACGATGGTGGGCTTGGTTGTTTGCAAGCTTTAGGCATGAAAGCATGGAAGCAAGATGGTAGTCAAGCTGACGTGTTTGGAAAAGACCTTTTAGACATTGATCATATATCATTTGCGGACATCGACCCTAGATTAGAGGAGGTTACAATCCATGTGGCTTGTGATGTCGATAATCCATTAATCGGTCAGCAGGGTGCGAGTTCCATTTACGGCCCACAAAAGGGTGCTACTGAACAGCAGGTGACTCTATTTGACGAAGCACTTGCAGCTTATGCATCCTTGCTTGCAGTGAACCGAGGTAAGGATTTCTCTAATAACAGAGGTTCAGGGGCCGCTGGTGGACTAGGTTTCGCTCTATTAACAATTGGTGCAAGACTAACTTCTGGGGCAGCCCTTATTGCTGAGGCTACACAATTACATCAAGCAATGAAACAGGCCGATTTCATAATTACTGGTGAGGGGCAGAGTGATGAACAAACATTATCCGGAAAAGCTCCAGGTTATATTGTCGAGCTAGCGAATACGTTGCACGTCCCTGCGCTATTAATTTCTGGAGCACTATCAGGAGACCTCACGGCGCTGCGTAAGCAATTCCATGGTTGTTTTTCGATCGTTAATCGACCATTGTCTGTTGAGGAAAGTATGGAGCAGGCACAACGATTACTATACGACCAAACCATTAACATATTCCAATTAATTCGTGCAATCATAAAAAACTAATGTATCGACTATGCTCTTCCCCTACCTTTCAAAACTGTAAGCTGCTTGTAAGGTAGATCCAACGAAGAAGAACAGCTCTCCGTGATAGTATTTAGTCAACAGGAATGGAGAGGATGCACTAAAATGAAAAAATTATTTTTTATAATCATATTTATTAGTACAATTATTGTGACTGGATTAGCCATCATGCTCTTATTTTCGAATGAAATTACAGATCGCTTTAATCCACTAGTACCCAAAGAAGAAATCTATGTACAAGTAAATAAAGATGGACATGCAAAAAGTCCAGGAGGTTATGATTATACATTGATCGGATATAATGCGAAGGGGAAGCAAAAACAAGTTACTTTCTATGCTAGTGGTGAACTACAAAAAGATGCATACTTACGCGTTTATGCAAAAGGGAAGTATATTGAAACATGGGAAGAAGTCAGCCATAATGACATACCTAAAAAAGCAAAAGCACATTTTTCCTAAGATAAAAACAAAAAGTCATACTACAACTTGAAGTTGCTTTTTAAATAGGATAATGTTACTATATGCTTAATAAATAAATATGCATCACATGTTACTGATACGATCAGGCATGGTGGTATGATAGAGCAACCTTAGGTTCTCTGTATACTGCCATGCCTTTTTAAATTGAAAAACACATGATGTATTCTTGATTTTAGGACAGACTAAGGTTTACTTACCTGCTCCCTTTTTATAAAAATATCTATCAAACATGAGAATCAAACAGAAAGGTGTACTGTTTATGTTTAAAAAAATGTTTAAAAAAATGTTTAAAAAATCAAACGAACAACAAATTTTCGCTCCAATAAATGGTAAAAATGTTGCTTTAGAGAAGGTTCCTGATCCAGTATTTAGCCAAAAAATGATGGGCGAAGGGATAGCAATTATACCTCAAGATGGTAACGTCATTTCACCTGTCAATGGAAAAGTGGTACAAATACCTGAAACAAAACATGCGATTGGATTACTTGCCGATGATGGTACAGAAATCTTAATCCATGTCGGATTAGAAACGGTAGGTTTAAAAGGTGAAGGCTTCAAGGTACAGGTGAACACCGGAGATACCGTAAAAGTCGGCCAACCGCTATTGGAGGTTGATTTAGATTATATCAAACAGCATGCAGCGGATATCATCACACCAATTATAATTACGAATAGCAAAGAACTAGATAAACATTTTACATTCACGAAAGAAGCAAACAGTAAAGCAGGTGAAACAATAATTATCACTATTTAAGCCTAATAAAGCTGTTAACTGAAACAATAGGAGGTGACTTCCGGTGAGAATTACAAAAATATTGAATAACAATGCAGTAATTGTGACCGATGGGAAGCAAGAGAAAATCGCCATCGGTGCAGGAGTTGCCTTCAATAAGAAGAGAAAGGATATTATCAGCCAGGAAAAGGTTGAAAAACTCTTTGTCTTAAAGGAAAACGAAAAGCTACAAGAATTGATTCTGCGAATCCCGGAAGAACACCTTATGCTTTCAGAAGAGATTATTGATTATGCAGAAGAGCAGCTGGGTACTAAATTAAACGAGCATATACTTTTAGCACTTACGGATCACCTATCGTTTGCAATTGAAAGAGAGCAACAAGGAATACACCTAAAGAACAAGCTGTTACAAGAAATTAAAATTATGTACAAGCAAGAATTCGAAATTGGGGTTTGGGCGATTCAACATATAAAGGATAAGTTAGAAGTTGAAATGCCCTTAGATGAAGCAGCTTTTATCGCGCTTCACATACATACAATGAAAATTCAGGGAGGTGATTTACACGAAACTGTAAGACAAACAGCAATTGTTAAAGATATGGTGGAAACCATCAAACAGGATTTGAACATCACATTTAATGAAGATGACTTGGCCTATGAGCGATTGATGACACACCTTCGCTTTGCGCTAAATCGTGTATACCAATACGAGGTACATTCAATGGATGAAGAAATGCTAGAGATGATTAAAAGAAAGTTTAAACGCTCGTATCAATGTTCCGTACATGTTGCCAAGAAGTTGTCTTCCGCTCATGGAATAGATTTACCACCAGAGGAATTGGGGTACATTACACTGCATATTGAACGCTTAAAAAAATATCAATACTGACTCCGTCTTTATATAATACTAATTTTGATAGCGTATTCAACTGCAATGCTTCAATAAAACGTATAGGAGGAATTCTTATGATGAAATATTTACAACGACTCGGTCGTTCATTAATGCTGCCAGTAGCAGTGCTACCAGCTGCAGCCATCTTGATGGGGATCGGATATTGGATTGACCCATCTGGCTGGGGGGAAGGAAATGCAATTGCAGCCTTCTTGATTAAAGCTGGTTCTGCCATTATTGATAATATTCCGATTCTCTTTGCTATTGGTGTAGCGTTAGGAATGTCGAAGGATAAGGACGGTTCTGCTGCATTAAGTGGACTTGTGGGTTATCTAGTTGTCACTACATTACTTTCAACAGATACCGTCGCTTTATTACAGGGCATCGAAGCAGAAAATGTTAATGCTGCGTTTGGAAGTATCGCAAATGCCTTTATCGGTATGCTTTCAGGTGTCATCGCCGCTAGTATGTACAACCGGTTTAGTCATGTACAGCTACCGGATGCATTGGCATTCTTCAGTGGCAAACGGCTTGCGCCAATTATGACATCCTTTGCGATGATTATCGTAGCAGGTGTGTTATTCTTTGTTTGGCCAGTCATCTATTCTGGATTAGTTTCATTTGCCGAGTCCATTAGTCAATTAGGAGCTGCAGGTGCTGGCTTATATGGATTTTTCAACCGACTATTAATTCCAACTGGATTACATCATGCGCTGAACTCCGTATTCTGGTTTGATGTTGCTGGAATTAACGATATCGGAAACTTCTGGTCTGGTGAAGGTGAAAAAGGGGTAACTGGTATGTATCAAGCTGGTTTCTTCCCTATCATGATGTTTGGTTTACCAGCAGCAGCACTTGCTATGTACCATACGGCTAAAACTAAACGTAAAAAACAAGCTGCATCACTACTACTGGCAGCTGGATTCGCAGCTTTCTTTACAGGTGTAACAGAGCCACTCGAATTCTCATTCATGTTTTTGGCTCCAGCATTGTATTTTGTTCACGCAATACTAACAGGACTTTCCTTAGCTATCGCAGCATTTTTCAATTGGACTGCAGGGTTCGGTTTTAGCGCAGGTTTTGTTGATTTATTCCTAAGCTCTCGCCTACCTTTAGCCAATCAGCCGTATATGCTAATCGTCCAAGGGTTAGTATTCGCTTTGATCTATTATGTTCTCTTCCGTTTCTTAATCAAGAAGTTTGATATGAAAACACCTGGACGTGAAGATGATCAGGATCTGGAAGACGAACAAGCTACAGAAGAAGTTCCAGCAGATCAAAAATTCACTGCAATGGCCGCTCAAATATATGAAGGACTTGGTGGAGATGCCAATGTTACATCGGTAGATAATTGTGTAACTCGCTTACGAGTAGAGGTTAATGATATGAATAAAGTGAATCAAGATAAAATTAAAGCTACTGGTGTTCCTGGAATTAATGTTGTAGGTACGCATAGCATTCAAGTAATTGTTGGTACGAATGTCCAATTTGTCGCTGATGAGGTAGCAAAAATCCGCGGAAAATAAGCAGGAATAAGAAAAAAGCGCAAGCGTCCGATTAGAAAAATGTATCGACGAGTCTAAGGGGATAAAGGAATCACGATGTGTTAGTGAGCCAATGATGACTTATCTTCGTACGATTCTGAAGACGCCTAGTTTCTGGGCGTTGGAGCTGGACGCGGCTCAACACGCCATATTTATCCATATGGGCTAACTGTAAAAAGAGGCTGAGACAAAAGAATAAAGAA
>NZ_JAJERH010000099.1 GCF_016919725.2 Virgibacillus sp. AGTR
AAAAAAGTTAGCTGAAGGACAAACCCCACGGAAAGGGAAGTGGGCAGCCGGAGTGGTGGTCAAACAAGCAGTAGCTATTATTCCATAATAGCTACTATAGGAAGCGTAGATCTGAGCATGTAGTGATAAGGACTGAGCGAATTTTGCTCAGTTTTTCTTAGTTCAGGTTTTTTAGTTAAAACGTCATGATCAAATTGTGCTTATCATTGATTGTAATAAAGGTTGTAGTATAAGACGTGAATTTATAGGTATGTATTAATTCATTTGTATAGATTAATAAATTGACAGTTAAGAAAATAGATTATAAACTTACATAAAGTAACTGTATTTCAAAATGTAATTATATAAAAGAAGAGAGGACAATGGTTATGGAAAGAACATTCTTTAGCAATCGTGCAACATATGTAGGCGACGTATCCATCCATGTTACGAATCTGAACAACTCACTTGATTTTTATCAGAACATCATTGGATTCCATATCCTTGAAAGGAATGAGCGGAAGGTGGTCTTAACAGCGGATGGCAAAACATCATTACTCACCTTAGAGGAGCCAGAAAAAGTATTATCTAAGCAGGTGAAAACAACGGGTTTGTACCATTTTGCATTATTATTACCAACACGTGCTGATCTTGGTTCTTTTTTAATGCACTGTTTGCAACAAAATGTCCAGTTAGGGGCATCTGATCACCTTGTTAGTGAAGCATTATATTTATCAGATCCAGATGGTAATGGTATTGAGGTCTATTCTGATCGACTATCGTCAGCGTGGGAGTGGATAAATAATCAAGTGACCATGGCAACAGAACCGTTAGAAGGTGAGGGGCTTCTAGCTGAATTGAAATCACCATGGATGTATTTACCAAATAAAACGGTTATGGGTCATATTCACTTGCATGTCGCACACTTAGAAGAAGCCAAACAATTTTATGTAGAAGGTCTTGGATTTAACGTCGTTTCCAACTATCCTGGTGCATTATTTATATCTACAGCGAATTATCATCATCATATTGGACTTAATATATGGAATGGTGAGGGAGCACCGGCACCGGAAAATAATAGTGTGGGTCTAAAATTATTTACACTTGTTTACCCAGATAAGCAAACATTAGATGATGCAATCGACCGCTTAAAGGCTAGTGAGGTTAAAATAAAGGAAGAGAATAATGGATACTTAGTGGAAGACCCTTCAAAGAATCTCATTCATTTACGGAAATAAAAAAGCTATCATTTCCTAGCTCTTTCTTTGAAGAATTTCTAAAGAAATTTAAATATGTCTACATGTTTTTGTGACTTTTTGATACATTAAACCGTAGTACAACTGATAACTTTTTGTAGAAGAGGAAGGTCACATGGCATATTTATTTTTGATTATTGGTTTCGTTTTGTTAATTAAAGGTGCAGATTTATTTGTGGATGGTTCATCGAATATTGCTAGATTGCTTCGCATTCCACCAATCTTAATAGGTTTAACAATCGTGGCATTTGGTACTAGCTCACCTGAAGCAACGGTGAGTATTGTTGCGGCTTTACAAGGTACTGCAGATGTTTCAATGGGGAACGTTATTGGGAGTAATATTTTTAATTTAACACTTGTCGTTGGGATTGCGACGATTTTGTTCCCAATCAAAGTAGAAAATGAGACGATTCGTAAGGAAATTCCATTTACATTATTGGCCAGTGTAGCACTATTAATTTTAATTAGCGATACGGTTTTACAAGGGTTTGAGATAAACTATATCTCTCGAAGTGATGGACTAATCTTTTTACTATTCCTTTCTGTTTTTATGTATTATGTGATTGAGGTCGCATTAAAGAGTAGAGAAAATACAGCGCAAGACAAATCAGCAAAACAAACAAAATGGGGGAAGAACATTTTAATTACAGTACTGGGATTAGCTGGTATTGTTATTGGTGGACAAATGGTAGTTAATAACGGGAAGGAAATCGCTTATTCACTGGGAATGAGTGAAGCTCTAGTTGGTTTAACAATCATTGCAGTTGGAACTTCCCTTCCAGAGCTAGTGACCTCCATTACAGCTGCTTTGAAAAAGGAAAGTGAAATTGCATTAGGAAATATCGTTGGAAGCAATATCTTTAATATCTTATTTGTACTTGGAACATCATCTGTGATTACGCCACTAGCTGTTAATGGTAAAGTTATTATAGACATTATCATGATGATTGGTTTAACGGTTTTGCTGCTAATTTTTTCGAGGACAAATTATCGAATAGGGAAGACAGAGGGAGTATTTCTTGTAGCTGGTTATGTGCTATATGTAGCTTACATTATTATTCGGAATTAACAAAAAAATAAGCATAAGATGAACTGCACCTCCGTTGTTAGACAGATCTTACAATAGGGTGCAGTTCAATTATACGTTAGTGCTCCTATTTTATAACTGTTGGTACCAATTTCTCGCAGCCTCTACCTCACTTAACGTTAACTGATGACCTTGATTTTCCCAATGTAATTTTACATTTGCTCCTGCATTTTCTAATAATTGCCTCAGTTCTTCAGATTCTTCAGCAGGACATATTGGATCATTCGTACCTGCTGCAATAAATACATTGATCCCAGAAAGATTTGGTAATGAAATTCCTCTTCGAGGTACCATCGGGTGATGAAGAATAGCACCTTTTAAGGGATTTTTATAATGAAAAAGTAAACTTGCAGCAATATTAGCGCCATTGGAATATCCAACAGCAATGATATGATGACGATCAAACTGATAGTTTTCTGCAGCCTCATCTAAAAATTCATTTAGTTCTTTTGTACGGAAAATTAAATCTGCTTCATCGAATACTCCTTCTGCTAATCGTTTGAAATAGCGTGGCATTCCATTTTCAAGAATATTACCGCGTACACTGAGGATATTCGCTTCTGGATCAATTTTACTTGCCAATGGAATAAGATCCTGCTCCGTTCCGCCTGTACCATGTAATAATAAAAGCGTTGGTTTTGTTTGATCTGTTCCTTTTTGAAAGATATGCTTCATGATGAATCTCCTTCCTGGATTATGCGCGGCGTCCAACTTGTTTAAGAACATCAATTAACGATTTCTTTTGCTCATCGTTAATTCCGATAAACAATTCTTCAATAACCTTTTGATGCTTTGGGAATATTTCATCCATTAATTCCTTCCCAGCATGCGTAATATGAATATAAACAACGCGCCGATCTTCATGGCAATGTTGCCTTTCAAGTAGACCTTTCTTTTCTAGCTTATCAATCACGTATGTGATAGAGCCCGTACTAATTAATACTCCTTCCGATATTTCTCGAATCGTTTGATTTCCTTTATGGTATAGCGTTTCTAATATAGTAAATTCAGAAGTTCGCATACCATAGCTGCTGATATCCTTTTTTATTCGCTCCTGAACGGCTTTTGAAGACTTCATTAATACAACAAATGATTTTAATGATAGATTTTCACTCAATATTTAACCACCTTAGACATTTATATTTAATTAATTTATTATTAATTAAATGTAAATCATTCGTTAGAGTCTGTCAACTTATTCATGTGTGTAACAATCGTCATTTATTTCTTATCAACTCTCTTTTTCGTGCTAAAAGTCTTTGGAATTCTTCATCTAGTTCCTCTGAAGGTTCTATACTAAGTTTACTTAGTATTTCTGTAATTTTTGTTTCTAATACAATCAATTCTTGCTCTGTTGCATTTTCTTCCGTCTTTGGTATATGGTTTTTGAATTCGTCATAGGTACCTTCAAAGATGTCAACTGTACCACTTTTAAAAGCAATAATTCGTGAGGCAATGCTTTGGATAAAACGCCGATCATGGGAGACGAATAGTACTGTTCCCTGATAATTTTTTAGCAATTCTTCCAGTGCTTCTACTGCTTCGATATCTAAAAAATTGGTTGGCTCATCTAAAACAATGGTGTTTATATTACTTACAAATAACTTAGCAAAAGCAACCTTTACACGTTCTCCCCCACTAAGTACTTGCACACGTTTATACACATCATCTTGAGAAAAGTGGAGCCTTGCCAATACAGTCCGAATCAAGGTCTCATCTTGAATCGATGTAATACTGACATTCTTTATAATGGTTTCATTTGTATCAAGTATATCTAGGTTTTGACTAAAATAACCAATTTTCATTGATGGCGAATGATGAACATGTTCTCCTTCGTTTACCATTTTTTTAATAAGCGTAGTTTTCCCACTTCCGTTAGGACCAATTACGGCGATTTTATCTCCGCCTCTAACGTGAAAACGAACTTGATTAAAGAGAGTGCGTTTTCCCACCTTTCCTTTTAGGTCTTCAACACGTAAGATTATCCTACCATTTATCTTTATATCATTAGGTAGATTCATTTTAATGGGAGTAGGTTCTTTCACTTTATCCACTTTTTCTAGTTTCTCTAACCTAGTTTCTATGGCTTTGACTGTTTTCCGTAATTTTTTTTGTTTATTAGCAAAATAGGGTTTGGCACCTGTTATTTTGGCTTCTGAGTTAGTTGTCTGCTTTGGCTTTTTAGTTGCTCGTTGCGCTTTTTGTTCTTTTAATTCTAGGGCTTCTTCCAATTGCGTTTTCTTTTTGATATATTGATCATAAGCCTGCTCCTGCTGTCTTCTTTCGAGCTTCTTTTGTGCGCGATAATCTGAGTAATTGCCTTTGTATACGGACAATCTCCCGTCTTCTAATTCCCAAATGGTCGTACATAGTGCATCTAAAAATTCTCGATCATGGGAAACGATGATCAATGCACCATGCCATTTTTGTAGCTGTTTTTCCAACTTTTCAATATGAAATGTATCCAAATTCGTAGTCGGCTCATCCGCAAATAAGATATCTGATTTTTTTGCCAAAGAATGGTTTATATATTCTTGTGTAACTTCACCACCACTTTTGGTCGTAGTTGTTCGTTTCAATTGGGGAAGTAATTCACGTGTTCCTTGTGAGATTACCTCACCTTCTTCAGGCGTTTCTTCACCTGCCAGTAGTTGGAGCAAGGTTGTTTTTCCGCTGCCATTTTTTCCGACAAGACCTATTCGATGGTGCTTATGGATACGAAGTGTTTCTACATCAATTAATTTCCGATCCTGTATAAATACTTTTAATTTTTGAGCTTCCAATAACTTCATACATTTCATCTCCAATTCCTTTAAAAGTAGAGACAAAAAATGCCTCCCACTCATTTCAGAATAGGAGGCAAATGTGTATTGGCTAACTTACACGGTTGTCTGCGAATAATCAAATACATTAGACAGCGTTTTTTTAACCAGTCACATCAAGCACAATCCTATTCTGAAACTTCGTTAATGGCATAGCAAAATAAACAGATTGAATCTGTTATTAGACTACCCTTACTCGAATGTTTTCAGTGAATAGGATTAGTACTTCATGTAATTAGGTCACCCTTTACAATTTTATTAGTGCAATTATATATAATTTCCTTTATTTTGTCTATAATACAATCGGCTAATAATTCAAATATGGTGTTAGACATTTATGATAGCCCTTTACAAAAGAGCAAGTATTTTATATAGTGTATATACCTAATATTTCTAGGTAGGTGAGAAAATGTTTAACCGAGAGTTAGTAAAAGGAAGTACTTCCTTACTTGTATTACAGCTTTTAAATGAACGCGATATGTATGGCTATGAGCTAGTTAAGGAAATGGACCAGCGTAGTGAACATCATTTGCAAATCAAAGAAGGAACATTATATCCCGCGCTCCATAAACTCGAAAAACAGGGATATATTACTTTTTATTGGCAAGAGCAAGAAAAGGGACCAGCAAGGAAATATTATTGCATAACAGAGCAAGGGAAAGCAATGCTGGAAGAGAAAACAAATGAATGGCATCGCTATGTACAGGTGATGAACAATTTAATCCGGAGAAAGGAATCATGAAGACAGCAAGTCAATACTTCCTTCAAGAACTAGAACAAGCAATAGGTGATCATCCAGATAAAGTTAATATTTTAGCAGAATATGAATTACATGTTCATGAATGGATGAAGGAAGAAGGTGCTGAATCTGTAGATAACTATTCGAAATTAATTGAAAGACTTGGTTCCCCTCAAGAAATAGCACTTTTGTGGAGACAGGAAGCAGCGATTACTCCTAAAAAAACACAATGGTTATTCGTTGGTTTAAATATTGCTATGTTTCTTGGCGGAGTAATTCTAACAATAATTTATAATGTTTTCTCTTGGCATTGGGTGGAGCAATTATGGCATGGACTAACAGAGACTACTTTTATTATAATGATTGTTTATACATTATTTTGGGGACTATTAGGCTATGAAATTGGTAAGGAGTTTGGTGATGGTGGTAGAAGGCTATTACATAAAACGTTTATCGTCTCTGTTGTACCAAATTTACTGCTTATGTATTTAACCCTTTTTAAACTTATTCCCTATGAGTGGTTTCAGCCCTTGTTAAATGTGCCCTTTATCATGCTTTGTATAGGTTTTACAGTAGTTTTATATCCCGTGTGTTTGGTTGGTTTTCGTTGGGGACGTAAATTATCTGTATAATAAGTGCTTAGCCTTAATCATACGATACAGCGTAGTGATTGTTTTACTAAAAGTAGCGTGATAATAACAGCAACTTGATCGCGCTGCTTACACATTAATTTCAGATTAAAATTTTTAGTTATATACATAGTTATTCTATATACATAGTTATTCTATATATAAAATAACAATGTTTGGAGGGATTAGATGGTAAACCAAATAAATTTGCGAGGTGTGTGGTTATTATTAGTATCTTTGGGATTAGGGATAGTTGCAGAAGTTTGTTTTTTTCATGGTAAGATAGGTATCTCCTATATCGTATTTATTGTGGCATTATATATGGTAATATTTCTGCATTTTCAATTTGCATTTTATCATCGAAGAATTGGTATGCTGTTGATGGTTGTTATTTGGCTATTAGCAGGAAGTTATTTATATTTGGACTCGATTCTGTTTTATGAAATAAACTTAGTTGTTATTCCGTTACTTATATATTGTCATCTTGTCTTAATTACAACACCAGACCAATACGCTTGGGTTAGTATTGAATTTGTAACAATATTGAAAGAAAAGTGTAGCCAGTCCGTACGTTATAGTTTAAATGCTTGTGACGAATTATTTAAACGGGTTTTTAAATACAATAATAAGGATATGGTAATACCTATAAAACCCATACTGATTGGACTAGGAATTGGTATCCCATTGTTACTCATTGTTATAACCTTACTAATGTCTGCCGATAAGGTGTTTCAAGAATTAGTGCTGCGTGTACCCAATTTTATAATGCAAATGAATCTTTTAAAGGAATTTTGGCGTATAGCTATTGTGCTATTAGTAGCATTCTTTTTCTTCGGTTTGTTTCGTGTTTTGCCAAAAAAGCCCTCTACTCGTGAAGGGATAACAGGCCCACAAGAAAAAAATTGGAACGGGCTGACAGCAGTTACGATTCTTCTCATGCTGCTTTCTGTGTATTTACTGTTCGTGTGCATTCAGTTTTCGTATTTTTTTGGTGAAAGCCTTCATTCCGGTTACACTTTTGCTGAATATGCAAGGAAAGGTTTTTTTGAATTAATCATTGTAACATTAATTAATTGGTCGATACTAATTAGCTTTATGCGCTTCGTACAAAATACTAGTGTCAAGCTTAACCGTATGTTAAAAATTCTTTACACTTTGCTGATAGGTTTGACTTCGATTATGCTTATTTCTGCATATCAAAGGCTCAGTATGTATGAAGAAGCATATGGTTATACGTTAGATCGAGTATTAGCGCATGGATTCATGATCTTCCTTATGGTAATATTTGCATATACATTAATACGTGTATGGTTAACAAGACTATCACTTTTGCATTTTTATCTTATAGCAGGAATGATCTTTTATACAGGGATGAATGTGATCAATATAGAAAAGCTTGTGACAGATAAGAACTTAGAAAGATATGAAGAGACTGGAAAGATAGATATCTATTATTTGAACACACTTTCATATAGTGGATGGAATGGCTTGCTACAACTATATACAAAGGAACCTAACTATCATGGATTAGAGGAGTTATTAATAGGACGAATCAACCAGGTGCAGCGGAATACAGAAAAGTCGTGGCAATCCTTTAATTTTACTAGACAGAAGATAGAAGACAAATTAGATAATTTATATGTAGATTAAAAAACGATCCCTGGTTTTTCAATAGGGAGTTTAATGCAAGGGGGATCTTTATGAACGCATACATTCCTACACATGTTGCTATTATGATGGATGGTAACGGCAGATGGGGAAAACAACGAGGGTTAACGAGAAGTGAAGGACATTATGCTGGAGCACAAGCTATGGAGCATATTATCGATGCTAGTATAGAATTAAATATAAAAGTCTTAACATTATATGCTTTCTCATCGGAAAATTGGTCACGCCCAAAAGATGAAGTTAATTATTTGATGCAGCTACCTGTTAAATTCTTTAAACAAAAACTTCCAGAGTTTCAGAAGAGAAATATAATGATTCGCTTGTCAGGAAATATCGATGAATTGCCAAAGCGGACAAAACAGTCACTTATTCAAGCTGTCGAAGAAACAAAGAATAATACTGGAATCGTTGTTAACTTTGCCTTTAATTACGGAGGAAGAGCTGACATTTTACAAGCAATCCGTAAGATCATTGATGAAGCTCGAAATGAACAAATTGATATTAATCAAGTAGACGAAAAGTTGTTTCGAAATTACTTGTATACAAGTGAACTGCCAGATCCAGAGTTAGTAATTCGTACTGGTGGAGAAAAAAGAGTTAGTAATTTTCTATTATGGCAATCTTCTATGGCAGAGCTCTATTTTTCCGATGTGTACTTTCCGGATTTTAATGAACAGGAACTATGTGCTGCAATACGAGAATTTCAACGTAAACAATGGACGAAACATAGCGAACTATTAAGTTAAAAGCTCAAGCTTGGTCTAGCCAAGCCTTGAGCTTTTTTATAATCTAGGAAATTATAAAATAATTTTGGAGGTTATATTCTAGTTTCCATAAATAGCATTGACTATCTCTGAGCCTTATCCTTGCTTTAAAGATTCTGAACGGTTTGAAGCTTATAGTCTTTCAATTTACCTTGATAAATTGCTTGAAAATGATTAACTTGCTGTAAATCATGTGGTGTTACTAAGGATATAGGCTTATCAAAATCGACGATGTCACTCTCTTTCAATACACTTGCAACAAACTGAGAGCAAAAGAAAGCATTTTTTCGGTTAAATGGCATATTAAAAATAATGGCAATTAACCCTAAGAAATTATAGCGATACTTATCTTTTTCCTCTTCAAGCTGTTGAATATATGCTCGCATTTGCTGCCATTGCTGTTCCGTAATAGTAAAGGATAGAACTACACCTGTTGCCTGCTTAAATAGTCCATTTTTTACGTCCTCTTGAACAAACCCACCGATAAAAGGATTTTTAGCTGTTTTTCTTCCGAAACTATAAACACGTTCCAAAGAAGGATCAAACGAGATAGAAGCATGATTGTATGGTTTTCTAGTATATAACCGGATCAGTCTCGTAAAAACTGTCCCAGTATCTGTTAGCAGTATATAAACTTTTTTATTCTGCATAGCCCTCTCTCCCATTAAGCGATACTTCATGAGTTAAAATTTCTAAATGATAAGTCCAACTATATTAATTAATACGTAATAAAGTCCTAAATAGATTCTAAAAAATTTTTAGATTTTGTTCTAGTCTAGGAAATTATAAAATTAGCCATGTGGAAAAATATGGGTGTGTTGAGCCGTCCAGCTCCAGTGCTCAGAAACGAGGCGACTTCACGACACCCTAGGATAGTTATCATCGGCTTGTAAGCATACCGTGATTCCTTTATCTCCGTTGACTCGCTCCACAGTCGCTACGTTTCTAATTGAGCGCTTGTGTTTTTGTTCCTACTTAATCATAAGGTACTACTTCATTAATTATAAGTAGCTTAGGAAATATCTAGGTATACGACTTGAGATGTATATTTTCAAAACATGTGTTGACAAATTATAATACATGTAATAAATTTATTACACATGATAATTATTTGTTTGTCAATGGGGAAGAATAAGTGTCCATGGTAAATGCATTGATAATGAAGCCAGGAGTGTTAGAGAGAAATGGATAAGAAGCATCATTTAAATGGAGACCAGCTACTTGCTTTTTTTGAGGCATTAGCTAATCCTCATCGCTTAAAAATTATTTCTATTTTAGATCAGGAGCGAAAGTATGTTAGTCAATTGGCTAGAGAGGCAGAGATGAGCAGACCTTTATTGTATATGCATTTACAGAAGTTAGAAAAGGCTGGAATTGTCACGAACGAAATGGAGTTATCGCATGATGGAAAAGCAATGAAATATTATGAGCTCGCTTCTTTTGATTTTAGAATTACTCCAGAACTAATCAAAGAAGCAGCTAAAACAATAACATTTAAAAAGAAAGAAGGGAAATAGGAATGGATTCTGAAACAATGTATGAATTAGCAGGAATGCTTTTTGTTGTGTTTCTTATTGGGTTTGCGGTTGTATTACTTGTATCGCTTACGAAAGTGTGGCAGACAAGAATTAAAACTTCAAAGGAAGAGGTATATCAAAAACTTGCTGCCGAAGCAATTGAAGTACAAAAAGCGTCTAATACGCATCAAGAAAAATTAACTGCTGATATGAAAGAAATCAAAGAAAAGGTTGCTTCCATGGAAAAAATGCTAAAAGAAGTGGAGTAGCAGTGAGAAGCTCAAATATAACTTAAAGACTTGCCGCTAAGGCGAGCAAAAAAGGTTTTAAGATAGTGGTTATGTGAAATGTTTCAGGGAAGTTCTTCTAGCGTAATAAAAGACTCCGACTTCAAGCAACACTGATCGAGTGTTGTATGGACATTATAATGTGGAGCATTTTTCAATCGTCAGGAAGGTTTCAACCAACACATGGTACGTATCGATGAAATAGTTAAATTAACTTGCAATTTGGAAAATATGTGCTATTCTAGTAATAGTTAAAAATGAACGGAGGTTTTCCTAATGATTTTAAACAGACTACGTTTCCAAAAGATTGAACTATTAACTGAATAAGTTCAAGGACGCTGGCTTGTACTGTAGCGTAAATGGGAATAGTCTGCCTTTTAGGAAATCATATAGTTCTGTAAAAAAGGGGGGTATACCTCCCTTTTTTCGTTTAGAAAAAATAAAGGGTGATCTATATAATACAGTACACAGGCAGTGGTCTGTGTTTTTTATTTGGTTATAATTAGCCATCACAAAAGGGGCACTAACTATGGGGAGGAGTGGTTGTCATGACATTGTCAAAAAAACAAGTTATGGAATTGGCGGAAAAACATAATATGAATTTAGTGGAACAGTCGCTAAAAGAGAATCAATCTGGATTAGATTTTCATGTTTTCTTTGCGGAGGATCAGCTTGGTGATCAATGGGTGCTTCGGATGCCGAGGCGTAAAGATGTAATTCCAAGGGCCCGACAGGAGAAGCGAATATTAGATATTGCTGAAAGGAATCTTACTGTTCAAATCCCAAATTGGTCTATTTTCACCGATGATTTGATTGCGTATAAGCTATTAACTGGTATTCCGGCAGGGACTATTGACCCTGAAGCAAAAAGTTATGTTTGGGAAATTGACGACAAGAATGTACCAGTTGAATTTCATATAACCTTGGGAAAAGTAATAAAAGAGCTACATGAAAGTAATCATCAATCTGCTAAGGAAGCAGGAGTGACCGTTTATACACCAACAGAATCACGAGCATCCATGAAAAGCCGTATGGATAAAGTGCAGGCAGAATTTACGATTAGTGATTCATTATGGGAGCGTTGGCAAAGTTGGCTTGAAACAGATGCGATGTGGCCAGAACAAACAGCAATGATTCATGGTGATTTACATGCAGGCCATATACTAATTAATAAGCACGCGGAGGTTACTGGGATTATTGATTGGACAGAAGCTAGAGTAGATGATCCTGCTAATGATTTTGTAGCGCATCTTGCATCATTTGGAGAGGATGCCGTGAAAAAATTAATTGCTGCATATCAAGAAGCTGGAGGTTATGTTTGGCCAACCATGTTTGAACATATTGTTGAGCTTACTGCAGCTTATCCGGTTTCCATTGCCGAATTTGCATTAATCTCTGGAATAGATGAATATAAAAACATGGCACAAGAAGCGTTGATGTTAAACAACTAGTCTTGTTTACTAGTATGTGTCAAAAAAGGAGACAGGGACGAAAGTGTTTTAAGCAAAGAAAAAGCGATGACTCGTGCAATTAAACGGATCTGGCAATATACTTCGCTTTATGTGGGCGGCTAACGAGTCTCATCGTGTTAACGTACTATGTGGCTTCGCCTATGCCTTTTTCCGCAGGATAAGGCATAGGCAGCGCTACATCGCACGTAGAAAAGCGCTCTTCTTTTTCAAGAAGTCTACGTATATTTCCGGAGTTATAGTAGTACATTCTTCATTTAGAATTGCATTTAGCTAAGTACCGCCTTGATCATTCTTTCTTTGTTGCCTGTGTCATTTGATTCCAAATAGAGCCTTTTGCTTCTTCTCCATCTTCAATTCGTGCTAAAGCCATCTTCACTTGCATTCTAACTTCAAATTCAGGATCTTCCATAGCAGTTCTTAGAGCTGAAATAGCAGTTTCATCTCCTAGCTCGTATAGAAACATCGCTGCACGCCAGCGAACAAGTCTGCTTTTATCAGATAAGGAGTGGATTATCTCAGGTATCGCCTCTTTAAATCCAAGGTCGGAGAGACAATCTCCTGCTGTTCGCCGAACATTGACAGCTTTATCTGTTAATGCTTTATATAAATAGGGAAGTACGTCTTTGTCTTCAATCATGCCGAGATAGGCAGTTGCTAATCTACGAATGGATGATTTTTCATCCTCTAGTGCTTTGTCTAAAACAGGTAAATCTTCTTTTGTTGGGTTCATTTGATCCAACGCAGCATAGCGTTCTTTCCAGTTCGGATTATTAAGCATTTCAAGTGTCACCTTTTTATTTAGAGAGGAAACAAAGGATGTATCATTAGTTAAGGCATAATTGACAAGGTCAGATAATCGCTGGTTGTCGTAACTTGCTGAAACCTCCTCAACGACATCCTGTCCGATCTCCTCTAGATCACCGTATCGCGGGTTTTGCTCGATCCATTTTCGTTCTTCAAGCATGTTTTCTGAAGCTGTGGAAGCGTTCATTGCAGCGTTCATAAATCTATCAGGCAGGCCGAAGCGTTTTTCATTGTCACCTTCTGTTAATTTCACCTGCATCGGAATATAGCGGAATGTTTGAATATAAACATGGACTTCTCCAAAAGCCTCTTCGTTACTAGCGCTGGTCGAAATAACATCATCATTTTCTTTTTCTACTGATCCTAAAACTTCTCGAACCGCCGGAAGTATTTCCTCCCAAGCAACTCGCGGATTTCGCTCCAGTGCGATAAAATTAATGACGCGGTAGATACCTTTTACTCCTTTAATTTCGAACAATTCTTGTATATAAACAGGTGCATCCTGTTTGTCATCAGCTAATGTAAAGTTTTGAGTTTGTCCATCCGTGAGGTGTTCATCAACATTAATTTTCATGGAATATGGGCTAGGTGTTGGTTCAATTGATACAATCTTCATAAAACATTCCT